>NZ_JANAVK010000002.1:794892-1137434 GCF_024213425.1 Micromonospora sp. A3M-1-15 | reverse complement strand
GGGGTATAAATCAATTTGGCACTGGCTTATCAAGCACCCTGTTGAGTTCTCAAAGAACAACCACACACCATCCGGAACCCCGCATCAGCAGGACCCCGTCCGGGGCAACCTCTCTAACTTACTCGGTGCGATCCTCGCTGTCAACCTCGTGTTTGAGGTGATCAACTTGGTTCGAGCCGATCCACGCTCACGCACGCCGTGACCGGCGGTCGTTACTGTCGTGGTTTCCGGCGGACCGGCCGATCGCCGCTTGCGCGGCCACCCGCCCGGCTCCCTGCCGGCTTTCGAACTCTACCCGGTCGGCTTCGCGATCGCAACCCCGTGTTTCCCGGAGTGTCTCGCACCGCCCGATCCTCAGTCTGGCTCGGCGTCGCCGCCACCAGCCTGGCGCCCGTTCTCGGCCGGTTTGCCCGGCCTCCCGCGTGCAGAGAGAAAGTTACGCGGACGGCCCTGAGAAGGCAAATCAATGATCGTCTCTGCCCGCGGCCGCCGGCGGGCCGCCGACGGCCCAGGGCACCGGAGAGCCGGGATCGGACGGGACCGCCGCGGGCCCATCCGTGCCAGAGTGTCTGGCATGGATGACGTGTCCCGGCTCCCGGCGACGACGCTCGCCGAGGAGGCCCTGCTCGGGCTTCTCCTGCCGTTCTGGCAGCTGGTCATCGGCGCCTGCGTGCTCGCGGTCGTCCTGCTGTCGGTGGGACGGCTCGTCCGGCGCGGTCCCTCCCGGATGACCACCGCCCTGCTCGTCACCGCGGCGGCGATCGCCGGCTTCACCGTCGTCGGCGTGCTGCTGGAGAGCTGAGCCGGGTTCAGAGCCGCCGGTTGGCGAGGCTGGGCAGCTCGACGCGGATCGTCCGCAGGCGGTCGAGGTCCAGGTCGGTCACGGCGAGCCCCGGGCCGTCGGCCACCTGACTGAGCGCCGTCCCCCACGGGTCGACCACCATGCTGCGTCCGAAGCAGGTGCGCCCCGGCTCGTGGTCGCCCGTCTGGCCGGCGGCCGCGACGTAGCACTGGTTCTCGATCGCCCGGGCCCGGAGCAGCACCTCCCAGTGGTCGCGCCCGGTGTGCATCATGAACGCGGCCGGCACGACCAGCAGCTCCGCCCCGCCATCGGTGGCCAGTTGCCGGTAGAGCTCGGGGAACCGGAGGTCGTAGCAGATCGACAGGCCGACCCGGAGACCCTCGACGTCGACCACCACGGGCTTCTCACCCGCCGCCACCGTGGCCGACTCCTGGTAGGAGACCCGCCCGGGAATCTCGACGTCGTACAGGTGGATCTTGCGGTAGCTGGCGGCGAGCGCGCCGTCCCGGTCGAAGACCAGCGAGGTGTTCCAGGTGTGCTCGGGGTCGGGACCGGCCTCGTGGAACGAGCCGGCGATCACCCAGATGCCGAGCCGGCGGGCGGCGTCCGCGAAGAAGCGGCCGACCACGCCGTCGACGGGTTCGGCCGGGGGCATGCCGGCGGCGAGGCCGAGGTAGTCGACGTACTCCGGGAGGACGGCGAGGTCCGCGCCGGCCGCCGCGGCCCGGGCCAGCAGGGCCTCGGCGGCGGCGAGATTCGCGGTCCGGTCGTCACGGGCGTTGAGCTGACACACGGCGACACGCATGACGCTCAGCGTACGGGCGGAGGACGGGCGGCGACAGGGCTCAGACGCTCGCCAGCACCAGCGCGCCGGCGGCGAAGCCGAGCCCGGCCAGCTGCACCGGGCGGAGCCGTTCCCGGTCGACCGCGAGCGCGAGCAGCACGGTGCTCGCCGGGTAGAGCGCGGCGATGGCGGCCACCACGCTGAGGTGCCCCCGGCCGGCGGCGGCCAGGAAGAGCGCGTTGGCCGCCGAGTCCAGCAGGCCGGCCGCCGCGGCCCACCGGAGCACGCGCGGTCGCAGCCGGAGGCGTACGCCGGTGCGCACGGCGAGCGCGAGGCCGAAGGCGATGGAGCTGACCCGTACCGCGGCCACCGGCCACATGCCGGCGCCCTCGTCGGCCTGGCCGAGCAGCGCGAAGAAGATCCCGAAGAGCAGCCCGGCGCCGAGGGCCATGCCGATGAGTCGGCCCGACACCCGTCCCGTGGTGCCGCCCTCCCCCAGGCTGACCAGTGCGATGGCCACCACGGCGAGGCCGGCGCCGGCGAGCGCGAGGGTGCCCGGGGAGTGGGCGGTGACGAGGCCCGCGACGATCGGCACGACCGCGGCGGTGATCGCGGTGACCGGTGCGACGACCGCCATCATGCCGCCGGCCAGGGCCTTGTAGAGCAGCATCACGCCGGCCGCCCCGGCCACCCCGGCGAGCAGCCCCCAGGCCAGGTCGAGCGGGCCTGGCGTGCCCGGCACGATCAGCACGAGGGCGAGCAGCAGCGGGACGCTGAGCAGTTGCGACACCACCGTCACCGCGATCGGGTCGGCGTGCCGGGACGCCTTGCCGCCCGAGAAGTCGGCCGTGCCGAACGCGACCGCGGACACCGCCGCGAGCACAATGGGGAACATCAGGCAGTCGTACCACAATATTGACCGCGAAGGATAGTGTGATGACCGACGCCGGAGGGCGGGTGGGCGCGGTGACCTCCGCGGTCGCCCGACAGGTACGCGAGCTGCGGGCCGCCCGCGGCTGGTCCTTCGAGGAACTGGCCGGCCGCTCCGGGGTGAGCAAGGGCATGCTCGTGCAGATCGAGGGGGCGCGGACCAACCCGAGCGTCGGCACGCTCTGCCGGGTCGCCGACGCGTTCGGCGTCAACATCGCCCGGTTGCTCGAACCGGCCGAGGAGAGCACCGTACGGGTCTCCCGGGCCGGCGACGCGCCGGTGCTGTGGCGGGGCGGGCACGGCGGCACCGCGCGGCTGCTCAGCGGTCTCGGCGAGCCCGACCTGGTGGAGCTGTGGGAGTGGCGGCTGCAGCCCGGCGAGGCGCACCACTCCGCCGACCACCCGCGCGGCACCCGGGAGGTGCTGCACGTGCTGGCCGGCACCGTCACGGTCACCGTCGAGGGCGTCGACCACGAGGTGCGCGCCGGCGAGACCGTGGAGTTCCACGCCGACCGCGAGCACGGCTACCGCACGGCGGGTGACGAGCCGGCGCGGCTCGTGATGGTGGTGGTCACCCCGTCGGGCGAGTGGGACCGGCGGACCCGGTCACGCGGACCGCGCCCGAGCTGACCCGGGCGCGGTCGCGGCGGGCGGTCAGGCCGACTTCTCCTCGCGGTCCCGGCGGGCACGCCGGCCGGTGAACTCGCGGGGAACGATGGTCGGGTTGACGTTCTCCAGGACGACCTCGCGGGTGATCAGCACCCGGGCGGCGTCGGGGTTGCTCGGCACCTCGTACATCACGGAGAGCAGGACCTCTTCCATGATCGCCCGCAGGCCGCGGGCGCCGGTGCCGCGGAGCATGGCCTGGTCGGCGATGGCCTCCAGCGCGGGCGGCTCGAACTCCAGCTCGACGCCGTCCAGCTCGAAGAGGCGCTGGTACTGCCGGACCAGGGCGTTGCGCGGCTCGGTGAGGATGCGGACCAGCGCGGAGCGGTCGAGGCTGCGCACGTTGGTGATCACCGGGAGCCGGCCGATGAACTCGGGGATCAGCCCGAACTTGAGCATGTCCTCCGGCATGACCTGGCTGAAGATGTCGTCGGTCGACCGCTCGGAGACCGACCGGAGCCGGGCGCCGAAGCCGGTGCCGCCGGAGCCGGTGCGGGACTCGATGATCTGGTCGAGGCCGGCGAACGCGCCACCGCAGATGAACAGCACGTTGGTGGTGTCGATCTGGATGAACTCCTGGTGCGGGTGCTTGCGCCCGCCCTGCGGCGGCACGTTGGCCACCGTGCCCTCGAGCATCTTCAGCAGCGCCTGCTGCACGCCCTCGCCGGAGACGTCCCGGGTGATCGACGGGTTCTCCGACTTCCGGGCGATCTTGTCGACCTCGTCGATGTAGATGATCCCGGTCTCGGCGCGCTTGATGTCGTAGTCGGCGGCCTGGATGAGCTTGAGGAGGATGTTCTCCACGTCCTCGCCGACGTAGCCCGCCTCGGTGAGCGCGGTCGCGTCGGCGATCGCGAACGGGACGTTGAGCATCCGGGCCAGGGTCTGCGCCAGGTGGGTCTTGCCGCAGCCGGTCGGGCCGAGCAGCAGGATGTTGGACTTGGCCAGCTCCACGCCGTCAGTACCCGAACCCGGGGCGCCGGCGGCCTCCGCCTGGATCCGCTTGTAGTGGTTGTAGACCGCGACGGCGAGCGCCTTCTTGGCCTGCTCCTGACCGACGACGTAGTTGTCGAGGAACTGGCAGATCTCCATCGGCTTGGGAAGCTCTTCCCACTTCACCTCGCCGGACTCGGCCAGCTCCTCTTCGATGATCTCGTTGCAGAGATCGATGCACTCGTCGCAGATGTAGACCCCGGGGCCCGCAATCAGCTTCTTGACCTGCTTCTGCGACTTGCCGCAGAAGGAGCACTTAAGTAGGTCGCCGCCGTCACCGATCCGTGCCACCTACGTTCTCCCTGCACTCGTCGGCCGGTGCGCCGGCCCCTGACCTGCGGGCGCCGCGCGCCCGTCCGTCCTGTCGTCCCACCTCGCCGGTCCGACCCAGCGAAGCGGCACAGACCCGACGTTACCCGCTGCCGGAGGTTTCTCCGACCCCCAAAACGGGTGTGTCAGAGGTCGGCCGGGAACGACGCCCCGACCGACCTCCGACCTCGCACTGCTCAGCCGGCGGCGTGAGACGCCAGCAGACCCTTCTTGCGGCTGGTCAGGATCGTGTCGACCAGCCCGTACTCCTTGGACTCCTCGGCCGTCATGATCTTGTCACGGTCGATGTCCTTGCGGACCTGCTCGATGGGCCGGTTGCAGTGGCGGGACAGCATGTCCTCCAGCTGCGTCCGCATCCGCAGGATCTCCCGGGCCTGGATCTCGATGTCCGACCCCTGGCCGTAGCCGCCCTCGGTGGCCGGCTGGTGGATGATGATCCGGGAGTTGGGCAGCGCCATCCGCTTGCCCGGGGTGCCCGCCGCGAGCAGCACCGCCGCCGCGCTCGCCGCCTGGCCGAGGCAGACGGTCTGGATGTCCGGGCGGACGTACTGCATGGTGTCGTAGATCGCCGTCATGGCGGTGAACGAGCCACCCGGCGAGTTGATGTACATGATGATGTCGCGGTCCGGGTCGGTGCCCTCCAGCGTCAGCAGCTGGGCCATCACGTCGTTGGCCGACGCGTCGTCCACCTGGACGCCGAGGAAGATGATCCGGTCCTCGAAGAGCTTGTTGTACGGGTTGGACTCCTTCATCCCGTACGACGTGCGCTCGACGAACGACGGCAGGACGTAGCGGTTGTGCACGGCCGCGAACTGGGGCGGCAGGCTCAGGTCGGTCATCGTCAGCTCCTCAGCTCAGGGTCCCGGCGCCATCCGGAACCTGCGCGGCCCCGATGATCACCTTGTCGATGAAGCCGTAGTCCATGGCCTCCTGGGCGGTGAACCAGCGGTCCCGGTCCGAGTCCGCCTCGATCTGCGCCTGGCTCTGGCCGGTGTGGTGCGCGACCCGCTCCTGGAACATGCGCTTGGTGTAGAGCATCTGCTCGGCCTGGATCGCGATGTCCGACGCGGTGCCGCCGAGGCCACCGGAGGGCTGGTGCATCATGATCCGCGCGTGCGGCAGCGCGTAGCGCTTGCCCTTCGTGCCGGCGCAGAGCAGGAGCTGGCCCATCGACGCGGCCATTCCCATCGCCACGGTCGACACGTCGTTGTCGATGAACTGCATGGTGTCGTAGATCGCCATGCCGGAGTAGACCGAGCCACCCGGCGAGTTGATCCAGAGGTTGATGTCGCGGTCCGGGTCCTCCGCCGCGAGCAGCAGGAGCTGCGCGCAGATGCGGTTGGCGACCTGGTCGGTCACCTCGCTGCCCAGGAAGATGATCCGCTCCTTGAGCAACCGGTTGTAGACCGAGTCGTCGAGGTTGCCAATGGAGTCGCCACCGCGGGCCTCGATCGCCCGGAGCGACTTCTTGGGGATGTGCATGTCGGTCATGGCAGCCCTTCGCTCTCCGTACCGTCCTACCCGACACTAACCGCTCAGCCGGGGGGCGTACTCCCGGTCGGGGCACTGTTCGCTCTCAGCGCAGTCACCCGCGGGCCGTACCCGGAAAAGGGTTTCGGCCGCCGCCCGGCGCGGAGCGCGGGACGGCGGCCGACGCCCGACGATCAGTGCTGGTGGTCGTGCTCGGCCTCGTTCTGGGCCCGCAGCGCGTCGAGGGAGACCTCGTTGCCCGCCGCGTCCTTGATCTTGATCTTCTCCATCACCGAGGCGAGCGCCTTGCCCCGGCGGACGTCACCGAAGACGGCCGCGGCGGCACCGGAGCGGACCAGCTGGTCGTAGTACTGCTGCGGGGCCATGCCGGCGCGCTGGGCGCGGTGGACGATCTCGTGACCGAACTCGTCGTCGGAGACCTGGACGTCCTCGGCGTCGGCCAGGGTGTCCAGCAGCAGCTGGATCTTGACGCCCTCGGTCGCGGCCTCGGTCAGCTCGGTGTCGATCTGCTCCTCGGTCTTCTCCTCCGCGGCGAGGTACTCCTCCAGGGAGGCGCCGATGCGCTCGAGCTGGTCGACCATCGCGGCCTTGCGGCTCTCGACCTCCTCCTTGACGACACCCTCCGGCGCCGGCACCTCGGCGGCGGCGACCATCTGCTCGAGGGCCTTGTCGCGGGCCGCGTAGATCTGCTCGACCTGCTTGCCGCGGGTGACCCGCTCACGCAGGTCGGCGCGCAGCTCCTCGATGGTGTCGAACTCGCTGGCCAGCTGGGCGAAGTCGTCGTTGAGCTCGGGCAGCTCCTTCTCCTTGACCGTGCGGACGGTCACCGCCACGTCGGCGTCGCGGCCGGCGAAGTCGCCGCCGACCAGCTGGGTGGAGAAGGTGGTGCTGTCGCCGGCGGCCAGGCCGACCAGCGCCTCGTCCAGCCCCGGCAGGAGCTGCTTGCTGCCGACCTCGTGCGAGATGTTGCTCGCCTGGCCGCCCGGCACGTCCTCGCCGTCGACGGTGGCGTTCAGGTCGATCTGGACGAAGTCGCCCTCCTGGGCGGCCCGCTCGACGGTCTTCAGCGTGGCGAACCGCTCGCGCAGGCTGTTGACCTGCTCGTCGATCTCGCTGTCGGCGATCTGGATCTCGTCCACGGTCACCTCGACGGTGGCCGGGTCCGGCAGGGTGATCTCCGGCCGGACGTCCACCTCGGCGGTGAAGTTGAGCGAGTCACCGTCGTTGAACTCGGTGATCTCGACCTCGGGCCGGCCGAGCGTCTTCAGGTCGTGCTCGCGGACCGCGGCCAGGATGTTCTGCGGGATGGCCTCCTGCACCGCCTCGTTGAGGACGGTGCCCCGGCCCACCCGCTGGTCGATCACGGCGGCGGGAATCTTGCCCCGGCGGAAGCCGGGAACCTGGACCTGCTGGCCGATCTCCCGGTACGCCTTCTTGAGGCTCGGCTCGAGCTCGACGAACGGCACCTCGATGGCGAGCCGCACGCGCGTCGGGCTCAGAGTCTCGACGGTGCTCTTCACAGGCGTACTCCTTGACGGATCTCAGTTGAGTCTGGGCGTGATTGCGCGCATCGAGTGTAGGCGAGCCGGCCTGCGGCATCGGCAGCGCCCGGGTACCGCGCGGAAAAAATCGGCGGTTCCCGGGCGACCCGGTCGCGAACGACAGTCGGGGTGGCGGGATTTGAACCCACGGCCCCTCGCTCCCAAAGCGAGTGCGCTACCAAGCTGCGCCACACCCCGTCGCGACGAAGAGTGTATGCCGTCCGGGCCCCCCGGACGGGCACCGGGGCGGTGCGGGGCGGCGCGCGGTACGGCGCTGCGCGTCCGGTTCGGCGATTCGGTAGGCTGTCGGGCGCGTGCCGCGAGAGCGGGGCGCACGCGGGCGTAGCTCAATGGCAGAGCTTCAGTCTTCCAAACTGACGGTGCGGGTTCGATTCCCGTCGCCCGCTCCAACAGCCTCCGGCCCAGGTCAGAGGCTGCATCCCCCGATCCTGGGCCGGTCGGCCACTCCCCCGCTCCGATCTTGCGGGCCATCCGTGGGCCATTAGCTGCTCTGGCCGCCCTTGCCTCGGGTCTGCCGGGTGATCCGCCGGTCCATGGCTGAGGCGATCTCGCGGTCCCGCTCGCTGGTCGATGCCGGGGCGGAGATAGACAGCCCGCAGGGCCAGACCCCAGCGCCACAACTAGCATCGGTGAATGCTTGACGGCCGGACGACGGCTCGTGCCGTGCGGTGGATCCTGGTGCCCATCCCTCTGGTTTTGGTCGTCCTCACTGCCTCCTGTGCGGCCGACGGTCCGGACGCTCGCGTGGAGGCCTGCGCGAACAGTCTGCGGGTCGAAGGCTTCTCCAAGCTGAACCGGTATGTGGATCATGACTGGAGAGGAATGGGGTACATCGGCACCCGCTCAGCTGATCCTGTACGGAGTGTTGCGGTTACGGGACCTGACACCGACCTCAGGTTGACACCAGTAGACAGCATTCCGAATGGCCCGTACGTCGAACTGGCGGAAGGGACCTTGGATTCTTCGAAGGGAAATTGCCGGGTAAGTGTCCAGAGGTTGAAGGAAGGCCTCAAGCCTCCGGCCTACCTAGTCGTCTCGGCGTCCCACATACCGGCCATCCTTGACGGCAGGGAAGAGGTCATCGTTTTGAAGGTCGGTCCGGGAGCCGACTAACGGCCGCGCCCGTTGGCGCGGGAGCTGAGGGTTAACGGCGGTCAGCTCCTGGACGTGGCAGCCGGCGTGGCGGCGCGGGTCACGCCAGGGCAGGGCCCCGCGACTACCGGACGTGTCCACACTCCCTAAACCGTGTGCCGACTCGGACACCAATCGGGCCGTCCACCCAGCTTGCCGGATCGCCCATCTTGATTTCGTCATGCGCAGGTCGCTGCTCCGTCTTGCCGCGAGCGGCCGGGCCATCGACGGGCCAGTAACCACGAGGCCCAGCGGTCACGAGCGGGCACGAGATGCCACCGGAGTGGCCGCCGGGAGCAGGCGTTTGGGGCATCACGACCGGTTGAGCACGCTCTTCCAAACTGACGGTGCGGGTTCGATTCCCGTCGCCCGCTCCACGCAACCACGAACAGGATCACCGAGAAACCGCTGGCGCCTACGGGTGGTCCGGCGGAGGGAGATTCACCGGCTCGCCGAACGGCTCGATGGATCCGTCCCAACCGTTCCAACCCTGTTGAGTGATCCGCCCGTCAGCGTAGGTGTAGGACCAGCGGGCGCCGTCTTCGCCCTCGATCTGGACGATTCCCGAGCGAACGAACGGCGCAATCGCGACGTAGAAGGCCGTGGCCTGGTCCGACCACTTGGGGTCGCCCTGGTCGTCCTCACCGAACTCGATCCAGTCTCCGTCGCGGCTGATCGAGGCTCCGGCCGCCTCCGCCATGTCCGCCAGCGTGTCATCTGACGGAGACACACCCGGGCTGTACCAACCGTCCCGTACAGCCATGGCCGCCGTGGCAGCGGCGACGGCAGCGACGTCCTCCGACGCCGGGAGGTTCAGGCGGCCTGAAGGCCTCACCAGGTATCCCACCGTGCGCACCCTACAGCGAGGCGGAGGGCCACCGATCCTGGCAGCCCGCGGACCTGCCGCGCCGGCGTGCCGAGCGTGAACAGCGGGACTTCGCGTGATCGCGGCGCCCGGACAGCGAGGTACGCTCGCCGCCTCTTCCTCTGTCCGACCATCGGAGGCGTGGCGGGAATGACCGGGCTGCTCTCCACCGCACTGGTGTCGATCCTCGTACTGCTCGTCGCGCTCGGTACCGACGTGTGGGTCTACACCGATGCCAGGGATCGACAGCGGAGCGGGAACCCGGTGTCGGTTTCGCTCGGTTCCATCCGTGTCGGGAGCCCGGAGGCGTGGTTCCTGGGCTGCCTGATCCTCTGGGTGGTGTTCGTGCCGCTCTACCTGACGGCGACGGGCCGCAACCCCTTCGCGCGCAGCGGCGGCTGACGCCCCCGTCCGCCTTCGGACGCGCCGGGGATCGGCGGGCGGCGGGGGCTGCGTACGATGCGGGGCCGGACATCCCCTCGTCGGGTGGAGGTAGCGACGGATGTCAGGCCAGCAGGACGGTTTCGCCCTCGGCGTGGACCTCGGCACCTCGAACACCGTGGCCGTGCTGCGCTGGCCGGACGGGCGTACCCGACCGCTGCTGGTGGACGGCGAGCCGATCCTGCCGTCCGGTGTGTACGCCGACACCGACGGGCGCCTGCACGTGGGGCGGGACGCGCTGCGGCTGGCCCACGCCGACCCGGACCGCTACGAGCCGAACCCCAAGCGCCGCGTCGACGGGCCGGAGGTGACGCTCGGCGACCGCCGGTACCGCCCGGCCGAGCTGCTCGGCGGGGTGCTGCGGGCCGTGGGCGAGGCCGCGGTGGGCGCGCTGGGGTTCCTGCCGCCCGCGGTGGTCACCTGCCCGGCCACCTGGGACGCCGAGCGGCGGCAGGTGCTCGCCGAGGCGCTCGCCCTGGCCGGCTGGCCGTCGGCGGCTGAGCACACCCTCTCCGGTCCCACCCCGCCCGGTACCCGGCTGCTGCGCGAGCCGGTCGCGGCGGCCCGCTACTACACCGAGGTGCTGCGCCGGCCGGTCCCGGTAGGCGAGTCGGTGGCGGTCTTCGACTTCGGCGGCGGGACGCTGGACGTCGCCGTGGTCCGCAACGAGGGCGCGGACCCGTGGGGCGACTCCGGCTTCCGGGTGATCTCCTGCGGCGGCCTCGACGACCTGGGCGGGCTGGACCTGGACGCCGCCCTGCTCGCGGTGGTCGGCGCGCGGGTCGCCGCCACCCACCCGGCGCAGTGGGCGCGGTTGAGCGAGCCGGCCGACACCACCGGGTGGCGGGAGCGGCTCCAGCTCGTCGAGCACGTCCGGGGCGCCAAGGAGATGCTGTCCCGCACCACGGCGGCGCCGGTGGCGGTGCCCGGGGTGCCGGCCGCCGTGTCGCTGACCCGGGCGGAGCTGGAGGGGGTGGCCGCCCCGCTGCTGCGGCGGGCGGTCGCCGAGACCCGGCGGGTGGTCGCCGCGGCCGGGCTGACCCCGGAGCGCCTCGCCGGGCTGTTCCTGGTGGGCGGCTCGTCCCGGATGCCGCTGGTGGCGCGGCTGCTCCACGCCGAGCTGGGGATCGCGCCCACCGTCCTGGAGCAGCCCGAACTGCCGGTCGCCGAGGGCGCGCTGACCGACCTGCCGCTGCGGCGGAACCGCCCGGCCGCCCCGCCGCTTCCGCTGGCCCCGGTCGGCGCGGCACCCGCCGGCCCGCCGGCCGCCGCGACCCCGGCCGCCGCGACCCCGGCCACCGCGACCCCGGCCGCCGCGACCCCGGCCGCCGCGACGCCGGTCGCCGGCCCGGCCGGCACCCTGCCCGGTCTCGGCCCCGCCGGCACGCTGCCGGCCGGGATGCCACCCGCCGCCGACCAGCGCACACCCCTCCTCCCGGCCGCCGCCGCGCCGGACGGCACGACCGTCGCCGCCGGACCGCCACAACAGGGCGCGCAGGGCGCGGCGCTCGCCGGCCCCAACGGCACGCGGGTCGCCCCCGGACCGCAGGGCACGCCGCTCGCCGCCGTACCGCACGGCACCGCCGTGGCCCCGCAGTCACCGGCCCCGGGTACGCCGGCATCCGCGCCCCTGCCGCCCGGCTCGCCGGTCGGCGGCGTGCCTCCGCAGGGCCCCGGCATCCCGCACCAGCCGGGCGCGTGGGCGGGCTGGCCCGGCGTACCCGGGAACGGGGCGCCCGGGTCGCCGGCCGCGCCGACCGGCGGTGGCCGGCGCCGGCGGGCGCTGTGGATCTCGGTGGGCGCCGTGGCGGCCCTGGCCGGGGTGGCCACGGCGACCCTGCTCTACCTGACCCGGGACCGCCACCCGGAGCTGGACTTCGAGGCGTTCGGCAAGCCCGTCCGCGTCGCGGCGGGCGGGGAGCGGCCCGTGGAGATGTTCACGGCGGTCGCGGGCGACCGGGCCTACCTGGCCTATCCGCGCGAGGACGACCGGCTGGCGGTGGTGGCCGTCGAGGCGGGCACCGGCAAGGAGCTGTGGCGCAAGGAGAGTTCCACCACGGCCGACCAGTGGGCCGGCGTGGTCGCGTTGCCCGGCGCGGTGGCACTGCTCGCGGACGCCGCGGGCAGCAGTACCCCGCGCCAGCTCGAGGTGCTCGACGGCGGGCACGGCGGTCCCCGCTGGCGGCACAGCGTGCAGGGGGACGACGAGATGTTCGTCGGCAGGGACGTCGTGGCGGTCACCGACCACGAGCGCAAACGGCTCGTCGGGCTCAAGCTGAGCAACGGCGACGAGAAGTGGTCGCTGAACGACCTGACCGACCAGTACGGCAGCACGCGCGACAGCGTGCACCCGGTGACGACCGACGAGGCGGTCTCCGGCCCCGGGTACGGCGACGGTTCGCCCCGGGACCCGGAGCAGGGCACGGTCGAGCAGCTCGTGCAGGTGAACGCGGACAAGTCGGTCCGGCTGATCGACCTCGGGTCGGGCGACGTGGTCCGCGACTGGAAGGCGGTGGCCGAGCCGGACGACCTGGTGGTCGCCCACGAGGACCGGCTCTACGTGGCGGGCGACGACGGACGGCTGCTCGCGTACGACCTGGGGAAGCAGGCACAGCCGAGCGTGCTCTACCGGGCGGAGAACAACGACCGGCGGGCCAAGGCGCTGGCGCCGTGCGGGGAGCACCGGGCCTGCCTGCTGGAGGTGACCAACTCCGACGACAAGACCGCCGTGGTGGTGGCCGCGCAGGAGGACAAGGACGTCAAGCGGTGGCCGGCGCCCGGGATGACCCAGCTGGTGCCGGTCGGCGAGCGGGTGCTGGCCCGGCGGCTCTACCCGGAGCCCGCGGCGACCCTCTTCGCGCCGGACGGGAAGAGGGTGCTCGACGACGAGGACGGGGTGGCCGTCCGGGTCGACGCCGGCAACCTGCTGGTCTTCGCCGACCCGCTGGGCAGCGGGGTCGACGACCGCAGCGTGGCCGGGGTGGGCGCCGAGTCGGGCACGGTGGCCCAGCTCGGCGAGCTGAAGGACGTCCGGGGCGACTCCTGCTCGTGGAACACCCAGGTCATCGTGTGCGGCTCCGAGCAGGACTTCGTGCTCCACCGCTTCGTCAAGGAGTAGCGCCGAGGTCGCGGAAGACGGCCAGCGCCGCGGGGTCCTCGATGGTCGGCGGCACCGGCTCGTCCCGCCCCTCGACCAGCCCGCGCATGGTCCGGCGGAGGATCTTGCCGGAGCGGGTCTTGGGCAGCGCCGGCACCACGGTCACCCGGCGGAACGCGGCCACCGGCCCGATCCGCTGCCGGACCAGGGCGACCAGCTCACCGGCGAGCGCGTCCGGGTCCGCGTCGGCGCCGGCCTTGAGCACCACGTACCCGCTGGGCACCTGGCCCTTGAGCGCGTCGGCCACGCCGATCACCGCGCACTCGGCGACCGCCGGGTGCGTCGCCAGCACCTCCTCCATCGCCCCGGTCGACAGGCGGTGCCCGGCCACGTTGATCACGTCGTCGGTGCGGCCCATCACGTAGAGGTAGCCGTCGTCGTCGAACCGGCCGCCGTCGCCGGTCAGGTAGTAGCCGGGGAAGGCGGCCAGGTAGGAGCGGACGAAGCGCTCGTCGTCGCCCCAGAGGGTGGGCAGGCAGCCCGGTGGCAGGGGCAGCCGGATCACGATCGAGCCGTCGGTGCCCGCGGGCACCTCCCGGCCGCCGCCGTCCACCACCCGGATGTCGTAGCCGGGAACGGGCACCGACGGCGAGCCGGGCTTGATCGGCAGCGGCTCCAGGCCGCGCGGGTTGGCCGCCACCGGCCAGCCGGTCTCCGTCTGCCACCAGTTGTCCACCACGGGTACGCCGAGCCGCTCCCCCGCCCACGCCCAGGTGTCCGGGTCCAGCCGCTCGCCGGCCAGGAAGAGGGTGCGCAGGCTGCTCAGGTCGTGTCCGGCCAGGAGCGCGCCGTCCGGGTCCTGCCGGCGGATCGCCCGGATCGCGGTGGGTGCCGTGAACAGGGCGGCCACCCGGTGCTGGGCGACCACCCGCCAGAACGCGCCGGCGTCCGGGGTGCCGACCGGCTTGCCCTCGTAGAGCACGGTGGTCGCGCCGGTGAGCAGCGGCGCGTACACGATGTAGGAGTGGCCGACCACCCAGCCCACGTCGGAGGCGGCCCAGAAGACGTCGCCCGGCTCGATGCCGTAGACGTTCCGCATCGACCAGCGCAGCGCCACGGCGTGCCCGCCGTTGTCCCGCACCACGCCCTTCGGCCGGCCCGTGGTGCCGGAGGTGTAGAGGACGTAGAGCGGGTCGGTGGCGGCGACCGGCACGCACTCCACCGGCTCGGCGTCGGCCATCACCTCGTCCCAGGTCAGGTCGCGGCCGGGGAGCAGCGGGGCGGGCTCCTGGGGGCGCTGCACGATCACGCAGTGCGCCGGGGCGTGGGTCGCCTCGTCCAGCGCGGCGGCGAGGATCGGGTGGTAGGGCACCACCCGGTCCACCTCGATGCCGCAGGAGGTGGCCACCACCACGGCCGGGCGGGCGTCGTCGATGCGGACGGCCAGCTCGTGGGCGGCGAAGCCGCCGAAGACCACCGAGTGCACCGCGCCGATCCGGGCGCAGGCCAGCATGGCGATCACCGCCTCCGGCACCATGGCCAGGTAGAGCAGCACCCGGTCGCCCCGGCCGACGCCGAGCCGGCGCAGCGCTCCGGCGAACCGGGCGGTCTCGGCGAGCAGTTCGGCGTAGCTGAGGGTGCGGACCGTGCCGGTGACCGGGCTGTCGTGGATCACCGCGGGCTGGTCGCCCCGGCCGGCGGCCACGTGCCGGTCCAGCGCGTTGTGGCAGGTGTTCAGCACGCCGTCGGGGAACCAGCGGTACAGCGGCGCGGCGCTGTCGTCGAGGATCCGCTCCGGCGCCCGGTGCCAGTCGAGGTCCGCCGCGGCCTCCCGCCAGAAGCCGGCCGGGTCGGCGATGCTCCGCTCGTACGCTGATCGATACGCGCCCATCCCGTCATGCTGGTCGCGACCCCGCGCCGGCGCAACGGCTCACCGGGTCGGGTGCGCCGGAAGCACGCCCCGGCTCGGTGAACGGCCCGGCTCCGCCGGTGGAGGTCACCGTTTCCGCCAGGGGTACGGCTGGCCCATGGAGACGAACACGAAGGCGTACTACGACGGGATGGTGGCGCCGGGCGGCGGGGAGCCGGGCGTCGAGGACCCGGCGGCCCGGGTGGCCTCCCCGAAGGCCGACGCCGAGGGCCAGTGACCGCTCAGCCCACCGGGCGACGGATGAACCGCGTCGGGCCGGGTAATGCGAGCGCCGTCCTGGTGGAGTGACGACCGGCGTCGCGGCGTTCCGCGACCGGGCGCGCGGGCGGGCGGCAGGGGCCGCCCGCCCGCGGCCACGGTGTCAGTTGCCGGTCGCCCAGTTCCAGGCGGAGACCACCCACTCGGTCTGCTGGAGGTAGGCCACCCCCACGCCGGCCAGGAAGAGCGCGGTCACCAGGTGCGCCCCGCGGGCGCTGCGCCGCACCCGGCCGAGCTGCCGCTCCAGGACCAGCCGGCCGAGCAGGCGGGCCAGGGCGAACAGGCCGACGGCGGTGAGCAGGCTGAGGACGAAGGTGAGCAGCGGGGCGGCCAGGTCGCCCCTGCCGGAGATCGCCCAGATGCCCCAGCAGACGAAGGCGAACAGGGCGCCGGCCGCGCTCCACTCCCCGCCCCGGCGGAGCTGGGCGAGGTGCCAGCCCATCGGTCGCCGGGGCGCCGAGTCGCCCGTCCAGTCGCCGGGGTCGACGGCGGGGAACTGCTCGGTCCGGGGCGTACGCGGCTGGCCGACCGCCGCCACCCCGCGCCGGAACGCGTCCCGCTGCGAAGGCACCCCGCCGGGCTGCGGCGGCACCTCGACCGTCCGCTCGGCCCACGGCTGTGTCTGGTCCGCCATCTCGTGTCCTCCCCCTTGACCCACGCCGGCCACGGTTCCGAGGGTAGCGAGCCGGCAAATAGGGTGCCGACCCCGAAGGTGATGGGTTAGACACACCGGATGACCGACGCGCTGGTCCCCCGGGCCGAAGACTTCGACGAGATCTCCGCACTGCTGACGCTGGCCTTCCACGGCGACGTGCAACCCGAGCTGCGGGAGGTCGAGCGCGCGATCTTCGAACCGGACCGGGCGCTGCTGGTCCGCGACGGCGCGATCGCCGTGGCGCACGCCGCGGCGTTCACCCGCGACCTGGCCGTGCCCGGGGCCAGCGTGCCGGCCGCGCACGTGACCATGGTCTCGGTCGCCCCGACGCACCGCCGGCGCGGGCTGCTCACCGGGCTCATGCGCCGGCAGCTCCGCGAGGTCCGCGACGCCGGCCGGGAGCCGCTCGCGGTGCTCTGGGCCAGCGAGGGCCGGATCTATCCCCGGTTCGGCTACGGCCTGGCCGCGCAGCGGTTCGTGCTGGCCGGCGACACCCTCGGGCTGCGCCTGCCGGACCCGACGCCCGCCGAGGGCACGCTCCGCCTCGACCGGCCGGCGCCGCACCGGGCCGAGCTGGCCCGGCTGTACGAGCGGGTGCGCGCCGACCGCCCCGGCTGGTCGCACCGGAGCGAACCCTGGTGGGACTACGTCCTCGCCGACGTGAAGGGGCTGCGGGGCGGCGCCACCGAGCGCCGGGTGCTGCTGCACGAAGGGCCGGACGGCCTCGACGGGTACGCGCTCTACCGGACGAAGGAGGAGTGGGCCGGCAGCGGGCCGCGGGCCGAGGTCCAGGTGGGCGAGGTGGTGGCGGCCCGGCCGGAGGCGTACCTGGCGCTGTGGCGGCTGCTGCTCACGATCGACCTGACCCGCCGGGTGTCCTTCCCGATCGCCGCCGTGGACGAGCCGCTGTTCCGGCTGGTGGACGAGCCGCGGCAGCTCGGCGCCCAGCTCGCCGACGCCCTCTGGGTGCGCGTCGTGGACGTGCCGGCCGCGCTGGCCGCCCGCCGGTACGCCACCGACGTCGACGTGGTGGTCGAGGTCACCGACGACCTGCTGCCCGAGAACGGCGGCCGGTGGCGGCTGGTCGGCGGCCCGTCCGGGGCGGAGTGCACGGCCACCGCGGCGCCGGCCGGGCTGGCCTGCGACGTCCGCGCCCTCGGCGAGCTCTACCTGGGCGGCGCCGGCCTGGCCGCGCTCACCGCCGCCGGCCGGGTCCGGGAGCTGGTCCCCGGGACGGTGGCGGCGACGGCCCCGGCCTTCGGCTGGCACCGCGCCCCGGCCCCCATGGAGGTCTTCTGACTCCCCCGGCGCCTCCCGCGCCCGGTACGGTCGGGTGATGGGTGATGCGGAGCGCCGGCGACGACGGCTGCGGCACCACGGCGACGGCGGGCCGCCGGACGCCGACGGTCCGAGCGCGAGCACGGCCGCGATGCACGACGACCTGGCCCCCCGGCCGCCGCGCGGCGGCGCCAGACGCGCCGAGCCGGAGTCGCCGGACGACGGCTCCAGGTCGCCGCGCGGCGCCCGACGCGCCGATGCGGAGCAGGAGCCGCGGGGCCGGCGCCCGGGGCCGCCCGCCGACGAGGGCGAGCGGGGGCTGCGCGGCCTGGTCGGCTCCGGCTCGTCGCAGGTGAGCGTGACCGCCGCGCTGCGCGCGCGGGACGCCGCCCGGCCGACCGACGAGGACCTGGCCGAGGCCGAGGCCCGGGTGGTGATCGTCCGCCGCAACTGGGTGCCCCGGGAGGAACTGCCCCGCACCGGGCGGTGACGGGCGCGACCCGCGCGGGCGCGCCCGTCCGGGAGGCGTCAGGCGGGCAGGTCGGGAAGCTGGCGGCTCTGCTCGTAGTCGGCGACCTGGGCGATCCGCCGGGCGTGCCGGGGGTTGCCGGAGAACGGGGTGGCGAGGAACGCCTCGACCAGGGCGGTCGCCTCGTCCAGGGTGTGCTGCCGGCCGCCGATCGCGACGATGTTGGCGTCGTTGTGCTCGCGGGCCAGCTGGGCGGTGTCGATGTTCCACGCGAGCGCCGCCCGGACCCCGGCGATCTTGTTGGCGGCGATCTGCTCCCCGTTGCCGGAGCCGCCGATGACCACACCCAGGCTGCCCTGGTCGTCGACCACGCGCTGCCCGGTGTGCAGGCAGAACGCCGGGTAGTCGTCGTCCGGGTCGAAGGCGTGCGGGCCGACGTCGACCACCTCGTACCCCTGCTTGGCCAGGTGGTTGGCGAGGTGCACCTTCAGCTCGAAACCGGCGTGATCGGATCCCAGGTAGACGCGCATACCGCGCAGTCTGACAGGCCCGCCCCCGTGCCAGCGCGCGGGCGGCGGCACGGAGGCGGATTCGTCACACGGCTGCTCGGGGGAGCTCGGCCACGACCAGGCCGGCCCGCGCCTTCGGGGTGAACCAGGTGCTCTTGCGCGGCATCTTCTCCCGGGCCAGGTTCACCGCGACGAAGTCGTCCACGGTCACCGGGGCGACGAGGACGGCCAGCTCGGCCCGGCCCGCGTCGACCTCGCCGGTGAGCCAGCTCGCCGGGTAGTCGCCGCCCACGTAGGTGATCCGCTTGTCGCCCGGGTCGAGACCGAGCGCGTCGCGCAGCAGCAGCCGCTCGACCAGCGCGTGGTCGAGGTTCTCCAGGCGCTCGCCGCCGACGTGCGGCAGGCGCACCGCGTACCCCTGGCCGGCGAGGTGGAGGTGCACGGTGCCGCCGGTCGCGGGGACGCCGACCGGGCCGGCGAGCGGGGTGATCTCCGCGCCGGCGGCGCGGAGCCGGTCGAGCAGCTCGTCGGGGGTGGTGGTCAGCTCGCTGACCAGCCGGTTGTAGGGCTGGATGGCGACCGACGCCGGCGTGGTGATCACCGACAGGAAGCGCGGGAAGCCGCCGGTCTGCGCGGCCAGGCTGCGGTGGTTGCCGTCGGCGACCACCAGCTCGCCGCCGCCCGCCAGGGCGGTCAGCTCGTCCTGCGCCGGGCCCGGGCCGAGCAGCCAGATGGCGTGCGTGCGCCCGGCCTGGTCCACGTCGGTGGCGGCGGGCGCGCCGGCCGACTCGGTCGCCGCCGCGAGCGCGGCGTGCAGTTCGTCGCCGCGCCCGGTCTGGAGCAGGAGTACGGGTGAGAGCAGGTGGCCCAGCGCCTCGGCGAGGGCGACGCGCTCGCGCACCTTCGCGATGAACACGTCCTCGTTGCGGATCACCAGGCCGGGCTCGTCGGCGCGGGTGGAGATCTGGTCGGTGTCGACCATGGCGAACAGCCCGTACGCGCTCTCCTCGCCCGGCGCGCTGATCCGGTAGAGGACCACGACCTGCTCGGCCGGGGTGTAGCTGCCGTCCGCCTTCGCCTCGGCGAGGCGGGCCACCGCGTCGGGGAGCGCGTCGAGGAAGGACTTCCCGAGGCTTCCCGGCGCCCGGTGGGGCATCTCGATGCCCAGGGCACTGTGCGGATTCGCCTCGACGATGGCGGTGATCTCCGCGTCGTCGGCGAACTCGTCGTAGTTCTGCGCGCCGGTGCCGCCAGTGGTGATCCAGGCCCGGGCGATCGGATGCACGACCGTCATGCCCGCTGACGCTACCCGCGCCGTCCGGAGCGCCGGTGCCGGACCCGCGCGCCGTCCACCAGATGAAAGGGGACCGGTTCAGCCGGTGCGGTGCCGGCCGGAGGCCGCGCTCCCGCCCGGCGTCGGGGCGGCCGGCCGGGAGCCGCCGGAGGCGCTGAGCCGGACCGTCGTCGTCCCGGCCGGGGCCGGGCGGCCCGCCGCGGCGCTGGTGCGGACCGTGCCCGGGATGCGGGCCGGCAGGCCCGCGTCGGCGGGCGGGGTCATCCGTGAGGTGGCCACCACCCGGGCCACGCCGACCACGATCGGCGGAGCCAGCAGGCCGGCCATCTCGGCCGGGACCGCCGGCCAGTCGCCCTCGGCCACCGACCAGTAGGTCGCGCCGGAGTCCTCGGTCGCCGTCTCCGGCGCCTCGGCGGACAGGCGGCGGTGCTTACCCATGGGAACGCCTCCAGGAGCTGCCGGGCTGCGGCCCCGGACGGGCCGCCGGCTGGGACACCCGGTGAAACGAGCCCCGCACCGGCCCGGTGACGGGGCGGCGCGGGGCTCGTCCGGCGCGGCTCAGTCGAAGACCGGGCCGACCTCGCGGCTGCGCTTCAGCTCGTAGAAGCCGGGGGTGCCGGCCACCAGCAGGACGCCGTCCCAGAGGCGGCCGGCCGCCTCGCCCTTCGGCGCCGGGGTGATCACCGGGCCGAAGAAGGCGACCTGCCGGCCGTCCGGGCCCGGGGCGTGGATGACCGGGGTGCCCACGTCGGTGCCGACCGGCCGCATGCCCGCCTCGTGGCTGGCCCGCAGAGCCTCGTCGTACTCGGTCGACTCGGCGGCGTCGGCGAGCGCCGGGTCGAGGCCGACGTCGGTGAGCGCCCCCGCCAGCATGTCCCGGCCCAGCTCCTCCTTGCCGAGGTGGATCCGGGTGCCCATCGCGGTGTAGAGCTTCCCCAGCACCTCCCCGCCGTGCGCCTGCTCGACGGCGATGCAGACCCGCACCGGGCCCCAGCCCTTCTTCATCAGATCCTGGTACTGCTCCGGCAGGTCCCGGCCCTCGTTGAGCACCGAGAGGCTCATCACGTGGAACCGGATGTCCACGTCCCGGACCTGCTCGACCTCCAGCAGCCAACGGGAGGTGATCCACGCCCACGGGCACAGCGGGTCGAACCACATGTCCACGGCGACACGTTCGGTCACGGTGTCATCCCTTCACGACTCCACGGCGCCGGAGCTCCGGCGCCTTCCCCTCCGATCCTCACCCCACGCGGCATCGACCGGTACCGGAATGAGAGCGTGACCTCGGCCACCGAAGGGTGACCGTGCATGGAAGACTCGGTTTCGGACCGGCCGTCACGAGCGGGCCGGGAGGCCGGTGCCGCGGGGCGCGGCGAGACGAGTGGGATGGAGACGAACAGTGCCGGGAGTGCGCAACCTGACCCAGGTCGAGGCCACCGAGCGGGCCCGCCTGCTCGACGTCACCGGGTACGACATCAAGCTTGACCTGTCGACCGCGGTGCAGGCCGACGGCCGCACGTTCCGGTCGGTGACCGAGGTCCGGTTCCGCTGTGCCGAGCCGGGGGCGAGCAGCTTCATCGAGACGGCCGCCGAGTCGGTGCGCTCGGCGACGCTGAACGGCACGCCGGTCGACCTGTCCGGCTGGTCGGCGGAGAAGGGCCTCACCCTCACCGGCCTGGCCGCCGAGAACGTCCTCGTTGTCGACGCCGACTTCGGTTACTCCAACAGCGGTCAGGGCCTGCACCGCACGGTCGACCCGGTCGACGGCGAGACCTACCTCTACAGCCAGTTCGAGACGGCCGACGCGCAGAAGGTGTTCGCCTGCTTCGACCAGCCCGACCTGAAGAGCGTCTACACCTGGCACGCCACCGTCCCGGAGCACTGGCGGGTGGTGTCCAACTCGCCGGTGGAGCGCGAGGAGCCGGCCGGCGAGGCGCTCAAGACCGTCCACTTCGCCGAGTCGGCGCGGATGAGCACCTACATCACGGCGCTCTGCGCCGGCCCGTACCACGAGGTGCGGGACAGCCACGACGGCATCGACCTGGGCGTCTACTGCCGGGCGTCGATGGCGCAGTACATGGACGCCGACGACCTGTTCCTCATCACCAAGCAGGGCTTCGACTTCTTCCACGAGAAGTTCCAGGTGCGCTACCCGCTGCCCAAGTACGACCAGCTCTGGGTGCCGGACTTCAACGCCGGCGCCATGGAGAACTTCGGCTGCGTCACGCACGCCGAGTCGCACTACATCTTCCGCTCGCAGGTCACCGACTTCGAGTACGAGCAGCGGGCCAACACGATCCTGCACGAGCTGGCGCACATGTGGTTCGGTGACCTGGTCACCATGCGCTGGTGGAACGACCTGTGGCTGAACGAGTCGTTCGCCGAGTGGGCCAGCCACTGGTGCAACACCCACGCCACCCGCTTCTCCGACGCGTGGACGACCTTCCTGTCCATCCGGAAGAACTGGGGCTACCGGCAGGACCAGCTCTCCTCCACCCACCCGGTCTACTGCGAGATGCCGGACCTGGAGGCCGTCGAGGTCAACTTCGACGGCATCACCTACGCCAAGGGCGCCAGCGTGCTCAAGCAGCTCGTCGCGTACGTGGGCGAGGAGCCGTTCGTGGCCGGCCTGCGGGCCTACTTCGGCAAGCACGCCTGGGGCAACGCCACCTTCGACGACCTGCTCTCCGAGCTGGAGACGGCCTCCGGCCGGGAGCTGCGCAAGTTCGCCGCCCAGTGGCTGGAGACCGCCCAGGTCAACACGCTGCGCCCCGAGGTGACCATCGGCGCCGACGGCACGTACGAGCGGGTGCTGGTCCGGCAGGAGGCGCCCGCCGGGCACCCGACCCTGCGCACCCACCGGATCGGCGTGGGCCTCTACGACCTGACCGACGGGCGGCTGGTCCGCCGGGAGCGGGTCGAGGCGGACGTGACCGGCGAGCTGACCGAGCTGTCCGTGCTGCACGGCAAGCCCGCCGCCGACGTGCTGCTGCTCAACGACGACGACCTGACGTACACGAAGCTGCGGCTCGACGAGCGGTCGATGGCGACCGTGGTGCAGCACATCGCCGGCTTCGACTCGTCGCTGGCCCGCGCGCTGTGCTGGACCGCCGCCTGGGACATGACCCGCGACGCCGAGCTGTCGGCCCGGGACTACGTGGCGCTGGTGCTGGCCGGGCTGCCGGCGGAGACCGACATCAACCTGGTCACCGCCACCCTGCGCCAGGCGACCACCACGCTCACCTTCTACGCCGACCCGGCCTGGGCGCCGACCGGCTGGGCCGAGCTGGCCCGGACCGCCCGGACCGCGCTCGCCGCGGCCGAGCCGGGCAGCGGCTTCCAGTTGGCCTGGGCCCGGGCGTACGCCTCCGCGGCCCGCTCCGGCGAGGACCTGGCCGCGCTGCGCGGCTGGCTGGACGGCGCCGGTGTGCCCGACGGGCTGACCGTGGACACCGAGCTGCGCTGGACCGTCCTCCAGTCGCTGGTGGCCAACGGCGCGGCCGGGGCCGCCGAGGTGGAGGCCGAGCTGGCCGGCGACCGGACCGCCAGCGGCGAGCGGGAGGCCGCGTACGCGCACGCGCTCGTGCCGACGGCCGAGAACAAGGCGGCGGTGTGGGCGCAGCTCACCGGCCCGGAGGCGCTGCCGAACTGGCGCAACCGGGCGCTGCTGCAGGGCTTCACCCACCCGGCGCAGGTGGAGCTCACCGCGCCGTACCGGGAGAAGTACTTCGCGGCGGCGGCGCAGGTGTGGGCGCAGCGGGACAGCGAGCCGGCGCAGGAGTTCGTGCAGCTCGCCTACCCGGCGTACCTGGTCGAGGAGGACACGGTGGCGGCCACCGACGCCTGGCTGGCCCAGGAGGGTCACCCGGCGTCGCTGCGCCGGCTGGTGGCGGAGGGCCGCGACGGCGTCTCCCGCGCCCTCAAGGCCCGCGCCCGGGACGCCCGGACCGCCTGACCGAGGAGCACGCGGCCGGGGCCGGCGTGGGTGGGAGCCCGCGCCGGCCCCGGCCGTTTGTCGGCCCTGGCGCCCGGCCTCGCTGACCCGGGACACGAGAAAGCCCGGCCCGCGTCGCGCGGGCCGGGCTTCGTCGTGTGCGGAAGGGGGTCAGCCCTTGCCGGCGTGGCTGGCGAGCTGGTCGAGGCCCTGGATGATGCCGCCGGCCAGGTCGCCGCCGCCGAACGAGGCCACCATGGAGAGTGCGGCCAGCTTGGCGTACGTGTCCGGGATGCGCTTGCGCGCGTACCGGCCGGTGATGATCTCGAGCTGCCGCTGGTTGGGCGACACGGCGATCAGCACGGACCGGTCCGGCTCGGCGAGCTGGCGGTGCAGTCGCCCGGCGTGCTCGCGGATCGGCTCGTCGAGGCCGCCCACGTAGACCGAGAAGACCAGGCCGGTGCCCTGGTCGGCCAGGCGGAGCGCCTCGTCGATGCGGAGCAGCTGACGGGTCGAGAACGGCCCGTCCAGGACCTCGGGCGGGTTACCGGTCCCCGTCGCGGCCTGCTTCTCACCAACGGTCACTTGCGCCTCCGGTTCCACCGGCCGGTGCCTCCCGGCCGGCCTGCTCCTGCTTGCGGCTGGTCAGCGCCGGCGCCTGCGCGCCGGCGGCCAGTGCGGTGCCGGCCGAGTCGGCCAGCTGCTCCGGGCGGCCCAGGAACCACACCGGAGTGAAGTCGAACGGCCGGCCGGGCCGGTAGCGCTTGGCGCCGCCACCGCCGCCACCACGGTTGCCCACGGCCGCCAGCCCGGCGATCACCAGCACGGCGGCCGCCGGGATGCCGACGAAGACCAGCAACGTCTCGGTAACAGACAATCCCAACGCCCCCAGGCGGAAAGAGAGACCAGGAATTTTCCGGGTCGGGTGGACGGTCAAGACGACGCGCGCCCGACTCCGCTTGTGCTGTTCACGTTAGCGGAGTCGACGGCCCGCCAGATTGCGGGGTGCTGATCCCACCCGCCACAGCCGTGCTCCAGTTGCGCGGCAGTGGCTATCAATGTCGCGTCGTCGCCGTACCGGCCGGTGAGCAGCACGCCGACCGGCATCCCGTCGCCGGTCCGGCCGACCGGCAGGGAAACGGACGGGTCGCCGGTGACGTTGAAGATGGCGCAGTACGGCGAAAACCGGCGCTGCCGGTCGAAATCCTCGGCCGGATCGAGGCTGGCGAACGCCCCCACGGGCGCCTGCGGGGCCGCCAGGGTCGGGCAGAGCAGCAGGTCGCACCCGGCGGTACGGCCCACGCCGCGGCGTACCTGGGCCTGGAGTTCGCCGAGCGCGGCCATCAGCGGACCGGCGCCGACGGCCGCCCCCCGGGCGCGGAGGAACCGGGTCAGCGGCAGCAGGTCGCTCTCCCGCTCCGGCGGCACCGGGGCGAGCGCCAGCACGTACCAGACGGTCTCGAAGAGCGGCCACGCGTCGGGGCCGAGCGGCGCGGGGACGTCGACCACCTCGTGGCCGGCCGCGGTGAGCAGCGCGGCGGCCCGGTCAACGGCGGCCACGCAGTCCGGGTGGACCGGCTCGTCGGCGAGCATCGGGGCGGTGAACCGGCCGATCCGCAGCCGACCCGGTGCGGCGTCCCGGGCGGCGCCCAGGTAGCCGCCGGTGGGCGCGGCGGGCGCCAGGTACGGCTCGCCGGGCACCGGTTGCGCCAGCACGTCGAGCAGCGCGGCCACGTCGGTCACGGTCCGGCCGAGCGGGCCGCTGATGGGCAGCCCGAACGCCCCGAAGCCGAGCGGGCCGCCGGAGACGAGCCCCCGGCTGGGCTTGTAGCCGACCAGGCCGCAGAGGGACGCCGGGATGCGCAGCGAACCGCCGCCGTCGGAGCCCTGCGCCACCGGCACGAGGCCGCCGGCCACCGCGGCCGCCGCCCCGCCGCTGGACCCGCCCGCCGTGTGGCCGAGACCCCACGGGTTGCGGGCCGGCGGCGCGACGAGCCCTTCGGAGTAGAGCGAGCAGCCCAGCTCGGAGGTGGTGGTCTTGCCGAGGCTCACCAGCCCGGCGCCGGCCATGAACCGGACCACGTCGGCGTCGACCGGCGGCACGAAGTCGGCGAAGGCGGCCGAGCCGAAGGTGGTGCGGACCCCGGCGGTGAGCGTGAGGTCCTTGATGGCGGTCGGCACCCCGTGCAGCGGGCCGCGCCGGTCCGCCGGCACGGCGTCGGCCTCGGCGGCCGCCGCCCGCGCGCGTTCCGGGGTGACGGTGACGAACGCGCCGAGGGTGTCGGCGAGCGCGTCCACCCGGCGCAGGTGGTGCTCGACCAGCTCCACGCTGGACAGCTCACCCCGGCGGATCGCGGCGGCCTGCTCCAGCGCGGTCAGGTCGTGCGGCTCGGCCATGACCCCATCCTGCCTGGTCACGGCGGCCCTCGCACTCTCCCCCGCCGCGTGCCCGCCGGGCGGGTCAGCCGTGCAGGAAGCGGAGGGCGTTGTCGCCGAGGAGCTTGGCCCGCTGCGCGTCGGTGAGGAAGTCCGCCCGGTGCACCACCTGCCCGACCGGCCGCTCCCCCAGCGGGTACGGGTAGTCGCTGCCCACAAGCACCCGGTCCTCGCCCATGGTGTCGACGAGCAGCCGCAATGCGGCCGGCTCGAAGACCACCGAGTCGACGCTGAACCGGTCGACGTAGGCGCTGGGCGGGGCGCTGGACGCGCCGCGTACCAGGTCGCCGCGGCGGTGCCAGGCGTTGTCGGCGCGGCCCAGCCAGAACGGGAAGCTGCCGCCGCCGTGCGCGAAGCAGATCCGGAGCGTGTCGGGCACCTTGTCGAAGACGCCGCCCAGGATCAGCGCCAGCACCGACAGGTGCGTCTCGGCCGGCATCCCGGTCAGCCAGCGGGCCATCCACCGGTCGAGCCGGGGGCCGCCCGGCATGTCCCACGGGTGCACGAAGACGGGCGCGCCCACCTCGGCGCAGTGGGTCAGGAACTCCACGATGCCGGCGTCGTCCAGGTCGCGGTCGCCGACGTGGTTGCCGATCTCCACCCCGGCGTGCCCGGCCGCCAGGCAGCGGTCTAGTTCGGCGCAGGCGGCGTCCGGGTCCTGCAACGGCACCTGGCAGAAGGGCACCAACCGGTCGCCCCCGGCCGCGGTGACCTCCAGGGTCAGGTCGTTGAAGATCCGGGCCACCTTCACCGCCTGGTCGGCCGGCCGGTCGTAGCTGAAGAAGACCGGGGTGGGCGAGACGACCTGCACGTCGACCCCGTCGGCGGCCATGTCGGCGAGGCGGGTCTCCGGGTCCCAGCACTCCGCGCCGACCGGCCGGAACTCCGTCTCCCCCACCATGATCATGGCGGCGCGCTCGGAGTCCACCCGGAGCCAGGGCCAGCCGGACCCGCCGCAGGCCGCGGCGAGATCCGGCCACCCCTTGGGTACGACGTGCGTGTGCACGTCGACGACGCGTCGCGGCATCAGCCCTTGCCCGGGTGCAGGGCGCCGCAGTTGCCGCAGGTGCGGGCCTTCTCGTCGGCGTAGAAATCCGCGAAGACCGGGGGCAGGTCGGCCGCGATGTCGCGCACCTGGAGCTCCACCTCGTGCACCTTGTGGCTGCACTCGGGGCAGTACCACTGGAACTTCTCCAGCGTGCCCTCCTCGCGGACCCGCTCGATCACCATGCCGATCGAGCCGGCCTCGGGGCGCTGCGGCGAGTGCGGGGTGTTGCGCGGCAGCATCCACATCTGACCCTCGCGCACGTGCACTGTACGCGGTCCCTCGGGCAACATGAGGTTGATGTGCATGTTGCCCTTGACCTGGTAGAAGAACTCCTCGTACGGGTCGACGTGGAAGTCGGTCCGCTGGTTCGGGCCGCCCACCACCATGACGATGAAGTCGTCGCTGCCCGGCAGCATCTCCTTGTTGCCCACCGGCGGCTTGAGCAGGTGCTGGTTCTCCCCGATCCAGCCCTGGAAGCTGAACGGCTCGGCGATCTCACTCATGACTGACCTCCCGACGGAAGTAGTGCCACGGCCTGCATCTCGATGAGCAGGTGCGGGTGCGGAAGCTGGTGCACGGCCACCGTGGTCCGGGTCGGTCCGGTGGCGTCGAAGAACTCCGCCCACACCTCGTTGTAGCCACCGAAGTCGTTCATGTTGACCAGGTAGCTGGTGACCTGCACGAGGTCACTCAGGTCGGCGCCGACCGAGCGGAGCAGGTCGCGGATGTTCCCGACCACCGCCCGGGTCTGGGCCCGGATGTCGAGGTCGGTGGTGCCGAACTCGTCGACCGAGACACCGGCGAAGGTGTTGTCCGGCCGGCGCGACGACGTACCCGAGACGAAGACGAACCCGCCGGCGACCTTGACGTGCGGGAAGGCGCCCCGCGGCACGGCCTTCCCGGCGACCACGCGGGCGGTCTGAGCCTTCTCTGTTCGCGACTGCGGGGCTCGCAAACCCGGCTCACTCCTCGCGCTCACGCCGACGCCTTGAGGGACGCGGTGCCGAGCTTCTCGACGACGGCGCGGACGTGCGCGCCGGGGCGCAGCGGCACGGCGGCGGTGGCCGCGCCGGCCAGGAAGACCCAGCCCTTGCGCAGCCGGACGCCGTGCCGGCCGGCCAGCCGGATGCCCTCGTCCAGCGCCCGGCGCGGGTCGCCGAGAATCGCCGCGGTCGAGCCGACCTGCGCGACCCGGCCGTCGATCTCCAGCAGCACGCCCAGGTTGTCCAGGCCCTCGGGCACGGGCGACCAGGGGCCGACGACGAACGCGGCGGCCGAGGTGTTGTCGGCCACGACGTCCGGCAGGGAGAAGGTGAAGTTGGCGTACCGGGAGTCGATCAGCTCGATGGCCGGCGCCACGGCGCGGACGGCCCGGGTGAACGCGCCGACCGGCTCGCCCGGCTCGGGGAGGCGGTCCAGCAGGAACGCCACCTCCGGCTCGACCCGGGGGTGGATGAAGTCGGCCACGTCGACCGTGCCGCCGTCGGGCACCCGCATCACGTCGGTCAGCCGGCCCCAGATCACCTCGTCCACACCGACCTGGGCCATCTTCGCCTTGCTGGTCAGCCCCATCTTCAGCCCGACCAGCCGCTCACCGCGGTCGAGGCGGCGCTTCAGCAGTGCGGCCTGCACCGCGTACGCGGCGTCCACGTCGAGGCCCGTCTCGGCGGCGAGCTGCGGGATCGCGGTGGCCGTGTCGGCCGCCGCGCCCAGCTTCTCGGCGATCCCCGCGATGTCCGGCCCGATCATGAGTTCTCCTTACCGGCCAGGTCGAGTGCCACGTCCACGATCATGTCCTCCTGGCCGCCGACCATCCGGCGCCGGCCCAGCTCGACCAGGATCGAGCGGACGTCCACCCCGTACTTCGCGGAGGCGCGCTCGGCGTGGCGGAGGAAGCTGGAGTAGACGCCCGCGTACCCGAGGGAGAGCGTCTCCCGGTCGACCTGGACCGGCCGGTCCTGGAGCGGGCGGACCAGGTCGTCGGCCGCGTCCATGAGCGCGAACACGTCGCAGCCGTGCTTCCAGCCGTGCAGTTCGGCGACCGCCACGAAGACCTCCAGCGGGGCGTTGCCGGCGCCCGCGCCCATGCCGGCCAGCGACGCGTCCACCCGGACGGTCCGCCCGTGCGGGGCGTCCGCGCCGGCCGGCCCGGGGCCGGGGATCCGGCCGTGCTCGACGGCCAGCACGCTGTTGGCCACGCCGAGGGACAGGTTGTGGTGGGCGTGGATGCCGATCTGCGTCTCCGGGTCGAGCACCTGCCGGTACGCGTCGACCCGCTGCGCCACGTCGGACATGAGCAGCCGCCCGCCGGAGTCGGTGACGTAGACGCAGTGCGCTCCGTACGACTCCATGAGCTTGGCCTGGGCGGCCAGCCCGGCCGGGTCGTTCATGTGCGACATCATGAGGAACCCGGAGACGTCCATGCCGTTCTCCCGGGCCCAGGAGATGTGCTGGGCGGAGATGTCCGCCTCGGTGCAGTGGGTGGCGATCCGGACGCTTGTCACCCCGAGCGCCTTGGCCGCCCTGAGGTCGGCGATGGTGCCGATGCCGGGCAGCAGCAGGGTGGTGAGCCGCGCGCTGGTCAGCACCTCGGCGGCGGCGGAGATCCAGTCGGCGTCGCCGGCCGCGCCGTGGCCGTAGTTGACGCTGGAGCCGGCCAGCCCGTCGCCGTGCGCCACCTCGATGGCGGCCACCCCGGCCGCGTCGAGCGCGGCCGCGATGGTCCGCACCTGGTCCACCGTGTACCGGTGGGCGATGGCGTGCATGCCGTCGCGCAGCGTCACGTCCTGGATGTAGAGGTCGGTCATTGCGCGGCCGCCTTTCGGAGCGTGACCAGTCGCTCCGCGGTGCGCAGCGCGGCCGAGGTCATGATGTCCAGGTTCCCGGCGTACGCGGGCAGGTAGTGCCCGGCGCCGGAGACCTCCAGGAAGACCGAGACCTGGAGCCCGGTGAAGTGCCGGCCCAGCACCGGCGCGTACGTGTCCACCCGGTCGAACTGCACGTCCTGCTTGAGGCGGTAGCCCGGGACGTACTCCTGCACGGTCTTCACCATGTCGGCCACCGAGGCGGCGATCGCGGTCCGGTCGGCGTCGGCGTCCGGGCAGAGGCAGTAGACGGTGTCCCGCATGAGCAGCGGCGGGTCGGCCGGGTTCAGCACGATGATGGCCTTGCCGCGCTCGGCGCCGCCGACCACCTCGATGGCCCGGGCCGTGGTCTCGGTGAACTCGTCGATGTTGGCCCGGGTGCCCGGCCCGGCCGACTTCGAGGCGATCGAGGCCACGATCTCCCCGTACGCGACCGGGGTGACCCGGCCGACCGCGTGCACGATCGGCACGGTGGCCTGCCCGCCGCAGGTCACCATGTTCACGTTGGGCTGGTGCAGGTGCTCGTCGAGGTTGACCGGCGGGACCACGTACGGGCCGATGGCGGCCGGGGTCAGGTCGACCACGGTCCGGCCGTGCGCCCGCAGCACCGCGTCGTGGCGCTGGTGCGCGCCGGCCGAGGTGGCGTCGAAGACCAGCTCCACGTCGGCGAACTCGGGCATGGCCACCAGGCCGTCGACGCCCTCGGCGGTGGTCGCGACGCCGAGCCGGCGGGCCCGGGCGAGACCGTCGGACTCCGGGTCGATCCCGGCCATGGCCACCATGCGCAGCTCGCCACTGAGCCGCAGCACCTTGATCATCAGGTCGGTGCCGATGTTGCCCGACCCGAGCACCGCCACTCCGACACTCATCGCGTCTCCTTCGAGAAGCAGGTCCGCACCGAGCCGAGCCCGGAGATCCGTGCCTCGTACGCCGCTCCGGGCGTCACGGGCACCATGGGGCCGAGCGCCCCGGAGAGCACCACGTCCCCGGCCTTCAGCGGGTCGCCGGCGCGGGCCATCGTGCCGGCCAGCCACTCCAGGGCGTGCAGCGGGTTGCCGAGGCAGGCCGCCCCGGCGCCGACCGAGACCGGCTCGCCGGCGTGCTCCAGCACCATGCCGCAGAGCCGCAGGTCCACGTCGGCCAGCCGGCGGGGCGCGGTGCCGAGCACGAACAGCCCGCTGGAGGCGTTGTCCGCCACGGTGTCCACGATGGAGATGTCCCAACCGGCGATCCGCGAGTCGACGATCTCGATAGCCGGCAGCACGTGGTCGACGGCCCGGATCAGGTCCACGGTGGTGACCCGCTCGTCGGGCAGGTCGGCGCCGAGCACGAAGGCGATCTCCGCCTCCACCCGGGGCTGGAGCAGCCGGCTCATCGGCACCTCGACGCCGTCACCGACGGCCATGTCGTCGAAGAGCACCCCGAAGTCGGGCTGGAAGACGCCGAAGTTCTCCTGCACGGCGCGGGAGGTGAGACCGATCTTCGCGCCCACGCGGCGGTGGCCCTTGCCGAGCCGCTGCCGCGTGTAGACCTGCTGCACCTGGTAGGCCGCCTCGATGTCGCCCTCCGGCAGCAGCCGCCCGCGCAGCGGCGGGCACGGCTTCTCCTCCTGCCGGGCCACGGCCAGCTCCCGGTTGGCGGCTTCGATGTCGACGGTCATGCCGGCTCCTCGCTGCGTTCGCTTGGGACGCCGGCCATTCTGCCCGCTCCGCGCACTCCGCTCGGTCATGAGAGGTCCACGCAGACGTTTGTGAGTTCCGAGTAGAAGTCGAGCGAGTGCACGCCACCCTCCCGGCCGATGCCGGACGCCTTCACGCCGCCGAACGGGGTGCGCAGGTCGCGCAGGAACCAGGTGTTCACCCAGACGATGCCGGCGTCCAGCCGCGACCCGGCCCGGTGCGCCCGCCCCACGTCGCGGGTCCAGACCGTCGCCGCCAGGCCGTACTCGGTGCCGTTGGCCAGGGCGTACGCCTCGTCCTCGTCGTCGAACGGCGCGACGTGCACCACCGGACCGAAGATCTCCTCCCGGTTGGTGCGGGCGTCGGGCCCCAGCCCGGTGAGCACGGTCGGCTGCACGTACGCGCCGCCGTCGCGGGCGTCGCCGAAGCGCGGCGTGCCGCCCCCGGCGCGCACCTCGGCGCCCTCGGTGCGGGCCAGCTCGTAGTGGCCGAGCACCTTGTCCCGGTGGGTGTGCGAGATCAGCGGCATGTTCACGGTGGCCTCGTCGGCCGGCCACCCGTACGCCAGCTCGTCGGCGCGCTTGGCCAGCCGGGCCGTGAACTCCTCGAAGACCGGCCGCTGCACGTAGATCCGCTCGGTACAGAGGCAGACCTGGCCGCCGTTGGTGAAGCTGGACCGGACCGAGCCGGCGACCGCCGCGTCCAGGTCGGCGTCGGCGAAGACCAGGCCGGCGTTCTTGCCGCCCAGCTCGAAGCTGACCGCCTTCACCCCGTCGGCGGCGGCCCGCATGATGGCGCTGCCGGTGGCCGACTCCCCGGTGAAGGTGATCGCGTCGACGCCCGGGTGCCGGGTCAGGTGCTCGCCGGCCGAGCCGGGGCCGAAGCCGTGCACCAGGTTGAACACGCCCTCGGGCACGCCCGCCTCGGCCATCACCTCGGCCAGCAGGGTCGCCGACGCCGGGGTCTCCTCGCTGGGCTTGACCACCACGGCGTTGCCGCAGGCCAGGGCCGGGGCGACCTTCCAGGTGAGCAGGAGCAGCGGCAGGTTCCACGGCACGATGATCGCCACCACGCCGACCGGCTTGCGGACGGCGTAGTTCAGCGCCCGGCCGCCGGTCGCGGTGACCGTGGTGAACGACTCGGTCGGCGCGGTCGCCACGATCTCGGCGAACGCGCGGAAGTTGGCGGCCCCGCGCGGGATGTCCAGCGTGCGGGCCTGCGAGATGGCCTTGCCGGTGTCGGCCACCTCGGCGGCCACCAGGTCGTCGAAGCGGCGTTCCAGCTCGTCGGCGACCCGGCGGAGCACCTCGGCGCGCTCCCGCTCGCCCATCCGGCCCCACGGGCCGCGCAGCGCCGCCCGGGCCGCGGTGACCGCGTCGTCCACGACGGACTCGCCGGCCTCGACCACCTCGAACACCGGCTCGCCGGTCACCGGGCTGCGCTTGGTGAACCGCGGCCCGGCGTCGGTGAACGAGCCACCCACGAAGTTGCGCAGCAGGCCGGGGCCGTCCGGCGCGTGCCCGGCCATCAGCCGGGGATCCCAGAGGGTCATGCCCGCCTCCCTCGGCCGAGCGCCGCCGCCGCACCGGCCAGCGCCACCAGCGCGCCGGCCGCCACCGCCCCCACCACTCCGTACTGCCGGCGCACCCGGCGGCGCACCTCGGCATACGGGGTGGTGGAGAAGGAGACCAGCTCGTACTGCGAGACGTAGCGGCCGGGCAGGGCGCGCTCCAGCGCGTGCTCGATCTTCTTGCGGGTCTGGAACACCGGCGAGGCGACCTTGTCCCGCATCTCCACGAAGTTGGTCAGCGCCATCCGGGCGATCGCCTCGGCGTTGGCCTGCCGGCGGTGCTGGAACAGCGGCAGCGCCGACGCCCACTGGTCGCCGCACTCGTCCAGGCAGCGGTCCAGCTCGACCACGTCCTCGAACGCGCAGTTCGCGCCCTGGCCGTAGAACGGCACGATGGCGTGCGCCGCGTCGCCGAGCAGGCCGACCCTGCCGGCCACCTGCCACGGCGTGCAGCGGACCGTGCCGAGCACACCGACCGGGTTGTGCTGGTAGTCGTCGACCAGGTTCGGCGCGAGCGGCACCAGGTCCGGGTAGTGGGTGGCGAAGTACGTCTCGATGGCGGCCGGGCTGCCCAGCGAGGCGAAGCTCTGGGTGCCGTGGGTCGGCCAGAACAGCGTGCAGGTGAAGGAGCGGTCCGGGTTGGGCAGCGCGATCATCATCGAGGTGCCGCGCGGCCAGATGTGCAGCGCGCCCGGGTCCAGGGCGAACTCGCCGCCGATCGGCGGGATGGTGAGTTCCTTGTAGCCATAGTCGAGGAAGTCCAGGCTCTCGGTCACCGCCCCGTACGCCAGCAGTTGCCCGCGCACGGCGGAGCCGGCGCCGTCGGCGCCCAGCACGACCGACGCGGTCTCGGTGACCTTGCCCTGCGGGGTCTCGAAGGTCATCTCGCCACTGGTCGGGTCGAGCCCGACGAGCCGGTGGTCGAAGGCGATCCGCACGCCGGGCAGCGCGGCGGCGGCGTCCAGCAGCGCGTTGTTCAGCGCGCCCCGGCTGATCGAGTTGATCGCCCGGTCGCCGGAGACGCTGTACGACTGGAACTGCGGCTCCCCCTCCACCGGGTGGATCATCCGGCCGCGCATCGGCAGCGCGTCGGTCATCACCTGGTGGTCCAGGCCGATCCGGCGCAGCGCGTCCAGCCCGCGCTCGGAGAGCGCCAGGTTGATCGAGCGTCCCCGCTCGACCTTGCCGGTGCGCGGGTCCGGCCGGCGCTCGTAGAGGGCGACCGGGTAGCCGCGCCGGGCCAGGAAGCAGGCCAGCAGGCAGCCGGCCAGCCCGGCGCCGACGACGGCGATCTCCTCGCGCTCGGCGTTCACTGTGCCTCCTTCGTTCGCGACTGCGGGGCTCGCAAACCCGACTCACTCCTCGCGCTCACCGGGTCACCTCCACGGTCGCGGCCAGCGCGTCGGCAACCCGCCAGCAGTCGTGGTACGTCGAGTAGAGCGGCACCGGGGCGAACCGGACGACGTCCGGCTCCCGGGCGTCGGCGATCACGCCGTGCTCGTGCCGCAGCCGCTTGGTCAGCTCGCTGGCGCTGCCCGCACCGATCCGGACCGAGAGCTGGCAGCCCCGGCGCTCCGCGTCGCGCGGGGTGATGACGGTCAGCGGCCGGTCCGCGGTCACCTCGTCGAGCAGCCGCTCCAGGTAGCCGGTGAGCCGGAGGCTGCGCTCGCGCAGCGCGGGCATGCCGACCGCGTCGAACAGCTCCAGCGAGGTGCGCACCGGGCCCATCGCGAAGATCGGCGGGTTGGAGATCTGCCACGCCTCGACGGTGGCCGGCGGGCGGGAGACCGGGGTCATCTCGAACCGGGTGGCCGCCTCGGTGCTCCACCAGCCCTCGAAGCGGGGCAGGCCGGGGTCGCCGAGGTGGCGCTCGTGGACGAAGACGCCGGCCAGCGCGCCGGGGCCGGAGTTCAGGTACTTGTAGGAGCACCAGGCGGCGAAGTCGACGTCCCAGTCGTGCAGCGAGAGCGGCACGTTGCCGGCCGCGTGCGCCAGGTCCCAGCCGACCACCGCGCCGGCGGCCCGCCCCGCGGCGGTGATCGCCGGGATGTCCATCAGCTCGCCGGTCAGGTAGTTGACCCCGCCGAGCAGCAGCAGCGCCACGGTGTGCCCCTCGGCGGCCAGGAAGTCGAGCACGTCCTGCGTCCGCAGGGTGTCCTCGCCGGGGCGCGGCTTCAGCCGGACGACGGCGGTGTCCGGGTCGAGGCCGTGGAAGCGGGCCTGGCTGCGCACGGCGTAGCTGTCCGAGGGGAAGGCGCTGTCCTCGATGACGATCCGGGTCCGCTCCCCCGCCGGCCGGTAGAAGCTCACCATCAGCAGGTGCAGGTTGACCGTAAGGGAGTTCATCACCACGGTCTCCGCGGGGCGGGCGCCGACCAGTCGCGCGGCCGGCGCGGTCAGCAGTTCGTGGTACGGCAGCCAGGGCCGCTCCGCCTCCAGGTGCCCCTCCACGCCCAGCCGCCGCCAGGCGTCCAGGTCGGCGAGGAGTTCCTCGCGGGTGGCCCGGGGTTGCAGGCCCAGCGAGTTGCCGGCCAGGTACGCCACCTCGGGGTGGCGCCCACCCTCGGCCGGCGGAACGAGGAACAGGTGCCGGTGGCCGGGGTCGGCGGCGTCGCGGGCGCGGGCGTCTTCTTCGGGGGTGTGCATGCTGCTCTCTCCGGTCACATCGCGGTACGGGCGGACCACAGCTCCGGGAATACCACCCGGGCCATGCTCCGCTGCAACCAGGCCAGCCCGGCGGAGCCGCCGCTGCCGACCTTGGCGCCCATCGAGCGCTGCACCGCCTTGATGTGGTGCCAGCGCCAGTCGCTGAACCCTTCGGCCACCTCGGTCAGCGCGTCGCCGAGCAGGCGAAGGTGGTTGTCGGGGCCGCCGTCGGCGTAGATCCGCACCCAGGCCGCCTCGACGGCGGGGTGCGACTCGTGCTCGGTCGCCACGTCCCGCTCCAGCAGGTCGGCGGGCAGCTCGAAGCCGCGCCGGGCGAGCAGCGCCACCACGTCGTCCCAGAGGCTCGGCGTGCTCAGCGCGGCGGTCAGCTCGGCGTGCACCTCGGCCTGCCGGCGGAACGGGCGGATCAGCGCCGGGTCGCGCAGGCCGAGCAGGAACTCCAGCTGCCGGTACATGGCCGACTGGAAGCCGGAGCCCTCGCCGAGCCGGTCGCGGAACCGGTTGAAGTCCGCCGGGGTCATCCAACGCAGCCCCTGCCAGGCGGCGTTGAGCCCCTCCAGGTGCAGGGCGGCCCGGCGCAGCGGGGGCAGCGCGTCCCAGACCCGGTTGGCCCGCAGCTCGCGCTGGGCGTGCCGCAGCTCGTGGCAGGTCAGCTTGAAGTACAGCTCCATGATCTGGCTGACCATCAGGAAGGACATCTCGCCCGGGTCGTCGCTGAGCGGCTGCTGGAGCTGGTGCAGCGTGCTGGCGTGCACGTAGGCGTCGTAGGGCACCCGGTCGGCGAACTCCAGGGTCGGCTCGCCGCCGTTGCGCGCCGCGCGGACCGCCCGCTGCTGCGAGGTCGCCGGCCGCACCGCCGTCGTCTGTTCCACCGTCATCTCCCTTCGTACGCCGGGGTAGACGACATGATGCCGCCGGTTGATCCGCAGATGGAATGCCTGTTCAACGGCGGTACCGTGGTATCACCTGTCGAGCCGAAGGCGTGCCCGGCGCATCACTTCACGAAGGAAAGGTCCCCGCGTGGACGACATGGACTGGGCCCTGCTGCGCGAACTCCAGGCCGATGCTCGGCTCTCCTACAGCGAGCTGTCCCGCCGGGTGCACCTCTCCCCGCCCGCGGTGGCCGAGCGGGTGCGCCGGCTGGAGGAGTCCGGGGTGATCACCGGCTACCACGCGCACGTGGACCTGACCCGGGCCGGCCGGACCGTGCTCGCGCTGATCCGAATGTCCTGCTACGGGTCGCGCTGCATCCTCAACGACCCGGAGGTGGCGGACTGGCCGGAGATCATGGAGATCCACCGGATCACCGGCGACGCGTGCAGCATGCTCAAGGTGGCCGCCGGCACGATGGGCGAGTTCGAGGGGGTCATCGACCGGCTCGCCCCGTACGGCCAGCCGTCCAGCACGATGGTGCTCTCCACGCCGCTGGACTGGCACCCGGTCACCCCGCTCCCGCCCGCCGGACCGTCCGCCGCCGGCCGGCGCCGCTGATCCGCCCCGGGTTTGCCCCCGGACCAGGGGGAATGCAGCCCGCGCTGCCCGTCAGCAGGATTCCGGTGCACCGCACCGGAAGGGGGGAATCATGCGAGGGCTCCTGTCACACCGCGCACTCCGGGGCGTTCTGAGCTTGGTCGGCCTGATCGCGGCGTTCGTCCTGGCCACGGCCTCCCCGGTGCGCGCCGGGGAGAACGTGTTCGTCGAGGTCACACCCAACAGCGCCCAGGCCGGCACCCGGGTGAGCATCCGGGCCAGTTGCGACAACAACAACGACCGGCAGGCCCAGGTCACCTCCGACGCCTTCGGGCGGGTGATGCTCCGGCCGGACAACGGCTTCCTGACCGGGGCGGTCACCATCCCCGGCAACAAGGCGCCCGGCGACTACCCGGTGAACCTGGAGTGCTCCAACGGCCAGGCCGCCTCCACCATGCTCACCGTGCTGAACATGGCCCAGCCGAGCAAGGGCCCGGCGACCGGTGGAGGGGGCACCGCGGGCGGCCGGGGCGCCGGTTCGCTGCTGCTGGTCGGCGGACTGGTCGCGGTCGCCGTGGTGGCCGGGGTGGGTGCCCGCCGCAAGACCGGTAGCCGCTTCTGACGGGGGTGCCGCCATGGCCCGCCAACCGCGCCGCGCCCGCCGGGGCCGGCACCGGGCCGGGTCCCGGGTCGGCGCCGGGCTGCGACTGGTGTCCCGCGTCTCGCGCCGGTTCACCCGCGCCGCCGGGCACGCCTTCTCGGCCAGCGTCACCACCGCCGACCCGCACGCCCGCCCGGTGCCGCCGCGCCCCGCCCCCGCCGCCGGCCGCTGGCGGTACGCCGCCCAGCGCGGCCCCGGCGTCCCGGTGCTGGTCGTCGCGGCGCTCATGGCGCTCATCGTGGCCATGCTCGGGGTGGAACAGCTGACCGGCATCAGCGTGCTGCCGGCACAACTCACCGCCGGGCTGCGCCCGCCGCCGAAGAAGTTCCCCGTGCTGTCCGGCAGCCCGCCGACGGACCTCACGATCAGCAAGATCGACCTCCGGGCGCCCGTGCACCGGGTCGGCATCGCCCAGGACGGCAGCATCGCGGTGCCGGACCTCGGCCGGGCCGGCGAGGCCGGCTGGTACGACAAGGGCCCCACCCCCGGCCAGTACGGTCCGGCGGTCATCGTGGGGCACGTCGACACCACCACGGGGCCGGCCGTCTTCCACGACCTCAAGGACCTCGACGACGGCGACCGGATCGAGGTGACCCGGCAGGACCGCTCGGTGGCCGTCTTCGAGGTGACCTCGATCGAGCGGTACGGCAAGGAGCGGCTGCCGGTGCGGGAGGTCTACGGCGACTTCAGCCGCCCGAACCTGCGGCTGATCACCTGCGGCGGCCGCTGGGTGGGGGGCGAGACCGGCTACGCGGACAACCTGGTGGTCTACGCCTCGCTGGTGAAGGCGCGGCGGTAAGCGCCGCTCAGGCCGCCTCGGTCTCCGGCTCGCGGAGGTCGAGCCAGTCGGCCCAGCGGGGGTCGGGCGCGCGGTGGCCGAGCACCCGCCAGGCCGTGCCCTTCGGGGCCGCCGGCAGGTTGTGCAGCCGCCAGCCCAGCTCGGCCGGCGTCTTGTCGCCCTTGGTGTGGTTGCAGCGCGCGCAGGCGGCGACCACGTTCTCCCAGGCGTGCCGGCCGCCCCGGCTGCGCGGGAAGACGTGGTCGATGGTCTCCGCCGGGCCGCGGCAGTAGGCGCAGCGCCAGCCGTCCCGGGCGAAGATCGCCCGGCGGGAGAGCCCGACGTGGGTGCGGTAGGGAACCCGGACGTAGCGGGTCAGCCGGACCACCGAGGGGACCGGGAGCGCGTTGCGCGCGCTGTGCAGGATGCCTTCGCCGTCGGCCACGCAGACGGCTTTGGCGGAGAGCACGAGGATCGCGGCGCGACGCACCGACACGACGCACAGGGGCTCATAGGTGGCGTTGAGAACGAGCGCACCGGAGCCCGCCGTGGGTCGTATGTCAGGCATCGCGCTCACCCTCCCGGTCCAGCCGCTCCGGCCACCATGGCGCCGGGCGCACCCCGCGGGCAGCGGGGAACGACACCGACGCCGGCCGGATCACCGACGTCCGTTGCGCCAATAGTCCCTGATCGCGCCCCGGATTGCACGCACTAATCCGGGGTACCCTCGGGAAGCTGTATCCGCCTGTGCCACGATGACCGGTTCCGCCCGGCATGATCGGTTGGCCGCCCCATCCGCGGGAGGCGGGCGGGTCGCCAGCGGGCGCCCAGCGACCTTGCGGTACGAAAGCAGGGTGAGTCCCGTCAACCTGCTGCTCCCTGCGTTGTCCGCCGTCGAGCCGAGCCCGTCCCCGTCCGTGGACTGCCGCACCGACACCTGGTGCAAGAACGTCTACGACATCACCGGCTCGGCCTGGTTCGCCGAGGGCAGCTACTGGATCGTCCTGAAGCCGCTGCGGATCGCGCTGATCCTGCTGCTCGCCGTGGCCGCCCGCTGGGCGCTGCACCGGACCATCAACCGGCTGGTCCGGACCACCACCGAGAGCGCCGTGCCCACCATGCTCCGCCCGCTGCGCGAGCGGATCCCCAGCGCCACCCTCGACCCGGAGCAGTTCGTGCCGGAGCGGCGGCGCCAGCGCGCCGAGGCCATCGGCTCGGTGCTGCGCAGCATGGTCACGGCGTTCATCTTCGGCATCGCGCTGCTCATGGTGCTCAAGGAGTTCAGCTTCGACCTGGCGCCGCTGCTGGCCAGCGCCGGCATCGCCGGCGTGGCCCTCGGCTTCGGCGCGCAGAGCCTGGTCAAGGACCTGATCGCCGGCCTGTTCATGCTGATCGAGGACCAGTACGGCGTCGGCGACACGGTCGACCTGGGCGAGGCGACCGGCGTGGTGGAGGCGGTGGGCCTGCGGGTCACCACGGTCCGGGACGGCCGGGGCGTGCTCTGGTACATCCGCAACGGCGAGATCGTCCGGGTCGGCAACAAGAGCCAGGGCTGGGCCCTCGTCGTGGTCGACCTGCCGATCGGTTTCGCCGGCACCGAGGAGGCCACCGCGGTGCTGCGTACGGCGGCCGCCTCGGTCGCCCTGGACCCGGAGCTGTCGCCGCAGATCGTCGAGCAGCCGGAGGTGCTCGGCGTCGAGCAGATGACGGTCGACGGTGCGGTGATCCGTACCGTGGTCAAGACCACCGCCGACGGGCAGTTCGCGGTCGGCCGCGAGCTGCGCCGGCGGCTCGCCGAGGCGCTGGAGAACTCGGGCATCACCGCGCGGATCGCGGCCGGCCGGCTCTACCCGGGGCTGCCGCCCCGCGCCGCGACGCCGGGCGAGACGGGCACCGGCGGGGCCACCTGACGCCGGTCTCCGGTCGGCGGGACCGGCGGGACGATTTTCGGGGGTCGCGCACCGCGCGGCCCCTCGGGTATCGTCCGTTCGTTCAGTCGGAGATGCGACGATCAATCCGTTCACCCTAGCCAGTTGTCAGACGATCGGGCAGAATCCGGTGAACACGCTCCCCAAAGGAGCGTGCTCGTGTCCTCGCTGATCCGTAGATCTGACGACGGTTCCCAGGTCGGGCCATCAAGAGTGGCCGATCCGGGAACGATGGAGGCGACGGTGTCCGACGAGCGACCCACCCAGGAGGGCCCGGCCAGCTTCCGCGATCTGTTCAGCCTCGCGGAGTTCCGCGTCCTCTTCGCGGCAAGCGCTCTGTCCTGGATCGGTGACTACGTCGCGAAGGCCGCGGTCACCGTCCTGGTCTACCGGCAGACCGACTCGGTGGCGCTCTCGGCCGCCGCGTTCGCGGCGAGCTACCTGCCCTGGCTGGTCGGCGGTCCGCTGCTCTCCGCGCTCGCGGAGCGCTACCGGTACCGGCAGGTCATGGTGGCCTGCGACCTGGTGCGGATGGCCCTCATGGTGCTGGTCGCCCTGCCCGGGATGCCGTCCTGGGCGATCCTCGCCCTGGTCTTCGCGACCACGCTGGCCAACCCGCCGAGCCAGGCCGCCCGGTCCGCGCTGATGCCGCAGATCCTGGCCGGCGACCGGCTGGTGCTCGGCCTGTCGGTCTCCGCGAGCACCGGGCAGGCCGCCCAGGTCCTCGGCTACCTGCTCGGCGCGGCGATCGCCGTGGTCAACCCGGCCGCCGCGCTGCTGATCAACGCGGCCACCTTCGGCCTCTCTGCCGCGCTGGTCCGCTTCGGCCTGCGGAACCGGCCGCCCGCCATGACCGAGGCGCACCGCAGTCACCTGCTGCGGGAGACCGCCGAGGGGTTCCGGCTCGTCTTCGGCCGCCCGGTGCTGCGCGCCATCGCCGTGCTGGTCTTCAGCGCGATGGTCTTCTCGATCGTCCCCGAGGGGCTCGCGGCGGCCTGGGCCGCCGAGCGGAGCGGGGACGGCATGGACACCGGCACGGCCCAGGCGGTCATCATGGCCGCCAACCCGGTCGGCTACATCCTCGGCGGCCTGATGGTGGGGCGGCTCGTCGCCCCGGCCCGCCGGCTGGCCCTGATGCGCCCGCTCGCGGTGATCGCCCCGGCGGTGCTCGTCCCGGCGCTGCTCGACCCGCCGCCGATCGTGGTGGCGCTCCTCGCGGCCGCGTGCGGCTTCGCGGTGGCCGGGCTCATCCCGGTCGCCAACGGCCTCTTCGTCCAGGCGCTGCCGGACGGCTACCGGGCCCGCGCGTTCGGCGTGATGGCCAGCGGGACCCAGATCATCCAGGGCGCCGCCGTGCTCGCCACGGGCGCCCTCGCCGAACGGTTCACCATCCCCTCGGTGGTCGGGCTGTGGAGCGCCGCCGGCGTGCTGCTGATGCTCCTCGCGGTGCTCACCTGGCCGCGCCCCGACACGATCGAGGCGGCCGTCGAGGTCGCCCGCGCGGAGTCCGCCGCGACGGCCGCCATGGCGGGGCGCGGCACGCACACCCCGGCCCGGGCGACGGCGGTGGCCGACCGGGCCGGCGAGCGCAGCCGGCGCCGGCACGCGGTGACCTGAGTCCCGCTCCGGCGGTGGGCGGGAGCCGCCCCCGGGCGGCACCTGGCAGGATGGGTGACGTGACTTCCCCTGGCGAGTCGATGACCCTCTTCGAGGCGATCGGCGGCGAACCCGCCTTCCGCAAGCTGGTGGACGAGTTCTACGCCGGCGTCGCCACCGACCCGCTGCTGCGGCCGATGTACCCGGAGGAGGACCTGGGCCCCGCGGCGGACCGGCTGACCCTCTTCCTCATGCAGTACTGGGGCGGCCCGCACACCTACTCGGAGCAGCGCGGTCACCCGCGGCTGCGGATGCGGCACGCCACGTTCCGGATCGGCGCGGTCGAGCGGGACGCCTGGCTGCTCCACATGCGCCGGGCGGTGGACCGGCTGGACCTGCCGCCGCAGCTCGCCGCCGCGCTCTGGGACTACCTGGAGCGGGCCGCGTACTTCATGGTGAACGTGATGGAGGACCCGGCGGCCGAGGGCTGACCGGCCGGCTGTGCCGGCGCGGTCAGAGCAGGGCGCCCTCGTCGTGCAGCCAGTCGACGAAGGTGGTGGCCACGGCCGCGCCGCAGTCAAGCATCTCGACCAGCAGCGCGTCGTGGGTGCCCGCCCCCAGCGGGACCTGGAGCTCGGCGTAGATGGGCAGCTGGCCGCGCTCGGTCGGGTCGCCGATGTACGCCTTGCAGAACCGCCGGGTGTGGTTCCACTCGTTGACCACCCGGTAGGCGCGGTCCGCCCAGTCCGGCGGGACCGTCGCGTGCGGCCGGGCCCGCATGACCAGGATCTCGTCCTCGGGGCCCTCCAGGGTGACCAGCACGGCGTGCCGTTCCCACATGGCCAGCAGGTTGCCGTCGCCGTCGGCCAGGTAGCGCACGTCGAGCAGGTCGAGCGCGTCACAGACCCGGCCGAGGGTGACCGGTGCGACGGTTGCCGGCATGTCGGCGATCACGGGCCGCTCGGCGGCCGTCGCGTCGTCCGCCGGCTGACGGGGGGTCGGTGGTCCGACCCGGACGGTGTCATCCACTGTGATCCCGCTTCGAGTTTCCGGATCGCCGCCACTGGCGGGACCGGGGCGCCATGACCACCACGGCATCGCTCGCGCACCTCACTCCCCAGCGGATCCAGTCGCCTACGGTGCGTTGGATCCGAGGATGGACGGTACCCGGACAGCCGGGATGAGGCATCCCCCCAACGGCTGCCCCAAACCGGAAGAACGAACAGGGGTCATCCGTTCGGATGACCCCTGTTGGGCGTCACGGCGAGCTCTGCGACCTTCCGCGACCAGGCAGCTCCGTACGGTCCGACGAGCCCGACCCAACGGCCGGCGACCCGCACCTGAACGTCGCCGGCGCCGAGGAAGCCCATCCGGACCAGCCCCTGCACCAGCCGCTGCGGCACCTCCACCGGGGCGTCCGGCGCGTCGTCCGGGGTCACCACCACCGCGACGTGGTCGAGCAGCGCGTCTCGCAGGGCCCGCTGGCCCACCGCCCGACCGGCCACACCGTGGGTGGACGCCTCGCGCAGCGTCCCGGCCGCCGCGGCGGCGATCCGCTGGACCTCGGCCGCGGGCAGCGCCTCCACGGCCCGGCTGGCCGCCGGCGGCAGCGGCCAGCGCCACCCGTCGTCCCGGCGCCGGGGCAGCGCGTCGCCGCCGGCCGACAGCTCCGCCAGCAACTCGGCCGCCGCGACCGTGGCGTCGCCCGGCGTCGTGCCGGCGACGGTGCGCACCACGAGCACGTCCCACGGCAGCCGCGCCCAGAGGGCCGTACGCCCGGCCCCCGGCACCGGCCGGAGCCGGACCAGGATGGCCGGGTCCAGCCGGACGAGGCGGGCCAGGAAGGCGCCCGCGTCGGCCACCCCGTCCAGCCCGTGGCCGGTGGCCGGCGCGGTCATGCCGGGCCGCCCTTCGTTCGCGACTGCGGGGCTCGCAAACCCGGCTCACTCCTCGCGCTCACCGGAGCCGCCCTTCGTTCGCGACTGCGGGGCTCGCAAACCCGGCTCACTCCTCGCGCTCACCGGCAGCCCGGGCGCGTACCGGAGCAGGAAGGCCCGCTCGTCGGCGGAGATCCGGCGCGGCCGCTGCGCGGCCAGGTCGAACGGGACCAGCACCGAGCGGGCCCGGCTGGCCAGCACGTCCCGGTCGTAGAGCTCGTACGCGACCGTGAACGAGCCGGCCTTGATCTCCTCCACCCAGAGCTCGATCCGGACCGTCGGGGCCGCCTCCGCGGTGGACCGGCCCAGCGCGTAGTCGACCGGGCGCAGGTAGTCGACCTCGTGCCGGCGGATGACCACCCCGTCGGCGAACGAGCCCACTCCCCACGCCCGGCCGCCGGCGAACATCATGGCCACCCGCGCCTCCTCGTAGAGCGTGAGGAAGCGCGAGTTGTTGACGTGGCCGTACGCGTCCAGGTCGGACCAGCGCAGCGTGCAGTCGTAGACGAACTTGTCAGTCACGGGTGAGCTTGCGGTACGTCACGCGGTGCGGCCGGGCGGCCTCGGCGCCGAGGCGGTCGATCTTGTTCTTCTCGTACGCCTCGAAGTTGCCCTCGAACCAGAACCACCGGGCCGGGTTCTGGTCGTCGCCCTCCCAGGCCAGGATGTGCGTGGCGACCCGGTCGAGGAACATCCGGTCGTGGGAGATGACCACGGCGCAGCCGGGGAACTCCAGCAGCGCGTTCTCCAGGCTGCCGAGCGTCTCGACGTCGAGGTCGTTGGTCGGCTCGTCGAGCAGGATGACGTTGCCGCCGATCTTGAGGGTCAGCGCCAGGTTGAGCCGGTTCCGCTCGCCGCCGGAGAGCACCTTGGTCGGCTTCTGCTGGTCCGGCCCCTTGAAGCCGAACGCGGCGATGTACGCCCGGGACGGCATCTCGACCTTGCCCACGAGGAGGTGGTCCAGCCCGTCCGAGACGGTCTCCCAGACCGTCTTGTCCCCCGCCAGGCCGGCCCGGCTCTGGTCGACGTACGACAGCGAGACGGTGTCGCCGACCTTCACCGTGCCGGCGGTCGGCTCCTCCAGGCCCACGATGGTCTTGAAGAGGGTGGTCTTGCCGACGCCGTTCGGCCCGATCACGCCGACGATGCCGTTGCGCGGCAGCGAGAACGACAGGTTGTCGATCAGCACCCGTTCGCCGAACGCCTTGACGAGGTTGCTGGCCTCGATCACGGTGCTACCCAGGCGCGGGCCCGGCGGGATCTGGATCTCCTCGAAGTCCAGCTTGCGGGTCTGCTCCGCCGCGGTGGCCATCTCCTCGTACCGGTCGAGGCGCGCCTTGGACTTGGTCTGCCGGGCCTTGGCGTTGGAGCGGACCCACTCGAGCTCCTCGTCGAGGCGCTTCTTCATCTTGGCGTCGCGGCGACCCTCGACGGCCAGCCGGGCGGCCTTCTTCTCCAGGTAGGTGGAGTAGTTGCCCTCGTAGCCGATGGCCCGGCCCCGGTCCAGCTCCAGGATCCAGCCGGCCACGTTGTCGAGGAAGTACCGGTCGTGGGTGATCGCCATGACGGTGCCCGCGTACTTGGCCAGGTGCTGCTCCAGCCACTGCACGCTCTCCGCGTCCAGGTGGTTGGTGGGCTCGTCGAGCAGCAGCAGGTCCGGCGCCTCCAGCAGCAGCTTGCACAGCGCCACCCGGCGGCGCTCACCGCCGGAGAGCTGCGTTACGTCGGCGTCCGGCGCGGGGCAGCGCAGCGCGTCCATGGCCAGCTCGAGCTTCGAGTCGATGTCCCACGCGTCGGCGTGGTCCAGCTCCTCCTGGAGCTTGCCCATCTCCTCCATCAGCTCGTCGGAGTAGTCGGTCGCCATCTGCTCGGCGATCTTGTTGAACCGCTCCAGCTTGGCCTTGGTCTCGGCGACCGCCTCCTCGATGTTGCCGAGGACGGTCTTGGCGTCGTTGAGCGGCGGCTCCTGGGCCAGCATGCCGACGGTGTAGCCGGGCATGAGCCGGGCCTCGCCGTTGCTCGGCTGGTCCCAACCTGCCATGATCTTGAGGAGGCTGGACTTACCGGCGCCGTTCGGACCGACCACACCGATCTTGGCCCCCGGCAGGAAGTTCAGCGTCACGTTGTCGAGCACGACCTTGTCGCCGTGCGCCTTGCGCGCCTTTTCCAGGACGTAGATGAACTGGGCCACGGTGCGGGCTACCTCCGTCGGTTGCGATCGCGAGCTGCGGGCGCGGGCGCGGGCTTCGAGGTCCGCCCGCCGCCGCCGGCCGGGCCGGCCGCGCGCACGCCATCGTCAATCCTGACAGGTACGGCCCGCTCCGCCCACATCACCCCGCCCCCGGAGTACGCGGCGCCGCGACTGTCGACAAGATCACGACGAGGATTCGGCCCTTCTGGGACGGGTAGGGAACTCAGGCACGGGGCACCAGACGCCGCAGCTACGCTCAGTACGCTCATCGCGGTGGACCCGTCAGCACCCGGAGGTGGCCGATCGTGACCGTCCGTAGCTCCTTTGTCGTTGTGGCGAACCGACTGCCGGTCGACGAGGTGAGCACACCCGAAGGGCGGCAGTGGCGACGCAGCCCGGGCGGCCTGGTGACCGCGCTGCACCCGGTGCTCGCCGAGCACCAGGGCACGTGGGTCGGCTGGGCCGGCGGCACCGGCGCCGCCCCCGAGCCCTTCGACCTGGAGGGGATCCGGCTGCACCCGGTGCCACTGAGCGCCGAGGAGCTGGAGCGCTACTACGAGGGGCAGTCGAACGCGACGATCTGGCCGCTCTACCACGACGCGGTCGAGACCCCGGCCTACAAGCGGCGGTGGCGCGAGGCGTACCGGCTGGTCAACGCCCGGTTCGCGGAGGCCGCGGCGGACGTCGCGGCCGAGGGCGCCACGGTCTGGGTGCAGGACTACCAGCTCCAGCTCGTGCCGTCGATGCTCCGCGAGCTGCGGCCGGACCTGCGGATCGGGTTCTTCCTGCACATCCCGTTCCCGCCGATCGAGCTGTTCATGCAGATGCCGTTCCGCACCGAGATCCTGCGCGGCCTGCTCGGCGCGGACCTGGTCGGCTTCCAGCAGCGGCTGGCGGCGCAGAACTTCGTACGGCTGGCCCGGCACCTGCTCGGCCTGCGCTACGAGGGGCAGATGATCCAGGTCGACGGCCGGCAGGTGAAGGCCGGCGCGTTCCCCATCTCGATCGACACCCGGGAGATGGAGCGGCTGGCCGAGGACCCGGCGATCCAGGCCCGCGCCAAGCAGATCCGCGAGGAGCTGGGCAACCCGAAGACGATCATCCTGGGCGTCGACCGGCTCGACTACACGAAGGGCATCGAGCTCCGCCTGAAGGCCTTCCGCGAACTCCTCGCTGACGGAAAGTTGACAGTTCCGGACGCGGTTATGGTGCAGGTCGCCACCCCGAGCCGCGAACGCGTGGAGCACTACCAGGCACTTCGGGTCAAGGTGGAACGCGAGGTTGGCCGGATTAATGGCGAATTCGGACGGGTCGGCGTGCCGGCGGTGCATTATCTGCATCAGTCGTACAGTCGCTCCGAACTGGCCGCGATGTACGTCGCGGCCGACGTGATGATGGTGACCCCGCTGCGAGACGGAATGAATCTGGTGGCCAAGGAGTACGTCGCATCGCGCGCCGACCAGGGCGGCGCGCTCGTGCTCAGTGAGTTCGCCGGCGCCGCCACCGAGCTGCGCCAGGCGTTCCTGTGCAACCCGCACGACCCCGACGCGGTCAAGGACGCGCTGCTGCGCGCCGTGCACGTCGAGAAACCCGAGGCCCGACGCCGGATGCGGATAATGCAACGCCACCTGCGCAGCCACGACGTGGGCCACTGGGCCAAGTCGTTCCTGACCGAACTCGGCGTCCCCGATGCGGAGGCTGCGTGAGCACTCCTGCCACCACCACTCCGCACGGCGGGGTGATGGATCCCGAGCTGCGCGCCGCCATCGGCCGGATCGCCCGGGTCCCCCAGCTCCTGGTCGCCTGCGACTACGACGGCACCCTGGCCCCGATCGTCGAGGACCCGAGCAAGGCCGTGCCGCTGCCCGAGTCGGTGGCCGCGGTGCGTGCCCTCGCGTCCCTGCCGCAGACGAGCGTCGCGGTGGTGTCCGGCCGCGCGCTGCGCGACCTGGCGACGCTCTCCCGGCTGCCCAGCGAGGTGCACCTGGTCGGCAGCCACGGCTCGGAGTTCGACATCGGCTTCGTCGAGCGCCTCACCCCGGAGCTGATCGCGGTCCGGCACCGGCTCCGCAACGAGCTGCGCGAGATCGCGGCGGCCCACCCCGGCGTACGCCTGGAGCGCAAGCCGGCCAGCGTCGCCGTGCACACCCGCGGGGTCGACCCGCAGATCGCGGCAGCGGCCATCGAGGCGGTCCGCAGCGGCCCCGCCACCTGGGACGACGTCACCGTCACCCAGGGCAAGGAGGTCATCGAGCTGTCGGTGGTGGCGACCCACAAGGGCACCGCGGTCGACCAGCTCCGGACCCAGCTCGCGGCCAGCGCCGTGCTGTTCATCGGCGACGACGTCACCGACGAGAACGCCTTCGGCAACCTGCACGGGCCGGACGTCGGCATCAAGATCGGTCCGGGCGACACCCGGGCCGACTACCGGGTGGCCGAGCCCATCGAGGCGGCCCGGGCACTCGGCCTGCTGCTGGAGACCCGGCGGCACTGGCTCTTCGGCGAGCGGGCGGTGCCGATCGAGCGGCACTCGATGCTGGCCAACGGCCGCACTGTCGCGCTCGTCACCCCCGAGGCCAAGATCACCTGGCTGTGCCACCCGAAGCCGGACTCGGCGGCGATCTTCGCCGACCTCGTGGGCGGCAGCCCGGCCGGGCACTTCACGGTCGGCCCGCAGCGGGGTGGCATCCCGCTGGGCCAGCGCTACCGCAGCAACACCATGACCGTGGAGACCCGCTGGTCCGGCCTCACCGTGACCGACTGGCTGGACCTGCCGGCGAAGGAGACCACGCCGGACGGCCCGGCGATCGTCACCGGCGACTCGGCGCTGGTCCGGGTGCTCAGCGGCACCGGGAAGGCCCGGATCGACTTCGCCCCGCGTCCCGAGTTCGGCCAGGTCGCCGTGCAGCTCCAGCCGCTCGACGACGGGCTGCTGGTGCTCGGCTCCAACGAGCCGGTGGCGCTCTACTCGCCCGGCGTCGAGTGGGAGGTCACCAGCGACGCCGGCTACGAGACCGCCAAGGCCGTCGTGGACCTGTCGGCCGCCGGCGGTCAGGTGGTGCTGGAGCTGCGCTTCGGCACCCAGAGCCTGGAGCACCACCGGGTGCCCATCCACGAGCGGCAGGCCGCCGCCGAGCAGCCCTGGAAGGACTGGGTGGCCTCGCTGCGGCTGCCCGGCACCGCCCGGGACCTGGTGGCCCGCAGCGCGCTCACCCTGCGCGGGCTCTGCCACGAGCCGACCGGCTCGATCCTCGCCGCGGCGACCACCTCGCTCCCCGAGGAGCTGGGCGGCGTCCGGAACTGGGACTACCGCTACTGCTGGCTGCGGGACGCGGCGATGACCGCCCGCGCGCTTGTCGACCTCGGCTCCACCGAGGAGGCGGAGGGCCTGCTGCGCTGGGTCGACGGCGTCATCGACCGCACCGGCGGGCACCCGGAGCGGCTGCACCCGCTCTACACGGTCGACGGCTACGAGCTGGGCGCCGAGGCGGTCATCGACACTCTGCCCGGCTACGCGGGCTCCCGGCCGGTCCGGGTCGGCAACCTCGCCAACCACCAGCTCCAGCTCGACGTCTTCGGGCCGGTCGCCGACCTGATCGCCGCGGTGGCCGACGCCCGGGGCTCGGTCCGGGACGACGAGTGGCGGGTGCTGGAGAACATGGTCGAGGCGGTCCGCCGCCGCTGGCACGAGCCCGACCACGGCATCTGGGAGGCCCGCCTCCCGCCCCGGCACCACGTCTTCTCCAAGGTCATGCTCTGGATGACCGTCGACCGGGCGCTGCACGTGGTGCGGCAGCACGGCGGCGAGGACCGGCCGGAGTGGGTCGAGCTGCGCGACCGGATCGCCGACAACGTGCTGGAGCACGGCTGGCACCCGGAGGCGGAGGCGTACAGCGTCGCCTACGGGTACGAGGAGATGGACGCCTCGTCGCTCTGGATCGGCATCTCCGGGCTGCTCGCCGGGGACGACCCGCGCTTCCTGTCCACCGTGCTGAAGATCGAGGCGGAGCTGCGCAGCGGGCCGGTCGTCTACCGGTACCACTGGGACGACGGCCTGCCCGGCCGGGAGGGCGGCTTCCACATCTGCACGGCGTGGCTGATCGAGGCGTATCTGCGCACCGGCCGGCGCACCGACGCGGAGGAGCTGTTCGCGCAGATGGTCGACACGGCCGGGCCGACCGGGCTGCTCCCCGAGCAGTACGACCCGCTGGCCGAGCGCGGGCTGGGCAACCACCCGCAGGCGTACAGCCACCTCGGGCTGATCCGCTGCGCGCTGATGCTGGACAACATGCTCAAGCAGTGACCTGACCAGGCGCGACGGCGGCCCGGGACCGACTGGTCCCGGGCCGCTCGCCTACTCGGTGCTCAGGTGTCGAGCGCCCCGACCACGTCCCCGACCACGACGATGGCGGGTGGGCGGAGGCCGGCGGCCTCGACGTCGGCGGCCACCGTGCCGAGGGTCGAGCGGATCGCCCGCTGGGCGGTGGTGGTGCCCTCCTGGATCACCGCGGCCGGGGTCCCCGCGGGCCTGCCGTGCGCGACGAGGGCGGCGCTGATCGCCGCGAGGTTCTTCAGGCCCATGAGGATCACCAGGGTGCCGCGCAGGCCGGCGAGGGACTCCCAGCGGACCAGCGAGGCCGGCGAGTCGGGCGCGACGTGCCCGGAGACCACGGTGAACTCGTGCGCCACCGCCCGGTGGGTGACCGGCACCCCGGCGGCCGCGGGCACCGAGATCGCGCTGGTCACCCCGGGCACCACGGTGACCGGCACGCCCGCCTCGGCGCAGGCCAGCAGCTCCTCGCCGCCCCGGCCGAAGACGTAGGGGTCGCCGCCCTTGAGGCGGACCACGACCTTCCCGGCCCGGGCCCGGTCGACCAGGATCCGGTTGATCTCCTCCTGGGCCCGCGACGGCCCGTACGGGATCTTGGAGGCGTCGACCAGCTCGACGTCCGGGCGCAGCTCGTCGAGGAGCAGCCCGGGGACGAGCCGGTCGGCGACCACGACCTCCGCCTCGGTGAGCAGCCGCCAGCCCCGGACGGTGATCAGCTCGGGATCGCCCGGTCCGGCGCCCACCAGCGCCACCCGGCCCACCGGCGCCCCGTCGGTGCCGGACTCGCCGGGAGCCGGCACGCTCGGCCGTCCCGGCGCGGCACCGGCGGAACCCGCGGCCGCGCCGGCAACGGTGGTCTCCCCGGCCGGCTGTCCGGCGCGGGCGGCCAGCAGTTCGCGCACCGCGTCCCGGACGCTCATGGCGCGGCGGGGGTCGCCGCCGCCCAGCACGGCCACGGTGACCGGGCCGTGCCGGGTCACGGCCGGGGTCCACGCGGTGGCGGCGGCCCGGTCGTCGGCGCGGACGCAGAAGATCCGCCGCTCGGCGGCGGCGGCGCTGACCGAGGCCGCGGCGACCCGGTCGTCGACGGCCACCTGGACCAGCCAGGCCCCGTCCAGGTCGTCCGGGACGAACCGGCGCGGCTCCCACCGCAGCCGGCCGGCGTCCACGTGCGCCCGCAGCGCCGGGGTCAGCTCCGGCGCCACCAGCAGGACGTCCGCGCCGGCGTCGAGCAGCGCGGGCACCCGCCGGGTCGCCACCGCTCCCCCGCCGACCACGACCACCCGCCGGCCGGCCAGCCGCAACCCCAGGGGGTACGGACTGCCGCTCACGTCGCCGCCTCCCCGCCGGACCGCGCCGGCCGCACGCCCCCACGCGGCACGCTGAGGCGAAGGGTTCCCGCGCTCACTTCTCGGCCACTCCCGCCGAGTCGAAGGTGGCGACCTCGTGCAGCACCCGGACCGCGCCCGTGACGACGGGGAGCGCGAGCAGCGCGCCGGTGCCCTCGCCGAGCCGCAGCCCGAGGTCGATGAGCGGGTCCAGGCCGAGGTGCCGCAGCGCCGCCGTCGCGCCCGGCTCGGCGGAACGGTGCCCGGCGACCATGGCCCCGACCGCGTCCGGCGCGAACGCGGCGGCCGCCAGCGCGGCGCTGACCGCGATGACACCGTCCAGCAGCACCGGCACCCGGCGCGCGGCGGCGCCGAGGACCAGCCCGGCCAGCGCGGCGTGCTCCAGGCCGCCGACCGCGGCCAGCACACCGAGCGGGTCGGCCGGGTCGGGCGCGTGCCGGTCGAGCGCGGCCCGCACCACGCCGACCTTGCGGGCGTACGTCTCGTCGTCCACCCCGGTGCCCCGACCGGTCGCCGCCGCCGGGTCGACACCGGTGAACGCCGCGATCAGCGCGGCGGCCGGCGTGGTGTTGCCGATGCCCATGTCCCCGGTGAGCAGGATGCCGGCCCCGGCGTCGACCAGTTCCCCGGCGATCCGGATGCCGGTCTCCACGGCCGCCCGGGCCTCGTCCCGGGTCAGCGCCGCGGTCACGGTCATGTCCCGGGTGCCGGGCCGTACGTTCGCCGCGACCAGGCGGGGGCCGGCCGGGTCGCCGGTCGGCTCGACCGGGAGCGGGGTGGCCACGCCGACGTCCACCACGGTGACCGAGGCGCCGGCCTGCCGGGCGAACGCGTTGACCACCGCGCCGCCGGCCACGAAGTTGGCGATCATCTGGGCGGTGACCTCCTGCGGCCACGGGGTGACGCCCTGGGCGTGCACGCCGTGGTCGCCCGCGAAGATCGCCACCGCGGCCGGCTCGGGCAGCGGCGGCGGGCAGGTCCCGGCGAGGCCGGCGAGGCGAACGGAGAGCGGCTCCAGGGCGCCGAGCGAGCCGGCGGGCTTGGTGAGCCGGCCCTGGAGTTCGCGGGCGGCCGCCATGGCGGCCTCGTCGAGCGGCCGGATCGCCGCGACGGTGGACTCCAACATCATGCCTCCAGGATCTCCGCCAGCACGTCGGTGAGGGCGTCGGTCGTCGCCGGATCGCGCACCGCGATCCGCAGCCAGTCCGGGCCCAGCCCGGGGAAGGTGTCGCCGCGGCGTACCGCCCAGCCGCGCTCGCGCAGCCGCTCGCGGACCTCGGCGGCACCGGTCAGGTGGACCAGGACGAAGGCGCTGGCGGGGCGGCCGACGACGCGTACCCCGGGCAGGCCGGACAGGCGGGCCACCAGGTGGTCGCGGTCGGCGGCGAGCTCGGCGGCGATGGCGCGCTCAGCCGCGACGGCGGCCGGGGACGCGCAGGCGGTGGCGGCGGCCAGGGCCGGGGTGGAGACCGCCCAGAGGGGCTGTGCGGCGGCGAACCGGGCGAGCAGCCCGGGGTCGCCGAGCAGGTAGCCGATCCGCAGCCCGGCCAGCCCCCAGGTCTTGGTGAGGCTGCGGACCACCACGAGGCCGGGCAGGTCGCGGCGGGCGGCGAGGGACTCGGGCTCGCCCTCGACGCCCGGGGCCGCCGTGGTGTCGGCGAACGCCTCGTCGACCACCAGCACCCGGCCGGGGCGGGCCAGCGCGGCGAGCGCGCCGGCGGGGTGCAGCACCGAGGTGGGGTTGGTGGGGTTGCCGACCAGCACGAGGTCGGCGTCGGCGGGCACCCGGGCCGGGTCGAGCCGGAAGTCGTCGCCCGCGTCGAGCAGCACCCGCTCGACGGTGTGGCCGGCGGCCCGCAGGGCGGCCTCCGGCTCGGTGAACTGCGGGTGGACCACCACCGGTCGCCGGGCCTCGCGCAGCGCCCGGGCGATCAGCACGAAGCCCTCGGCGGCGCCGGCGGTGAGGAGTACCTCCTCCGGGGGACGCCCGTGCCGGGCGGCGACGGCGGCCCGGGCGGGGCCGGGATCGGGGTACGCGGCGAGCGCGCCCAGGGCGGCGACCAGCGGGTCGGCCAGCCAGTCCGGCATCGGGGCGCGGCGGACGTTGACCGCCAGGTCGACCAGGCCGGGGGTGGCCTCGGCGTCCCCGTGGTGGCCGAGGTCGGGCTCGCCCGCCGGAGCGTCGGTCCCGATCAGCTGAGCACGCATGTCCGCGATCCTGCCGGGAAGCCGCCGCCCGGGACAGCGGATCCCGGCGTGGGCCGCGTCACCACCGCTGAACCCCCTCGCCCGTTTATGAATTCTTCTCATTTCCGAATCGGAAATGTCATAGCTTGACCACGTGAGCAACCGACCCCTTGCCTCCGCTGGTCGTGCCGTGCCCCTCCTCCGCGCCGGGCTCATCGCCGGCATCGTGGTCGCCGCCGCGGCCTATCCGCTGGCCGCCGTCACCGGCATCGGCGCCAAGGCCACCGCACACGCAGTGGAGCAGAAGACGAGCATCCTCAAGACCGCGCTGCCCGCCGAGACCTCGTACCTGTACGCGCCGGACGGCAAGACCGTGCTGACGATGTTCTACGAGGAGTACCGGCAGTACACCAAGATCGACGAGATGTCGCCGAACATCCAGCAGGCGATCGTCGCCGCCGAGGACAACCGCTTCTACCAGCACCACGGCGTCGACCCGAAGGGCGTGGCGCGCGCCTTCGTGTCCAACGCCCGGTCCGGCGGCGTCTCCCAGGGCGCCTCGACGATCACGATGCAGTACGTGCGGATGGCCCTGCGGGACAGCGCCAAGACGCCGAAGGAGGTCCAGGAGGCCACCCAGCAGACCAGCCTGCGCAAGGTCAAGGAGATGCGCATGGCGCTGGACATCGAGAAGCACGTCAGCAAGGAGCAGATCCTCGAGCGCTACCTGAACTCGGCCTACTTCGGCCACCGGGCGTACGGGATCTACGCGGCCTCGCAGATCTTCTTCTCCAAGACCCCGGCCACCCTCACCCCGGTCGAGGCGGCCACTCTGGCCGGCCTGGTCAAGTCCCCCTCGGAGTACGACCCGATCACCTCCGACCAGAAGGACGCCACCGGCCGGCGCAACTACGTGCTCGACAACATGGCCCGCCTCGGCTACCTCTCGCCGGACGCCGTGGCGGCGGCCAAGGCCGAGCCCATCAAGCTGCGGCTCACCAACCCGCCGAACGACTGCGCCTCGATCAACAAGGACTTCCGCACCTGGGGCTTCGCCTGTGACTACCTGAAGAACTGGTGGAGCGCGCAGCCCGCGTTCGGGGAGAACCGGCTGGAACGGATGGACAAGCTGCGCCGGGGCGGCTACCGCATCGTGCTGAGCCTCGACCCGAAGATCCAGTCGGCGGCGGAGAAGAACGTCGGCGCCAAGGACAACACCGGCAGCCCGTTCGCCAACGGTGTGGTGGTCGCCGAACCGGGCACGGGGCGGGTCAAGGCCATGGCGGTCAACCGGAACTACTCCCTCGACCTCAGCGAGAACGGGCCCAGCTCGAACCCGGAGGCCGGCCCGAAGGTGAAGGCGAACTATCCGAACACGGTGGCGCCGCTGCTCGGCGGTGGCACGCTCCCCGGCTACCAGGCCGGATCGACGTTCAAGATGTTCCCGATGCTCGCCGCCCTCGACTCGGGGATGAAGCTCTCGACCTCGTTCAACGCCCCGTACCGGTACAAGTCGTCGGTGTACGACGGCTGGGCCCCGTCGAACGCCAGCGGCGCGATGACCGGCCAGCAGACCATGTGGTCCGGTTTCGGGAAGTCCGTCAACACGTACTTCGTGTGGCTGGAGGAGCAGGTGGGCGCGGACCGGGCGGTCCGGCTGGCCGAGCAGCTCGGGCTGCGCTGGCGCACCGACGTGGACCGCGATCAGGCGTCCCCGACCAAGGTGAAGAAGTGGGGCGCGTTCACCCTGGGCGTCTCCGACGCCACCCCGCTGGAGATGGCCAACGCGTACGCGGCCGTCGCCGCCGACGGACGCTACTGCGAGGCGATCCCGGTCAACTCGATCATGAACCGGGACGGCACGCCCGCCACCTACCGCACTCCGGGCGGGGTGCAGCGGGAGGTCGCCAAGCCGCGCTGCCGGCAGGTGGTCAACGCCGACGCGGCCCGGGCGGCCACCGACGCGGCCCGCTGCCCGACCGGCGACACCCCGGCCAGGGGAAGCTGCGGCGGCTGGTCGACCGCGGACAGCGTGCGGGGCACGGTCGGCCGCCCGGTCGCCGGCAAGACGGGTACCACGGACAGCACCCGGTCGGCCTGGTTCGTCGGCTACACGCCGGAACTGGCGGCGGCGAGCTTCATCGCCGACCCGGACAACCCGTTCAACGCCGTCGGCGACGGCCAGTCCCAGATCCCGGTGAACGCCGTGGCCATGACCCTCCGCGACGCCCTGAAGGGCCAACCCACCCGACAGTTCACCCCACCCAGCGACCAGATCGTGGGCTGAACCCGCCCCCACAACTACCCGGGGGTGCGCCCGGGCCAGTTGATCAAAAGGTTTGCGCGCGGAATCGCCCGATTCCCGACGCAAACCTCTTGATCAACATCCTGGGTCAGCGGAGGTCGGCGGAGACGAAGCTCCACAGTTCCAGGTCAACCCTTGCGCCGTGGACGAAGCCGGCGTTGCGGAGCAGGCCCTCGTAGCTGAAGCCGGCCTTCTCCGCCACCCGGCGGCTCGCCACGTTGCCGGCGGCCACCCGCAGCTCGACGCGCTGGAAGCCGTGCTCCAGGATCAGCGCGATGGCGACCGCGTCGACCGCCTCGGCGGCCAGGCCGTAGCCGCGGGCGTGCGGGGCGATCGCGTAGGACACCTCGGTCAGCCGCGCGCCCCAGTCGGTGCGCCGGGTCCACAGGCAGCCGACCACCCGCCGGTCCTCGCGGCGGACCACCGCCCAGTGGTCGCCCTCGCCGCTGTCCCGGCGCTGCCGGGCCAGCTCGGTGCACCAGGCCCGCCCGTCGATCTGGCCCGAGGAGTCGGCCAGCGGGAGCCAGCGCTGGGTCTGCCGGTCCGCGAACACCTCGTCGACCGCCTCGGCGTCCGCGGCGACGAGCTGGCGTACCTCGGTGCGCGGCGTGGAGACGGTCAGCGCCGGGAAACGGCGCACCGCCACCTGCCCGATCACGCCGGAGCCTCCGCGGGAGCCACGGCCGCCGCGACCAGCCGGGCCGCGATCTCCGGGTGCGCCGCCCAGTGCGGCACGAGCTGCGAGGCGTGCACGCCCCGCCAGACGAAGCCCTCCGGGGCGCCACCCTCCCAGCGCCAGGCCGCCCGCTCGCCGGCCCGCGGGGTGAGGACCGCGGCGTGCTGCTTGTGGCCCACCACCGTGGCGCCGGCAGGGGCCACCACGCTGTCACCGGCCGCGGTCGCCTCCCGGTAGCCGACCACCAGGCCGTCCCGGCTGGCGCCGACCGCGTCGAGCACCCCGCACATGGGCAGGCCGTCCAGCTCCCGGGCCAGCCAGAGCAGGCCGGCGCCCTCGGCGATCACCGGGCGGCCCGTCCGGGCCAGCTCGGCCACCGCGATGCAGAGCCGGCGGTTGGCGGAGAGCTGCTCCGCGTACGTCTCCGGGAGCCCGCCGCCGACGACCAGCGCACGGGTGCCGGCGGGCAGCGACTCGTCGCGCAGCGGGTCGACGGTGACCACCTCGGCGCCCGCCGCGCGCAGCAGCTCGGCGGTCTCCGGGTGGCTGTAGCTGCCGCCCGGACCACCGGCCAGCGCGACCACCGGCCGTTCTCCCGCGGGCGCGCCCGCGGCCGGCTCCGGCGACCACGGCGCGACGGTCAGCTCCGGGGCGGAACGGGCCAGCCCCAGCAGCCGGTCGAGGTCGACCGTGGCGGCGACCGCCTCGCCGAGCCGGCGGACCGCCCGCTGGGCCTCGGCGTCGCGCTGCACCACCGGCACCAGCCCGTGCCGGCGGGCCGGCAGCACCGCGGGCAGCTCGTGCCGGCGCAGCGCGCCGTAGACCGGCACCCCCACGTCGTCGAGCGCCTCGCGCAGCATCGCCTCGTGCCGGGGCGAGGCCACCCGGTTGAGGATGACGCCACCCAGCCAGAGCTGCTCGTCGTACGCCCGGAAGCCGTGCACCAGTGCGGCCACCGACTGGCCCATGGCGGCCACGTCCACGACCAGCACCACCGGGCTGCGCAACGCGGTCGCGACGGCCGCCGTGGACTCGGTCTCCGGCCGGCCGGCGATCGAGTCGTAGAGCCCCATGGTGCCCTGGACCAGCGCGAACCCGGCCCCGGCGGCGCCGTGCGCGAACAGCGGAGCGACCCGCTCCGAGCCGACCAGCCGCGGGTCCAGGTTGCGCCCCGGCCGCCCGGCGGCCAGCCCCAGGTAGGCCGCGTCCACCTGGTCCGGCCCGATCTTGAAGCCGGCCACGTCCAACTCCCGGTCGGCGAGGGCCGCGAGCAGGCCGAGCGAGAGGGCACCGGTGCCGTGCCCCGAGGAGGGCGCGCTCAACACGACGCGCGGCACGACGGTCATCATCGACTCCTGGTCTGGGGTGGTTTCCGCCCGCGTGACCATACCCGCCCGGACCGACGGGCGGCGGCCGCCGACCGGCCCGTTCCGGCCCGGTGCGGGTCAGTGGCGCCGCTCATACGGGTAGCCTTTGCCAACGTGTACCGGTTCCTGCTGACCCCGCGCTGGCTCGGCTATCTCGCGCTGACCCTGGTGGCCGCCGCGGTGATGGTGTTCCTCGGCAACTGGCAGCTGGACCGCTACCGGGGCCGCACGGCGATCAACGACCGGATCGACGCCGGCGCCACCATGACGCCCGCGCCGCTGCGCGACGCCCTGCCCGCCCCGACCGGCGGACCCGGCACCACCGGCCCGGCGCCGGAGGACCGGCTCACCTGGACCCGGGTCACCGCCACCGGTCGGTACGACAGCGCCAACATCGTCCTGGTCCGCGGCCGGACCGTCGACAACAAGGTCGGCTTCGAGGTGCTCACCCCGCTGGTCCTCGCCGACGGCAGCGCGGTGCTTGTCGACCGGGGCTGGATCCCGCCCGTGCCCGGCGGCAACGCCACGGCCCAGCCGCCGGTGCCGGCCGCGCCGACCGGCGAGGTGACGGTCTCCGGCCGGCTGGTGTCCAGCGAGAGCGGCGGCGGGGCGGTCGACCGGCGCGACGGCAAGCTGGAGACCCGGCGGATCAGCATCCCCCGCCTGGCCAGGCAGCTGCCCTACCCGGTCTCCGGCGGCTACGTGCTGCTCGACCAGCAGACCCCGCCCGCCGACCCGGCCTTCCAGGCGGTGCCCATCGGGCACACCAACAACTGGCAGAACTTCGGCTACGTGGTGCAGTGGTGGCTCTTCGCCGGGATGAGCCCGGTCGGCTACGGCTGGGTCGCCCGCCGGGAGGCCCGGCGGCTGGCCGGCCTGGACGCCCCGCGCAAGCCGCTGGACCGGGCCGCCGAGCCGACCTCCGCCTGACCCCGTTCGAGGCGCCCGAACCGGACATTCGGCGGGCACACCGGGCGACGGGGACGCTGTAGGGTCCGCCCATGATCGTCAACCGTGGGGGGTCGCGGTGACCCCTGATCCCACGACGCCGCTGCCCGCCGAGCCGCCGCCCCCGGCGGCGTACGACCCCTGGTCCGCCATGCCGCCGGCCGTCGCGCCGCCCACCGAGCAGTTCCCGGTGCTGGCCGTGCCGCCGGCGGATCCCCCGGTCAGCGCGCCGCCCACCGCGCGGTTCCCGGCCACGCCCGCGGTCCCGGCGCTCCCGGTCGCCCCGCCGTTCCCCGCCGCGCCGGCCGCCGCCCCGTTCCCGGCCACGCCCGCGCCGCCCGCGCAGTTCTCGGCGCCGCCCGCGACGGCCCAGTTCTCGGCGCCGCCGGCCACCGCCCAGTTCTCGGCGCCGCCCGCCACGGCCCAGTTCTCGGCGCCGCCCGGCCAGTTCGCCGTGCCGCCGGGGCCGGCGGTCGGGATGCCGGCGCCGCACGGCGGGCGCTGATCCCGGCAGCGCCGTACCCGCCCGTGCCGGCCCCGCTCCCGGGCCCGCTGCCGCCGGCGCAGTCGGTGGTGGCCGTGCAGATCGGCGAGATCATGGTGACGCCGCCGGTGATCCGCACCCCGGCCGGTGTCCTGCCGCTCGCCGGCTCCTCCTGGCACGTGATGGACCACTGGCAGAAGGAGGAGAAGGTGGCCACCTGGGCGATCGTCGCCTCGATCCTCGGCTTCTTCTGCCTGACCGTGTTCAGCCTCCTCTTCCTGCTGGTCAAGGAGACGCGGCACCACGGGACCGTGCAGGTGACGGTGACCAACGGCGGGCACCAGTACGTCGCGCGGATCCCGGTGGCCGACCAGTTCCAGGTGCAGCAGATCAACAACCAGGTCAACTACGCCCGGTCGCTGTCGACGGGTTGAGCCGCGCGCCCGGAGGCGGCACCGCGCCGCCTCCGGCCCCGGCGGGTCAGCCGGTGACCCGACCGGCGTGGATGGCCCGGACCGCGTCGATGGTGTCCGCCTCGGCGGCGGTCTTGTCGTCCCGGTAGCGCACCACGCGGGCGAAGCGCAGCGCCATGCCGCCCGGGTAGCGGCTGCTGGCCTGCACCCCGTCGAAGGCGATCTCGACGACCTGCTCCGGCCGGACCCGGACCACCCAGTCGCCCTTCTCCACGGCCAGCGCCAGGAAGCGCTCGGTCTGCCAGCGCAGCAGCTCGTCGGTGAGCCCCTTGAACGTCTTGCCGAGCATGACGAAATCGCCGGTGCGCGGGTCGCGGGCGCCCAGGTGCAGGTTGGAGAGCCAGCCCTGCCGCCGGCCGCTGCCCCACTCGACGGCGAGCACCACCAGGTCGAGGGTGTGCCGGGGCTTCACCTTGACCCAGGCCGCGCCGCGCCGGCCGGCGTCGTAGGGCGCGGCCGGGTCCTTGACCACCACCCCCTCCTGGCCGGCGTCGACCGCCGCCGCGAAGGCCGCGCCGGCCTGCTCGGGGTCGTCCACCTCCACCCTGCCCACCAGCAGGGTCGGGTCGACCGCGCCGGCCAGCGCGGCCCACCGCTCCCGGCCGGGCAGGTCGATGAGGTCGGTGCCGTCGAGGTGCAGCAGGTCGAAGAAGTACGGCGTCAGCACCGTCGCGCCGGTGCGCTCGGCGGCGGCGAGCACCGCGGGCGCCACCGGAGTGCGCCCGGTGGTGCTCGGGGTGGTGCGCCGGGCGGCCCGGCTGGAGGTCTCCTGGAACGGCAGCGGCCGGCCCTCGGCGTCCAACCCGATCGCCTCGCCGTCGAGCACCAGCTCCCGGGCGGGCAGCGCGCGGACGGCGGCCACCACCTCGGGCAGCCGGCCCGTGATGTCATCCAGGCTGCGGGTGAAGACCGCGATGTCCTGGCCCGACCGGTGCACCTGGATGCGGATTCCGTCGAGCTTGACGTCCACCACCGCCGGGATGCCGGTGGCGGTGAGCGCCTCGTCGACCGAGGGCGCGCTCTGGGCCAGCATCGGGGCGAGCGGGCGGCCCACCTGGAGGCCGAACCCGGCCAGCGCGGCCGCACCGCCGGAGAGCGCCGCGACCGCCACCGCACGCAGGTCGCCGGCGAGCAGCAGGGCCCGGCGGACGGCCGTGACCGGCACGTCGGCGGCCCGCGCCACCGCCTCGGTGAGCAGGCCGGCCTGGGCGCCCTGGCGCAGCTCGCCGCGGAAGAGGCCGACCAGCAGCCGCTGCTCGTCGGCCGTCGCCGCGGCGAAGAGCCGGCCGAGCAGCTCACGCCGCCGGGCCTGGGAGCCGGCGCCGCCGACCGCCGCGATCTCCTCGATCGCCGCGTCGACGCCGCCCACGGTCAGGCTCGGCTCGGCGGCCGGCGGGGGCAGGTCACGCAGGCTCGCCCAGCCCACCCCGGTCTGCCGCTGCCGCAGCTCGCCGGCGAGATAGCCGGCGCCCGCGGGCACCTCGTCGGGGTCGAGCGACCGCAGCGCGGCGGCCAGCAGCTCCACCTTGGCCCGCCGGCCGCTGGTGGCGCCCACCGCCGCCGACGTGGCCGCCAGCTCAAGGAACCGCACGTGCCTCATCCTGCCAGCCACCCCCGACACCGGGGCGGATCCCGGGCGATCTTGGGAAGTTGGCGCCCCCCAGGAACGTCAACTCCCCAAGACCTCGGAAGCCGCGGGCCGGATCAGGCCGAGACCGGCTCCTCGATCCGCAACCCTCGGGCGCGCACCTCGTCGGCGACCCGGGTGAGCAGCGTGTCGAGCGCGACCAGCGCGGCGGAGAGCTCGCCGAGCTGTTCCTTGAGCGTGTCCTCGGGCCACGCGGAGACATCGACGTCCCCCAGAGCACTGACGGCGGCCTGGAGCCGCGAGATCTCGTCGTTCGTACGCATGTTCGAAAGGCTATAACACCCCGCCGCCCGACACACCGCAAACTCCGACATCGGCCCCGAAGTTACGGTTTCGACACCTCAGGGGCGGTTCCGACCGGCCTCGGCGACCTTCCCCAGCAGCAGCGCCTCGGCCACGCAGACCCGGGCGAACTCGCCCAGGTGCAGGCTCTCGTTCGGCCCGTGCGCCCGGGCGTGCGGGTCCTCCACGCCGGTCACCAGGATCGCGGCGTCGGGGAACATCTCCTGGAAGGTGGCGATGAACGGGATCGAGCCGCCCACGCCGATGTCGACCGGGTCGGTGCCGTCCCAGGCGCCCCGGAACGCCGCCCGCGCCGCCTCGAACATCGGCCCGGTGGCGTCGATGACGCAGGGCGATCCGTCGTGCTCGAACGTCACCGTCACCTGCGCACCCCACGGGGCGTGCTTCTCCAGGTGCGCGATGAGCGCCGCGTACGCCTTCTTCGGGTCGTCGCCCGGCGCCAGCCGTACGCTCAGCTTCGCCTTGGCGGCCGGGACCAGCGCGTTCGGCGCCTCCCCGGTGGCCGGGGCGTCCACGCCGAGGATCGCCAGGGCCGGCTTGGTCCAGAGCCGGTCGGTGATCCGGCCGGTGCCGAAGAGCTCCGCGCCGTAGACCAGCCCGGCCTCGGCGCGGAACCGGTCCTCGGGGTAGTCGACGCTGGCGCCCTCGCGGCCGACCAGGCCCTCGACGGCCACGTCACCGGCGTCGTCGTGCAGCGTGGCGAGCAGCTTCACGAGCGTGGTGAGCGCGTCGGGCACCGCGCCGCCGAACATGCCGCTGTGCACGGCGTGGTCGAGGGTGCGCACCTCCACGAAGCAGTTGACGATGCCGCGCAGCGAGGTGGTCAGCGCGGGCACGCCGACGTCCCAGTTGGTCGAGTCGGCGATGACGATGACGTCCGACGCGAGTTCCTCACGGTGGGCGATGAGCAGCTGCTCCAGCGACTCCGAGCCGTACTCCTCCTCGCCCTCGATGAAGAGGACCACGCCGACGGGAAGCTGATCGCCGTACGCCCGCAGCGCCGCGATGTGCGCCATGATGCCGGCCTTGTCGTCGGCGGCGCCGCGCCCGTAGAGGCGGCCGTCCCGCTCCACCGGCTCGAACGGCTCGGACTCCCAGAGCGACAGGTCGCCGACCGGCTGGACGTCGTGGTGGGCGTACAGGAGGACGGTGGGCGCCCCGGGCGGGGCCGGCTTCGTCCCGATCACGGCCGGCTGGCCGCCGGAGCGCACGATCTTCGTGTCGAGGCCGCAGCCGCGCAGCAGTTCCGCCACCGCCTCGGCGGAACGCTCGACGTGCGAGTGGTCGAAGCCCTCGAAGGCGATGCCCGGGATGCGGACGAGTCGCTCGAGGTCGGCACGGACGCCGGGCAGTTCCCGCTCGACGGCGGCCCGCACCTCGGACTCGGACATGATCGGTGAGGTCATGACCGGAATCGTATGCCGGCCTTACCTCGCCCCGTCGTCCGAGCCCACCGCTCCGCACCGGCGGACGTAGTAGCGGCCGGCGTCGTGCGGCAGGTCGGGGGCGCCGTCGACCACCAGGTCCACCGCGGTGCCGGTGCCGTCGGCGGCGAAGTGCGCCCGCTCCCCGGCGTGCCAGCGGCGCAGCTCGGGCAGGATCTCCGCGCCGTCGCGGGCGAGCGCCCGGGACAGCCGCAACCCGGCGGGCGCCGTGACGAGGACCGACAGGGTCGCCTCCGGCCGGATCGCCGCCCGCGCCGCGCTCACCCCCTCCACGATCAGCACCGGCCCGGCCGGCACCGGCACCGGCCGGTCCAGGAACCGCCGGCGGACCCAGCTGTACCGGCGGTAGGCCCCCGGCCGGCCCGCCCGGACGGGTCCGAGCACCCACTCCTCCAGCCGGGGCCAGAAGGTGAACTGGTCGTCCCAGCCGTCGAGCAGGTCGTCGGTGCGGACCACCGGCGGCCGGGCGCCGCCGGGCAGCGCCGCGACGGCGTCCGCGAGGCGCGTCGCGAAGACGCTCTTGCCCGCGCCGCTCGGCCCGTCGACCGCCACCAGTCGGGTACGCCCCAACCGCGCCGGCCCGGCCAGCACCCGCCGGGCCAACCCGGCGTACGCCTCGACCACCGCCACCGTCACCCGACCGACGCTAGCGAGTCCCTCTTCCGCTGGATCCTGCGGCACCAGCGGACCGTTCGCCGCGCGGGCCGGCGTCGCCGTGGGCATCATCGGGAGGTGCTCCATGACGTGATGAGTCCGGGCGTCGACGCCCTCCTCGAACAGGCCCGCGCCGGCCTCCACCGGCTCACCCCGCACGACACCGTCGAGGCGGTCCGGGCGGGGGCTCTGCTGGTCGACACGCGGACCGACGCGCAGCGCCGCGAGCAGGGCGAGCTGCCCGGGGCGATCGTCATCGACCGGACCGTGCTGGAGTGGCGGCTGGACCCGGCCAGCGCCTGGCGCATCCCGGAGTCGACAAGCTATGACCGCCAGATCGTGGTGGTGTGCCGCGAGGGCTTCAGCTCCAGCCTGGCCGCCGCCGGCCTCCAGGCGCTCGGCCTGCGCCGGGCCACCGACATGATCGGCGGCGTGCAGGGCTGGCGGGAGGCGGGGCTGCCGATGTCCGACCGCCCCGCCGACATCCGCTACTGAGCCCGCCCGCGCCCGACCGGCTCAGGCGGTCGGGGCGCCGGGCGGGATGAACGGCAGGCCCGGCGGTGGGCCGGACTCGATGAGCCGCCACAGCGCGTCGGTGTCGAGGTGTTCCTCGACCAGGTCGCCGAGCAGGTCGAGGGTGCGCTCCCGGGCGGCGGCGAACGCGGTGTCCGGGGCGACCTTGAAACCGGTCCGTCCGGCCAGTTCGGCGACCTCCGTGAGGAAACGGCGGCGGAAGGCGTCGGATTCGAAGGCGCCGTGCCAGTGGGTGCCGTGCACCGCGCCCAGCCGGGCCCCCTCGCCGGTGCCGTCGGCGTAGCGGAGCAGCGGTGGCAGGCCCGGGTCGGCCGCCGACACCTGGCCATGGTGGATCTCGTAGCCGTGGACCGGCACGTCACCGGCGGCGGCGCCGGCGGCGCGCCGGACCGTCTTGCGCGGGTCGAAGGTGATCTCGACGGGGAGCAGCCCCAGGCCGGGCACGCTGCCCGCGCGGCTCTCCACCGGGTCGTGGATGGCGCGGGACAGCATCTGGAACCCGCCGCAGATGCCGAGCAGCGGCCTGCCGGCGGCGGCGTGCGCCAGGACGGCGTCGGCCAGGCCGGTCTCCCGCAGCCAGGCCAGGTCGGCCACGGTGGACTTGGAGCCGGGCAGCACCACCAGGTCGGCGGCGGCCAGTTCGGCCGGCTCGACGGTCAGCCGGACCCGGACGCCGGGCTCGGTGGCCAGCGCCTCGACGTCGGTGGCGTTGCTGATCCGCGGCAGCCGGACCACCGCCACGTCGAGCCAGTCGGTGCCCCGGGGGGCCGCCGGCCGGCCGAGCACCCGTCCGTACGCGAGCGAGTCCTCCGCGTCGAGCCAGAGGTCGAGCGCCCAGGGCAGCACGCCGAGGGTGGGACGGCCGGTGACCTGGTGCAGCATGTCCAGCCCCGGCCGGAGCAGCCCCAGGTCACCCCGGAACTTGTTGATGACGAAGCCGGCGACGAGGGCCTGGTCGGCCGGGTCGAGCAGCGCGACCGTGCCGAACATCGAGGCGAACACCCCGCCCCGGTCGATGTCGCCGACCACGATCGCGGGCAGGCCGGCGTGCCGGGCCAGCCCCATGTTCACGTAGTCGCCGGCCCGCAGGTTGATCTCGGCCGGGCTGCCCGCGCCCTCGCAGATCACCACGTCGTACTCGGCCCGCAGCTCGGCCAGCGCCGCGTACGCGGTCCCGGCCAGCCGGGGGCGCAGCTCGCGGAAGTTGCCGGCGGTGACCGTGTCGACCGCCTCGCCGAGCAGCACCACCTGGCTGGCGTGGTCGCTGCCCGGCTTGAGCAGGACCGGGTTGAAGCGCAGGTCCGGGGCGAGCCCGCAGGCGGCGGCCTGCATGGCCTGGGCCCGGCCGATCTCGCCGCCGCGCCCGTCCGGCCCGACGACGACGGCCGAGTTGTTGGACATGTTCTGCGCCTTGAACGGGGCGACCCGCACGCCGCGGCGGCGCAGCCAGCGGCAGATGCCGGCGGTGAGCACGCTCTTGCCGGCGTCGGAGGTGGTGCCGGCGACCAGCAGCCCGCCGCTCACCGCCCGCTCCCTCGTCGCGCCCCGCCGAGGGCGCGCAGCGCGGCGCGGCCGGTCGCGCCGACCAGGCGACCGACCGTCACCGGGTAGGCCGCCGCCAGGCCGAGCGCGGCCAGGCCGACCGCGCCGGAGAGCCGGGCGGCCCGCTTCAGGTGCCGCGCCTCGGGCCGGGGCCCGTCGCCGAGGAACGGCCGGGTCTCCTCGCGTCCGAAGTAGACGTTGCGCCCGCCGAGCCGGACGCCGAGCGCGCCGGCCATGGCCGCCTCGCACTGCCCGGCGTTGGGGCTCGGGTGGTCGTTGCGGTCCCGCCGCCAGACCCGCCAGGCGGCGGCGCGGTCCCCGTGCGCGGTCGGCGCCACGGCGACCGTGAGCAGCCCGGTCAGCCGGGCGGGGACAAGGTTGAGCAGGTCGTCCAGGCGGGCGGCCGGGGTGCCGAAGCGGGCGTACCGGGGTGAGCGGTGGCCCACCATGGCGTCGAGCGTGTTGGCCGCCCGGTAGCCGAGCAGGCCGGGCAGCCCGGCGACGGCGCCCCAGACCAGCGGGGCGACCACCGCGTCGGAGGTGTTCTCGGCGACCGACTCGACGGTGGCCCGGGCCAGTTCCGGCTCGTCGAGGGCCGACGGGTCCCGCCCGCACAGGTGGTTGAGCCGGCCCCGGGCGGCGGGGAGGTCACCGGCCCGCAAGGCCCCGGCCATCACGCGCGACTCGTGGCGCAGGGTGCGCCCGCCCAGCACCGTCCAGGTGCCGGCGGCCACCAACGCGGCCCGGGCCACCGGGCGACGACGGGTGGCCAGGCCGGCGGCCACCCCGAGCAGCACCGGCGCGCCGACCGCCAGCGCGGTGAACGCCGCGCCGGCCGACCGCTCGGGTCGGTAGATCCGCCGCTCCAGGGCGCTGGCCGCCCGGCCGAAGCCGGCCACCGGGTGCCAGTGCCGGGGATCGCCGAGCAGCGAGTCCAGCGCGTAGCCCGCCACCAGTCCCGCCGCGTTCGCCATGGCGGTCGCCTGCCGCACTCGTCACCACCTCCGGCCGGCCAGCCTAGTCGTACGGCGGGGTGGCCACGCCGGCGTCGCCACCCCGCTCCCCCGTGGCACGATCCGTCGGCTCAGGCGGGCACCGGGGTGCGCCGGCGACCCCGCCGGTTGCGACCGCTCCCGGCGCCGCCGTCGACATCGTCGGTCGAGCCCGGCTCCTCGGCGGCCGGCTCGGCGGCCAACTCGTCGTCGCCGTCCTCCGCGGCCAGTTCGTCGTCGTCGTCCTCGGCGGCCGGGCCGCCGGGCTGGTCGTCGAACGGATCCATCAGCCCGTCGGGGTCTCCGGCCGTCCCGCGCACCCCGGTGGAGAGCCCGACCCGGGGGACGTCGAACTCCGGCGGGAACTCGTCGTCGAACGGCCGGTCGTCGAGCGACGCCGGGGCCTGAGCGTCCGGCACCGGCTCGGTCGCCTCGCCGTGCACCCGGCGCTCCGCGTCGGCGTCCTCGACGGTGCTGGTCGTCATGCCGGGCCGGTTGCGCAGGAACCGGGCCCGGCCCCGGGACAGGTCGTGCCCGACGGCGACGGCTTCCAGCTCGTAGAGGGTGCGGCGGTTGCCGGCGTCGTCGGTCCAGTCGCGGGTGTAGAGGCGGCCGGCGACGACCACCGGGTCGCCGACCGCCACCGAGGCGGCCACCCCCTCGGCCAGCTTCCGCCAGCAGTTCACCCGCACCCGCAGGCTGTTGCCGTCGACCCAGCGGCCGCTGTCCCGGTCGAGCCGCCGGGCGGTCGAGGCGACCTTGAAGTTGGCCACCAGGGTGTTGCTCTGGGTGGTCCGGCGCCATTCCGGCGCGGTCAGCACGTTGCCGACGATCGTGACGTACGTATCGAACATCGCCCCTCCCAAGGGGAACTCGGCTTGTCCGGCCGAGCCTCGCCCGGCGGCCGCACCCCGACCAGCAGCCCCGGCCGGCCTGTGGACGACGGACCGGCCTGTGGACAACCGCCTGATCAAGGTCCCGCCTGCTAGGGACCACCGGCCCTACGGTGCTGACCTGCGCCGCAGCATGATCAAAAGGCCCACCGGGTGAGCCGGTTCCGGACCCGAGCCGATTGGGTAAGGACTTGATCAACCGAGAGAAAGGGAGCGACGATGCTTCTCCGAGACGTCTGCGAGATCCGGCGATGAGCGCCGTGGTGAACCCCGCGACCGTGGCCGAGTGCCTCCGCGTCGGCGCCGGGTTCTCCCAGGGCGACCGGAACTGGATCGCGGAGCAGTTCGCGACCCTCGACGCCCGGCTCGCCGGGTTCCACGCCGACGCCACCGAGCTGGAGGTGTCGGTCAAGGACCGGAACGCCCGGGGCCAGAAGGTCACCCTGGAGTGCTGGGTCGCGGGCCGGCAGAAGATCGTCACCACCTCTTCCGAGGAGGACCTGCACGCCGCGCTCAACGACGTCCGGGACGACCTGCGCCGCCGGCTCAACGACGCGAAGACCCGGCAGGAGCCGCGTCACAACAAGCACCTGCGCGAGACGGACCAGCCCGAGGGCGTCCCCGCGCAGGCCGCCGAGCGGTCCGACGCGGAGACCGTCTGAGAGCACCCCGCCTCCGCCCGCGCCCGGTGCCGGCGGGCGGGGGCGGGGGCTACCGTCGGGTAGCGTTGCGGCGTACCGTCGCGGTCGTGGAACCGGACGTGCTGGGACCGCCGTACGAGCGGCAGACGATCGACCTGGGCACCGACGACGAGGGACCGGTCGTCGCCACCCTGGTCCGCCGGCGGGCGGAGCGCCCGACCGGCCGGGCCGTGCTCTACGTGCACGGCTTCGTCGACTATTTCTTCCAGACCCACGTCGCCGACTTCTTCGCCGAGCGCGGCTGGGACTTCTACGCGCTCGACCTGCGCAAGTACGGTCGCAGCCTGCAACCGCACCAGACCCCGAACTTCTGCCGCGACCTGAGCGACTACTTCCCCGAGCTGGACGCCGCCGCGAAGATCATCCGCGAGGACGACGGGCACGACACCCTGCTCGCCATGGGCCACTCCACCGGCGGCCTGATCATCTCGCTGTGGGCGCACGCCCGCCGCGAGGCCGGCCTGGTCGACGGGATCTTCCTGAACAGCCCGTTCTTCGACATCAACGCGCCCTGGCTGGTCCGTCGACCCCTCGCGGCCGCCGTCTCACGGCTGGGCCGCCGGGCGCCGCAGCGCATCCTCCCCTTCGGGCTGGGCACGGTGTACGGCGAGAGCCTGCACGCCGACCACCGCGGCGAGTGGCGGTACGACCTGGCCTGGAAGCCGCTCGCCGGGTTCCCGGTGCGGGCCGGCTGGATCAACGCGATCCGCGCCGGCCAGCGCCAGCTCCGGGCGGGCCTCGACATCCCGGTGCCGGTGCTGCTGGCCTGCTCCACCCGCAGCTACCGGGGCACGAAGTGGCACGACTCGGCCACCCTCGCCGACGCGGTGCTCGACGTGGAGCACATGGTGCGCTGGGCACCCCGGCTCGGCCGGCACGTCACCCTGGCCCGCTTCGACGGCGGATTGCACGACCTGACCCTCTCCGGCCCCGCCGTACGCGAGAAGGTGTTCGCGGAGGTCGGCCGGTGGGCGGACGGCTTCCTCGGCGCCGGGCCGACCGAGGCGGAACCGGCGACGCCGGCGCCGCGGCGGCCGGCCGACGAGCCGGCCGGCGCCAGCGCAGAGGGCTGACCCGGACGGGTCAGCGGTAACCGGCGGTCGCCGCCGCGAGGGACGACCGGATCCGGTCGAACGTCGCGACCGGATGACCGCCGGAGGTGGGCGGCAGCAGCAGTCCCAGGCAGCGCAGCGCCACCTCGCCGTCCGGGCCGGCCTCGACGGCGAACACCGGCGCGCCCACGTACCCGACGGGCAGCTCGGTGGTGACCCGCACCTCGTCGCCGTCGCGCGCCACCCGCTCGATCACCGCCTCCAGCGGCCGCGACCCGTCGTCACCGACGCCGAGCGCCAGCACGAACGCCGAGCGGGGCTCCGCGCCGACCCGGGCGACCGCGTCGGCCGGCGCCGCCACCGCGTCGGTCACCTGCTGGGTACGCCAGCTCCAGCCCCGGTCCTCGGCGTATCCGTGCAGCCCGCCGGTGGGCATGGCGGCCAGGCCGACCCCCGGCAGGTCCAGCCACCGGTCCGCGAAGTCGGGCAGCTCGACCGGCTCCGCGGCCGCCTCCGGCGGCTCGGTGACGCTCGGCCGCAGCCCGATCTCCCCGTACGGCGCCCGGGTGGTCGCGGCCGCCGTGAGCAGCCACTCGTGCACCACCTCCCCGTCGTCGGTCGCGCCGATCAGCTCGCTGTAGAAGAAGGCGGTGCCGAAGGCCCCGGCCGGCGCGCCCGGCCCGGCGGACCCGTGCACGGGCAGGATGGCGCGACCGAGCAGCTGGCACAGCTCGTAGGCGATGTCGTTCTCGGTTTCCGGGTCGAGCAGCACGACGCCGAGGGTACGGACCGGTCCGGGGTCGGTGGCCCGTGACCCGCATATCCGGGGTGCCCGCGGCGGCCGGGCCGTGGGACGCTGAGCGGCGACGTGGCCGCGCTCACCCGTTCCCCCGGCCGGCCCGGGGTCGGCGGTACCCTCTTGGCGCGACATCGTCGACGCGCGCCCGTAGCTCAGCGGATAGAGCAGGGGACTTCTAATCCCAAGGCCGCAGGTTCGAATCCTGCCGGGCGCACCACCCCACCGCAGGTCAGCGGCTTCCCGCTCCCGGTCCGAGCGATCAGCACAGCCCCGTACCGCCAAGTCGGCCGGTGCTTCGCGGCCTTGCCCACCAGGTCCTTCTCGGTAGCGATCCTCGTCCTTCCCAGCTGGTGGTCAGGCGCGCGTAGATACGGTGACGCGATGCGGAGGGATTTCGTACGGCGCCAGTTGTCACGCCTCGTCGTGTGGACTGGCAACGACGGTCCCGTGCCGGCTGCGGCCGGCGTTGTCGGCCTGGAGTACCGGGGCCGGTTGGGTCACCCTTCCTCGTACGGCCTGCTCATGGCGCGCGTCGCGGACTCGCCTGGCGTCCAGTTCGACCTCAGGCCGGCATCCGTCGCGCTGTCGGTGCCGTGCGACGAGGTCACGCTCGGCCTGACCGAACCCGAGTACCGGGCAGCGCTGTACGCCGCTGGTCATGATCTTCACGACGGGCTGGTCATCACGGGCGCGGCTGAGGGAAAGCTCGGCTCATCCATCGTGGTGTTCACCCGGCTTGCCGCGGTCCTGTCCGTGCTGCTGGCTGTCGGCGCCGAGTCGGTTGATGACACGAAGGCGTGGGCGACCTGGGACGAGGCTTGGCCTGGCCGGAGCCGACCTTGAACGCTGCTGTGGATCAGAGAACGCGCCGGGTCACAAGGTGGTGCCATCGGAGGCCACACGAGGCCACGTCAGGGCCCGCCGAACAGGCGGAACGCCTCGCTCCAAGCCGCTCCTGTGCGATTCCCTAGCTGACGCTCCGGTCCGCGGGGGCACCGCTGAACACCACCGGCGATCACTCAGCCGCACTTCTCGATCTCGGTCTCGAAGTGGGCCCGGAGCGTGTCGTAGCCGACTCTTCCGTCGTCGGTCTCGAACGACATGCCGGTCACCGATGTGCCGGCCGGATACTGGGCCACCTGCTCCGGCAGGGTGACCGCGTCGGAGTAGGACTTCCCGTCGGTCGTGTCGACCGCCACCGACAGCGTTCGGCCGAACAGGGCCGGAGGCGCCTGCCGGACGGTGCCGAAGCCCTCGCCCAGGATGATCAGCCCGGCGCGGGTGCTGTCGTCGGTTGGGCCACCGGCGTCCCAGATCAGCACGGAGTTGCCGCTCTTGTCCGCCTCGGGCACCGTGTGGACATGCACCGCCTCGATCGTGTCGCCGGGGCACATCGGAGTGTAGACAGCCAGCCGGTCGCCGATCCGCACGAAGCCCACCTGGTAGTCGGGGCGCGGCGGGTGCAGGCAGGCGCCGCCGAGCTGGCTGAGGCTGAGCAGCAGTCCCGCCAGCAGCAAAACTCGACGCTTCCCTCGGGCCAGCACCCGCACGAGTTCCCTTCTCGTCCGACGGTCCGGCCAAGTCTAGGGATCCGATGATCCCAGTACAGCCATCCGTACCGCCAGGACCGCCCCCGGTCGCAGACGCCGCCAGACACCGACCCATGCGGACGGACGCGCAGAAGCTGGAAGACCTCGGGGCTGCGCCCCGAACTCCGGCCCGACGAGGGGATCAGATCCTGCGCTGTTGATGTTGTTGATCCACGCCGATGCACGCCAGGACCGATGACGCGTCGGCCGCCAGGAAGAGCTGGAAGTAGTAGGGAGGATCGAGCTGTGTCACGCCGCCAAGCCGCACAGGCTGGTCACCGAGCGCGCAGAGCGTCTCGACGGACGCCACGAACCCGAGTGTCGGGATGCCCCGTTCCCTCGTGTGAACCTCTCGTACCCGGTAGGTGCGGGCAAGGTTGTGTGCGGGGACCAAGCCGAGCGTTCCGTCCCAGATGTGGAAGGAAGCTCCTCGCTCAAGGGCATCCCGGCACGCCTTGTTCACTGGGCTTTCGTCGGCAAGTAGAGAGATCAGCTCCTCGCGCTTCACCCGCCGACCGTACAGCGATCTGTACAGCCCAGGCCGCCTGCTGATTCCACGTCGATTGACAACAAGGGACGGACGTTGACCTAGTCTGCGCGGGTGGGTTACTGGGGCACGGTGGTGGTGGCGCGGCCGCAGGGTTTGCTGGTCGACCAGGCCGGCATGAGCGGGTTCGGTTACCGCCATCAGTGGTTGCGCGAGCTGGGCGACGGATGGCAGATGGTGGAGACCCAGGGGTGGAATGATCCGCCGGATCTGCTTGGGCCGTCCGAGGCGGTGGTGGCGTCCACGGGCCAGCCGGTCTTCGCCGCGTACGTCAGCGACGAGCACTGTGCCGTGATGTGCGCGGCGGTGCCGGGTGCGGTGGGGCCGTTGACCCACCTGTGGGACGTCAGTGGGCCGTGCGGTGTGTACCGGCATCAGCCGCGGGGGATGCCGCAGCCGGTCGGCCGGGGCATCGACGAAGTGGTCGCGGAGCTGAGTGACTGGTCTGCCCGTGCCGGTCTGCGGGCGGACGCCTCGGCGCTGCGCGCCGTGATCAGTCACGACCGGAGTGTCGACTGGAGTTCGGCGGATGATCTGTTGTTCGACCTGGTGAAGGGACTGGGGGTGGCCCGGATCAGCCGGACGCTGCCGTGGGCGTTCCCGATCTGGAGCCGGCCGTTTGCCCTCATCACGGACGGCATGGGCTTGGCGACCAGGGCCCGGTCGAGGGCGGTGTACCGGCGGGCCGAGGAGGAGGACGGCGGGGCGCCGGAGCCGGCGCAGCCATGGGAGACGGCTGCGATCGCACTGGAGGAGCTGTGGGCGTCGCTGTACCGTTCCGGTGTGGACCTGCCGGCATTGGTGCGTCGGGTGGCCGAGGTGCAGGCCGCGTGCGACGCGGCAGGTGAGGACCGGGCGAAGCGGGCAGCGGTGGACCCGGACCGGTTGTTCGAGTCCCTCTTCGCCGGGCTAGTGGACGGCACCATCCAACCGGAGGACCCGGAGGATTCCGGCCGTCGGTGGGCCGACGAGCGGGCGACCGTGCGGTGACGCCGTCAATGTCGGCGGTCCCTCCGTATCCGCCGAGATCAGCGCTTGGACGCTCGTGGGCCGCTCCAGGGGTGGCAGTCGGCCGCCGGCGAATTCCCTGCCACAGGCCGAGATGAGGACAGCGTCGAGGCCGGCCGGTGCGCGCAGCGTGCTCCGGCTGTACCGTCGCGGCTTGTGAAGCGCGGTGCGACCCATGCCGACTGGAGCAGGTACGTTCGGACCGTCGCGACTCCCGATGGCCCTGTCGTTCTCGCACCGTTCGTTGGCGGCACATGGCGTGGACGTGGTCGTGACTACCGCAGACGTCGCAGGATCGCGACTGCCGCCGTTCTGACCGTCACGCTGCTGGCCGTGGCCTTGTCCTCGTTGTTCGTTGTCGGTCTTGCTCGCCCGGGCACGTTGCCTGCCCGCCTGTTCGCGTCGGCGTACGGGCTGACCGTTCTGGCCGGTCTGGCGCTGGGCCGCAGGTGGGTCGCGCGGGCGCCGACCCGGCCGCGGTGGGCCGACGACGGCCTGACTGCTTCACTCGGGATCACGATATTCCTGCTGGTCCCGGTCCTCGCCGGCTTTGGCATCGCCCTGCTGCCGAGCCTGATTGCCGCTGATTTTCCTGGCGAACGACGGGCACGTGAACTCACCACCATGCTTCGGAGCACGTCGGCCAGCAACCGCTGAATCACTTGTGGCCAGGGGTTGACCTAGCTCAGCCGGCTGCCCGTTCCAGTTGGCCTCGCGCCGTGAGGAAGTCGGCGGTGCGATCGCCCTGTGGCTGTGAGGAGACGAAGGCGACCACCCCGACCGTTTCCTTGTCCGCCCAGCCGCAGGCCGTCAAGTAGCTGCCGTCCTCGGTTCGTCCCTGCCCGCAACGGGCCTCGCCACCGAGCTGGCCGGCGTCAACCGTGTTGACTGTGGTGATCCGGTAGGGCTGCAACGCACGCTCCACGGCGCCCCCGGGGTCGGCCACTGTGCCTGACGCGCCGCTCATGAACACGGCGTCCGCCTCCGGCGTCTCGCCCCCGTACGCCCAGCCGACCGCACTGGTCGCTACGCCGACCTCGCGCTTCAGCTTCTCCATCTGCGACCGGGGCGCCCCGGTGAGTTCCCGGCTCATCGACTTGGGCATACCAAGAAGGGTCTCCGGCGTGTACAGCTTCCGGGACGGCGAGGTGCTCGCCTCCGCATGCGGCGCGGGGGCAGGCGACGTGCATCCGGTGACCAGGACGAGCCCGGCAACTGCCAGCAGCGGGGCGGTCGATGCCACCGCTCGGGTGGTCCGGGTGCGGGCGGTCGTCGCCATGGCGCTCCTCGCGATCAGTGGGGAGCGGCAGCTTAGCCGAGTGTGTCGACCGCGGCCGGTGCGACCCGCAGCACCGACCCGGCCGCACGGTGGGTGAGCGTGAGTCCATGTCGCCCCGCGAGCTTTCCTCGTACCGGCACCGCGGGTTCGACCACGTCGGGCGCCGTCAGACGGTGCCGAAGTTGGGCGCGCCGGCGCTGTCGTAGGTCAGCATGGTCACCCCCGTGCCGGAGGTGCGGGTGCCGGTCAGCCGCAGGCCCGCCGGGGGCACGCCGTCGGCGAAGAGTCGCTGTCCGCGTCCCAGCACCACCGGGAACACCAGCAGTTGGTACGTGTCGATGAGCCCTTCCCGCATCAGCCACCGGGCGAGCGCGCCGCTGCCGTGCACCTGGAGTTCGCCGCCGGGGCGGTTCTTCAGTTCGGTGATCGCGGCGGCCGGGTCGCCGTCGAGGCGGTGGGAACCCGCCCAGGTCAGCTCGTCGTCGCGGGTGGTGGCAACGTACTTCGGCAGCCGGTTGAGCGGGTTGTCCGGGCCGCCCTCGGCCGGGTCGGTGACGTGCGGCCAGTAGGCGGCCATGATGTCGTAGGTGCGGCGGCCGAGCAGCAGGGCCTCGGCCCGCTCGAGGGTCTCGCCCATCCATCCGCCGACCGTCTCGTCGAAGTGCGGCGGCAGCCAGCCGCCCAGGTCGAAGCCGCCGGTGCGGTCCTCCTCCCGGCCGCCGGGGGCCTGCATGACGCCGTCGAGGGTCAGGAACGTGGTGATGGTGAGTCGCATGGTGCCGCCTCCTTCTTTTGGACCGGCCTCGCGCCGGCTTTCATCCTGCCGACGGCCGGGGAACAGCCGTTTCGACAGCCCGACCGAACGGCGTTTGTGACCTGGGCCACATCAAGGTCAGCCCGGCGGGCGAACAGGTAACGCCGCCGTGCGTCGCCGGCACCCGGTGGAACCGGGTCGGCGGCGGGCGCGGTGCCGACGTACCCTCCGCCCATGGTGACCGAGACGGACCTGCGCCTGGACGACGGCCGCACGTGCACGTCTACGACACCGGCGGGCGGGACCGGCTCGCCGTCTTCTGGCACCACGGCACGCCGAACATCGGCGCGCCGCCCGCGCCGCTGTTCGCCGCGGCCGACCGGCTCGGCCTCCGCTGGGTCTCCCACGACCGTCCGGGGTACGGCGGTTCGACGCCGCTGCCGGGGCGCGACATCGCCTCCGCCGCCGCCGACGTGGCGGCGGTGGCCGACGCGCTGGGTCTCGACCGGTTCGCGGTGCTGGGCCACTCCGGCGGCGGTCCGCACGCCCTGGCCTGCGGCGCGCTCCTGCCGGACCGGGTGGTCGCGGTGGTGGTCGGCGCCGGCCTGGCCCCGTACGGCGCGGCCGGGCTGGACTGGTTCGCCGGCATGGTGCCGGCCGGGGTGACCTCGCTGCGGGCGGCCGTCGCGGGACGGGCGGCCAAGGAGGCGCACGAGGCCTCGGGCGCCGCGTACGACCCGGAGTTCACCCCGGCCGACCTGGCCGCGCTGCACGGCGAGTGGTCCTGGTTCGACAGTGTGGTGGGCCCGGCGGTCCGGGGCGGCCCGGGCGGGCTTATCGACGACGACCTGGCGTACGTGCACCCGTGGGGCTTCGACCCCGCCGGGGTGACGCCGCCGGTGCTGCTGCTGCACGGCGAGCGGGACGGGATCGCGCCGGTGGCCCACGCCGCGTGGCTGGCGGGCCGCTGTCCCGCCGCCGAGCTGCGCCGCTACCCGGAGGACGGGCACATCTCGGTGCTGCGTCACGCCGGGTCGGCGTTGGAGTGGCTCCGCGGGCGCGCCGAGCAGGCATCCGACCGGTAGGTGGAAATGGGTGAGGCGGCGGCCGGGGGGCCGGCCGCCGCCTCGCCGCGCCGGATCGGGCGCGGGTTCGCGAGCTCGCACGGAGGACCGGGGGGGGAAGGTCGTCCGGGCGAACCGCGGTACCGGCGCCGGGCGGGTGGGGGGTGAAGTGGCCCGCCCGGCGCCGGAGGTCAGTGGGTGGGCCGGGCGGTGGGCTTGTGGCCGCCGGGCCGCTCGGTCCCGGTGACCGTCGGCCGGCTGTCCGGCTGGCCGGCCGGGTGGCTGGGGGTGACGGTCGGCCGCGCGGGCCGGCTCTTCTCGGCGGCGAGCAGCGTGTCGCAGTACGCCGCCACCTTCTCCTTGTCGCCCGCGGTGGTGACCAGCGCGCGGAACGCCGGGTTCTCCAGCGCCTTGCCCGCGTTGTCGCCCGCGCCCGCCCGGTACGCCCGGCAGAGGCCGACCAGGTTCGGCGACGGGCTGCCCTTGGCGTCGGCCGGGCCCTTGCCCTTGCCGTCCGCCGGGGACGGCGTGGCGGTGGCGTGCGCCGACGGCTTCGCGGTCCGGTCGGCGAGCGGACCGGGCAGGGTGCCGGTGGCGGCGGCGAGCGCGACGCCACCGCCGGCGGTGACGGCGAGGACCGCCGCTCCGGCCTTGAGGGTGAGCAGTTTCGCGAGGACAAACTGTGACATCGGTACGGCTCCGTTGTGGGGGGGTGTGGACACGGACGTGCCGCTCGGCGTGCCTCCGGACAGCGCGCTTCCCGGCGCGTACGCCGGGACGCGGGATCGCGGCACGGGTGACCCGGCGCCGGCCTGGATGGCCGACCGCCGACGTCTCGGGCGGCGCCACCGGGTGACCGGTCGGCTACGCCACGGACGCGCTGGTCACGGGTTCCGTGCCTTCGTTCCGTGCCCCTCAGCGCTGGTCCCCCGCGGGATGTCACACCGCTACCGCGGGCGGGCGCGACCCGACGGACCGTGACCGCGCGGGCGGTCAGGGCGTACGCGGGCCGATGCCGTCCGCGGCCGAGGGTGCGACCAGCAGGCCCACCTGCCGCCCGATGAACCGGTACGCCACCTGCTTCGCCGCCCAGAGCAGGTAGCCCCGGTCGGCCTCGGCGATGCTGCGCCCGCCGGCGTGCCCGACGCTGTTGAGCAGCACCCAGCTCCCGGTCGTGGAGTTCACCGTGATGGTGTCGCCGCCGGGTGTCCCGAGCTGGGCGACGCCCCGCGGGAGCCGGCCGCGCCGGTCCCGGGCCGCCCGCTCGCTGGGGTAGAGCACCGCCGCCAGGTGGACGACCGCGTCGCTGTCGTCGGTGGTGTAGCTGACCCGGACCGTCCGTACGCAGCCGTCCAGCACGTCGCCGGCGAGCACCCCGGCGCAGCCGCGCAGGTCCGTACCGCCGGTCCGGCGCAGGGTGTCCCCGGCCGCCCGGAACGTCCGCTCCGGCATCGCCTCGGCCACGGTCACCGGCGCCGCCTCGGCCCGGGCCACCGCCACGGCGAGGGTGCCGAGCAGGGCCGCCGCCACGAGAGCCGGTCCGATCGGGCCGCGGGCCGGCCGCGGGCGGGCCTCCGCCCGGGCGGTGCGGACGATGACGGCGACCACGGCCAGCCCGGCACCGACTCCGCCCCAGCGGATCCCGGTGGCCGTCGCCCCGGCGGCCGGACCGTCGAGGAGGAGGTACAGGGCGGAGTGCCGGCCGGGCACGTGCACCCAGGCCACCAGCAGGAACGCCAGCCCGACCAGCACGGCGGCGCCCCGGGCCGGCGCGCTGAGCCGCGACCAGAGCACCATGGCCACCGCCGCCCACAGGACCGGGAGGGTGATCACCAGCCAGCCGACGACGGCCATGCCGGTGCCGGTGCAGCCGGTCCAGGCACAGGCGCTCTCGTCGATCCGGGCCCGCAGTTCGTCGCCGGCCACGATGCGCAGCGTCACCAGGGCGACGATGCCTGCGGGCACGAGCAGGGCGAGACGGCCGGACCGGCCGGCGCCGGCGGCCGGTGGAACCGGCGCGGCGCCGCGTACCGGATCCGGGTCCTCCGCGGTGTCCGGGCGCTCCGATCCGGCCGTCATCTCCTCGCGTGCCCGCGCGAGGAGATCCTCCGCCCGGCGGCGCCCACCTCTGCTGCTCGACATGGCAGCGAGGCTAGGACAGCGGCGCACGCGGGTCCGGCGACGGGCCGGCGGCCCGTCCCACCGGTCACTCGCAGACCCGCCACCCACCGTCCTCCTTGACCAGGACGAACGCCTGCGTCACCGTGGTGCCGCTCTGCGGGGTGAAGCGCACCTGCGCCGATCCGCTGACCCGTCCGTTGGTGTTCGTGACGTTCACCCCGACGATCTGGTAGCCGGTCAGCGGCTGGGCGGACTGCTGCCGGACGAAGTCGTCCTGGCTGACCCGGTCGCGCACGCGCCCGCAGAGCTGGGCGTACGCGGTCGGGTAGTCGCGGGCGACCAGCGCGCCGGCGAACCTGTCCACGGTGGCCTGGGCGGGGCCGACGGCCTCCCGCGCGGCGTGGTAGATGGCGAAGCCGCCGACGACGCCGCCCACGCAGCAGAGCGCGAGCACCACACCGACGACGGTGAGCACCACCCGGGTGGTGTTCGACTTCCTGGGCGGCACCATGGCCGGTTGGTACGTCATGGCCGCAGGGTAGGAGCGCCGCGCCAGCGGCTCGCCGGGGTAAACCGGGTGACGGGCCCGGGGCGAGGCGTCACCATCGACGGATGCCGCAGCATCGACCCGCCGAGCCGGACATCCGGCGCTACTACACCGAGGTCTTCGACGAGGCGGACCGGCTGGACCGGACGCCGCAGGGACGGCTGGAGGCGCACCGGACCCGGGACCTGCTCGCCCGGTTGCTGCCCGCACCGCCGGCCGAGGTGCTGGACATCGGCGGCGGCCCCGGCGCGTACGCGGGGTGGCTCGCCGCGGCCGGGCACCGGGTGCACCTGGTCGATCTGGTACCGGCGCACGTGTCGGCGGCCCGGGCGGCGCACCCGGGGATCACCGCGAGCGTGGGCGACGCCCGGGACCTGCCGCTGCCCGACGGCTCGGCCGACGCGACCCTGCTGCTCGGCCCGCTCTACCACCTGCCCGACCGGGCCGACCGGGTGGCGGCGCTGCGCGAGGCGGCCCGGCTGACCCGGCCCGGTGGTCCGGTGCTCGCGGCGGTGATCAGCCGCAACGCGGCGCTGATCGACCTGACCGCCAAGGGACTGGTGGACGAGGGCAGCCGCCCGCTGCTCCGCGAGGCGTACGCCACCGGGGTGAACGACCCGCGGACCGGCTTCACCACGGCCTACTTCCACCGCCCGGAGCAGGTGGTGGACGAGTTCGTCGCGGCCGGCCTGCCGGCGCCCGCACTGTACGGGGTGGAGGGTCCGCTCTGGCCGGTGCTGAACACGCTCGGCACGGGCCCGGCCGAGCGGCTCTTCGCCGACGCGGTGGCCTGCGCCGAGGCGTTCGAACGCGACCCGGCGGTGCTCGGCGCCAGCTCGCACCTGCTCGCCGTGGCCCGCGCCTGAGCAGGTCGGAGCCGGCCGTGACCCGTGGGTCCGGTGATCAGGCGGCGAGACCGAGCGCCACGGCGGCGGCGACCGGCGCCAGGTACATCAGCGGGTACGGGATGTGCGAGAACGAGCGGGCCCGGACCGCGGTGACGACGGCGCCCCTGAAGGAGAGGACGAGACCGCCACCGGCCGCCACCTTCGCCCGCACCGGCCCGCCCGAGCCTGGCCGGATCGGATAGCGACGCGCCGCGCACCGAGGGTGACCAGTTGCCCGAGAACATGCTATTCTCCGGCGTCGATCTAGGCCGTGCGGACCCGACCGGGTCGCTGCCGGAAGGACACCTCCCCCGATGCCGGTCGTTGCCGCCACGACCCTGCCGCCGTCCCCCCTGGACCGGCCGGCGGGCGGCGCGTTCACCCTGATCTTCACCACCCTGCCGGCGCTGCTCCGGCTCACCTGCGGCCTGGTCGCCGCGGTGGTCGCGCTGGCCGTGCGCACCCCGCCCGTCCGGGTGGCGCTGCTGGTCCCGGCGGTCGTCGCGCTCACCGCCTGGTCCGTCTGGTACGCCGTCCGCGCGTTCCGGCACGGGATCACCGGCGTGCTGGTGGCCGGCGACGTGGTGCTGACCACCGCCACCGCGTTGGCGATCCCCTGGCTGGTGGCGCCCGAGGTGCTGCCCGGCGAGGGCAGCTGGGTCGCGGTGCTCGCCAGCACCACCGTGATCAACGCGCAGGCCACCGCCCCGGCCCGCTGGTCGGTCCCGGCCGGGCTGCTGGTCGCCGCCGGCTACGCGGCCGGCGCCACCGTGGCCGGCAACCCGGTGGAGGGGCGGGCGCACGCCGGGACGCTGCTGGTGCAGACCGGCTGCACGGCGGTGATGACCGCCGTGATGCGTCGCCGGATCGGGCACGCCGACGCCGCCTTCGCGGACTACCAGCGGCTGTCCCACGAGGCGCTGGTGGGGCGGGCCGCCCGGGAGGCCGAGCGGCGGCAGAACCGCGACCTGCACGACACCGTCCTCGCCACGCTCACCATGGTCGGGCTCGGCGCGGTGTCCGGCCCGTCGGCCGCGCTGCGCGAGCGGTGCGCCGCGGACCTGCGTACCCTCACCGTCCTGGCCGACGCGCGCTCGGCGCCGGAGGCCGGCGCGGTGGCCCTGGACGAGCGGCTGCGGGCGGTCCTGGCCCGGCTGCCCGAGCCGGCCGTGACCGCGACGCTCGCGCCGTGCCGGGTGCCCGCGCCGGTCGCCGCGGCGCTCGCCGACAGCGCCGCCGCCGCGCTGGCCAACGTGGCCCGGCACGCGCCGGGCGCCACCGCCACGCTGCGCCTGGCCCGGGACGCCGCCGCCGTGGTGGTGGAGGTGGCCGACGACGGCCCGGGCTTCGACCCGGCCACGGTCCCGGCCCACCGGTACGGCCTGCGCGAGTCCATCCACGGCCGGATGGCCTCGGTGGGTGGCCGCGCGGAGGTGACCTCCGCCCCTGGCGCCGGCACCCGGATCCGGCTGGAGTGGTCGGATGTCCACTGAGTCGGGAGCGGTCGTGGCCGGCACGACGGCCCGGCCGGCCGTGCGGCAGCGGTCGCCGGAGCACCCCGGTCCCGGGGTGGCCGCGACCGCGGCGCACGCGGTGGCCGACGCCTCGGACCGGGGCGCCCGGATCGTCGCGGTGGTCATCGCCCTGGCCTGGCACCTGGCCATCGGGCTGCCGGCGCTGCTCGGCTCCTGGTCCCGGCTGGCCGCGCCACCGGTGGTCGCCGCCGGCTGGCTGGTGACCGCGGCGGTCGGCGGTGCGGCCGGCGTACGACTGCTGCGTGGCGGGCTGCCGCCCGCCCGGCCGCTGGCGGCGGCGCTGCTCGTGGTCGACGCGACGGTCTTCGCGGCGGCCGGCGAGCGGCAGCTGTTCACCGCCGCCAACTGGGTGTGGGGCGGGCTGGCCTGGTTCTTCCTGCTCGTGCTCTGGCGACGGCCGCTGGGGTGGCTGCTCGCGCTGCTCGCGGCGCACGCGACGATCGCCCTGGCCGCGGTGGCCCTGCACGGCGCCACCGCTTCGGCCGACCTGAGCCGCTACGCCATGTACGTCTACGGCACCTCGTCGCTGCCGGTGGCGGTCTTCGCCGGGGCGGCGGCGATCGCCGCGCTGGCCCGGGACCGGGCCGGCACCGCCGCGGCGACCCTGGGCGTGGCCGCGGAGCGGGAGGCGGCGGAAGGGGCCCGGCGGGAGCGGCAGGCGCGCCTGGCTCTGGCCAGCGGCACGGCCGAGGAGGTGCTGGCCGCGCTCGCGGCCGGCGAGGCCGACCCGGCCGACCCGGCGGTACGCCGCCGCGCCGTGCTGGCGGCCGGCCGGCTGCGCCGGTTGATCGCCGAGTCGGACGACGTGCCGGATCCCCTGCTGCACGAGCTGCGCGCCGCCGCCGACCTGGCGGAACGGAACGGCCTGCCGATCGAGCTGGTCGCCGTCGGGGCGCCGCCGGAGCTGCCGGTCGAGGTCCGCCGGCGGCTGGCCGACCCGCCGACCGCGGCGCTCGCCGGCGCCCGGGGCTGGGCCCGGCTGACCGTGGTGGCCGGCCCGGACGAGGTGGTGGTCAGCCTGGTCACCCCCGATCACGAGGGGCCGGACGCGACCGGCCCGCCGGGCGGGGACGGGGACGGGCCGGTGGAGCACCTGCACGAGCGGGACGGGGAGATCAGATGGACGCAGACCCGGTGGCGGAGGACGTGACCGGCGGGCAGCCGGTCGGCGTGGCGATCGTGGACGACCATCCGGTCGTGATCGACGGGGTACGCGGCTGGCTGGCCGGCGAGCCGGGGCTGCGCGTGCTGGCCACCGGCGACGACCCGGACGTGGTGCTGCGGGCCGCCCCGGAGGCCCAGGTGGTCCTGCTGGACCTGCGGCTGCACGGGCGGATGGTGCTGGACAAGCTGGCCGAGCTGAGCGCGGCCGGCCGCCGGGTGGTGGTCTACTCCGAGCACACCGACCCGGAGACGATGCTGGCGGCGCTCGACGCCGGCGCCGTGGCGTTCCTCGCCAAGCACGAGGGGCGGGAGCACTGCGTGGCCACCGTGCTCGCCGCGGCGAGCGACCGCCCGTACGTGCCGCCGGCGCTGGCCGGGGCGATCGTGGGCGACCCCCGGCCGGACCGGCCGACCCTGTCCGACAAGGAGCGCGAGGCCCTGCTGCTGTGGTTCCAGTCGATGTCGAAGGCGTCGGTGGCGCGCCGGATGCGGATCAGCGAGCACACCGTGAAGCAGTACGTGGACCGGGCGCGGATCAAGTACACGCGGGCCGGGCGGCCGGCCGCGACGAAGGCGGCGCTGCTCGCCCGGGCGATCGAGGACGGCCTCGTCCGACCGGAAGATATCGGCATCTACCGGTCACAGGCGTCCGCCGACCGGCCGACCCCCTAACGGGTGTCATGACAGCCGCACCCGCGTCGGCCAGGCTCGACGTATCGCCAACCGCCGTCGGGAGGTCGTGACCGTGTCGGAGGACGCCGCACCGTTCTTCATCGGGCCGCACCGCTTCGACGCGGATGACGATCCCACCCGTCCCGTGCTCGACCGGCGGTACGCGCTGCTCCCCGAGCCGGGCGAGCAACTGCTCGGGCAGCACCGGCTGCTGGTGGCCGGTCACCTGCTCGGCCCCACCGACGACGTCCGGTCCTGGGCGCTGCCCTCCCCCGCGACGGTCACCGTGACGGACCGGCGGCTGGCGTACGTCTGCACCGGCTCCGAACTGTCCCTGGTCTCCGGGCGGGACGGCCGGACGGACGCCCGGCACCGGCGTCCGATCCGGCTGTCCCGCCTGGTCAGCGGCCAGATCCGCTGGCAGTGGCCGTCCCGGCTGGAGCTGGCCGAGGGCGCGGACGGCACCGCCGAGCTGCGGGTGGTCTGCGACGCGCTGCGCACCATCCGGCAGCCGGCGCTGGCGCTCACCGGCCCGGTCGCCCTGGTCGCCGCGCTGGCCCGGCAGGTACGCCGCTCGGTGGCCGCGTTCCGGCTGCGCCGCCCTGAGCTGGTGGACCTCTCCCCGCCGGAGCGGGACGCCCTGACGGCCCGGATGAACCCGTCCCCCGGCCCGACCCCGGGGTCGGTGACCCTGCCGGGTTCGCTGCCGGTCGAGTTCCTGTCCCGCGACGACTACTACCGCCCGGCCGAGCCGTCGGCCTGGCCCCGTCAGGACGTCCCGGCGCGGGACCGCCCCGGCTCCGCCTGCTGACGCCTCCGCGACGCCACCCGGGCGAGCCGCTGCCCGGGGGTCAGCCGGCCAGTCGCAGCGTGGCCGGGTCGGGTCGGCCCCGGGCGCGCAGCCGGCGCAGCATCCGGGCGTCGGTGAAGCCGACGGCGCGGGCGGCGGCCTCCACGGTGGCGCCGTGCCCGATGAGGTGCTCGGCGCGTTCCACCCGCAGCAGCTGCTGGTAGCCGAGCGGGGTCAGCCCGGTGGCCTGCCGGAACAGCCGGCTCAGGGTGCGCTCGGCGACACCGCAGGCGGCGGCCAGCTCGGCCAGCGGCAGCGGCTCGGCGTAGTGCCCGTCGATCAGGTCCTGCGCCCGGTGCACCGCGTCGGAGAGGTGCGAGCGGTACCGCATCATCGCGCTGGCCTGCTGCTCGTGGCCGTTGCGCCGGGCGTACACGACGAGGGTGCGGGCGATCCGGGCGGCCACCGCGGAGCCGTGCCGGGCGGCGATCAGGTGCAGCGCCACGTCGATGCCGCTGGCGATGCCGGCGGAGCTGACCACCCGGTCGTCGACCACGTAGAGCACGTCGCGCACCACCCGGGCCGCCGGGTGCCGCCGGGCCAGCTCGTCCTGCACGTCGTGGTGGGTGGTGCAGCGCCGCCCGTCGAGCAGGCCGGCCCGGGCGAGCGCGAAGGCGCCCGCGCAGACGCTCGCCACGGTGCCGCCGGCCGCGTGGTGGTCGGCCAGCCGCCGCAGCTCGTCCGGCCCGACCGGCCCGGCCGGGCCGTGCGCCGACAACCGCCATCCGGGTACGACCACCAGGTCGTCGCGGTCCAGCGCGGGCCAGTCGAGGGTGGCCCGCAGCGTCACCCCCTGCACGGTCGGCACGTCGGGCGTGGCGGCGACGTAGTGCAGGCGGTAGTCGTACCCGAGATCGGCGGCGGCGGAGAAGACCTGGGCCGGCCCGGCGAGGTCCAGCAGGTGCAGCTGCGGAACCATGAGGAAGGCGACCCGGGCCATGTGGATCAGGCGCCGACCGGGACGGCGTTCGTCACCTCGGCGACGGTGCGCACGGTGGCGAAGCGGCCGGCCAGGGCGTACTCGGTGCGGGCCACCATGTCGGCGGTGGACAGGGTGCGCGGGTCGGCCAGGATCCGCTCCAGCGGGGCGTCGGCCGGCAGGTCCCGGTGCGGGGTGGGGAAGGTGACGGTCGCGTCGGTCACGAAGGTCATCTCGTACCCGAGGTCGCAGCCGACCCGGGTGGTGGTCTCCACGCACTGCTCGGTGCGGATGCCGCAGACCGTCACGTCGCGGATCCCGGCGAGGGTGAGCACCTGCTGGAGGTTGGTGGTGGTGAAGGCGTTGTGCGAGGTCTTGACCAGCGTCGGCTCCCCCGCCGCGGGGGCGAGGCCGTCGATCAGCCGGACGTGCCCGAGAGCCGGGTCGAAGACGCCACCGGTGCCCGGCTCGGCGTGCAGGACCCAGACCACCAGGTCGCCCCGGCGGCGGGCCGCGTCGACCAGCCGGTTCACCTGGTCGACGATGTCCGGCTGGGAGGCGTGGGCCCAGATCGGACGCTGCCGGAAGGACTCCTGGACGTCGATGACGACGAGTGCTGCTCTGCTCATGGTCTCGATCCTGGCCGGGCGGGCGCCCGGCCGGCAGGCACCATCATGCCCGGCTGCGGAACGATCCGGCCACGACCGACCACGCCCGGTCGCGGCGCGCGGATCAGGAGGTGGGGGTGCGGCGACCGGGGCGGTCCAGCTCGGCCGCCTGCTCCGGGGTGGGCGCGGTGCCGCCCAGGTGGGCCGGCTGCCACCAGGAGTCGTCCGGGCCGGCGGGCTGGTCCGGGTATTCCCGCTGGGCCTGGTCGACAAGCGCCGTGAGGCGGGTGCGCAGCTCGGCGGTCAGGGCGTTGCCGTCCGGGTACGCGGCCGGGTCGATCGGCTCGCCGACCAGGATGGTGATCGGGGTGTGCCGGCGGGTCAGGGTGCGCGGCCGGCCCTTGGTCCACAGCCGCTGGGTGCCCCAGAGCGCGACCGGCAGCAGCGGCACGGCGGCCTCCTGGGCCATCCGGGCCGCGCCGTTCTTGAGTTCCTTCACGGTGAAGGAACGGCTGATCGTCGCCTCCGGGAAGACGCCGACCACCTCGCCGCGGCGCAGCGCGGCCACCGCCGAGGCGTACGACCCGGCGCCGGCGGCCCGGTTCACCGGGATGTGCTTCATGCCGCGCATGAGCGGGCCGGAGACCTTGTGCCGGAAGACGGCGTCCTTGGCCATGAACCGGACCAGGCGGCGGGACTCGTGCGCGCCGAACCCGGAGAAGATGAAGTCGAGGTAGCTGACGTGGTTGGAGGCCAGCACCGCCCCGCCGGTGCGCGGCACGTGGTGGCTGCCCTCCACGCGTAGGCGCAGGTCGAGGGCGCGGAACATCGTCTTGGCGGCGAGGATCACGGGCGGGTACACGAGTTCCGGCATCCGCCAACTTTACCCCGAGTAGGTTACCGGACCGTAGGGGCGGAAGTCGCCTCGCTCTGCCGTCGGCAGATCGGGTGGCAGAGGGGCGGGGACAGCGGCCACCATGGCCGGATGACCGATCGCGGCGTACTGCTCTGGATCCACGGCGGCGGGTGGCGGGCCCGCTCCGAGGAGGACGGGGCCGCCCTCGCCCCGCTCGGGCTGCGGGTGGTGCCCGCGACCTACCGCTTCGCGGCCGAGGCCCACTGGCCGGCCCAACTCGACGACGTACGCGCCGCGGCGCGGGCCGCCCGGGCCGAAGCGGGCGGGCTGCCGCTGCTGGTCGGCGGCGACTCGGCCGGCGCCATGCTGGCCCTGCACCTCGGCCTGCGCGGGGTGGACCGGCCCGGCGACGTCCGGGCGGTGCTGGCGTACTGGGCGCCGGTCGACCCGCTGGACGCGCAGTGGCGGCGGCTGCGTCGCAACGACGACCCCTGGGCGGACCTGCTGGGCCACCCGCCCGCCGCGGGCGACCCGGCGACGGCCGACGCGACCGTCGCCGGCCACCTGGGTTCGGGCGTGCCGGTGCTGCTGGTGCACGGCCGCGACGACGCCGCGGTGCCGGCCGCCCAGTCGGTCGACCTGGCCGGCCGGCTGCTCGCCGCCGGCCACCCGGCGCACCTCTGGCTCACCCACGGCGGGCACGCGCTCGACCTGGCCCGCCCCGACATCCGGGCGGTCACCGCCACGTTCCTGGACACCGTCCTGCCGCCGGCCTGAGCCGACTACGGTGCAGGGCATGCCCGACCTCGCCGCGATCGTCATCCACTGCCGCGACCCCTACCTGCTCGCCCCGTTCTGGAGCACGGTGACCGGTTTGCCCGTGGTCGAGGAGGATCGGGGGAAGATCGCCGACCGGTCCCTGGAGCCGGACGAGTCGGTGCTGCTGCGCGACCCCGCCGGCCGCCGGCCCGACGTCTGGATCAGCCCGGTCGCCGACCTGCCCGGCCCCGGCCGCATCCACCTCGACCTGGTGGGCGACGCCGAGGAGCGGGCCGCCGTGCTGGAGGCGGGCGCGACGGTGGTCCGCGAGCTGCCCCGGTGGACCGTGCTGGCCGACCCGGAGGGCAACGAGTTCTGCCTGCTCCCCCGCGGCGAGGCGCACGGCGACACGCTGCTGCCCGGGCACTGACCGCGCGGCGGCGCCGCCGGCCCCGGGGGCTCGGCGGCGCCGGTTGCCGGGCCGGTCAGTCGACCATGTTGTGCAGGTCGATCCGGCCCCGGGCGAAGGCGTCCACCCGGCCCCACCGGCCCGGGATGTCCAGCACCTCGATCCGCCCCATGCCGACCGGCAGCCGGGGGTCCACGGCGAGGTGCCCCTCGTGCGGTTCCAGCCCCAGCATGGTCCGGATCAGCAGCAGCGGGGTCCCGGTCGACCAGGCCTGCGGGCTGCACGCCGTCGGATACTCCACCGGGAACTTCGTCAGCTCCCGCTGGTAGCCGCCGAACGCCTCGGGCAGGCGCCCGTCGAAGTACCGCGCCGCGTCCAGGATGCCGTTGGCGATGGTGGCGGCCTCCTCGGCGAAGCCGTACCGGCGCAGCCCCCAGGCGATGAAGGAGTTGTCGAACGGCCAGATCGTGCCGTTGTGGTAGCCGATCGGGTTGTAGCGGACCTCACCCTCGGCCAGGGTGCGCACCCCCCAGCCGGAGAAGAGCCGCGGGCCCACCAGGTGCGCGGCGATCTGCGCCGCCCGGTCGTCGTCCACGATGCCGCTCCACAGCAGGTGGCCGATGTTGGAGCTGAGCACGTCGCACTGCCGGCCGTTGGGGTCCAGCCCCAGGGCGTAGTAGCCGCCGTCCTCGACCCACCAGTCCCGGTTGAACCGCTCCTTCAGCTGCGCCGCCTCGCGTTCCAACTGGTCGGCGTACGCCGGGTCGCCCCAGAACTCCCGGGCCAGCCGGGCGGCCCGCATCTTCGCGTCGTACGCGTACCCCTGCACCTCGCAGGTGGCGCGCGGGAACGGCGGCAGCGTGCCGTCGGAGTAGGAGAGGGAGTCCCAGGAGTCCTTCCAGCACTGGTTCTCCAGGCCGGTGTCGGTGTTGCGCCGCTCGTACCAGATGTAGCCGTTGCCGACCAGGTCGGCGTAGTCGTCGATCCACTTCAGGGCGGCCCGGCACTCCTGTTCCAGCTCCTTGACCAGCGCGACGTCGCCGCTCCACTTCTCGTACTCGTCGAGCAGCACGAGGAACAGCGGGGTGGCGTCCACCGATCCGTAGTACGGCGAGTGCGGCTGTTCCTCGAAGGCGGCGGTCTCGCCGTAGCGCATCTCGTGCAGGATCCGGCCCGGGTCCTCGTCGCGGAAGTCGTCGAACCGGGTGCCCTGCAACGCGCCGAGGATGCGCAGGGTGGTCTTCGACATCCCCGGCGCGAACGGCAGCACCTGCAGGCAGGTGAAGATGCTGTCCCGACCGAACATGGTCATGAACCAGGGCAGGCCGGCGGCCGGCAGCGTCTGGCCACCGAGGGACAGCGGCGAGAACCGCAGCGCGGCCAGGTCGATGAGGCAGCGCCGGTACGTCGAGGCCAACTGCTCGTGCTCGGTGTTGACCTTCGGCGCCTTGGCGATCCACTGCTCCAGGTCGTGCTGGAGGGCAAGCCGCTCGGTGCCGTGCGCCTGCAGCCCCATCCGCAGGTCCCGCCCGCCCGGGCCGACCGCGTGGGTCTGCACGTCGATGGCGGTGTCCCACTGCTCGTTGGGTTCGAGGTGGATGCTCCAGGCGAACCCGTTGCGGTCGTAGCGGGCCGGCCGGGAGGCGGCGATGATCGTCTCGCGGCGGAAGTTGCCCCGCCGGTAGCCGAGTCGCAGCCGGTCGGACTCGGCCTCGGCGTAGGTCTCGCCCTTCTTGTTCAGGATCTCGTCCTTGACCTGGAACAGGTCGGCGAAGTCGGCGCCGGCCTCCATCCGGATCTCCAGGTCCACCGCCTTCTCGTCGTGGTTGAGGATGGTCAGCGTCTCCCGGAAGCTGCCGCCCACCGCCCGCTCCCGGATGATCGACAACTTGGCGTCGATGTAGTGCGTGGCCAGCCCCGGCACCAGGAAGAAGCGGGCCTCGTAGTACTGGAGGTCGTCGTAGGAGAGCGCGTTGAGGCGCTCGCCGTTGACGGTCAGCACCCACTTGGACAGGAACCTCGTGTCGATCGAGAAGAGGCCGGTCGGCTCGCTCGGCGTGGCCTCGATGTCACCGGTGTCCTCGGAGACCACGAAGGTGTTCCCGTCGAGGATCCGGATGGTGTTGCTCGCGGCCATCAGGCGGCCCTCCTCTGGAACGAGTGGCGCGGCCCCCGGGAGTCCGGCGGACCGGGAAAGATGCGTTCGAGCTGCAACACCAGGCGCAGGTCGCCGGAGACCGTCATGTCGCCGCGCAGCAGCGCCGCGATGGCGTTCTCCTCGCCGTTGACCAGCTCACCGAAGAGCCGGGGCTCGGTCCCCACCACCGTGTCGGCCTCCTGGTCCTCCTGGCGGACCCGGAGGTTTCCCCGGTCGATCTCCAGCAGCCAGTGCGTGGTCTGCGGTCCCTCGTGCAGGTCGAACCGGAGAGTTCCGGAGGTCTTGGCCAGCAGCGGTTCGAACCCTCGCCGGTCCAGTTCCTCGAAGAATCTCGTGGTCGTGTCCATCCGGGCGACTCCTCCCGCGATCCGCGGCCTCCGACGTCCGAGGACGGGTCCCCGCCGGGTGGGCGGTCAACCTCGCCCGGTTCGGGTGAGTCGCGCGCCCGGCCTCCGCACCCTGGGCAGCGCGAACGCCGGCCCCCGAACCGGGGGCCGGCGTCACCGCGGCGGACGGTCAGTTGTTCGGATCGTCGGCGCTGATGTCCGCGAGCACCGACTGGGGTTCCCGCTCCACGGCCAGGTCACCCATGGAGACCAGGCCGACCAGGCGGCCGTCGTCGATCACCGGCAGGCGGCGGACCGCGTAGGTGCGCATCAGGTCGGCGGCGGCCACCGCGTCGTCGTACTGGCTCACCGTCACCACGTCCTTGGTGGTGATCTGGTTGAGCCGGGTGGTGTTGGGATCCATGTTCTCGGCAACGGCCCGGACCGTGATGTCCCGGTCCGTGATGATGCCGACCACGTTGTCGCCATCGGTCACCACCACGTCGCCGATCGCGCTGTCCCGCATCTCCTGCGCCGCGGCGGTGAGGGTGTCGCTGCCGTCCATCGTCACCAACCGGGTCGTCATGAACTCTCCGACCGTTGTCATGGTGCTCCCCTCTCGGTGTCGGCACGGCGGTCTACCCGGCGCCACGGCCGAGGTAACGCCGCGCGGTCGCGGGGAGGCGACCCGACGCCGGTCAGCCGCGCGGCGGCATCCCGTAGACCCGCTCGACGTGCAGGCGGAGCACCAGCCGGCGCTCGGCCACCATGGCCCGCCGGAAGTCGTCCCAGTCCGGGTGTTCGCCCTGCACCGCCCGGTAGAGCCCGACGAGTTCCTCGACGGTCGGGTCGTCCGGCCGCTCCGCCACCGGGGTCAGCTCGGCCCGCGCCTCCGCCACGGCGTACGCCCAGCCGTCCTCGCTGCTCACGTGGAAGCTGGCCCGGGGGTCGCGGCGCAGGTTGGCGGTCTTGGCCCGGCCGTCGGTGACCGAGACCCGGATCAGCCCGGCGTCCCGGTCGAAGGAGTAGACCACGGTGGACAGCTGCGGCCGGCCGTCCCGCTTGAGGGTGGCGAGCACGCCGAGCCACCGGCTCGCGATGAGGTCGGTCAGGGCCTGTCGGGTCCGCTCGTCCGCCATGGGGTCTCCCGCCGTCGACTGGTGTGGTCGTCCCCCATCTCACCGCATCTGCGGCCCGCGTGCCCGGCCACCCGCCGGGCACGCGGGAACCGGGATCAGCGCCGCTCGGCGGCGACCAGTTCGGCGAGTTGCACGGCGTTGAGCGCCGCGCCCTTGCGCAGGTTGTCGTTGGAGCAGAACAGCGCGAGGCCGTGCTCGACGGTCTCGTCGGACCGGATCCGCCCCACGTACGTGGGGTCCTGCCCGGCCGCCTCCAGCGGGGTCGGCACGTCGCGCAGCGCCACGCCGGGCGCGCCGTCGAGCAGCTCGCGGGCCCGGGCCGGGGTGATCGGGCGGGCGAAGCGCGCGTTGATCTGGAGGGAGTGGCCGGTGAAGACGGGCACCCGCACGCAGGTGCCGGAGACCTTGAGCCCGGGGATCTCCAGGATCTTGCGGCTCTCGTTGCGCAGCTTCTGCTCCTCGTTGGTCTCGTTGGAGCCGTCGTCGACGATCGAGCCGGCCAGCGGGAGCACGTTGAAGGCGATCGGGCGGGCGAACGAGCGCGGCGCGGGGAACTCCACGGCCGACCCGTCGAAGGCGAGCCCGGCGGCGTGCTCGGCGACCTTGCGGACCTGCTCGTCCAGCTCGGCCACGCCGGCCAGGCCGGCCCCGGAGACGGCCTGGTAGGTGGCGACGACCAGGCTGACCAGCTCGGCCTCCTGGTGCAGCGGGCGCAGCACCGGCATGGCGGCCATCGTGGTGCAGTTCGGGTTGGCCACGATGCCCCTGGGCCGGTTGGCGACGGCGTGCGGGTTGACCTCGGCGACCACCAGCGGCACCTCGGGGTCCATCCGGAACGCCGAGGAGTTGTCGATGACGACCGCGCCCGCTTCGGCGACCCGAGGGGCCAGCTCCCGGGCGGTGCCCTTGCCGGCCGAGAAGAGCACGATGTCCAGGCCCCGGTAGTCGGCCGTGGCCGCGTCCTCCACGGTGACCTCGCCGTCGCGCCAGGGCAGCGCGCGCCCGGCCGACCGGGCCGAGGCGAACAGCCGCACCTGCTCCGCCGGGAAGTCGCGCTCCGCCAGCACCTGCCGCATCACGCCACCGACCTGGCCGGTGGCCCCCACAATGCCGATCCTCATGCCCGCGAGGCTACCCAGCCGGGCGGGGCCGGCGGGAAGCCTTTCCCAGCGCGCGGGCCGGGCGCCGCCCGCCACGCCGTTCGCCGATCGGGCCGTCGACCTGCAACGACACCACCCGACGGTGGGCCATGGGCGGAGAATCGCCCGCCGTCGGGGTGCCGGACCGCAGCATTCGCGTCCACCGGCCGGCACACACGCGAGCCGGGACGCGACGGGAATCACATCGACGTCCCGCTGTGGCGGTGTCCCCGGCCGGCCGACACCGCCACAGCGCGGGCCGGCGAGCGCCGGCCCGACACGTCAGGCGGCGTGGTCGACCACCTCGCCGAGGCCGGCGGCCACCAGCTCGTCGCGGATCACCGCCGCGTCGCCCTCGACCACCAGGGTGAGCGACTCCGGGTGCAGGTGGGCGGCGGCCGCCGCGGAGACCTCCTCGACGGTCGCGGCGAGCAGCGCCTCGCGCAGCCGGGCGTGGTAGTCGTCCGGCAGGTCGTGCACGACCAGGGTGGTCAGTGCCGAGGCGATGGCCCGGGGGCTCTGCAGCTCGACCGAGAGCTGGCCGGCCCGCCAGAAGCGGGCCACCGCCAGCTCGTCCTCGGTCACCCCGGTCAGCCGGGTACGCGACACCTCGCCGACCGCCTCGACCAGGGCGGGGGCGGTCACCGCGGTCTGCACGCCGGAGCTGATGGCGAACCGGCCGAACCGGCGGGACGAGGCGAAGTCGCCCCGGATCCCGTACGTGTAGCCGCGCACCTCGCGGATCAGGTGGTTCAGCCGGGAGGTGAACGCCCCGCCGAGCACCGTGCCGGCCAGCGTCATGGGCACGTGGTCCGGGTGGGCGCGGTGCGGCGACGGGTGCCCGAGGCGGAGCGTGGACTGCACCGAGCCGGGACGGTCGACCAGGATGATCCGCCGCCGCTCCGGCAGCGCCACCTCGATGGGGCCGCCCTTGTCCGCCGGCGCCCCGCCGGCCCCGGTGAACACGGTGGCGGCGAGCGCGTCGAGGTCGATCCGGTCCAGGTCACCGGCGACGATCAGCGTGCCGGGGCGGATGAACCACTCGGAGTGGAAGACGGTCACGTCGTCCACGTCCAGGGCGGCCACGCTCTCCGGGTCGCCGTACAACGGGCGGCCCCAGCGGTTGTCCGCGCCGAACAGGTCGGCGCGCAGCACGGCGTCGGCCCGCGGGCCCGGGGTCGCCCAGTCCATCCGCAGCGCGGTCGCCTCGTCGTCGCGGACCCGCCGCACGTCGGCCGGGTCGAGCTTCGGCGTCCGCACCGCCTCGGTGAGCAGCTCCACGGCCGCGCCCAGCCGGTCCACCGGCACCTGCACGCTGACCTGGAACGAGTCCCAGTCCAGGCCGCTCACCAGCTCGGTGCCGAGCGCCTCGATGGCCAGGGCGTACGCGGTGGCGTCCCGCTGCGCGGTCCCCTCCTCCAGCGCCTTGGCGAGGACCCCGCCGAGCCCCTCCTTGCCGACCGGCTCGCGGCCGGCGCCGCCGTCGAGCAGCAGCAGCGCGACGGCGAGGTTCTGCCCGGGCAGGTGCGCGGCGACGACCTGCCCGCCGGCGGCGGACCGGCGGACCACCTGCGGGAACCGGTACGGGCGGGCGGCGCCCGGGCCGGGACGGGTGGCGATCAGCGTCATGAGGTCTCCTCGGGCAGGTAGGTCAGGGTCGCCCGGTCGGCCGCGCCGAGCAGCTCGGCGGCCTGCTCGGCGATCTGCTCGGCGGTGACGGCCAGCCAGGCGGGCAGCCGCTCGCCGGCGCGGGCCGGGTCGCCGAACTGGGTGGCGTACCGGCCGAGGGTGTCGGCCCGGCCGTCCACCGTGGACATCTGCCGCCACCACATGGTGCTGAGCAGCGCCTTGGCCCGGTCCAGCTCGGCGGCGGTCACCGGAACGGTGGCCAGTTCGTCGACCACCTCGGTCAGCCCCTCGCGCAGCCGGTCGCCGGACACCCCGGGGCGGGCCGTGGCGGTGGCGATCAGCGGCGCCGGGCCGTGCGCCAGGTCCACCCCGTACGCCCCGACCAGGTCCGGCTGGGCGATCCGCTCGCCGTCGGCGAGGCGCTGGTAGAGACGGCTGCCCCGGCCGCTGCCCAGCACGGTGGCGAGCACGGTGGTCACGTCGTAGCCGGGGGTGCCGAACGGGTGGGTGCGGTGCGCGACGTAGACCCGGGGAGCGGGTACGTCGGTGGTGACCGTCTCCACCCCGGGGCCGCCGCCGGCCGGGACCGTGCGCCCGTCCGGGGCGGCCGGGATGTCGTCGCGCGGCGGCAGGGCGCCGAAGTACTTGTCGGCCAGCGCGAACACCTCGGCGGCGGTGGTGTCGCCGACCACGGTGAGCACGGCGTTGTTCGGCGCGTACCAGGTGCTGTGGAACGCCTGGAAGGTGGCCAGGTCGGCGGCGTTCAGGTCGGCCATCGAGCCGATCGTGGCGTGGTGGTAGGGGTGCCCGGGCGGGTAGAGCAGCGGCAGCAGCCGCAGCCAGGCGTCGCCGTAGGGCACGTTCTCGTAGCGCTGGCGGCGCTCGTTCTTCACCACGTCGCGCTGGTTGTCCAGCGTCTCCTGGGTCAGCGCGGGGACCAGCCCGCCCATCCGGTCGGCCTCCAGCCAGAGCGCCAGCTCCAGGTGCTCGGCCGGGACCGTCTCGAAGTAGTTGGTCCGGTCCGGGTTGGTGGTGGCGTTGAGCGAGCCGCCGGAGCCCTGGATGAGCTTCATGTGCTCGGTCTTCGCCACGTTGACCGAGCCCTCGAACATCAGATGCTCGAAGAGGTGGGCGAAGCCGGTCTGGCCCTCGGGTTCGTGGCGGGATCCCACGTCGTACCAGAGGTTCACGGCGACCGCGGGTGCCGTGCGGTCCTCGCTCACCACCACGCGCAGACCGTTGTCCAGTCGGGTCGTCTCGATCGGCCAGGGGTAACCGCTGTCGGGCATGGCACGACGCTATCCGATCTCGCGGGCGGAAAGGTGACGTGCGGGGAGCATCGTCGCCGCGCGCCGGGGTACTCGCCGGACATGGCCTCCCCCGCATCGTCCGCGGTCGAACGCGCCGCCGCCGCGCTGGCCCGGCTCCGGCACGCCCGGCTGCTGCATCCCGCCGGCCGCACCTTCTCCGCCGAGGTGCTGATCTGGGGTACGCCGGGCCCGCCGACCGGCGTGCCGCTGCTCGACCTGCCCGGCCGGTGGCCGGCGACCGTCCGGCTGTCCAAGGGGGTGCCCACCCCGGGAAGCTGGCCGGACGTGCTGGGGGTGGGGATCCGGCTGCACCGTGACCCGGAGCCGCCGGTGGACCTGCTGGCGAGTTCCAGCGGGGCGGCGCCGGTGCTGCGTCACCTGCCGCTGCCCCGGCGGGGCTTCACCGGGACGTACACCTCGATCATGTCCTTCCGGGCCGGCCGGCGGCGGCTGTACCTGGCCGTGCTGGCCGACCCGGACTCACCGGAGCTGGGTCGCGGGCTGGCCGAGCTTCCGGCGGCGGGCGGCGACGACGGGCCGCGACTGGTGCTCGCGGTGGCCTCGGCGGTCGGGCCGTGGCGGCCGTTCGGCGAGGTGCGGCTGGACGGCCGGCGCGGCGCCCGGGAGGACGCCGCGCTGGCCTTCGACCCGATCGGGAACGTGCCGCCGGGCCTGCGGGTGGCCGGTCCGCTGGCCTGGTTGCGGGACACCACCTACCGGGGGTCCCGGCGGGGCCGGGGCGCCCGGCTCAGTCGGGAGGCTCGACGGGGGTGACGGTCTGCTCGGAGGTCCGGTGCTCCAGCACCGTGTCGGGGGCGGCGTTCCGGTCCTCCTCCCGGATGTCCGATTCGGTGAGGATGGCGTCGGCCTGCGCCTCCGGGTCCTCGCTGCCCACCGCCGCCTCCTCGGGCAGCAGGTGGGCGCGGGACTCGATCCGGTCCTGGTCGCTCTGGTGGTGGCTCATGCCGTCCTCATACCCCCGCCAGGCCCCGGCGGAACCCCGCGCTTCCCAGGATGCGGTACACACGGCAGATCAGTTCCGGCGGTATTCGCGCACCCAAAGCGGCCCCGGCGGCCGCCGAACTCCCGCCATTCGGGATGGATCATCGACCAAGTCGGGCGATCACCCGCGTGGACGGCCGGCGGACACGTGCCGTGCCACTGGAGTTACCCCCCGTTCCATCGACCGGGGTTAACATGAGGCACGGCTTACCCGACGAGCGGGTGAGTCCCACCCCTCCCGTCGGGTACGCTGGCGGGCGTGACGCGGTCGTATCGATGGTTTAGGCAGCCGGCTGGAGGAGCCGGTGACTCAACCATGAGCTGACGTCACTCCTCTCAGAGCCGGCCGGGCAGGGATCATTCCCTGCCCTTTCGCGTACGAGCAGCCGGCTCGATCCCGGGCGCCGGCCCCGGGCACGGTCGGCGGAAGGAACCCCACCGTGACGACGACCCCGGACGTCCATCGGGTCATCGACCAGCGGATCGACCGTGTCGTGCCGCTGACCACCCCGGCCCTGCTGCACCACCACCTGCCGCTCGAGGAGTCCCTCGCCGAGGCCGTGGTGGCCGGTCGACGTGCCGTCGGCCGGGTGCTGGACCGCGCCGACGACCGGCTGCTGGTCGTGGTCGGCCCCTGCTCGGTGCACGACCCCGCCGCCGCCCTGGAGTACGCGGCCCGGCTGCGCCACGCGGCCGACCGGCTCGCCGACGACCTGCTCGTGGTGATGCGCGTCTACTTCGAGAAGCCGCGCTCGACCGTGGGCTGGAAGGGCCTGATCAACGACCCGGGCCTGGACGGCTCGGGCGACGTGAACACCGGCCTGCGTACCGCCCGGGCGCTCCTGCTCGACGTGGTGCGGCTGGGTCTCCCGGTGGGCTGCGAGTTCCTCGACCCGATCACCCCGCAGTACATCGCCGACACGGTGGCCTGGGGCGCGATCGGCGCGCGGACCGTGGAGAGCCAGGTCCACCGCCAGCTCGCCTCCGGCCTGTCCATGCCGATCGGCATGAAGAACCGCCCCGACGGCAGCATCGGCACCGCGGTGGACGCGATCCGGGCGGCCGGCGTCCCGCACGTCTTCCCCGGCATCGACGTCTCCGGCACGCCGGCGATCATGCACACCCGGGGCAACGCCGACGGCCACCTGGTGCTGCGCGGCGGCGGTGGCCGGCCCAACTACGACGCGGAGTCGGTGGCCGGGGCGCTGGACCTGCTGCGCGCCGCCGGGCTGCCCGAGCGGGTGGTGGTCGACGCCAGCCACGCCAACAGCGGCAAGGACCACCGCAACCAGCCGCTGGTCGCCGCCGACGTGGCCGCCCAGCTCTCCGCCGGCCAGCGCGGCATCGTCGGCATCATGCTGGAGAGCTTCCTCCAGCCCGGCCGGCAGGACCTCGACCCCACCCGTCAACTGGAGTACGGCAAGTCGGTGACCGACGCGTGCATCGGCTGGGACACCACCGCCGAGGTCCTCGACCACCTCGCCGCCGCCGTCCGCGCCCGTCGCGCCACGCTCCCCGCCACCACGTCGTGACCGAGGGGTCGACCCGGGGGGTTTGACCGATTCGGGCCGGGGTAGCTGACCGGCGTGACCGATGACGCGCCCGTGACCGAGCAGCCGGACACCCGGCCGCTCGACGAACTGCTCGACGACATCTACCACGGCCAGGAGCGAATCAGTCAGGCGGACATCTACCGTCGGGCGGTGGCCGCCGAGCTGCCCGCCGAGCTGCTCACCCGGATCGCCGCCCTGCCGCAGGGCGAGTACGCGGTCGACGAGGCCGCCGACCTGCTCGGCGGGACGGTGGCCTGAGCCTTCTGCGGAGGCGGCCCGAGGACGGAGAGGACAGCGCGATGACCGACCGCAACGAGGAACGCGAGCACCCCCCGGCGCTCGGCCAGCCCCCCGAGGGCATGGACACGCTGCCGGAGCCCGACTTCGCCAACGAGCACGAGGAGACCGCGGTCGCCGACGACATCATCACCGGCGAGGACCGCGAGGAGCGGGAGCCCGAGGCGTCGCGCGGCTGGGCCGGCGAGGACCACGGCACCACCCCCACCTGAGCGGACCGGAACGCGAAGGGGGCCGGCGCGACGCGCCGGCCCCCTTCTCCGTCGTGGGGTCAGTCCTCGTGGTGCCCGCCCTCGGCGGCCTGCTGCGCCGCCGCGTACCCCATCTGGAGGAAGTCCGAGGCGGCCACCGCGGTCAGCGCGGTGGCGACCAGCCGGGTCAGGCGGGGAGCCAGCACCAGCCCGCCGGTGAGGCCGGTGGCGACCCAGACGGCCAGGCAGAACGGGCAGCTCACCAGCTCGCCGAGCGCGTGCCGGGTCGGGCTGCCCTGGTCGCGGACCTGTTCCATCACCTCGCCGCTGCCGATCGGATGGTCGTAGCGGGTGAACGGCGCGCGCAGCGGACTGGTGATCGCGTCCTTGGAGAGCAGCCGGCTCAGCTTGTGGGTGGCGATCGACAGCAGCACCACGTCGCCGGGCGCGGGCCGCTCCGGCACCGGGCGGCCGGTCGCCTTGACCAGGCCGACCAGCGACGCGGTGACCGCGCCGTACGTGCCCATCGCCACCAGGTAGCCGCCCAGCGGCCGGTGCTCGTGCGGCGCGTACGCCTGGCGCAGCCGCGCCACCTTCTGCTTCAGGCCACTCCCGGTCAACCCGGCCTCCTCGGTCATCGTGCCAGCGCCGGCTCAGCCGGCGGTCAGGTTGTCGGCCACCTCGCGGGCGAGGCTGGCCAGGATCTCGTCGGCCATCCCGTGGTCGGTCCCGTCGAGGTCCAGCCGGACCCGGGCGCCTCCGGCGTCGGCCGGCTCGACGTCGATGTCCGCCGACCAGCCGGCGGACTCGGAGCTCCAGCGGGCCCGCATGTCCTCGGCGTCGACCACCTCGACCCGGTGCGCGCCGGAGCGGCGCAGTTCCTCGGGCAGCCAGGCCGCCGACCGGTCGGGGTCGGTGGCGGTGTTGAAGACGACCTCGGGAGGCGCGGACATGCCGCGCTCGGCGTGGCTGGCCATCAGGCGTCCCGCAGCCGGCTCGGGTCGACCTCCCGGCCCGGGTGCCGGGCCAGGTACTCGGTCTCCAGTTCGGCGGTGCGCCGCAGGTGGTTGGCGAGCGCCGAGTCGGTGGCGTGCCGGAGGGTGTCGAGCCGGGTGCGGTGCAGGCTCTGCACCTCCCGGATCAGGTCCTCGTCGCCGAGGTCGGCGGGGTCCACCCCGAGCAGCTCACCGTCAACGTCCTGGGTGCGGGCGTGATCGCCGTCCCACTCGGTCACCCGCTGCTCCGGACTGGCGTCGCGGCGTACTGATTCGGTCATCGTCGCCCCCTCGTCTCGTTCGGGCTGGCGTCTAGACGGATGCCCAGCCGGGGTGCCACCAAACCCTCGCCACCTACGACACCGCGTCGGAGACGGCCGGCGGGCCCGGTACCCTCGGTGGCATGAAGCGGCTCTGGACACCGGCGTGGATCGCCCGCCACGTGGCCATGGTCGTGCTGGTGGTGGGCTTCCTCGGGCTCGGCTGGTGGCAGGTCACCCGGGCCGCCGGGGGCAACACGCTGAGCTTCGGTTACGCGATCGAGTGGCCGGTCTTCGCCGGCTTCGTGGTCTTCGTGTGGTGGCGTGAGCTGCGACACGCGCTGCGGGCCTCGCGCGAGGAGCGGGGCACTCCGGCGCCGCCGGCGGCCGCCGGATCCGAGCCGGACGTCGCCGCCCCGGCGGTACGCCGGCCGGTGCGGGTCAGCCGGGTGCCGGCCGTACCGGTCGGCGGGGCCGACGACGGCGAACTGGCCGCGTACAACCGCTACCTTTCCTGGTTGAACGCCAACCCGGGCGCGAAGCCCGGCGACTATCCCGGCTGAGGCCGGTGCGGAAGGACGGACGACGGTGGGCGGAGCCCTTACCCGGTACCGCGTGATCGCCTGGATCGTGGGCGTCGCGCTGGTGGTGCTGGTCCTGATCGGGATGCCGCTGAAGTACGGCTTCGACAACCCGACCGTGGTGGCCGTGGTCGGCACCGCGCACGGCTGGCTCTACATGATCTACCTGGCGCTCACCTTCGACCTGTCGCGCCGGGTCGACTGGCCGCTGAAGCGGATGCTGCTCGTGATGCTCGCCGGCACCGTGCCGTTCGTCTCGTTCTACGCCGAGCGCCGGGTGAGCCACTGGCTGGCCGCCGAGCAGCCGGCCCGGGCCCCGGAGCCGATCGCCGGCTGACCCGGGGCGGTCAGCGGTTCGGCCGCCACGCGGCGGCCGCGGGCGGGTCCGTCCAGCCGCCGTGGCGCACCCCCTCCCGGGCTCGTTGCAGGGCCCGGGTGACCTGGCCGAACTGCCGCTCGTCGTCGCTGCTGAACAGCAGCACCTCGGCCCCGCGGAGCCGCCCCCACAGCTCGTACGCCGGGGGCCGCCAGCGGTCCCCGACCAGCACGAGCAGCAGCGGCAGCAGCCCGACCGCGCCCAGCGTGAGGTATGCCGCCGCGGTGAGCCGTTGCAGCCCGCCGGTGAAGCCGAGCAGCACGCCGACCGCGCCGATCAGCGCGGCGGAGACGGCGACCGCCCGGAGGGCGAGCCGGTCGTGCGGACCGCGGGCGGTCCAGAGCTGGGTGATGTCGGCGACGGGCCAGCTGTTGCGGCCGACGGTGAAGCGCTCGCCGGTGACCACGATGCCCGGTCGGGCGTAGAGCAGGGTCGGTGCGGTCGCGCCCGGGGACCGGGGCGGGCGGGTGGTGGAGCCATCGGTCTGCACGGCGGCCTCCAGGGGATCGCGGGCCGGGCCTCCGCGCCGCCGGCGCTGCCGTACGGCGGGATTCCCGGCCTCCGCGCCTCATTGTGTTGCGGGCACGCCACCCCGGCCCGGCGTTTTCCCTGGCCACCCGCCCGCCGACCGGAGACCGTCGCGCCGGGAAAGCAGAGTGATTTCCGTCTTTATCACGACTTTGCGGCGCGTTGCCTGGCGACATCCGCCCAGAACGACGAATCCGGCGAGTGGCGCGTTCCGCCCAGCCGGCGTCCGCGCCGCGACGGCCCGGCCCCGAACCGGTCACGAAGCGTCATCAGTACCGGCGGCACTTCCTGACACTTTGCCAACTTTCGCCCCTGCTTCAACTGCCCGTCACTCCGGTCACGGGTTAGGTTGGGCAGGCCGGTCCGGTCGACCGCCATCCACCAGGGTGGCCCCGGGCCGGTGTCGCCGGGTCGCCCGCCGCCCCGGTGAGAGTCGGAGAGGAGCCTTCCGCTCTTGTCGTCCTTACGGATCCTGCTGCGCTCGCTGGCGGTGGCCGGCCTCTCGGCCGCGCTGCTCGCCCCGGCGTCGGTGGCTCGGGCCGAGCCCACCCCCGCCGAGCTGACGAAGCAGATCGAGAAGTCCTCGACTGAGCTGGAGCGAATCGTCGAGTCGTACAACAAGCTCAACGAGGAGATCAAGGCCAACAAGGCCACCGCGGCCACGTTGCAGGCCAAGATCGGCCCGTTGCAGGAGCAGGCCGAGCGGAGCCGCGCCGACGTGGGCGCCATCGCCGCCACCGCGTACAAGACCGGTGGCATGCGCACCGTGCAGGCCCTGCTGGAGCCCGGCGGCCCCGCCACGCTGCCGGACCGGCTGGGCACCCTGGACCAGCTCACCCGCCAGCGGCAGCAGACCATCGCCGGTTTCACGGACACCCAGCGCCAGCTGATCGACCAGAAGACGCGGCTGGACGCCACGCTCGCCCGGGAGGCGGCGCAGGCCAAGCAGCTGGTCGCCGGCAAGAAGAAGATCGAGGCGGACCTGGCCCGCCTCTACGAGCTGCGCCGGCAGGCGTACGGCCGGGCCACCGAGACGCCCGCGAAGTCGAGTTCGGCCGGCAGTGCCCCGGCCATCTCCGGCTCGGCCGGCGTGGCCGTGCGCTACGCCTACGGCGCCATCGGCAAGCCGTACGTCTGGGGCGCGGACGGACCGGACGGTTACGACTGCTCCGGGCTGACCCTGGCGGCCTGGCGGGCCGCCGGCAAGTCCCTGCCGCACAACGCGGCCATGCAGTGGGACGCCACCTCACGGATCAGCCGCAGCTCGCTCCAGGCCGGTGATCTGGTGTTCTATTCCGGGCTCGGCCACGTTGCGCTCTACGTGGGCGGCGGTCAGGTGATCGACGCGCCCAGCGCCGGCCGCAACGTGCTCAAGCGGGACATGAACATGATGACGATCGCGGGCTACGGCCGGGTGCGCTGACCCCCGACAACAGCGAACGGCCGGCGTCCCCCTATCGGACGCCGGCCGTTCGTCGATTCCATTACTACCAGCTCAGGCCGCCTGCAGCCCCTCGGCGCGGGCCAGCTCACGGAGCCGGCCGAGGGCCTGGATCTCCAGCTGGCGGATCCGCTCCCGGGAGAGCGAGAACCGCGACGCGACCTCGGTCAGCGAGTGCTCGCGCCCGTCCTCCAGGCCGTAGCGGGCCCGCATGATGCCGGCCGAACGGTCGTCGAGGTGGTTGAGCAGACCCTCGATCCGCTGCCGCTCCAGGCCGGTGAGGACGATCTCCTCCGGCGACGGGGCGTCGCTGTCGGCGACCAGGTCGCCGAGGTTGGTGTCGCCGTCGTCGCCTACCGGGGTGTCCAGCGAGACGGTGTCCTGCGACCAGCGGCGCAGCTCGTTGACCCGCTCGACGGTGACGCCGAGCGCCGCCGCGATCTGCTCCGGCTCCGGGTCGCTGCCCAGCTCACGGGTGAGCTGCCGGGCCACGTTGCGCATCCGGTTGACGTCCTCGACCAGGTGCACGGGCAGCCGCACCGTGCGCTCCTGCTGGGCGATCGCCCGGCTGATGGCCTGGCGGATCCACCACGTCGCGTAGGTGGAGAACTTGTAGCCCCGCTCGTAGTCGAACTTCTCGACCGCCCGGACCAGGCCGGTGTTGCCCTCCTGGATGAGGTCCAGCATGGGCATGCCCGAGCGCACGTAGCGGCGGGCGATCGAGACGACCAGCCGCAGGTTGGCGCGGATGAACAGGTCCTTCGCGCGCTCACCCTCGACGACCAGCCGCTCCAGGTCCTCCCGGTCGACGCCGTCGGGGACGCGGTCCTCGCCGAGCAGGTGCTCGGCGTACAGGCCGGCCTCGATCGCCTTGGAGAGGTCGACCTCCTTGGCGGCGTCCAGCAGCGGCGTCCGGGAGATCTCGTGCAGGTAGACGCCGACCAGGTCCCGCTCCTCGGCGACCTCGTCGGTACGCATGCCGATGTTCTTGTCCACGATTGCCACGGTCCCCTCGCTCGCGCCGGTTGCCCGGTTCCTTGCCATCCCCACGTTCATCAGCCCTCCCCGTAACCTCCGCTGTGCCCGTAGGTGCTGACACCTACACAACAGATGAGACGCGTCGGGGATTCCATGTCGTGAGTCGAAACTGTCACGAATGCCTGAGTAGTAGCTGAGAGCCCGGTCCATGTTTGCTGTCAGGACCCCTGCTCGGGTGGCCCGCGTACGCCCCGGTCGAAGGGCGTCGGAGCAGCGGCGTCCTCGTCCGCCCATGAAATCGCACCATTGCGAATTCCATGAACACAGCGACCCGCGTCACCGCGACATTGCGATCCTGGTCACTGCGAGATACGCGCCCGCCGACCGGTCGGTTCAGCCTCGGGTGAGGATTACCCCACGCCTGGTGGAACAATCCGCAGCGCGCGGGACGTCCCGCACCGCCACGTGACACGCGTCGCACCGCCAGGCGCGGGCCCGGCCGGGAGGGGATCCGGGCGGGCGGCCGCGTCAGGAGGCGAGCAGGGCGAGCGCGCCGCGTACCTGGTCGGCGGAGCGGGCCAGGGCGGCCCGGGCGGCGGAGACCTCGGCGCCGGACACCAGCGAGACGAGGGCGGTCTTCAGGTCGCCGTCGGCCTCGTTGAGGGCGCTGCGGCAGACCTCCTCGGCGCAGCCGGTGGCCTCCATGAGGATCGAGATCATGCGGCCGCGCAGCTTGGCGTTGGTGGCCACCATGTCGATCATGAGGTTCGAGTAGACCCGACCGAGGCGCACCATCACGGCCGTGGAGAACGTGTTGAGCACCAGCTTCTGCGCGGTGCCCGCCTTCATCCGGGTCGACCCGGTGACCACCTCGGGTCCGGTGTCCACCCCGATGAAGACGTCCACCGTCCCGGCGGCGTCGGCCTCCGGATTGGCGCAGAGCAGCACGGTCGCGGCCCCCTGCGCCCGGGACGCGGCGAGCGCCCCGAGGACGTACGGGGTGCGCCCGCTGGCGGCCAGCCCGACCACCAGGTCGCCGGGGCGTACGCACTCGGCGGCCTCGGCGGCGCCGCCGCGCTCGTCGTCCTCGGCGTCCTCGACGGCCCGCCACATAGCCTCGGGGCCGCCGGCCAGGTGGGCGCAGAACCAGTGCCGCGGCGAGTTGAAGGTGGGGGCCAGCTCGGCGGCGTCCAGCACCCCGAGGCGGCCGGAGGTGCCGGCGCCGAAGTAGTGCACCCGGTTGCCGCCGCGCAGCGCGGCGACGGCCAGGTCGACGGTCTCGGCGATCTCGTCGAGGACGGCGGCCACCGCGGCGGGCACCCGCCGGTCCGCCTCGTTGATGACGGTGAGCACGTCCCGGGTCGACATCAGGTCGAGGTCGAGGCTCTGCGGGTTGCGCCGCTCGGTGGGGGCGCCCACCCGGACCACGGGCCGCATCGGGGCCATCTCGTCCCGCTCCACCCGTCCTGCCGTCATGCCCGCCTCCGGCCGGCGCCCACCCGGTGCGACTGGACCGCCTCGGCGGTGGCCTCCAGCGCCTTCCTGGCCTTGGTCCGGTTCCGCGCCGCCACCCCGACGAAGAGGCAGTCGACCACGGTCAGCTGGGCCAGCCGGCTGGCCATCGCGCCGGAGCGGTAGGTGGTCTCCCGGGCCGCGGTGGTCAGCACGTGGTCGGCGACGTCGGTGATCGGCGAGCGGGGGAAGTTGGTCAGCGCGACCGTGGTGGCGCCCCGGGCGCGGGCCTGTTCGAGCACCTCGATGACGTCGGAGGTGGTGCCGGTGTGCGAGATGCCGACCGCGACGTCGCCGCGGCCGAGCAGGGCGGCCGAGGTGAGCGCGGTGTGCACGTCCGGGAAGTAGAAGGCGGTGCGGCCGATGCGGTGCAGCTTCTGCTGGAAGTCCGAGGCGACGAAGCCGCTGGCGCCGGCGCCGTAGACGTCGATCCGGCCGGCCGCGACGATCGCCTCGACAACCTGCTCGCAGACGGCGGGATCGAGCTGCTCGGCGGTCTCCTCGACGGCCCGCGCGTCGTTGAACGCGATGGTGGCGATGATCTGCGCCAGGTCGGCGCCGGGCGGGATGTCGCCGCCGACGACCCGGGCGTCCGGTGGCTCGACCCGGCGGGCGGCCTCGGCGGCGAGCCGGATGCGCAGCTGGGGGTAGCCGTCCATGCCCACCGACCGGCAGAACCGGATGACGGTGGCCTCGGATGTCTCGGCGGCGGTGGCGAGGTCGGTGATGGTGCGCCGGGCGGCGTCGGCCGGATCGGAGACGACCAGCCGGGCCACCCGCTGCTCGGCCGGGGACAGCGAGGGGAGCAGCCCGCTGATGTGGACGATCAGTCCACCGGGCTCGTGACTCGCAGAAATCTTCGGACTCTTCGCCACGGATGAAACTTACTTTCATGAGGCGTGACCGTCAACCATGACGGCGCGTATCGGGAAAAGTACCGCCTTCCGCGCCCGCCCCCCGCGCCAAGGGTCCCATTCCCGCAGCCCCGCCGCCTCCTCCGGTGCGGTCGACTCCGCCCCGCCGGCCGACGGGCGGTTCCGCCGTCGCGCCCGCCGCACCGGCCGGACGGCCTCGCCGGGGTCACCGGGTCGGCCGGTACGGCACCCCGACCGGCATCGACCAGCGTCGACGGCTCCGGTCGCGACCCGGTCACCGCCGGGCCGGCCGGGCGGCTAGCGTGTGCCCATGGCGGAACGGACGGTGCTGGTGACCGGTGGCACGGGCGGGCTGGGCGGTGCGGTCACCGCCGCCTTCCTGACGGCCGGCTGGCGGGTGGTCGTACCCGAACGGGAGGGTGGCGGGGCAGCACCGGCGGCCGGACCGGTCCGCGTCGTGGCGGACCTGCTCGACCCCGCCGGGGCCGCGCGGGCGGTGGCCGTCGCCGCCGCCGAGCCGGCCGCGCCGCTACGGGCCGTGGTCAACCTGGTCGGCGGGTACGCCAGCGGCGGGCTGGTGCACGAGACCCCGATCGAGGAGTTCGACCGGATGCTGCGGATCAACCTGCGCCCCACCTACCTGGTCACCCAGGCCGCGCTGCCGCACCTCGTGGAGGCCGGCGGCGGCGCGGTGGTCTGCGTGTCGGCGCGGGCCGCCGTGGCCCCGTTCCCCGGCGCGGCCGGCTACGTCACCGCGAAGGCGGCCGTGCAGGCCTTCGCCAACGCCGTGGCCGTGGAGTACCGGCAGCGGGGTGTGCGCTGCAACACGGTGCTGCCCAGCGTGATCGACACCCCGGCCAACCGGGCCGCCCAGCCGGACGCCGACCACCGGCGCTGGGTCCCGCCGGCCGAGATCGCCGCGGTGATCCGCTTCCTGGCCTCCGACGAGTCGGCGCCGACCAGCGGGGCGAGCATCCCGGTCTACGGGCGGGCCTGAGCCGGCACGGGTTCGCCGCGCCCCTCCCCGCCGGACGGCGGCCGGGTGTCGTCCGGGCCCGGATCGGCCGGCGGGGGCGGATCGCCGGGGAGCCACTCGGTGAGGTGCGCGCGGATCCGCCGGGACACCTCCTCCGGGCTGCCGCTACCGTCCACCACCACGAAGCCCGCGTACTCCGGCAGGGTCCGGTACGCGGTGGCCGCGGCGCTGAGCCACTGCATGCTCTCGTGGTCGGTGCCGCGCCGCTCGATCCGCCGGTACGCCTCGGCCGGGTCCACGGTGAGCAGGAAGGTGACCCGGGGCGGCGGGAAGACCCGGTAACCGGCCCGGGCCAGCCGCTCCCAGCGCTGCCCGCCGTGCGCACGGATGCTGGCGTACTGGCAGGCGGACCAGCGGTCCATGACGGCCGTCCGGCCGGTCACCAGGCAGCTCAGCAGGGCGAGCGCGATGGCCAGCCAGCGGAGCACGGACTCCACGGCGAGCAGGCCGTTGCGCCCGACGAGCCGCTGGGCGTCGGGCCGGCCGACCCGCTGGGCCAACCGGCCGAGCCAGCGGCGGCCGCCGGCGTTGCGGTGGTAGGTGGCGGGGTGGCCCGCGGCGGTGAGCGCCTCGGCGAGCCGGTGGGCCTGGGTGGTCTTGCCCGAGCCGTCGATGCCGATCAGGGCGACGGCGCGCAGTCGGGCCGTGCCGCGCCGCACCCGCAGTGACCTGGCCACCCTGCCGAGGTTATCCGACCCGTGCTCGCCTTCGGCGGTTTGTCCACATCTGTCCCCGGCACGTCGGGCCGCGCCCGCTACAGGTGTGGCCGACCCGTTCGCCGGGTACGCAACTTCATTCCCACCGCCACCTACGACGACGGGAGACCCAGATGGCCGAGCGCGGGGACGAGACCCTGGTGCACACGCTGAAGAAGGTCGCCGCCGTGCTCAAGCAGTCCGAGATCCCCTTCGCGCTGGGTGGGAGCTTCGCCGTTTACGCCCACGGCGGCCACTCCAGCGAACACGACGTGGACTTCCTGATCCGGCAGCAGGACGTGGACCGGGCCCTGGAGGCCCTGGTGGAGGCCGGCTTCACGGCCGAGCGCCCGCCCGAGGACTGGCTGGTCAAGGTCTACGACGAGGGCCGGATGGTGGACCTGATCCACCGGCCGATCGAGACCCCGGTGACCGAGGAGACCTTCGCCGACACCATCGTGCGGCCGGTCGACGCCATCCACATGCCGGTGCTCTCGGCCAGCCAGCTCATGGTGCACAAGCTGCTCAGCTTCTCCCAGCACTACTGCGACTTCGCCCGGGCCCTGCCGCTCGCCCGCTCGCTGCGGGAACAGATCGACTGGGAACGGGTACGGAAGGAGACGCAGCACTCCCCGTACGCCGAGGCGTTCCTGGTGCTGCTCGACCGGCTCGACGTGCTGCCCGGCGGCGCGTCCGGAGGAAGGGAGACCCCGTGACCGGACAGCACGGCGGCGCGCCGCCCGACGAGTACGTCGAGGCGGAGATCCAGAGCATGTTGGCCGAGGACCCGGACGTCGCCGAACAGGGCATCACCGTGGTGCGCCGCGAGCGCGGCCTGGTGCTCTACGGCGAGGTGGAGAGCCCGCACCGGCGGGAGGAGATCCTGCGCCGGGTGGCCGAGCGGTTCCCGGACCTGCCGATCACCAGCGACATCGGCGTGATCCGCACGCAGGCGCCCACCCAGGTCGAGGAGCTGCCGTGAGGGAGGTTCGATGGTGATCCGCATCGCCGCCGTCGGCGACGTGCACCTGGACGAGGACGTGGTCGGCCGGTTCCGGCCCGCGCTGGAGGAGCTGCCCGACTGCGCGGACGTGCTGCTGCTCGCGGGTGATCTGACCCGGCACGGCACCGAGTCCGAGGCGCGGTGCGTGGCACAGGAGTTCGGCGACCTCGGCGTGCCGGTGCTCACCGTGCTCGGCAACCACGACCACCAGTGCGACCAGGTGCCCCAGGTGGTCAAGGTGCTGGAGGACGCCGGGATCACCGTGCTGGAGGGGACCGGGATCGTGCTGGAGTGCGCCGGTAGGCGGCTCGGCGTGGCCGGGGTGAAGGGCTTCGGCGGCGGGTTCGCCGGGCGGTGCGCCAGCGACTTCGGCGAGCCGGAGATGAAGGCGTTCGTCCGGACCACCAACGAGAGCGCGGACGCGCTCGGCGAGGCGCTGCGCGGGCTGGACTGCGACCTGCTGGTCGCGCTCACCCACTACTCCCCCGTGCCCGACACCCTCGCCGGCGAGCCCTTGGAGATCTACCCGTTCCTCGGCTGCTACCAGCTCGGCCAGGCGATCGACTCGGCGCCCACCGCGCTGGCCCTGCACGGGCACGCCCACCACGGCAGCGAACGGGGCACCACCCCCGGCGGCGTACGGGTCCGCAACGTCGCGCACCCGGTGATCAAACAGGCGTACAGCATCTTCCACGTCGGTGATCATCTCGGCTGAGAAGCAGGTTTCCCGGATCCGACGGACGGGTATCCAGCCGACATGGAGCTGATTCTCTGGATTCTCGCAGTCGTACTGGTGGTCGCCGGCATCCTCGCGCTCTTCCGCCGGCAGATCCTCTGGGGCGTCGTCCTCATCATCGTCGGCCTGTTGGTCGGCCCGGGCGGCGTCAGCATCTTCAGTTAGCCGTTCGACCTCCCACCACCCCTGACCCGCCGGGGTCGCCGGGTCCGAACCTCCGTCCTCCCAGACAGGAGCGTCCGGGCCCGGCGACCCCGGCGCTGTGCTGCGCCGGGCCGGTTTGTCCAGCCGGCGGGCGGGGCATCCGGCGGTATGACGATCTCGGGAAGCATCCGGCGGGTCGGGCGCGGCCGGAGGTGGTGGGCGCTGCTGGGCTTCGGCGCCGCGGTCACCGTCGCGGCGGCCGTCGGCGCGCTCGGGGTGCGGGGCACCCAGGAGGAGTACGCCAGCCTCGACCAGCCGGCGTGGGCTCCCCCGTCCTGGCTCTTCGGGCCGGTCTGGACGGTCCTCTACGCGCTCATCGCGGTCGCGGGTTGGCTGGTCTGGCGGCAGGCCGGCTGGGGACCGGCGCTCGGCGCCTGGGTCACCCAACTGGTCCTGAACGCCATCTGGACGCCGCTCTTCTTCGGCGCCGGCCGCTACGGCCTGGCGTTCGCCGAGATCGTGCTGATGTGGCTGGCCATCGGGGTCACCGTGGCGCTGTTCCGGCGGGTCTCCCGGCCGGCGGCGCTCCTGCTGCTGCCCTACTGGGCCTGGGTGACGTTCGCCGCCGCGCTCAACTTCGCCATCTGGCGGCTGAACGGGTGAGCGGCGCGGGGCCGACGGCCCCGCGCCCACCTCGGGTCAGCAGCGGGGCACGCCCGGGATGTAGCCGTCGTAGCCGGTGTAGACGTACGCGTCGGAGATGTACCGGCCGGAGCCGATCCGGTCCCAGATCGAGCTGGTGCCGTAGGTGCCGGTGACCGAGGTGCCACTGGTCTGGCAGTAGATGGTGACGCTGGCGCCGTCGGCCACGGTGCCCACCGCGCTGTAGCCGGTGCCCGGACCGGACCGGACGGTCAGCGCCACGCCGGAGGTGGTGTTGACGGTGCCGGCGCCCGTGTTCGAGCCGGCGCAGCCGTTGTCGCTCGTGTAGGTCTTGGTGCCCCAGTAGAGGGCGAGCGCACCGTTGAAGCGGACCTGGATGTCGTTGCCGCTGAGTCGCTGCTCGTAGTGCAGGTGCGGGCCTGTCGAGCCGCCGGTGCTGCCCACGTAGCCGATCACCCGGCCGTAGCCGACGACCTGACCGACCGAGACGTTGAAGCTGCTCAGGTGGGCGTAGTAGGTGGTGTAGCCGTTGCCGTGGTCGATCCGGACGTACTTGCCGTAGCTGGTGCCGCCGAGGTCGGTGACCCGGTCGACGGTGCCGGGCGCGCTGGCCACCACCGGGTCGCCGAGGTCGTCCGTGCGGTTGAAGTCGATGGCGTAGGCCGGGCTGTGGTCGGACCGGGTCTGGCCGGACCAGGACTGGTTGCAGGGGAACGGGACCTTGAACGTCGGCGCGGCCATGGCCGGGGCCGCCGGCACCAGGGCCACGAGGACGGCCGCCACCGCCGCGAGGCTGAACCAGCGCTTGCGCATCCATTGCCTCCTATGTTGAAAGTTTTCGATCCGCTTCGGACAGCGTGGCAGAAAGTTCCATCGATGGGAAGAGGGCGTCGCGGCAGGTCGTCAGCGGAGCGTGGGAGCGTGCCCACGGCCGGTGAGCGGGTTTCGGGATTGTTACCGGGCCGTGTCCGGCAGGGGGTGGACCGGACGCGATGCAAGCGCTTACATGTGGGGACGACCATCGGACCGGCGCGGGTTCGATTTCCCCCACGCGCCGGCAAGGAAGGAGATCGGCATGGCGTTTGCCAGATCGCGCCAGGCTCTCGCGATCGCCGGCGTTCTGGGGCTGGCGCTCGGCGTCACCGCCTGCGGCACCGGCAACGACAAGAAGAGCGGCAACGCGAGCAAGCCCGAGTGCGCCGCATATGAGAAGTACCAGGGCCACGACGGCAAGAAGGTGACGATCTACTCGTCGATCCGGGACATCGAGGCCGACCGCCTGGACCAGTCCTGGAAGCAGTTCGAGGACTGCACGGGCATCGACATCGACCACGAGGGCTCCGGCGAGTTCGAGGCCCAGCTGGGCGTCCGGGTCGACGGCGGCAACGCCCCCGATCTGGCCTTCATCCCGCAGCCCGGTCTGCTCAAGCGGTTCGTCGACTCGGGCAAGATCAAGGAGGTCGGCGCCGACACTAAGGGGCTGGCCGAGCAGAACTTCTCCCCCGACTGGCTGAAGTACAGCACCGTCAACGGCAAGCTCTACGGCGTGCCGCTCGGCTCCAACGTGAAGTCCTACGTGTGGTACTCGCCGAAGACCTTCAAGGAGAAGGGCTGGAGCGTCCCGACCACCTGGGACGAGCTGATCGCCCTCAGCGACAAGATCGCGGCGAGTGGCACCAAGCCGTGGTGCGCGGGCATCGAGTCCGGTGACGCCACCGGCTGGCCGGCCACCGACTGGATCGAGGACGTGCTGCTGCGCACCCAGGGCGTGGAGGTCTACGACCAGTGGACCACCCACGGCATCCCGTTCAACGACCCGAAGGTCGCCGACGCGGTCGACAAGGCCGGCAGCATCCTCAAGAACGAGAAGTACATGAACGGCGGCTTCGGCGGCGTGAAGAGCATCGCCACCACCTCCTTCCAGGAGGCCGGCACGCCGATCACCACCGGTAAGTGCGCCATGCACCGCCAGGCGTCCTTCTACGCCAACCAGTGGCCGCAGGGCACCAAGGTGGCCGAGGACGGCGACGTCTTCGCGTTCTACTTCCCGGCCGTCGACCCGGCCAAGGGCAAGCCGGTGCTCGGCGCCGGCGAGTTCGTCTCGGCCTTCGCCGACCGTCCCGAGGTCCAGGCGGTGCAGACCTACCTGGCCTCCGGCGAGTACGTCAACAGCCGCGCCAAGATCGGCGACTGGCTGTCGGCGAACAAGAAGCTCGACATCAACAATGTCCCGAACCCGGTGGACAAGCTCTCCGTGCAGATCCTCCAGGACCCGAAGACCGAGTTCCGGTTCGACGGCTCGGACCTGATGCCGGCCGCGGTCGGCGCGGGCACCTTCTGGAAGGGCATGGTCGACTGGATCAACGGCAAGGACACCACCACGGTGCTGAACGGCATCGAGGGCAGCTGGAAGTGATCTGAGGCGGTGGCCCGGTCCGCGACGCGGGCCGGGCCACCGCCCGCAACCGAACCCTTGAGGGAGGGTCGATGGAGTTCGACTTCGCGGCGGAACAGCCGAAGTTCCTCATGCTGATGTACGGGCTGATCGCTTTCGTCGCGGTGGTGGGTGGGCTGCTCCTGCTCCTCGACGTGGTGCCGGCCTGGTTCGACCGCCGCCGGGAGGCGAGGCTGGTCGCGGCCGTGGCGAGCGGCACGCCCCTGCCCCGCCGGCGCAAGCCGCGGGAAGGCCTGTTCGCGCTCTTCTTCCTGCTGCCGACACTGCTGTTCCTCGCCATCGGGCTGGTGGTGCCGGCGATCCGGACCACCCTCCTCTCGTTCATGGACAAGGACAGCAGCAACTGGGTGGGCTTGGCCAACTACACCTGGATGTTCTCCGAGGACTCCATCGTCCGGGTGCTGATCAACAGCCTGATCTGGGTGCTGCTGGTTCCGCTGGTGGCCACCGCGTTCGGCCTGATCTACGCCGTCCTCGTGGACAAGGCCCGCTTCGAGTCGGTGGCCAAGTCCCTGATCTTCCTGCCGATGGCGATCTCGTTCGTCGGCGCCGCCATCATCTGGAAGTTCGTCTACGCCTACCGGGGCGACGGCGACCAGATCGGCCTGCTCAACCAGATCGTCGTGAGCCTCGGCGGCGAGCCCAAGCAGTGGCTCCTGGAGTCGCCGCTGAACACCCTGCTGCTCATCGTGATCATGATCTGGATCCAGGCCGGCTTCGCCATGGTGGTGCTCTCCGCCGCCATCAAGGCCATCCCCGCCGACATCGTCGAGGCGGCCCGCCTCGACGGGGTGTCCCCGTGGCAGATGTTCTGGCAGATCACCATGCCGAGCATCCGGCCGGCGGTGATCGTCGTGGTCGTGACGCTCTCGATCGCCACGCTGAAGGTCTTCGACATCGTCCGGACCGCCACCAACGGCAACTACGACACCAGCGTCATCGCGAACGAGATGTACAACCAGGCGTTCCGCTACGGCGAGCCCGGGCAGGGCTCCGCCCTCGCGGTCTTCCTCTTCGTCCTGGTCATCCCGATCGTGATCTACCAGATCCGCAACCTGCGTCAGCAGCGGGAGGGCTGAGATGACCACCGCCACCCCCACCGTCGGAGCCGGCGTCCAGGCCACCGCGACGCCCGGCCGGGCCGCCCGGGTCCGCAAGCGGCTGAACAGCCGCACCGCCACCCTGGTCTCGATCGTGCTCGCGCTGCTCTGGACGGTCCCGACCTTCGGCCTGTTCATCTCCTCGTTCCGACCCGAGGACCAGATCAAGACCACCGGCTGGTGGACCTTCTTCAGCGACCCGCAGTTCACCCTGGAGAACTACCAGGAGGTGCTGTTCAGCACCGGCTCGTCGGGGCAGCTGGCCAGCTACTTCATCAACTCGCTGGCGATCACCATCCCCTCGGTGCTGTTCCCGATCGCCTTCGCCTCACTGGCCGCGTACGCGCTGGCGTGGATCAACTTCAAGGGCCGGGACTGGGTCTACATCGCGATCTTCGCGATGCAGATCGTGCCGCTGCAGATGGCGCTCGTGCCGCTGCTGAAGTTCTTCTCCACCGGTGTCACGATCGCCGGGATCCAGGTGCTCCCCGCCTGGGATCTGGTCGACGAGCAGAAGTTCGCGCAGGTGTGGTTCGCGCACACCTGCTTCGCGCTCCCGTTCGCCGTCTACCTGCTGCACAACTTCATCTCGCAGCTGCCGGGCGAGCTGATGGAGTCGGCCCGGGTCGACGGGGCCACCCACCCGAAGATCTTCCGGACCATCGTCCTGCCGCTGATCACCCCGGCGCTGGCCGCGATCGGCATCTTCCAGTTCCTCTGGGTCTGGAACGACCTGCTGGTCGCGCTCATCTTCGCCGGGGGCGGCGACGAGACCGCCCCGCTGACCGTCCGGCTCGCCGAGCTGGCCGGCACCCGGGGCAACGAGTGGCAGCGGCTGACGGCCGGCGCGTTCGTGTCGATCGTCGTACCGCTGATCGTGTTCCTGTCCCTCCAGCGCTTCTTCGTGCGGGGCCTGCTCGCCGGCAGCGTCAAGGGCTGATCCGCTGCTCCGCCGCCGCCGGCACCCCGGCGGCGGCGGGCGCGGCTCGGAGCGGGGAACCAATGACGAAGATTGACGATGTCGCCCGCCTGGCCGGGGTCTCCACGGCCACCGTCTCCCGGGCGCTGCGCGGCCTGCCGACGGTCTCGGCCGCGACGCGGCGCCGGGTGCTCGCCGCCGCCGAGCAGCTCCAGTACGCGGTCTCGCCGAGCGCCTCCCGGCTGGCCGGCGGGAAGACCGGCACGGTCGCGGTGGTGGTCCCCCGGATCACCCGGTGGTTCTTCGGCACGGTGGTCGAGGCGGTCGAGGACTACCTCCACCAGAACGGCTACGACCTGCTGCTCTACAACCTCGGCGGGCGGGAGCAGATCCGGCAGCGGGTGCTGCGCCCGGCCAGCCTGCACAAGCGGGTGGACGCGATCATCCTGGTCGCCACCCCGCTGCGCCCGGCCGACCTCTCCGCGCTGACGAAGCTGGCCCTGCCCGGCGTGACGATCAGCTCCGGCAGCGGGGTGCCCGGCTGGCCCTGCGTCCGCATCGACGACGTGGCCGCGGCGCGGACCGCCACCCGGCACCTGCTCGACCTCGGCCACACCCGGATCGCGCACATCTCCGGCGACCCGGACGACGAGCTGGCCTTCACCACCCACCTGGACCGGCGGCGCGGCTACCAGGAGGCGCTGCGCGCGGCCGGGCTCCGGCCCGACCCGAGCCTGGACGTCGAGTCGCAGTTCACCGTTGACGGCGGCACCCGGGCGACCGCCGAGCTGCTGGCCCGGGGCGAGCCGCCGACCGCGATCTTCGCCGCCTGCGACGAGATGGCCATGGGCGCCATGACCGCGCTGCGCGACGCGGGGCTGCGGGTGCCCCAGGACGTCAGCGTGATCGGCATCGACGACCACGACCTGGCCGGGGTGCTCGGGCTGAGCACCATCGCCCAACCGGCCGCCGAGCAGGGGCTCCTGGCCGCCCGGATGCTGCTCGACCCGCTGGGCGGGCGCGTCGCCGACCCGTACGCCGGGCTGGTGCCGGCCCCGCGCGGCCCGGACCCCGACGACGGGTCACCCACCTCGGTGATCCTGCCCACTCGCCTGGTGGTGCGCGAATCGACCGCGCCGCCCCGGGCAAACTGAAACATTCGTCCCGTACGCACGACAGGGAGAAGGCGCTGAACACCGACGCGACGCAGGAGACCCCGGCCACCGGCTGGTGGACCGAGGCCGTCATCTACCAGATCTACCCGCGCTCGTTCGCCGACGCGAACGGCGACGGCATCGGCGACCTCCCCGGCATCACGGCCCGGCTCGGTCACCTCAGCGAGCTGGGCGTCGACGCGATCTGGCTGTCGCCGTTCTACCCGTCACCCCAGGCCGATGCCGGCTACGACGTGGCCGACTACCGGGACGTCGACCCGCTCTTCGGCACCCTGGGCGACGCCGACAAGATGATCGCCGAGGCGAAGGCGCGCGGCCTGCGGGTGATCGTCGACCTGGTGCCCAACCACACCTCGTCGGAGCACCGCTGGTTCCGGGCCGCGGTCGCGGCCGCGCCGGGCAGCCCCGAGCGGCAGCGGTACATCTTCCGCGACGGCAAGGGCCCGCAGGGCGCCGAGCCGCCGAACGACTGGACGAGCGTCTTCGGCGGCCCCGCCTGGACCCGGCTGCCGGACGGCCAGTGGTACCTGCACCTCTTCGACACTGGCCAGCCCGACCTCAACTGGGGCAACCCGGAGGTGCGCGCGGAGTTCCTGGACATCCTCCGGTTCTGGCTCGACCGGGGCGTCGACGGGTTCCGGGTGGACGTGGCGCACGGCCTCATCAAGCAGGCCGACCTGGCCGACTGGCAGGAGCCGCAGGAGATCCTCTCCGGCCAGGACGTGGACAAGCCGCGCCCGCCGATGTGGGACCAGGACGGCGTGCACGAGATCTACCGGGAGTGGCGGCGGCTGCTCGACTCCTACGACGGGGAGCGGATCCTGGTCGCCGAGGCGTGGGTGGAGCCGGCCGAGCGGCTGGCCCGCTACGTGCGGCCGGACGAGATGCACCAGGCGTTCAACTTCGAGTACCTGCTCGCCGCCTGGACCGCTCCCGCCCAGTACGCGGTGATCACCCGCTCGCTGGAGGCGACCGACAGCGTCGGCGCCCCGACCACCTGGGTGCTGTCGAACCACGACGTGGTCCGGCACGCCTCCCGGCTCGGGCTGGCCGTCGGCGGCGGCCGCCCCAACGGCATCGGCATCGGCGACCCGCAGCCCGACGCCGCGCTCGGCCTGCGCCGGGCCCGGGCGGCCAGCCTGCTGATGCTCGCCCTGCCCGGCTCGGCCTACCTCTACCAGGGCGAGGAGCTGGGGCTGCCGGAGCACACGACGCTGCCCGACGAGGCCCGGCAGGACCCGACCTGGGAGCGCAGCCTGCACACCCAGCGCGGCCGGGACGGCTGCCGGGTGCCGATCCCGTGGGAGGCGGACGCCCCGTCGTACGGCTTCGGGCCGACCGACGCGAGCTGGCTCCCCCAGCCGCCGGTCTGGGCCGAGTACGCGCTCGACCGGCAGCGCGGGGTCGACGGCTCCACCTACGAGCTGTACCGGACCGCGCTGCGGCTGCGCCGCGAGCACGGCCTGGCCCGGGGGCCGATGCGCTGGCTCACCTCCGGCGACGAGGTGCTCACCTTCACCAACGGCGGGCTCACCGTGCTCACCAACTTCGGCGCGGACCCGGCGCCGCTGCCGGCCGGCGCCGAGGTGCTGGCGTCGAGCGCCCCGCTGGACGGCGACGCCGTGCCCACCGACGTGACCGTCTGGTTCCGCGCCTGACGCCCGTCCGACATCCCGCAGGAGTGGCCGCCCGCCGCCGGGCGGCCACTCCTGCGGCGTCGGAGGGTCAGATCCGGTCGGCGCGGGCGTGCAGCAGGTCGTGGACCTGGGCGATGTCCCGGGGCGACGTGCGGGCGGCGAGCCAGTACATGACGCCGGTCGGGATGAAGAAGAGCTGGAACGCGGCCAGCCCGACGGCGTAGTTCAGCGGCGGCGGGAAGGCCGCCCGCAGCGCCTGGAAGGCCACCCCGACGAGCCCGTTGCCGGCCGCCCGGCCGACCCCGTTGACCAGGTTGCCGAGGCTGTAGACCGTGCCGCGGTGCTCGGGCGGGTTGACGTCGGCGATCAGCGCGAACCAGTTGGGCGAGTTGGCCGAGGTCAGCGCGAGGGCCAGCACGGCGGTGAGCAGGCTCAGCCCGACCGTCGGCTCGGTGAACACGCTGGCCAGCACCGCCGCGATCACCGCGCCGGAGCTGCCGCCGTCCGGCACGTCGATCCGGATCGGCACGAGGAACAGGACCAGGTAGAACGGCACGGCCGCGAGGATGCCCACCGCCGCGACCAGGGCCCGGCCGCTAGGCGTACGCCGTTGCAGCGCGTCACCGGCCAGGCCGCCCACGATCGACAGGACCCCGCCGAGCTGGAACAGGGTGGCGAAGACGCTGCCCACCACCACGGCGGTGGCCGCCGAGTAGCCCTGCGCCTCCGCCCGCTGGCTGAACAGCACCGGCAACCAGACCAGCGACCCGAACGCCGCCTGCGCGGTCAGCCCCTGGAGGACGAGCCAGCGGTTGGTCCGCCGGGCCAGGATCCGGGGCAGGTCGGCGCGGCCGATCCGGTAGTCGTACTCCCCGCCGGCGTCGAGCGCCGCGGCCAGCTCCGGCTCGCTCTGGCCGCGCCGGATGTCGTACGTGAACAGGTACGCCACGGTGGCGGCCAGGCCGACCACGGTGAGCACGAGGAACGGCCGCCGCCAGTCGGTGGCGCCGAGCAGCCCCCCGGTCAGCGTGCCGGCGAGCGTGCCGACGCCCTGGGACAGGCCCCAGAAGCTCATCACCAGGCCGCGACGGCGGGGCGAGATCAGGTCGGTGACCACGGAGAAGCCGACCGAGCCGACCGCGCCCAGCCCCACCGCGGCGACGAGCTGGGCGACCAGGAAGATCGAGTAGTGCTGGGCGAGGGCGCTGCCCCCGGTGCCGGCCGCCCAGATCAGCGTGCCGACCATGAGCAGCGGCTTGCGGTCGGTCCGGTCCCCGACGTACGCCCAGGCCACCGCGGCGACGGCGCTGACCAGGAAGCTGACCGCGGTGACCAGGCCGAGCAGCCGCTGCGACACGCCCAGCGCGCCGGAGATCGACCCGTACAGCGGCGGAACCAGGCCGATGGCCACGTTGTCCAGCGAGGCGAGGACCACGAACACCACCACGCTGTAGAACCGGTGCGCCGCGTTCCCCCGCCGGGAGACCCTCGTGCCGCTGCTCATGCCGGGCAGCCAATCAGGTGCGGGTCACGGCCGGAACACGGGCCCCCACCCGGTCAGAGGTAGCCGCCGATCTCCACCGGCACCGCGCCGGCCGGCGAGGTCCCGGCGCGCAGCCCGTACAGCTCGGCGAGGGTGGCGCCCTGCGGCGGGACGCCCGCGGAGGTGCCGAGCCAGTCGGCCGCCTCGGCGTGCGACAGCGGGCCCACCTCGATCCGGGCCAGGCAGCGCCCGGGCCGGGTCACCGCCGGGTGCAGCCGGGAGAGGTCCTCGTTGGTGGTGATCGCCACCAGCACGTTGCGCCCCTGGCCGAGCAGCCCGTCGGTCAGGTTCAGCAGCCGGGACAGCGCCTGCCCGGTCGCCTGCCGGGCCTCCCCCCGGATCAGCTCGTCGCAGTCCTCCAGGATCAGCAGCCGCCAGCGACGGGCCTCCTCGCCGTCGTCGTCCTCCTCGTGCTCCCCCACCGCCACCTCGGCGAGATAGGCGGGATCGCCGAAGAGCACCTCCGGGTCGAGGACGCAGTCCGCCTGGCACCACTCGCGCCACTCGCGGGCGAGCGCGCGCAGCGCCGTGGTCTTCCCGGTGCCCGGCGGCCCGTGCATGAGCAGCAGCCGACCGGCGACCGTCTCGGGCGTGGCCACCATGAGGGCGTCCAGCCGGGCCGCCGCCGCGGCCGGATAGTTGGCCCGGATGTCGGCCCAGGTCGGCGTGGTGATCCGCCGGGTGTCGCGCTGGGCTCCCCGGCGGGCGTTCTGGTGCCAGAAGCCCATCGGGCCGGTGTCCCGTCGCGCCGGCTCGGCCCCGCCCGTGACGATCTCGTCCAGGACGGCCGCGCCGGTCGCCTCGTCGACGGCGGTGACCGTCACCTCCGCGCCCCGGCCGCGCCAGCTCACCACCCGCACCGTCCAGCCGTCGCCACCGGCGAGCCGGGCCACCCGGTTGCGCTCGATGGCCGTCCGGGTCAGCGCCGCCCGCTCGGGCACCAGCCGCGCCCCGGCACGGACCTTGGCCAGCCGGACCGTCCGGGCCCAGGGGTGGCGGCCGGTGACGAAGTCGGTCAGCAGCAGCGTGTCGATGACGTCGCCCGGGCTGTCGACGTCGTCGTACTGGAAGACGGGCAGCGGGCCGGGCCGGGCGGCGTCTCCGGGCGGGGAAGGTGGCGGCACGCCACGATGATCCCCGCCGGTCGGCCGCCCGGCATCCGGTTTATCCCCGGTCCACGACCCGGTCCCGGGCGAGGGCGTAGCGCTCGCGGATGGCGGGGACGCCCGGCGACGCGTACTCCTCGGTGTCCCCGACCGACCAGGTGGGCGGCGCGGCCCCACCGAGGGCGACCCAGGCGGCCTGGCGGGCGGCGCCGTCGGCGACGTACTCCCCGGGCGGGGGCACGACCACGGGCCGGCCGAAGACCTGCGGGGCGATCCGCCGGACCGCCGCGGAGCGGGCCCCACCGCCGACCAGGATGATCCGGTCGGCGCGGGCGCCCTGCGCGGTCAGCGCGTCGAGGCCGTCGGCGAGCGCGCAGAGCATGCCCTCGACGGCGGCCCGGGCCAGATGGGAGGGCGTCGAGGTGCCCAGGGTCAGGCCGTGCAGCGCGCCGGTGGCCGTGGGCCGGTCCGGGGTCCGCTCGCCCTCCAGGTACGGCACCATGACCAGCCCGTCGGCGCCGGGCGGGGCGGCCAGGGCCAGCTCGCTCAACGTGGCCAGGTCGACGCCGAGCAGCGTCGCGGCGGCGTCGAGCACGCGGGCCGCGTTGAGCGTGCAGACCAGCGGCAGGAACCGGCCGGTGGCGTCGGCGAAACCGGCCACCGCCCCGGACGGGTCGGCGGCGGGCGTGTCGGCGACCGCGAAGACGGTGCCCGAGGTGCCGATCGAGACGACCACGTCGCCCGGGCCGGCCCCGGCGCCGAGCGCGGCGGCGGCGTTGTCCCCGGTGCCCGGACCCAGCAGCACCGGGTCGCCGGCGCCGGACACGCCCGGCCCGCCGCCGAGCGCCGCCGGGTCCAGGTGCCCGGCCACCTCGGCCGGGCCGAGCACGACCGGCACCCGCAGCCGCCGCCCGAAGGCGCGTTCCAGCAGGTCGAGGCGGTATTCGCCGGTGCGCGGCGACCAGTAGCCGGTGCCGCTGGCGTCGCCCCGGTCGGTGCGCAGCGCGGCCAGGCCGGGGGCGCCGGCCAGCCGCCAGGTGAGCCAGTCGTGCGGCAGGCAGACAGCGGCCACCCGCTCGGCGTTGGCCGGCTCGTGCCGGGCCAGCCAGCGCAGCTTGGTGGCGGTGAAGCTGGCCACCGGCACGGCGCCCGTCGCGTCGGCCCAGAACCGGCGGCCGACCTCCCCGCCGCCGGCCTCCTCGACCAGCTCCCGCGCGGCGTCGGCGGAGCGGGTGTCGTTCCAGAGCAGCGCCGGGCGGACCACCTGCCCCGCCTCGTCCAGGCAGACCATGCCGTGCTGCTGGCCGCCGACCGCGACGGCGGCCACGTCGGCCAGCCCGCCGGCCTCGGCGACGGCCGCCCGCAGGGCGTCCCACCAGGCGTGCGGGTCGACCTCGGTGCCCTCGGGGTGCGGCGCGCGGCCCTGCCGGACCAGCGCGCCGGTCTCCGCGTCCCGGACCACCACCTTGCAGGACTGGGTCGACGAGTCGACCCCGGCGACGAGCGGCATGGCGGGCCGCCTCAGCGCGCGCCGAGCAGGTGCTCGACGGCGAGCTGGTTGAGCCGGACGAAGCCGAAGCCCTTCGCACCGACCGCGTCCGGGTCGAACTCCTCGAACGCCGAGCGGTCGGCGAGCAGGTCGGCGTAGCCCTCGCCCGGGTTCAGGGTCGGGGTGGCCAGCTCGGCCACCTTGCTGGCGGCCAGGGCCTCGGCCACCTCCGGGTCGGCCCGGAACGCCGCGGCCCGCTCCTTGAGCAACAGGTAGGTGCGCATGTTCGCCGCCGCCGACGCCCACACCCCGGTCATGTCCTCGGTCCGGGAGGGCTTGTAGTCGAAGTGCCGCGGCCCGTCGTACGCGGGGCCGCCGTTCGGCCCGCCGTTCTCCAGCAGGTCCACCAGGGCGAACGCGTTGAGCAGGTCGCCGTGGCCGAAGACGAGGTCCTGGTCGTACTTGATGCCGCGCTGGCCGTTGAGGTCGATGTGGAACAGCTTGCCCTGCCAGAGCGCCTGGGCGATGCCGTGCGCGAAGTTCAGTCCGGCCATCTGCTCGTGGCCGACCTCCGGGTTCAGCCCGACCAGCTCCGGGCGGGCCAGGGTGGAGATGAACGCCAGCGCGTGCCCGACGGTCGGCAGCAGGATGTCGCCGCGCGGCTCGTTCGGCTTCGGCTCCAGGGCGAAGCGCAGGTCGTAGCCGCGGTCGACGACGTACTGGCAGAGCAGGTCGACCGCCTCGCGGTAGCGGTCCAGCGCGGCGCGGACGTCCTTGGCCACGTCGTACTCGGCGCCCTCCCGGCCGCCCCACATGACGAAGGTGCGGGCGCCCAGTTCGGCGGCGAGGTCGACGTTGCGCAGCACCTTGCGCAGCGCGTACCGGCGGATGTCCCGGTCGTTGCTCGTGAAGCCGCCGTCCTTGAAGACCGGGTGGTTGAAGAGGTTTGTGGTGACCATCGGCACGACGAGGCCGGTCTCGTCGAGGGCCTTGCGGAACCGGGCGATGTGCTGGTCGCGGGTGGCGGCGTCCGCGCCGAAGGGGACCAGGTCGTCGTCGTGGAAGGTGATCCCGTACGCCCCGAGCTCGGCGAGCCGGTGCACGGCCTCGACGGCGTCCAGGGCGGGCCGGGTGGCGTCCCCGAACGGGTCGCGGGCCGGCCAGCCCACCGTCCAGAGACCGAAGGAGAACTTGTCGGCGGGGGTGGGACTGGGTGCCATGGGGGACCTCCGGGTGGTGGCGTCGTCCGCAATTTGTTCAGTGGTTGAATTAAATGGCGGTCGTGTGGCAGTGTCAAGCGGTGAACAGCACCAGCAGCGCCGGGGCGGTCCGGCAGGGCAGCCTCCGCGAGCTCAACCTCGCGGTCGTGCTCCGACGGATCGCCGCCGCCGACCGGCCACCGTCCCGGGCCGAGATCGCCGCCGGCACCGGCCTGACCCGGGCCACCGTGTCCGCCGTGGTCGACGACCTGATCGCCGGCCGGCTGGTGGCCGAGGCGGAGCCCGCGCCGCGTACCGGAGCCGGCCGGCCCGCCCGCGGCCTGGTACTGGCCGGGGACGGCCCGGCCGGGCTCGGCCTGGAGGTGAACGTCGACTACCTGGCCGCCTGCGTGGTCGATCTGACCGGGACGGTCCGGCACCACCTGGTGCGCCGCGCCGACCTGCGCCCGGTGCCCCCCGCCGACGCCCTGGACCGGCTCGCCGCGCTGGCCGCCGAGGCCCGCGCCGCCGCCGTCCGCGACGGGCTGACCGTGGCCGGCGCGGCGCTCGCCGTCCCGGGCCTGGTCGGCGACGGCGGCCTGGTCCGGCTCGCGCCCAACCTCGGCTGGCGCGACGTCGACGTGCCCGCCCTGCTCGCCGGGCACCCCCTCGCCGCGCCGGTCGACGGGATCCCCCCGCTGGTGGTCGACAACGAGGCCAACCTGGCCGCCCTCGGCGAACTGCACGCCGGCCCGCCCGGCTCGGCCAGCTTCCTGCACATCACCGGCGAGATCGGCATCGGCGCGGGCATCGTGCTCGACGGGGTGCTCTACCGGGGCGCGCGCGGCTGGAGCGGCGAGATCGGTCACATCCCGGTCCAGCCGCAGGGGCGGCCGTGCCGCTGCGGCGGCCAGGGCTGCCTGGAGCGCTACGCGGGCCAGGAGGCGATCCTGGCCGCCGCCGGCCTGGCCGGCGCGGACCTCCCGGCGGACACCGCCGCCACCCGGCTGGCCGACCTGGCCGGGGCGGGCGACCCGGCCGCCCTGGCCGCGCTGGCGGACGCCGGGACGGCCCTCGGGGTGGCCGTGGCGGGCGTGGTGAACCTGCTCGACCTGGACACCGTGGTGCTCGGCGGCGGATACGCCCCACTGGCCCCCTGGCTGCGCCCGCCGGTGGTCGCGGAGATCTCCCGGCGGGTGCTCACCGCCGCCTGGTCGCCGGTGACGGTGCGCCCCGCGGCGCTCGGGGCGCGGTCGGCGGCGGTCGGCGGGGCGGCCTCGGTGATCCGCCGGATCGTCGAGCGGCCGGTCGGCTGGCTGGCCCGCTCCGGGTGACCCCGGCCCTCCTCGATGGGCGTTCGACAGCCCCGCTCGGTACGCTTGCCGCCAGGCAACCGACCCGCAACCGAGGAGTGCACCGACAGCATGCGCACAGGTCGACTGACCGAAGCGCCCGGCCACCGGCGGTGACGACCGCCCGACGGGGTGGGGTCGCCGGCGAGGAGCAGACCTCCCCGGGGACCGTGGAGCAGGCCGACGACCGGCTCGCCCGCGAGCTGCTGGACGGGCTCGCCGAGGCCGTCGTGACCACCGACGGGGCCGGCGTGGTGACCCTGGTCAACGCGATGGCCGCGGAACTCCTCCCCGAACTCTCCCCCGGCGTCAACCTGGCCGCCTGCCCCGTGCCCGCGCTGGCCGGCGCGGTCCGGGACGGCGCCGGGACCTTCGACACCGAGCACCACGGCCGGCGGCTGCACGGCGTCCGCCGTGGCCTGGCCGGCGGCCACTGCGCCTGGTACGTGCGGGACGCCACCGAGGAGCAGGCACGCACCGAGGCGCTGGCGGCCGAACGGTCCCGGACCGCGTTCCTGGCCCGGGCCGGCAGCCGGCTCGGGCTGTCCCTGCACCGGGACCAGACGCTGCACGCCGCCGTGACCCTGCCCGTGCCCTACCTGGCCGACGCCGCCGTGGTCGTGCACCGGCCGGCCCCGCCCGCCGAGGACGAGCCCCACTGGGTTCGGTATTCCACCGACGACCCCGGCCCGGCCACCGGCATCGCCGGGTGGCGGGCCGCCGAGTCGGTGCCCGGGCTGATCGAGGCGCTCGCGGGGGAACCCACCGAACCCAGCCCCTGGCTCGACGCCGAGCTGGCCGACCTGGGCGAGGTGCTGCCCGCGGGGTTCGGCCGGCCCGGCACCGTGCTGATCAGCCCGATGCGCAGCGCCGGCGGGCCGGCCGGCGCCCTGATCCTGGTCCGCCGGCCCGAGCGGACGGGCTTCGACCCGCGGGAGACCGAGCTGGCCCGGGAGTTCGCCGCGCGGGCGGGGGCGGCGCTGGCCGCCGCCGAGCTCTACGGCGAGCAGGCCCACCTGGCCCGTGTGCTCCAGAACAGCCTCCTCCCGCCGGACCTGCCGCCGCTGCGCGGGATGACGCTGGCCGGCGGCTACCGGGCCGCCGGGGACGGCCTGCGCATCGGCGGTGACTTCTACGACCTCTTCCCCACCGCCGACGGCGGCCTCTTCGCGCTCGGCGACGTCTGCGGCAAGGGCGTCGGCGCGGCCGTGCTGACCGGGCGGGTACGGCAGTCGTTGCAGACCCTGCGGCTGGTCGAGCAGCGCCCGCGGGAACTCATGGTGCTGCTCAACCGCGCGCTGCTGGACGCCCCCGACGCGGCTCGCCGGGCCCAGTTCACCACCCTCCTGCTGGGCACCCTCAGCCGCGAGCCGGCCGGCGGGCTGCTGGTCCGGGTGGCCGGCGGCGGGCACCCGGCCCCGCTCGTGCTCCGGACCGACGGCCGGGTCGAGCCGGTCACCGTCGGCGGCATGCCGGTCGGCGCGCTGAGCGCGGCACGCTTCGTCGAGGCGAAGGCACGCCTCGCCCCCGGCGACCTGCTGGTCGCCTACACCGACGGGGTGACCGAGGCCCGGGGTGGCCCCACCGAGCTGGAGATGTTCGGCGACGCCCGGCTGCGGCAGGCGCTCGCCGCCGGGGCCGGCCTGCCGCCGGCCGCGCTGATCGACCGGCTGCTCCAGCTCGTCGACGAGTGGCTCGACGGCCAGGTGCACGACGACATCGCCATGCTGGTCGTGGCGGCGGGCTGACCGGCCGGTCAGGCGGTGCGGGCCACCGGCGGCTCGCCCGGTGACTCCGGCCCGGTCAGCGGGTCGCCGATCCGCTCCCCCGAGGGCTGGAGCACCGGCCAGCCCTCCGCCGGGGCGGCCTCCCCGCGCCGGCCGACCTCGTCGAACTCACGCATCCCGCGCAGCAGCGCGGCACGCCCCTCCGCGCTCATCCCGGCCAGGATCCGGTCCAGCCGGTGGCGCCGGTCGGCACGCAGCTCGGCGAGGAGCCGGGTGGCCGTCGGGGTGAGGTGCAGGGCGATCTCCCGGCGGTCGTACCGGCCCGGCTCGCGCTCCAGCATCCCGGCCGCCACCAGCCGGTCGCAGAGCCGGCTGGCGGAGGAGAGCAGCATGTCGGTCAGGGTGGCGAGGCGGCGGAGGTTGATCCCGTCGTACTGCTCGACCACCATGACCGCACGTAACTGGGCGCCGGAGAGCCGACTGGTGGTCCGCTCCCGAGCCGCCTCCCAGACAGCCAGCAGGGTGCCCGCCGCCTCGTCCAGGGCAGCGGCCATACTCAGATCAGGTCCCTCGGGACCGCGTTCTTCGGCCATGGTGCGCCCGAGACTACCCGGCTCATCAGGCCGGCGACCTGTGCAAAGGAGCAAAGATGAGCGGACCGGTGGATCGGGCGCGGCGGAGCCTCACCGAGGCGCCGACGGACCAGCTCGTCGACCGGCTCGCCGCCGAGCTGGAACAGTCGTACGGGATCACCCGCACCGAGCTGTACCAGGTCGACTACCGACTGGCCGCGCTGCTGCCGCTGTCCGGAGGTGAGCCGATCGTCACTCCCGGGCATCCGGCGTGGCGGTGCTTCGACCACCAGGAGCCGATCGTCTCGGAGGGCACCGGCTGGTTCCCGGTGGGGATGCGCGGCGAGCGGCGCGGGGTGCTGCGGCTCTCGCCGGTGCCCGCGGACCCGGCCGACCTGGGCGCGCTGGACGCCGTCGCCACCGCGCTCGGCCACGAGCTGGCCGCCGTGGCGGCCACCACCGACATCTACCTGACCGCCCGGCGCAGCCGGCGGCTCACCCTGGCCGCCGAGATGCAGTGGGAGCTGCTGCCGGGCCGCAGCCGGATCCGCCCCTCGTTCAGCCTGGCCGGCCAGCTGGAGCCGGCGTACGCGGTGCGCGGCGACGGTTTCGACTGGTCCGACGACGGCCACCGGCTGTGGCTCTCGGTCGTCAACGGCTCGGGTGAGGGGGTCGCCGCCTCCATGCTCACCTCGCTGGCCACCCACGCGCTGCGCAACGCCCGCCGCGCCCGGCTGGGGCTGGCCGACCAGGCCGCCCTGGCCGACCAGGCGATCTACGCGCTGCACCGGGGCGAGCAGCACCTCTCCGCGCTGCTGCTGGCGCTGGACCTGGCCACCGGGACGCTCACCGTGGTCGACGCCGGCTCACCCCGCCTGGTGCTGCTGCGCGACGGCGAGGTAACCGAGCAGGTCCTGGACAAGCAGTTCCCGCTCGGCATGTTCGAGGGCACCGACTACCGGGAGCAGCAGTTCCAGCTGCAGCGGGGCGACCGGCTCTTCGTGGTGAGCGACGGGGTGATCGACGCCACCTCCGAGCGGATCCGCTACGGCGAGACCGCGCTGGACCGCTTCCTGCGGCGGACGGGCCCGATGGAGCCGCTGGACGCGGTCCGGTCGCTGATCGGCGACCTGCGCGCCTTCGTGGCCGGCGACCTGGTCGACGACGCGGTCGTGGTCTGCCTGGACTGGCTCGGCCCGCAGCCCTGACCCGCCCCGGCCGGCCGCCGGCTCAGTAGGCGCCGCGGCTGTTGACCACCGCGCCGAAGGTCTTCCAGAGGATGGTCAGGTCGGCGGCGAGCGACCAGTTCTCCACGTAGTAGAGGTCCAGCCGGATGCCGTCCTCCCAGCTCAGGTCGGAACGACCGCTGACCTGCCACAGGCCGGTCATGCCGGGCTTCACCAGCAGCCGGCGGGCCACGTCGCCGTCGTACCGGGCCACCTCGGAGGGCAGTGGCGGGCGGGGGCCGACCAGGCTCATCTGGCCGAGCAGCACGTTCGCGAGCTGGGGCAGCTCGTCCAGGGACCACTTGCGCAGCAGCCGGCCGACCCGGGTCACCCGGGGGTCGTCGCGCATCTTGAACATCAGGCCGTCGGTCTCGTTGCGCGCGGCCAGCTCGGCGAGGAGGGCGTCGGCGTTGATCACCATGGTGCGGAACTTGAAGACGCCGAATTCCTCGCCGCCCTGGCCGACCCGGGTCTGGCGGAACAGCACCGGGCCGCGGCTGTCCAGCTTGATGGCGAGCGCGATCACCGCCAGCAGGGGGGCCAGCAGGAGCAGGGCGATCAGCGAGATCGAGCGGTCGACCAGCCCCTTGACCAGCTTGCGGGCGCCCCGGAACTCGGGCGCCTCGACGTGGATCAGCGGCAGGCCGGCGACCGGCCGGGTGTGGATGCGCGGGCCGGCGACGTCGGTCAGCGCCGGCGCCACCACCAGCTCGACCCCGGTGCCCTCCAGCTGCCAGCCCAGCCGGCGCAGCCGGGTCGCGGTGAGCTCACCCGAGGCGGTGACCGCCACGGTGTCCGCGCCGATCGCGGTGGCCGCCTCGGGGATGCCCCGGAACGAGCCGACCACCGGCACGTCGCCCAGCCGCTGCGGCACCGGGGCGAGCAGCGCGTCGGGGATGCAGGCGCCGACCACCTGGTAGCCGGCGTACGGCTCGCGACGCAGGGTGTGCACCAGCTCCAGCACGTGCGCGGTGTCGCCGACCACCAGCACCTTGCGGGACCAGCCGGCGCCCCGGTCGCGGGCGCGGTGCAGCCGCTTGCGGGCGGCGAACCGGGCCACCTCCAGGCCGACCGTGCCGACCGCGAAGGAGATGGCCAGGAAGCCCCGGGAGACCCCGACGTCGGCGATGTAGCCGGCGATGGCGATGCCGCCGGCCAGCCGCAGGCTCGCCGCGTTGACCCGCCGGTACTCGTCGGCGCCGTAGCCGAGCACCTGGTCGTCGTAGCAGCGCATCGCCTTGAGCGAGACCAGCCAGACCAGCAGCAGGGCGGGCGCGACCACCACGTACGGGATCTCCGAGCCGCTCGGCTGCTCGTCGCCGAACCGGGCCACGTAGCCGATCAGGATGGCCACGGCCAGCACGGCGGTGTCCAGCACCACGAGCAGCCGGATGTAGGCCCGCTCCGCCGCGCGGGTCGCCGGACCGGGGCGGTCGCCACCCGGTCGCGACGACTTGCTGGCGGGGGTCAACAGCGTCGCCGAGGTCACCGGCCCTCCCCACTTCGCTCAGGACGACCCCGCGCCGCGCGTTCCCGGTGGGGAGGCCGCGGTTCGGAGCACCCGGTCATCATGCCTCGACAATTATGGTTACCGATTGATTCGGACGCATTACCGTCAGTTTTCGCCCGGCCGCCGGAGCCGGGAAGCGTTCCGCCGTACCGGATCTCGCCGGTACGGCGGAACGCGTGCGCTGAGTCTCGGATCAGCGCGGCGCCGGCGGGCGCAGCGCGATCGCCTGCAGGAAGATCTCGCCGATCTTGCTCGGGTCGGTGGTGACGAACGAGCCACCACCGGTCACGTCGGTGATCGACTTGAGCTCGGCCCGGCTGACCTCGGTGCCGATGCCGATGATGATCACCTGGACCGGCTGCTCCTCGTCCCGCAGCTTCTTGAGCTGGTCGAGCAGCGCCTTCTGCGAGATGCCGCTGGCGTCGTCGTTCTTGCCGTCGGTGAACAGCACGATCGAGTTGACCTTGCCCGGCTCCCAGTCCTCCTGGACCTTCTTGTACGCCGCGAGCATGGTGTCGTAGAGACCGGTGTCGCCGTCCGAGGGCCGGATCGAGCCCAGGCCCTGCTGGAGCGCGCCGCGGTTGCTCGACAGCGGCTTGATCCCGATCACTTCCCGGTAGTCCTGGGAACCGTTCAGGTTGGTGGAGAAGGTCCACAGGCCGATCGACCAGGAGTCGTCGAAGAGCCCCAGGCCCTGGCTCGCGGCGGCGACGGTGACCTGCTCCCGGCTGGCGCCGCCGGCGGTGGCCACCGGCTTCTTCATCGAGCCGGAGACGTCGACGACGCAGAGCATGCGGCCGGACTGGGTGGCCACCGACCAGGTGGTGGTCGCCGTCTGGATGGCCTTCGGGTCCAGGTCGGCCGCGCCGCCCTGGCCGGACGGCGGGACGGCGCTCGCGCCGCCGTTCGCCGGGCTCGGCGCGCCCTGCGGCGCCTTGAACCCGTCGCCCCAGTTGCCGTCCGGGGCCCGCAGCGCCTGCGCCGCCAGCCGGTTCTTGAAGCTCGACGTCCGCAGCACCTCGAAGAGCACCCGGGCCGCCGACGCCTTGGTCGGCTCGATGCCGGGCAGCACCGCGAACGGGTAGTCCAGCGGCATCGGCGCCGGCTCGAGGTAGAGCGCGGCCAGCGGGATCGGCGGCTTGGTGTTGTTGTAGGCGATCACGTCCTCCTCCGACAGCGCCGCCGCGCCGAGACCGTTGGCGATGGCCGTCGGGTCGGACGAGCGCGGGAAGCGGGCGAGGAGGTCCTGCCGCAGCGAGGAGCGGTTGGTGGCCAGCGCCCGCAGCGCCCCGACCATGGCCTCCTGCGCCTTCGGCGAGCCGGCCGCGCCGGTGGCGCTGGCGGCGGCGGTCAGCGAGAGCAGCCCGGACAGGCCGGCCGCGTCCTGGGTCGGCTCGACGATCCCGGCGCGCAGCGGCTTGCTGCTGGTGACCTGGCCCAGCAGGTCGGTCCAGGTGAGCTTCTTGTCCGGCCACCCGATCCGGGAGGCCACCGGCTCCGGCAGGGCCACCACCACGGGGCTGCGGGCGATCGAGGCGCCGTTGGCCGGTGCGAAGGCGGTGGCGCCGCCGCTCTTGAGCCGCAGCAGCCAGGTGGAGGAGTCCGGCACCCAGACGTCCGGGGTGATCGCGGTGCCGCTGGCCTGCCCGACCCCGGCCAGGGTGGCGCCGTGCTTGCTCGCCACCGCGGCGGCCACGTCGACCGGCTCGGCGGAGGAGACGTTCACGGCGATGCAGGTGTCGCCGACCGCCGCGCCGTCGGAGACCCACTGGTCGGCCGCCGAGCGTACGGCGGGGGCGATCTCCGGGGCCGCCGCGAGGGACAGCTCGATCCGGCCCGAGCAGCTCGGGCCGGCCAGCTGCCGGTAACCGAACCAGGAGCCGGCTACGACGACAGCGAGAGCGGTCGCCGCGGCGACGGCACCTGCCCCGTGGAGGCGTGAACGCATGCGATGGCGGCCAGACACGGTGACCATCTTGCGTATCTCGTGGGGTTACTGCCACAACCGTTCGGACGAAAGTTACGCAGGAGAAACAGTTGATCGCCAAATCATTACGTTGAGTGAGCGATCAGTCATCCCGGGTGATCAAAGTCCACTGGGGACAGTGTTGCGGTCACCGATCGGTCACGGACAGACGCAGGTGGGGCTCGCCACCGGCACCGGCTCGCCCACCGGCTCGGGCACCCCGGTGCCCGGATCCACGCGGAAGATCCTGATCATGCCGGCCCGCTCGTCGGCCACGTAGAGGTGCTCGCCGGTCAGGACGAAGTGCCGCGGCCACTCGCCCCCGGTGTCCACCTCGGCCACCAGCTCGGGCGCCGTCCCGGCCAGCGCGAAGACCGCCACCGTGCCCACCCCCCGGTTGCCCACGTAGAGGAAGCGGCCGTCCGGCCCGACGGCGACCTCGGAGGGCTGCACGTGCCCGACCCGGCCACTCGCGTCCACCCGCACCCGCTGGTGCAGCCCGTCCGGGGTCAGGTCGTACGCGGTGACCGTCCCGTCCAGCTCGCCGACCAGCCAGCACCGCCGCCCGTCCGGGTGCCGCGCCAGGTGCCGCGGCCCGGTGCCGGCCGGCGTCCGCAGCCGGGGAGCGCGGGGCACCAGCCGCCCGGAGGGCGCGTCGAGGTCGTACCGGTAGACGGAGTCGGTGCCCAGGTCGACGGCGAGCAGCGGCCCGCCGCCGGGGTCCGGCGAGACCATGTGGCAGTGCGCCTGCTCCTGCCGCTCCGGGTCGGCGCCGTGCCCCTCGTGCCGGACCAGGTCGCTGCGCTCCCCCGGCGCGCCGTCGGCGTCCAGCGGGAACACCGCCACGCTCCCGCCGCCGTAGTTCGCCACGAACAGGTGCCGCCCGTCCGGGGCGACCGCCAGGTGGCAGGGCTCCGCCCCGCCCGTGGGGCGGACGCCCAGCGGGTCGAGGTAGCCGCCCGGACCCACCCGGAAGGCGCTGACCTGCCCCTCGGCCAACTCGTTGACCGCGTAGAGCACCGGCAGCGCCGGGTGCCGCACGAGGAACGACGGCGACGGGGTCACCGCCACCGTGCCGAGCGGCGTCAGCGCGCCGGTCGCCGGGTCGCGCCGGGCGGCGACGATGCCCTCGGCCCGCCCGTCCGACTCCGCCGTGTAGCCCCCGATGTGGACGATCGCGTCCTGCCCGGTCACCGCTCCCACCTTCCGCCGTCTCCACCGTCGATCAAACCAGAGGCTTCCCGGGGAGCCGGCCGGTTAGGCGTCATCCGGGCACCGGTTTTCCGGGCGCCCGGAACGCCCGGCTTCCGGGCAGGCCGGGCCGCGCCGGCGGACGGAGGGACGGATCAGCCCACCGGCACCGGCTCGCCCCGCTGCCGCGCGACGTGCTCGACCAGCGAGATCAGCACGAGCTTCCCGGACTGCCGGTCCCGGGCGTCGCAGAGCACCAGCGGCACGTCCGGATCCAGGTCCAGGGCGTCGCGGACCGCCTCCAGGCCGAACCGGCGGGACCCGTCGAAGCAGTTCACCCCCACCACGAACGGGATACCCCGCTGCTCGAAGTAGTCGATCGAGGGGAAGCAGTCGGCCAGCCGACGGGTGTCGGCGAGCACCACCGCCCCGAGCGCACCGAACGCCAGCTCGTCCCAGAGGAACCAGAACCGGTCCTGGCCCGGGGTGCCGAACAGGTAGACCTGGAGGTCGTCGTTGATGGTGATCCGGCCGAAGTCCATGGCCACCGTGGTGGTCGACTTCTGCTCCACCCCGAAGACGTCGTCGGTGCCGATGCCGGCGCCGGTCAGCACCTCCTCGGTCTGCAGCGGGCGGACCTCGCTCAACGCGCTCACCAGCGTCGTCTTGCCGGCGCCGAAGCCACCGGCGATGAGGATCTTCAGAGCCAGCGGCACCCGCGGCGCGGCCGGCTCCCGGTCAAAGCGCACGGAGTCCACTGACCACCGCCTTGAGGATGTTGTCGTCGGGCAGGTGGGCGGCGGCCGGCGGCCGGCGTACCGTGACGAGCCCACGGGCGAGGAGGTCGCCGAGCAGCACCCGGACCACGCCGACGGCGAGATCGAGGTCCGCGGCGAGGTCGGCCACGGCCACCGGCCGCCGGGCCAGGTCGACGAGGCGCCGGTGCTCCGGCTGGAGACCGGGCACCCCGGCCGGGTCGGCCCCCGGCGTCGTCAGCACGAACGCCACCAGGTCGAAGCCGTCGACCGGCGGGCGCACCCGGCCGCCGGTAAGGGTGTACGGGCGGACCACCGGGCCGGCGGCGGCGTCCAGCCACTCGTGCTGCGGGCCCGGCGACTCAGCCCGCATCGGTCGCCGCCGTGCGAGCCGGTGCGCTGAGGTTCTCGCCGACCCGGATGACAAGCATCGCCATCTCGTACGCCACCAGGCCGATGTCGGCGTCGGCCTCGCTCACCACCGCCAGGCAGGCGCCCTGTCCCGCGGCCGTGACGAACAGGTACGCCGACTCCATCTCCACCACGGTCTGCCGGACCGCGCCGCCACCAACGTGGCGGGTGGCTCCCTTGGCGAGGCTGGAGAACCCGGAGGCCAGGGCGCAGAGGTGTTCCGCGTCGGAGCGGTCCAGGTCGGCGGAGGCGCCGAGCAGGAGCCCGTCCGCCGACAGCACCACCGCCTGGCGGGCGGCCGGCACCCGCTCCACCAGGTCGTCGAGCAACCAGTCGAGATCGGCGTTCTGCCGCGTCGTGTGCACCACTAGGCGTCCCTCTCAGTCGCGGTTGGGTGGTCCGGAGCCGCGGGCGGCTCCGGCGGGGAGGGCTCGACGGCGCGGCGGGCGCCGTCGCGGCGGCCGCGGGCGGTGCCGGCCTGGAGCGCGGACATGGCCCGGCGGGCCTCCTCGGGCGTGCGGTGCGCCGGGTTGTCGACGGCGACCGGCCGGGGGCGGGCCACCGGCCCGCGCCGGCGGACCCGGCGGGGCAGGCCGTCGCCGTCCGCCGGCGTCTCCACCGACGAGGTACGACCGGCGGGCAGCGGCAGCACCGCCGACTCGGGCCGGTCCCGGCCGGGCCGGGCGGCCCGCGTCCGGGGAACCGTGGCCAGGCGGGTCACCTTGGCCATCCGCCGGTCGTCGGGCCCGGCGGCTCCGTCCGGGGCGGCGGGGCCGAGCGCCGGCTCGTCGGTGACCAGGTCCGACGGGACGAGCACCACGGCGGTGGTCCCCCCGGGGACGGCCGGCCGTAGCTCGACCCGGACGCCGTGCCGGGCGGCCAGCCGGGCGACCACGAAGTGGCCCAGCCGCGCGCTGTCGGTCGGGTCGAACTCCGGGGCGCGGGAGAGCTTGCGGTTCGCTTCGGCCAGGGCCGGCGGCGACATGCCGAGCCCCCGGTCGGTGATCTCGATGGTGTAGCCGCCCGGCACGCTCCGGCCGGTGACGTCCACCCGGGTGCCCGGCGGGGAGAAGACGGTGGCGTTCTCGATCAGCTCGGCGAGCAGGTGGATCACGTCACCGACGGCGCGGCCGAGCACCCCGGCCGGCTGCACCTCGCCCACGTCGACCCGGTCGTACGACTCGACCTCGGAGATCGCCCCGCGCACCACGTCGACCGCGGCGACCGGGTTGCGCCAGCCCCGCCCGGGGGCCGCGCCGGCCAGGATGACCAGGTCCTCGGCGTGCCGCCGGAGCCGGGTGGCGAGGTGGTCGACCTGGAACAGGCCGGCCAGCTCGTCCGGGTCCTCGGTCCGCCGCTCCAGCCGGTCCAGCAGCGCCAACTGCCGGTGCACCAGGCCCTGGCTGCGCCGGGCGATGTTGAGGAACACCTCGTTGAGGCCGCGGCGCAGGGTGACCTCGTCGACGGCGGCCTGGACGGCGGTACGGCGTACCTCGTTGAAGGCCCGGCCCACCTGGCCGATCTCGTCGCCGCCGTGGTCCAGCTCGGGCGCCTCGCGGGCGACGTCGACCTCCTCGCCGCGACGCAGCCGGGCCACCACGTCGGGCAGCCGGTGCTCGGCCATCTCCAGCGCGGCGGTGCGGACGCCGGTGAGCCGCCGGTCCAGCGACCGGCCGACCCGCAGCGCCACCAGCACGCAGACCACGATGGCGAGCAGGCCGAGCACCCCGGCGGCGGCGAGCCGGACCAGGATGCGGACCGCCATGGGCACGGACCGCTCGGCGAGGGTGTCGGCGCCGCGCAGCTCGAAGTCCCGCAGGCCCTGCGACACCGCGGCGTAGCTGGTCTCCCAGGCCCGTACGTCGAGCCCGGCCGGCAGGTCGCGGGCGCGGACCAGGGTGTCCTGGAGGGCGCGCAGCCGGACGAACCCCTCCCCCTCGGTGAGCCGCTGGTATCCGGCGCGTTCGGCGGGCGGCAGGTCGGCCACCGCGTTCTCGGCCAGGAAGCGCTGGTTCTCGATGGTGCGGACCAGCTGCTCGTGCTCGCCCTCGGCGTACCGGCCGGCGGTCACCGCGCCGGCCAGCAGGGCGTCGGCCTGGCCGAGCAGCTCCCGGGACCGGCCCAGCGCGGTGAGCGCCAGCGCCTCCCGGTTGAGGTCGGCGTCGGGGAGCGTGGCCATGCCGGAGAACGCCTGGAAGGCGGAGCCGATCATCCCGCTGTAGAGCCCGACGGCGCCGGCCCGGTCGACCTTCCGGCTGTCGATGAAGCCGCGGCCGGCGGGCAGCGCGTCGAGCGCGGAGACCAGCTGGTCGAGCCGGGTGTCGAGCAGGTCGTCCGCGGCGTCGCGCAACTTTTCCCCGTTGACCCGGCGCCGCAGCTCGGCGACGGCCTGGTCGGTGCGGGCGCGCTGCTCGGCCAGCGCCGGGAGGGCGGTGTCGTCGGCGAGCTGGACGACCGAGAGCCGGCGTTCCCGTTGCAGCTCGGCGACCACGCTCTCGCCGGGCCGGCCCAGGTCGTAGAGGAGGGTGCGCGCGGCGAGCAGGTCGAGGGCCGGGCCGAAGGTCAGCGTGGTGGCGAAGATCCAGAGTGCCAGCAGCCCGGTCACCGGACCGACGACCAGCGCGGTCAGCTTGGCGCGGATCGGCCAGTCTCGGGTGTTCATCAGACCTCGCCCGGGGGAAGGTGTCGCAGGGGTGGCGCCGGCACCCGCCGGAAGGGCCGCGACGCCGGGCCCCGGCCCGGGCGCCTTGGGCAGGATACGTAATCCCCAGCCGATGCACTACCGGCCGTCTCGCCCCTCACTACGGACCGGAATGTTCGCTGTGGACACCGTTGGACGGGAAGGCCCGGCCGGAAGGGACCGGCGGAAGGTTCGTCCAAAAGGGGCACACGGAGTCGGCGTCCCGCGCGCGGTGGCCGGAACCCGCCGGCGGGCTTATTGGAATGAGTCCACTTTTGGCGAAGCCGGACCACACCTGCCCCGCAGTGCCGTAGGGAGGTCTGAGGTGTCATCGCGCAGGAAAGTGCCGCCGATCGGGATTGGCGATCACGCGCGGGAGGGAATACAGCGGGCGAAGGAGGAGCCATGTCGCCCACGCAGGTAGTCGTCATAGTCATCGTCGTCATCGTGCTCGCCGCACTGGCCGCGCTCGCCGTGGTCGCCAGCCGCCGCCGAGCCCTCAAGCAGCGCTTCGGCCCCGAGTACGACCGGGCCGTCGCCGAGCAGGACAGCCGCGGCGCGGCCGAGCGGGAGCTGCGGGAGCGGGAGCGCCGCCACGCGGAGCTGGAGCTGACCCCGCTCAGCCCGGAGTCCCGGGCCCGCTACGCCGCCGCCTGGGAGGAACTCCAGGTCCGCTTCGTCGACTCCCCGGCGGAAACCGTCGGCGAGGCCGACGAACTGGTCAGCCGGCTGATCGCCGAGCGTGGCTACCCCATCGGGGACTTCTCCGACCAGATCGCCCACCTCTCCGTCGAGCACGCCCGGACCCTGACCCACTACCGGGACGCCCACGACATCCGGCTGCGCAACGAGCGCGGCGAGGCCGGCACCGAGGACCTCCGGCAGGCGCTGGTGCACTACCGGGCCCTCTTCGCCGACCTGCTCGGCGAGGACCCGGTCGGGCACCGGGCGCCGGACCAGCACCACCCCGATCCCGAGCACGACGCCACGAGCCGCTGAGGAGGCCGCCGCCATGCGTCAGGAAGAGCAGCAGGTCACGCAGGACCACCCCGAGTCCGTCCGGTCCGCTCCGGTGCCGGTCCCGCCCCCGGGCGACCGGGCCGACGGCGACGGGCCCGACACCGACCGCGCTGACGGCGACGGGCCCGACACCGACAGGGCCGACCGGGCCGAGGTGCCGGAGGACGCGCTGGACGACCGGGGCACCTTCGACGACCCGGCGGTGGCCGGCGAGCGCGCCGACCGCCGGGAGGCGGAGCTCGACGAGACCCGGGCGTACGAAGCCGGGGACCTCCGCGACGCGGAGGCCGCCGACGCCGACGACCGGCCCGTGTACCACGACCCGGCGCCGCTGCCGACGACGTTCGGGGCGGCCTCCGTGGGCGACGCGGTGGCCGCCTCGGCGATGGCCAGCGGGCGGCCGGAGGACGAGCGGGACCCGCGCGGCGAGGACACCGTCGCGCCGGGCGACGGCGCACCGGGCCGGACCGACGCGTTCGACGACGAGCGGGCCGACCCCACGGCGGGCGACCGGCTGCACGACCCGGACCGCTGGGAGGCCGCCCACTCCGGCGCGGCGGCCGACGAGGCGGCGGCCGCGGGCGGCGCCGGCTACGGCAGCGCCGAGCCGGCGATGGTCGATCCGGACACCAGCACGGCCGCGGCCGGCGCGGGCGCGGCCGGGGCGGCCGCGGCGGTCGCCGGCGCGGCTCGGCCCACCCCGGGCGCCGTGCCGACCGACGCCGCCACGCTCTTCACCCCGGAGATCGCCCAGGGCTTCCGGGACCGTTGGCGTGACGTCCAGCTCCGCTTCGTGGACGACCCGCGTGCCGCGGTCGGCGAGGCGCAGTCGCTTGTCGAGGAGGCCATCGAGGCGCTCTCCGCCGCGCTGCGCGAGCAGAAGACCAAGCTCGGCGGCTGGCAGGAGTCCGGCTCGGCGGACACCGAGCAGCTCCGGGTCGCCGTGCGCGGCTACCGGGACTTCCTGGACCGGGTCCTGGGCCGCTGACCCACCTCACACGGAGCCCCGGCCGGTGGACGGCCGGGGCTCCACCGCGTCCACGGATCGATCTACCCGCATGGAATTTCGCAAAGTGGGTATCTGCGGGCGCAGTCGCCACGGAGGGAGCACGGGATGGGTGACGGTCTGCGGTTGAACATGAACGCCCTGGACTACGTGATCCTGGCGCTCTACTTCGTCACGGTGCTCGGCGTCGGCTTCGCCGCACGGCGGGCCATCCGCACCAGCGTCGACTTCTTCCTCTCCGGGCGGTCGCTGCCCGCCTGGGTCACCGGCCTGGCGTTCGTCTCGGCGAACCTGGGCGCCCTGGAGATCATCGGCATGGCCGCCAACGGCGCCCAGTACGGCATCATGACGGTCCACTACTACTGGATCGGCGCCGTGCCGGCCATGGTCTTCCTGGGCATCGTGATGATGCCCTTCTACTACGGCTCGAAGGTCCGCAGCGTCCCCGAATACCTGCGGCTGCGCTTCAACCGCCCGACCCACCTGCTGAACGCGCTCAGCTTCGCGATCGCCCAGGTGCTCATCGCCGGCGTGAACCTGTACGCGCTGGCCCTGATCATGCAGCTGCTGCTCGGCTGGCCGCTCTGGGTGGCGATCGTGATCGGCGCGTTCATCGTGCTGGTCTACATCACCATCGGCGGCCTCTCCGGCGCGATCTACAACGAGGTGCTCCAGTTCTTCGTGATCATCGCGGGTCTGGTGCCGATCACCGTGCTCGGCCTGGTGAAGGTCGGCGGCGTCAGCGGCCTGATGGACGCGGTCCGCGGCTCGAAGCTGGGCGAGGCCGGGCTGCACGCCTGGCAGGGCACCGGCAGCACGGACAACCCGCTCGGCGCGCACTGGCTGGGCATCGTCTTCGGCCTCGGATTCGTGCTCTCGTTCGGCTACTGGACCACCAACTTCGCCGAGGTGCAGCGCGCGCTGTCCGCGCGGAACATGAGCGCGGCCCGGCGTACGCCGATCATCGCGGCGTACCCGAAGCTGCTCATCCCCGTGGTGACCGTGATCCCGGGCCTGATCGCCCTGATCACCGTCAAGGGTCTCGGCGCCGAGAGCGGCGACATGGTCTACAACAACGCCATCCCGCTGCTCATGCGCGACCTGCTGCCCAACGGGGTGCTCGGCATCGCGGTGACCGGCCTGGTGGCCTCGTTCATGGCCGGCATGGCCGCCAACGTCAGCGGCTTCAACACGGTGTTCACGTACGACATCTGGCAGGCGTACTTCAAGCGGGACCGCTCGGACGAGTACTACGTGCGGGTGGGCCGGATCGCCACCGTGGTCGCGGTGGTGATCGGCATCGGCACGGCCTTCATCGCCGCCGGGTTCAGCAACATCATGAACTACATCCAGGCGCTCTTCTCGGTGTTCAACGCCCCGCTCTTCGGCACCTTCATCATCGGCATGTTCTGGAAGCGGATGAGCGCGCTGGCCGGCTTCTGGTCGCTGCTGTCGGGCACCGTGGTGGCGCTCGGGACCTACCTGCTCTACCGGGCCGGCGTGATCCACTTCAACTCCGACCTGGAGGAGAGCTTCTGGGGGGCGGGCCTCGCCTTCGTCACCGTGGCGGTGGTCGCCGCGATCGTGACGCCGCTGACCCGGCCGAAGCCGGCCGACGAGCTCACCGGGCTGGTCTACGGCCTGTCCGACTCCACGCTCAAGGACGACTCGCTGGCCGGCGACGCCGCCTGGTACCGCTCCCCGGTGCTGCTCGGCGTGATCGCCGTGGTCCTCGCCGCCCTCTTCTACATCCCGGTCTTCTGAGGAAGGGACGCACGCCATGGCAGACGACGCCGACCGGTACCAGCACGGCGAGGCCCACGACCCGCTGGTCGACGAGACCGAGGACGCGCGGGAGGCGCGCTCCGCGGCGGCCCGGCTCTTCGACATCCGCCGGGTGATCGGCGGCCTGTTCGTCGCGTACGGGCTGATCGTGGGCCTCATGGGGCTCTTCGACTCGTCCGCCGAGATCGACAAGGCGCAGGGCGTCCGGATCAACCTCTGGGCCGGCCTGGCGATGCTCGTCTTCGGGTTGCTGATGCTGCTCTGGCAGCGGCTGCGCCCTACCGAGCCGCCGGAGCCGCACGCCGCCGACGAGCGCTGACCGCCGGCCGGGACGCCGCCCCGGGCGGCATGGCCGGGGCCGCATCGGGTACGCCGTGGGGATCAGGGAACGGGACAGGAGGGCAGCAGCATGACGGATCGTGACCGCGGTGGCGAGCGGCCGCTGGAGGAGACCCCCGAGGTGGCCGCCGCGGTGGACGACGACAGCACGGTGCCGCAGCTGCGCACCGGTGGCACCGACCCGGACAATCCCGTCTTCACCGAGCCCGACGGCGCGGTGCCCGACACCGGCTCGCCGGACATCCTCGGCGACCCGTACGCGGCCGGGACCGGTGCGACCGGCACCGGCACGGGGGCGGGCGGGGACAACATCCGAACCGGGGCGGAGCAGCCGTGGGACCCCGAGGACCTGGTGATGGCCCGGGGCCAGGACATGACCGCGGAGAACCTGGAGCGGGCCCGCCGCGACCTGGCCGAGCTGGGCCGGGCGGCGATCGAGAAGACGGTCCCCTGACGCCCGGGGGCCCCTGGTCGACGTGGGGTCGACCAGGGGCCCGGGGAACCCGCGCGGCGGTGCCTCACTCCCGCCGCCGCGGGTGGGCCGGCCGCCGGATCAGGAGAGCGGCGGGTAGGCGTTCTGCATCAGCTGCTGGAACTGGGCCGCGAACCACGCACCGGAGATCGGCGCGTTCGGCAGGGCGCCGGACAGGTTGTTGCCGTTGCGGGCGTTGCCGGTGTAGGTCGGGTCGCACATCCGGTCGAAGCCCTTGCCCTCGTCGTTCGGGATGGCCGTGCTGGAGCCGTCCGACTCACCCGGGGGCTTCACCCAGACGTAGGCGTCGATTCCCGACTCCGGGTTGGCCCGCGGCCGCTCGCCGAGGCCCGCGCCGGCCTGGTTGCACCAGTTGCCGGTGTGGTAGCGCCGGTCGATCCGACCCCCGTCGACGTAGGCGTCGACGCTGGTCAGCGGGCCCGGGCCGGTGGGCCGGGCGGACCCACCCCAGCCGTTGCGGGAGGTGTCGATCAGCATGCCGATACCGCTGTCGAAGCCGATCGAGACCAGCTTCTGCCGGAACGCCTGGGCGAACGAGAGCTCGTCGACGTACTGGTTCCAGTCGATCCACTTGGACTGCCGCACGGTCTGGCCGTTCACCGAGTCGGTGACCTTGACGTACGGCTCCTTCAGCGCCGAGTAGTTGGCGGTGTTGACGATGAAGCCGTGCACGTTGCGCACCGTGCTGCCGGACGCGACGGCGGCGGCCTTGAGCTGGTCGGCGACCGGGCCGAAGTTGCTGTCCCAGCCGATCCACCCGTGGTGCGCGGCGTCGATGTAGTTGTAGACGTTGCCGATCGCGCCGAGCTTCGCCAGGGCGTAACCCACGCCGTTGACGTACGCGCCGTTGGCCTTGACCGTGTCGCACATCGCGGTGCCGCCCGCGTTGCCCGAGGTGTTGGTCACCAGGTTGGGCAGCGAGTCGATCTCGATGATGTTGACGATGCGCAGGTTCTTGTACTTCGCGTCGCCCTGGATCGCGGCGATCGGGTCGATGTACTCGGCCTTGTAGCGGGGCAGCTCGTCGGGGCCCAGCTCGCCGTTGGAGGCGAGCGCGGAGCAGTCCCGGCCGGGCAGGTTGTAGATGACGAACTGGATGTAGCCGGCGCCCTGGGCGAGCGCGGCGTCCAGGTGGTCACGGACCCCCATCGCGCCGTTGGAGCTGCTGTCCGGGGTGCCGTTGATGGCGGCGATCCGGTCGATCCACACCGCGGTCGGGTTGTTCGACACCCGGCTGCCGCCGGACACCGACTCGGCCTTGGCCTTCCACTCCGGGTTCACGTACCCCTTCACCCCGGCGTACGGGTTGTCGACCTTCTGCCCCGGCGGAGGGGTGGTCGGCGGAGGGGTGGTCGGCGGCGGAGTCGTGGGCGGCGGGGTCGTCGGGGGCGGGGTCGTGGTCGGCGGGGTCGAGGTGGGCGGCGTGCCGCCGTTGCAGACCGTGCCGTTCAGCGTGAACTGGGTCGGCTTCGGGTTGCTGCCGCTCCAGGCGCCGTTGAACCCGATGCTGGTGCTGGCCCCGGTGGCCAGCGCCCCGTTGTAGGACTCGTTCTGCGCGGTGACGTTCTGGCCGCTCTGCGACCACTTCGCCGACCAGCCCTGCTGCACCTTCTGGCTGCTGTTCGGGAAGGTGAAGCCGAGGTTCCACGAACTGAGCGGGTCACCGATGTTCCTGATGGTCACCGTGGCGGTGAAGCCACCGGGCCAGTCGCTGGTGGTGTAGTCCACGCTGCACTGGGTCGCGGCCTGCGCCGCCGTGACCGGGAGGGTCACCAGTCCACCGGCGACCAGGACGCCCGCGCCGGTCAGCGCGAGCGCCCGGCTGCGGCCGGACAGCCTTCTCCACAGATTCATGCCACTGATCTCCTTGGGCGAGACCGGATCCGCGTACGGCCCGGTGGAAGGGCACTCGGACGTCCGCAGGGGGACGGCCGGCGCCACGGGTTTCTCGGGGGTGCCCGACCCGGACGGGCGTGATGGTGGTGGTGGACGACCGGCCGCGGGACCGGTCGAGGAGTCGGACGCCGCTCCGGTGACCCGGCTGCCCTCGACGTCTGAACTCGCGGTGTGGCTCCCCGAACCGCGTGCAGCGATTCTTGCATGGGAGCGCTTCCATGGCAATGGCTCGATGCGAGCCCGTCGCGCTCCGACCGGGCACCGAATCCCCCCGGGCGCGTCGCAAGCGGCGCGGGACGCCCGAAGGCGGGGCATGCCGGCTCAGACCGTCATGGTCCGGCCCCTCCGGTACGCCCAAGCACCAAAGCGGCTTAGCACCCGTAACGCTCCCAAAGCCAATAAACTCCTAAACACGAATCTTTCCCCGGATAAGTCATGAAACGGTCTAACGTCGGTCGTAGCTCGACTGAAGGCGGGCTCAGGACAAAAAGGGATGGAGTGACGCAGGTCATGGCTAAGAAGATGCTCGGGAAGCTCGTCGCGGGTGCCGCTCTCGGTGGCGCGTCCCTGCTGCTGTTCTCGCCCGGGGCGGCGAACGCGGCCAGCGCGAACGCCGTCGCCAAGCCGCAGATCAGCCTTCCCGGTACCTGCTCTGGGGAGCACGAGGACTGGGACCACAAGAACTGGGACCGCAAGGACTGGGACCGGAGCTACGAGGACCGCGAGGACCACGGCCGCAAGGACGAGGACCGCAAGGGCCACGACGGCAAGGACCAGGACGGCAAGCACGACGATGGCAAGCACGACGACGGCAAGCACGACGACGGCAAGCACGACGATGGCAAGCACGACGACGGCAAGGACCAGGACGGCAAGCACGACGACGGCAAGGACCGGGACGGCAAGCACGACGACGGCAAGGGCGAGGAGCGCGACGACTGGCAGGGCAGCGACTCCTGGCAGGGCAGCGACTCCTGGCAGCCGGGCGCCGACGGCCAGGGCGGCGGCATGGTCGCCGACCAGCCCGGCGACGAGCGGGACCGCAAGGACGAGAACCGCAAGGACGAGAACCGCAAGGACGACGAGCGCAACGACCGGGACAACAAGGACCACGACGCCAAGGACCGGGACCAGCGCGACGAGGACCGCAAGAACGACGAGCGCAACGACCGGGACAACAAGGACCACGACGCCAAGGACCGGGACCAGCGCGACGAGGACCGCAAGGACCACGGCTCCAAGGACGAGGACCGCAAGGACTGGGACAACCGGAGCTGGGACGGCAAGGACGACGGCAAGGACCACGACGGCAAGGACCACGACGGCAAGGACCACGGCCGCAACGACGAGGACCGCAAGGACTGCATGCCGCGTGGCCACGTCGACGGCGGTGACGGTGGCATGACCACCACCAGCCTGGACCGCAACATGGCCGCCAGCGGGGTGGGCGTCATCGGCGCCGCCGCCCTGGGCGGCATGATCCTGCTGCGCCGGCGCCGGGGCGATGACCTCGTCTGACCGGACGGCGACACGGGCCGGCGGCCGTCACGGGAAACCGTGGCGCGCCGCCGGCGCCGCTGTCGTCGTCCTGCTCGCCATGGTGGGCGCCGGCATGATCGGGGCGTCGGTGCGGACCGTGCCGCCACCCCGCCCGCCCCAGCCGCTCGCCCAGGCCGGGCCCGCCGATCCGTCCCCGTCGCCGTCCGCCATCCCGGGCCCCAGCGGCGGCGTCGGCGCGGAGACCGCCGACCAGGCGTCCGTCGACGACCAGTCCCCGGTCACGGCGCACCCGGACCTCACCTCCGCCGGACTGCCCCGGTCGACCCCGACGACCATCTCGATCCCCCGGATCGGCGTGCAGGCCGAGATCATGACCCTCGGCCTGAACCCGGACGGCACGGCTCAGGTGCCCCCGCTGGAGCAGGCCATGAAGGCGGGTTGGTACTCCCCCGGGCCCAGTCCCGGCGAGGAGGGCAACTCGGTGATCGTCGGCCACGTCGACTCGGCCAAGCTCGGGCCGGCAGTCTTCTTCAACCTCGGCGCGCTCCGGAAGGGTGACACCATCTCGATCGCCCGGGAGGACGGCTCGGCCGTCACGTTCACGGTGACCGAGGTGAAGTCGTACCCGAAGACGGCCTTCCCCACCGAGCTGGTCTACGGCCCCTCCGCCACGCCCGGCCTGCGGGTGGTCACCTGCGGTGGGGCGTTCGACGAGAGCAGCCGAAGCTACGTCGACAACGTCATCGCCTTCGCCAGCATGGCGTGAAGCGGCGCGGCCCGGTGGTCGGGTCACCGACCACCGGGCCGCCGCGCGGGCGTGCGTTAGTTACTCCGTCAGGCCGCCGCCGAGGTCCGCACCAGGGTGCGGATCTGCCGCAGCAGCACGGACAGGGCGGACAGGTCGGCCCGGGACTCGTCGAACTCCCCCATGGCCCGGTGCGCCCGGTGGATCGAGGTGGCGTTCGCCTGCTCCCACTCCTGCACCCGCTCGACCGGCGGGAGGCTCTCCGAAGTGGAGCCGAGGACCTCCGCGGTGAGCGCGGCCAGCGCGGCGTACAGGTCGTAGCGCAGCGCCATCCGGGCCAGGGTCTGCCAGCGGTCCTCCCGCGGCAGCAGGGAGATCTTCGACAGCAGGGCGTCCACCCGGAACCGGTCGGAGAGGACGAAGTAGACCGAGGCCACCTCGCTCACGTCCCGGCCGGTCGACTGCGCGGTCTCCACGATGTCGAGCAGGCCGAAGCTGTACATCAGCCGGGTCGCCTGCTCGGCCAGGTCGCGGGGCAGCCCCTTGCCGGTCAGCGAGTCGATGTGGGCGGCGATCGCCTCCCGCTCGGTGCCGTAGAAGAGGTTCTCCAGCTCCGGCAGGAGCTGGGCCACGCCGTCCCGCAGCCGGGCGATCTCCCCCGGCACGTCGATCGGCGAGCGCCGGTTGGTGACCAGCCAGCGCACCGCGCGGTCGAGCAGCCGGCGGGTGTCCAGGTAGACGCTGGTCTGCAACTCGGGCGAGACCTTGTTGTCCAGCGCCTCGACCGCGTCCCACAGCTCGCGCAGCCCGAACACCTCGCGGACCACCACGTACGCCCGCAGCACGTCCGCCGCGGAGGCGGCCGTCTCCTCGACCACCCGGAAGAGGAACGTGATGCCGCCCCGGTTGATCGCCTCGTTGACCAGGACCGTGGTGACGATGTCCCGGCGCAGCCGGTGCCGGCCCATCCGGTCGGCGAACCGCTCCCGCAGCGGGGTCGGGAAGTAGTTGACCAGCACGTCGGTCGTCCACTCCTCGTCCGCCAGCCCCTCGCTGACGATCTCCCGCTCCAGCACGATCTTCACGTACGCCAGCAGCACCGCGAACTCCGGCGCGGTCAGCCCGCTCTCGCCGCGTACCGCCAGCTCCTCGTCCGACGGCAGCGCCTCCAGCGCGCGGTCGAGCTGACCGGCCCGCTCCAGCTCGCTGATCATCCGGCGGTGCACCGGGAGCAGCGAGGCGGCCTGGGCCTGGGCGTTGTTCAGCGCCCGGGCCTGGTCGTAGTTGTCCCGCAGCACCAGCTCGGCGACCTCGTCGGTCATCTGGGCCAGCAGCTCGTCGCGGTCCGGCATGTCCAGCGCGCCGTCGGCGACCGCCGTGTTCAGCAGGATCTTGATGTTCACCTCGTGGTCGGAGCAGTCCACCCCGGCCGCGTTGTCGATGAAGTCGGTGTAGATCCGGCCGCCGGCCGCCGCGTACTCGATCCGGCCCTGCTGGGTCCAGCCCAGGTTGCCGCCCTCGCCGGCCACCCGGCAGCGCAGGCTCTTGCCGTCCACCCGGATGGCGTCGTTGGACTTGTCGCCGACCTCGGCGTTGGTCTGCGTCGACGCCTTCACGTAGGTGCCGATGCCGCCGTTCCAGAACAGGTCCACCGGCGCGGTGAGGATCGCCTTCATCAGGTCCTGCGGGCTGAGCTGGGTGACGTCGCCGTCGAGGCCGAGCACCTCCCGCACCTGCGGCGAGATCGGCACCGACTTGGCAGCACGCGGGTAGATGCCGCCGCCGGCCGAGATCAGCTCGGCGTTGTAGTCCTCCCAGGACGACCGGGGCAGGTCGAACAGCCGCTTCCGCTCGTCCCACGAGGTGGCCGCGTCCGGGTCCGGGTCCAGGAAGATGTGCCGGTGGTCGAAGGCGGCCACCAGCCGGATGTGCTTGGACAGCAGCATCCCGTTGCCGAACACGTCGCCGGACATGTCGCCGACGCCGACCACGGTGAAGTCCTGGGTCTGGGTGTCGTGCCCCAGCTCCCGGAAGTGCCGCTTCACCGACTCCCAGGCGCCCCGGGCCGTGATGCCCATCTTCTTGTGGTCGTAGCCGGCCGAGCCGCCGGAGGCGAAGGCGTCGCCCAGCCAGAAGTTGTGCGCGGCGGAGATCTCGTTGGCGATGTCGGAGAAGGTCGCGGTGCCCTTGTCCGCCGCCACCACCAGGTACGGGTCGTCGGCGTCGTGCCGGACCACGTCCTCCGGCGGCACGATCTCGCCGCTGGAGATGTTGTCGGTGACGTCGAGCAGCGCGCCGACGAACTCCTTGTAGCAGGCCACCGCCTCGTCCCGGTCGCCCGGCTTCTGCTTCAGCACGAAGCCGCCCTTGGCGCCCACCGGCACGATCACGGCGTTCTTCACCATCTGCGCCTTGACCAGGCCGAGCACCTCGGTGCGGAAGTCCTCACGCCGGTCGGACCAGCGCAGCCCGCCCCGGGCCACCGGCCCGAACCGCAGGTGCACGCCCTCGAACCGGGGCGAGTAGACGAAGATCTCGAACTTGGGCCGCGGCGCCGGCAGCTCCGGGATCGCCTGCGGGTCCAGCTTGAACGCGACGTACGACTTGGGCCGCCCGCCGACCGGCTTCTGGTAGAAGCTGGTGCGCAGGGTGGCCTGGATCAACGTCAGGTAGGAGCGCAGGATCCGGTCCTGGTCGAGGCTGGCCACGTCGTCCAGCGCCTCGCCGATCGCCGAGACCAGCTCGCCGCCGCGCTGCCGCCGCTCGTCCAGGGTGGACGCGCCCGGCCGGAACCGGGTCTCGAAGAGCTCCACCAGCAACGAGGCGATCTTCGGGTACGCGATGAAGGTCTGCTCCATGTACTCCTGCGAGAACACGGTGCCGGCCTGCCGCAGGTACTTCGCGTACGCCCGCAGCACCACCACCTGCCGCCAGGTGAGCCCGGCCCGGAGCACCAGCTCGTTGAAGCCGTCCACCTCGGCCTCGCCCCGCCAGGCGGCGGCGAAGGCGTTCTCCACGTGCGGGCGGACCTCGGCCAGCTCCTGGTGGGCCTCGGGCAGTTGCAGCCCGAAGTCGTACAGCCAGATCCGGCCGTCGACGCGCTCCACCTCGTACGGGTGCTCGTCGACCACCCGGACGCCGAGCGAGTGCAGCACCGGCAGCACGGCGGAGAGCATCATCGGCTCGCCGTACCGGTAGACCTTGAACCGGACGTCCATGGTCTCGTCGACCTCGACTGCCCGGCCGGCCCCGTTGGTGCGCCCGGCGAGCTGCTTGCGGAACAGGTGCATCTCCAGCTGGCCGGACTCCTCCAGCAGCTCCAGCTTGGCCAGGTCCTTCATGGCCTCGTACGGCGTGTGCCCGTCCTTGTAGCCCTCCGGGAAGGCGTCGGCGTACCGGGCGAACAGGTGCTTGGCCTGCTCGTCGCCGAGCTTGCGCTCCAGCACCAGCCGGTAGTCGTCGTCCCAGAGCCGGGTCGCGTCGGCCAGCTCCTCGGCGAGCAGGTCCGCGTCGATGTCCCCGGGCGGGTTGTTCGGGTCGGTCCGGACGATGAAGTGCACCCGGGCCAGCATCGACTCGGTCACCCGGGTGGTGTAGTCCACCCCCACGCCGTTCAGCTCGCGCAGCAGGATGTCCTGCATCCGCAGCCGGTTCTGCGTGGTGAACCGGTCCCGGGGCAGGTAGATGAGGCAGGAGATGAACCGCCCGTACGCGTCCCGGCGCAGGAAGACCCGCAGCTGCCGGCGGCCGGCCATGCGGAGCACGCCGATCACCGCGTGGTAGAGGTCGTCGGTCTTGATCTGGAACAGCTCGTCGCGGGGGTAGGTCTCCAGGATCTGGAGCAGGTCCTTGCCGGAGTGGCTGCGCAGGCTCAGGCCCGAGCGGTCGAGCACCTCGGCGACCTTGCGCCGGACCACCGGCAGCTCCTGCACGCTGGTCCGGTACGCCGCCGTGGAGAACAGGCCCAGGAAGCGCCGCTCCCCGACCACCTCACCGGAGTCGTTGAAGATCTTGAAGCCGATGTAGTCGAGGTAGGCCGACCGGTGCACGGTCGCCCGCGAGTTGGCCTTGGTGATGATGAGCAGGCGCTTCTCCAGCACCTTCTCGTGCGCCTCGGGGGTCATCGAGTTCAGCGACCGCGCCTCGGGCGAGTCGGACCGCAGGATGCCCAGCCCGGTGCCGAGGACGGCCTCCAGGGCCTGGCCACCGTCCGCGCCGTCGGTGTCGACCAGCCGGTACTCGCGGTAGCCGAGGAAGGTGAAGTGGTCGTGCGCCAGCCAGCGCAGCAGCTCCACGGAGTCGGTGATGTCCTTCTCCGGCACCGGCGGACGGTTGTCCGACGTGCGCGCCGAGGCCAGCTCGTCGGCCAGGGCCAGGGCACGCTGCCGCATCTTGGGCCAGTCCTCGACGGCCTCCCGAACGTCGGTGAGGACCCGCTGCAGCTCCCGGCGCAGCTTCTCCCGCTCGGCCGCGTCACGGACCGGGTCGATCTCGATCCGCATCCAGCTCTCGACCAGGTCGCCGGCGATCGCGTCGTCCGGCTCCACGTCCGCGGAGACCTCGGTCAGCCGGCCCAGCGGCTCGCGCCGCACCACGACCAACGGGTGCACCAGCAGGTGCACGTCGAGGTGGTGCGAGTTCAGCAGCGCGGTCACCGAGTCGACCAGGAACGGCATGTCGTCGGTGACGATCTCGATCACGGTGTGGTGCTGCTCGGCGTCCGGCTCGTGGATGCGCAGCTTCAGCTCGCCCGGTACCCGCTGCTGGGCGAGGTCCCGGTGGGCCCGGGCCGCGTCGAGCATCTCCTCGGCGGTGAAGCCGATCAGCTCCTCGTCCGGCGCGAACCGCCAGAAGCGGCCCACCAGGGTGGCCGCGTCGTGGTCGTCCCCGGCCAGCGCGACCGCCTGGGCGACCAGGCGCTCCGCGTTGGGTACCGGCTCGTCCAGCTCGGCATCCTCTGTTTCGTCGCCCAGTGCCTGCGCGGGCAGGCCCAGGTCGTAGAGGGTGTCGATGCTGGAACCGGTCATCCCGGTCACTCCTGTGTCGAGACGGCTGAAACCGTCCCCGTCGGTCGCCGAATCGAAGCTGTCATCGTCCCGGCTGGTGTCAGCCTGCCGGAGGTCGGGTCCCGGTTTGATCGCCGGACGCCGGTCCATCGGTGCCACTCCCCTCGACCCACCGCGTTGTGGGTCACTCTGCCGCCCAGCCTAGGCCCTGCCGCTGTGCCCCTTTGTCGGCGGACCACTGGCCGGACGTCCGGATCGGGACTCTGTCCTTTCACCCGTTGCGGGTATGTGGTCGGCCGGTCGCGGAGTACCCGGACTGGCGATGTTCATCACACTGCCACAGGGCGATCTTTGCCTGCGCAAGGGCCGTGCCGGGGCCGTGCGGAGCCGCGCGTCGTACTAGCGTGCAGGGCAGTCTCGAACCGGAGGAACTCCTTCATGCTCCTGTCGTACCCCGTCCGCCGCCGCCTCTCCCCTCGCCGCCGCGTCCTCGCGGCGCTGGCCGCCACCGTGCTGGCGGCGGGCGCGTTGACCGGATGCTCGGGCGAGGACGGGCCGGAGCAGAGCGTCGACGCCTTCCTGAAGGGCTGGCGCTCCGGCGACCTCCAGGCCGTCGGCTTCATCGACCCGGCCGGCGCCAAGGTGGCCGCGGGCGAGGTGACCAAGGAGCTCCGGTCCCTCGCCGGCGAGCTGGCCGACACCCCGCCGAAGCTCGAGCGCACCGGCGACGTGAAGGTCGAGGGCGACATCGCCACCGCGCGGGTCAGGCTCACCTGGCCGCTGCCGGGCGGCACCACCTGGGTCTACGAGAATCCGGTACGCCTCCGGCACGGCACCGACGACCAGTGGCAGGTCATCTGGGAGCCGACCGTCGTGCACGAGAAGCTGGAGGCCGGCGACCGGTTCGCGCTGCGTCGGGAGGCCGCGCCCCGGGCCGGCGTGCTGGATTCCGCCGGAGCCCCGGTCGTGGCGCCCCGCCCGGTGGTCCGGGTGCAGGTCACCCCCGGCGAGGTCACCGACGTGAAGGCCCTGGTCCGGAAGCTCGACGCCGCGTTCAAGGCGATCCGGCCCGCGCTCACCCCGCCGGTCGACCTCACCGACCTGCCCAAGCGCCTGAAGGAGGCGGACCGGGGCGCGCTGGTCGAGGTGGTGACCCTGCGCGAGGAGGCCTACCGGCAGATCAAGCCCCGGATCTACGACCTGCCCGGCACCCGGTTCCAGTCCGACCAGCTCTTCCTGGCCCCGACCCGGGAGTTCGCCCGGGCCCTGCTCGGCTCGGTCGACCCGGCGCAGGCCGACGACCTCAAGGCGCACCCCGACAAGTACGTCCAGGGCGACCTGGTCGGCCACGGCGGCCTCCAGGGCCGCTACGACGACCGGCTGCGCGGCGCCCCGGGGATCACCGTGATCACGCAGCACCCGGCGCCGGACGGCACCGCCGCACCCACCGGGGTCGAGGTGTTCCGCGGCGAGCCGAAGGCCGGCCAGCCGCTGAAGACCACCCTCGACGTGGCCACCCAGAACGCCGCCGACGCGGCGCTGCGTGGCCAGACCCGGCGCTCCGCCCTGGTGGCCGTGCGGATCAGCGACGGCGCGGTGCTGGCCGCCGCCAACGGCCCCGGCGCGGCCGGCGAGAACCTCGCCTTCACCGCCCAGGTGCCGCCCGGCTCGACGTTCAAGATGGTCAGCGCGCTCGCCCTGCTCGACAAGGGCGCGGTGACCCCGGAGGCGACGGTGCGCTGCCCGAAGACGTTCGAGGTCGACGGCCGCTCCTTCAAGAACTCCGACAACTTCGAACTGGGCGACGTCCCGTTCACCACCGACTTCGCGAAGTCCTGCAACACCGCCTTCACCTCCCTGGCCCCCAAGCTCGGCCCCGACGGGCTGGCCCAGGCCGGCCGCACGCTCGGCCTGGAGAGCGAGTGGGACCTCGGCGCCGACGTCTTCACCGGCAAGGTCTCCGCCAACGGCTCGGCCACCGAGCAGGCCGCCGCCGCGATCGGTCAGGGCACCACCGTGGTCAGCCCGCTCGCCATGGCAGGGGCCACCGCCGCCGTGGCCCGCGGCCACTGGGAGCAGCCCAGGCTGCTGCTCGATCCCGCCCCGGCGAAGCCGGCCCCGGCCGGCCCGGCCCTCAGGGCGGAGTCGGTGACGGCGCTGAAGACGATGATGCGCGCGGTGGTCACCGGCGGCACGGGCGCCGCGCTGGCCGACGTCCCCGGCGAGCCGGTGTACGGCAAGACCGGCACCGCCGAGTACGACAACAACCCGGCGCACACCCACGCCTGGTTCGTCGGCTGGCAGGGCGACGTGGCGTTCGCGGTCTTCGTCGAGCAGGGCGGGTCGAGCACCACCAGCGCGGTCCCGATCGCCGAGCGGTTCCTCCGCGGCCTCGCGGCCCGCTGACCGGAGCCGGCGCGGTCAGGCGATGTCGGCGCCCGGTCGGGTCGCGTCCGGCTCCGCCTCGTCCGGTGCCGCCTCGTCCGCCTCCTCCGGCCCGGCCACCCGGCGCAGCAGGCCGGGACCGGTCGAGGCGAGCGGCCCGACCGGCTCCGGCGCGTCCGGGCGGTCCGTGTCCGGTGCCCGGCGCAGCAGGCCGGGACCGGACGGGCCGGGGGCGGGCTCGGCCGGGCGGTCGCCGTTGGCGCCGGAGGGATCACCGCCGTCCCCGGTCGGGGCCGGGCCGATCGGCTCCACGGCCACGGCCGGCGCCGGGACGGCCGCCGGGCCGGGCAGCACGTCGCGGGCCGGCGGCCGGCCGTTGCCGGGGCGGGGCGCCGGCGCGACCGGGGCGGCCGGCAGCAGCCGGGGCGGCATGGCGCCGGGCGCGGCGACCGGGGCGAGCCCGGCCACCACGGTGTTGACGATCTCGGCGGCGTACGACCCGTCGGGGTCGTAGTCGGGGTCGAAGACGGTCAGCTCGACGCCGAGGCAGTGCGGGGTGTCCACCAGGCCGGCCAGCAGGATCTCCAGCTCGGCGAAGGCGATCCCGCCCGGGTCGGGCGCGTCCACCGCGGGCATCACCGCCGGATCGAGCACGTCCACGTCGATGTGCACCCAGTAGCCGGCGCAGTCGGCCAGCTGCTCGTGCGCCCACTGGGCGGTGCGGGCCGCCCCCTCGGCGCGCAGCGCCGGCACGGGGCGGGTGGTGATGCCGGCGGCCTGGAGGTCGAGCCGGTACTCGTCCTGCGCCCGGATGCCGAGCACCACCACGTCGATGTCCCGGAAGTAGGGGCGCCGTCCCTCGATGGCGGCCAGGTCGGCCTGCCCCCGCCCGGTGACCAGGGCCAGGTCCTCCCCCGCCGCCGCGCCCACGTACGAGGCGTTGCCGGGGTGCCGGAAGTCGGAGTGGCCGTCGACGAAGACCAGCCCGACCCGCCCGCCGACCGCCTCGCCGAGCCGGTGCATGGCCAGCGCCGAGCCAAGCAGCACCGAGCAGTCCCCGCCGAGCACCAGCGGGAACTCGCCCCGGTCGATGATCGCCCCGATCCGGTCGGCCAGCGCCACCGAGTAGCCGGAGATCTCCCGGGCGTGGCAGACCCCGTCGCCGGGGCGCCAGTCACCGGGGTCGTACCGGGGCGGGGTGAGGCAGCCGGCGTCGCGGGCCCGCAGCCGGGCGAGGAGGCCGTGGTCGCGCAGCGCGCCGGGCGCCTTGCCGCAGCCTGGGACGGAGGTGGACGTGGGTGGGCGCAGGCCGAGGTTCGTCGGCGCGTCGAGGACGGCGATCCGGCGCATCATGGGCTCCCGTCCTCGGTGGTCGGGCGGGCCGGCCGGTACGCCGGCCCGCGCTGGCGTGCGGTGAACTCAGAACAGGGCGCTGGCCAGGGCCCGTCGGGCGGACGCCACGGCGGGGTCGTCCGGGCCGGCGATGGTGAACAGCGACACCAGGTGCTGGCGGACCTTCTCCCGGTCGTCGCCGAAGGTGCGGCGGACCAGGCCGACGAGCCGGGCGTACGCCTGCTCGGCGAGGCCGCTGAGCATCTCGATGTCGGCGGCGAGGAGCTGTGCCTCGATGTCGTCGGGGGCCTGCTCGGCGGCGGCGAGCGCGGCGCGCGGGTCGGCGCCGGCCACCCGCCGGGCCACCCCGACCTGGGCCAGGCCGGCCTCGGCCGCGGCGTCCGCCGGGCTCTCGGCCAGGATCTTCCGGTACGCCGCCTCGGCCGCCTCCAGGTCGCCGGACATCAGCGCGTCGTCGGCCTCGGTCAGCCGCGGGTCCTCCGGCTCGGCGACGGTGACGCCGCCGGCCTTGAGGATGGCCTGGATCCACTGGCGGAGCTGCGCCTCCGGCACCACGCCGGAGAAGGCGTCGATCGGCTGGCCGCCGACCACCGCGTAGACCATGGGGATGCCCTGGACCCGGAACATCTGGGCGAGCCGCGGGTTGGCGTCGACGTCGACCCGGGCGAGCACCCAGGCACCCTCGCCCTCGGCGGCCAGCCGCTCCAGCACCGGCGAGAGCTGCTTGCAGGGCTCGCACCACTCGGCCCAGAAGTCCACGACCACGGGCGTGGTCAGCGACCGCTCCAACACCTCGGACTGGAAGGTCGCCTCGGTCACGTCGATGACGGCCACGCCGCCACCCGCCGGCGGTCCGCCGGGTACGCCGGCCGGGGGGCCGGCCTGGCTCGGGGTGGTGGGACGGGAGGGTTCCGGGGTGCCGCGCAACGCGCTGAGGTCGACCGCGCCGCGGGTGAAGATCGACGAGGTGATCCGTGGGTCGCTCATGGTTATCTAGTCTCGCACGTGTCCCGCGGAACTCAGATCAACCGCGACGGCGACAGTTGCGACTCTCACGCCTGGTCGGTGCCGGTGCCGGGAGGACCCGGCACCGGCGCGACGGGTCAGAACCGGGCGGGCTCCCGGTAGACGCCCCACTCGCCACGGAGGGCGTCGCAGATCTCGCCCAGGGTGGCCTCGGCCCGGACGGCGTCCAGCATGGCCGGGATCATGTTCTCGCCGGTCCGGCTGACGTCGACCATCCGCTGCACGGCGGCCTTGACCGCGGCGTCGTCGCGGCCCGCCTTGCGCTCGGCGAGCACCCGGCGCTGCTCCAGCTCGACCTCGTGCGAGATGCGCAGGATCTCCAGGTCCTTGGCGACGGTGCCGGTGTGGCAGTTGACCCCGACGATCCGCTTGTCGCCCTTCTCCAGCGCCTGCTGGTAGACGAAGGCCGACTCGGCGATGTGGCCGGTGAACCAGCCGTCCTCGATGCCGCGCAGGATGCCCGAGGTCATGGGGCCGATCTGGTGCGGCCCCTCCCCGCCGAGCTGCCGGATCCGGGCGAAGATCTCCTCCGCCTCGGCCTCGATCTTGTCGGTGAGCGCCTCGACGTACCAGGAGCCGCCGAGCGGGTCGGCGACGTTGACGACCCCGGTCTCCTCCATGAGCACCTGCTGGGTGCGCAGGGCGATCTCGGCCGACTCGTCGGTGGGCAGGGCGAGGGTCTCGTCGAGGGCGTTGGTGTGCAGCGAGTTGGTGCCGCCGAGGACGGCCGCCAGGGCCTCCACTGCGGTCCGCACCACGTTGTTGACCGGCTGCTGGGCGGTGAGCGACACCCCGGCGGTCTGGGTGTGGAACCGCAGCCACTGGGCCTTCTCGCTGGTGGCGCCGTAGACGTCGCGCAGCCAGCGGGCCCAGATCCGGCGGGCGGCCCGGAACTTGGCGATCTCCTCGAAGAAGTCGACGTGGGAGTCGAAGAAGAAGCTCAGGCCCGGGGCGAAGACGTTGACGTCCAGCCCGCGCGAGAGCCCCAGCTCGACGTAGCCGAACCCGTCGGCCAGGGTGTACGCCAGCTCCTGCGCGGCGGTCGAGCCGGCCTCGCGGATGTGGTAGCCGGAGACCGACAGCGGCTTGTACCGCGGGATCTCCCGGGCGCAGTACTCCATGAGGTCGCCGATGAGACGCAGGTGCGGCTCCGGGTCGAAGAGCCACTCCTTCTGCGCGATGTACTCCTTGAAGATGTCCGTCTGGAGCGTGCCGTCCAGGGTGGACAGGTCGGCGCCCTGCCGCTCGGCGGCCACCAGGTACATGCAGAAGACCGGCACGGCCGGGCCGGAGATGGTCATCGAGGTGGTCACGCCGGCCAGGTCGATGCCGTCGAAGAGCACCTCCATGTCGGCGGCCGAGTCGACCGCCACGCCGCAGTGGCCGACCTCGCCGAGCGACTGCGGGTCGTCGGAGTCGCGGCCCATCAGGGTCGGCATGTCGAAGGCGACGGAGAGACCGCCGCCACCGGCCCCGAGGATCATCTTGTAGCGCTCGTTGGTCTGCTGGGCGTTGCCGAACCCGGCGAACTGCCGGATGGTCCAGGTGCGCCCGCGGTAGCCGGTCGGGTACAGCCCCCGGGTGTACGGGAACTCGCCCGGCCAGCCGATCCGCTCGAAGCCCGGGTACGGCACCCCCTCCGGAGGGCCGTACACCGGGTCCACGGTCATCCCGGAGAGCGTGGTGAAGTCCGCGTCGCGCTTGCGGGCGGCGTCGTAGCGGGCCTGCCAGCGGGCCCGACCGGCGGCGATCTCGTCGGCGTCCATGCGCGGAGCTCCTCCTCGAGTCCAGGGATCAGACCGAGTGTAGAACGCCAGCCTGAACGATCGCTAAGGAAGTGCGTACCGGCCGGTAACCCGGGTCAGGCCGAGGGCGCCGCCAGCCCGCCCAGCGCCACGTCGTCGACCCGGATGTTGATCTCGTCGACCCGCAGCCCGTACGCCTCGACCGCCGAGGTCACCGCGACCCGGACCGCGTCGGTCACCTCGGGCACCGGCCGGCCGCCGCCGATCACGATGACCAGGTTGACCACGGCCGCGCCGTCGGTGACGTGCGCCGAGCAGCCGCGCCGGGCGTCGCCGACCTGGTCCAGCCCGACCCGGTCCAGCACGGCGTTGAAGAAGCGGGCCACGTCGCCGCCGAGTTCGGCCACCCCGGGAACCGACTTCGCGGCGGCCACCGCGATCTTCTCCACCACCTCGTCGGAGACGTGCGTCGCACCGCCCGCCACCGCGTTCGGCAGCACCGACAGCTCCTGGGTCTCGTCAGCCATGCCCTACCCGCCCACGTTTCCAGCCCCACGACCGTCGCCGGGCGGTGCGAGCGTACTAGTCGGCCGGGATCCGGAGTGGACCCCTCAGGCCCGGGTGCGCCCCTCGGCGATCCGGCGTACCCCCTCCGGGGTCGCCAGCTCGCCCCGCAGCTCCGGATGGGCGAGGTAGAAGGCCAGCGCGGACAGCACCGCCTCCCGGTCGACAGCCAGCCAGTAGGTGCGCACGACCAGGAAGGGCAGGAACCTCAGCTCGCCGGTGTCGAACCGGCCCGTGTACCGGCGCAGCACGCTCTGCGGCGACGGCTCCGCCTTCACCACCAGCACCGTCGTCCCGAGTCGCCGCGCCTCCACGGCGTGCACGGCGGCCCACGGCACCGAGTAGAAGTTGGTCAGCCCCACGTGCGCGATCCCGGCCGGGGAGAGCAGCAGCCCGCCGGGGGCGTGGCGGACCGTCACCACGACGTACCAGCCGAGCAGCAGGGCCGCACCGGCCAGGACGACCGCGATCACCCGGCTGAGGACGCCTCCCCGGACCGCCAGCGGCACCGCGAAGCCGAGCAGGGCGACGGCGCAGGCCACGACCACCGCGCCGAACCAGACGTAGGTGACGGTCGAATAGCCGAAGCGCACCGCACGGTCGCCACCGCCCGGCCACGGCACCAGGGTCGTCGCCGTGCCGGAACCGGGGGACGAGGCCACGACGAGGAACGCGACCAGGGACCCGAAGAGCAGGAGCAGGAAAGCCCCACCCACGATCAGCGCCCCGTCGCCGTCCGCGATCCCGCCGGCCAGCCCGACCAGCCCGCAGGCCGCCAGCACGACGAAGAGGACCAGGCCCGGCAGTGCCGACATCGGCAGTCGCCGGCCCCTCCAGTCGGGAGCGGGTGCCCGGTCCGGCCCCGCCGGGGTCTCGTCCGCCGCCATGCGCCACCCCCCGCCTCCGGGCCGTCGGTGGCACTGTGCCCTCGGGGGCAGCCGGTCGAAACCCGCCGGCGGTCAGGTGCCCAACTGCTCCAGCAGTTCCGCGGCGGCGGCGTACGGGTCGATGGCGCCCTCGGCCACCTTGGCCGCCAGGGTCGGCAGCTGCGTACCGTCGCGCAGGGAGCCGATCCGGTTCCGCAGGGTGCCCAGCGCGATGGCCTCGATCTCGGCGGCGGCCCGCGCCTCCCGGCGGCGGCGCAGCTCGCCGTGGCGCTCCAGCCAGTCGCGGTGCTTGTCGATCGCGGCGGCGATGTCGTCGATGCCGTCGCCGCGCGCGGCGATCGAGCGGACCACCTGCGGCCGCCACTCGCCCGGCCCCCGCTCGCCCAGGGCGATCATGCCCTGGATGTCGCGCACGGTGGCGTCGGCGCCGTCCCGGTCGGCCTTGTTGACCACGAAGACGTCGGCGATCTCCAGGATGCCGGCCTTGACCGCCTGGATGGCGTCGCCCATGCCCGGGGCCAGCAGCACCAGCGTGGTGTCGGCCAGCGAGGCCACCTCGACCTCGGCCTGGCCGACGCCGACGGTCTCCACCAGCACCACGTCGCAGCCGGCGCCCTCCAGCACCCGCACCGCCTGCGGCGTGGCCGCGGAGAGCCCGCCGAGGTGGCCCCGGCTGGACATCGAGCGGATGTAGACGCCGGGGTCGGTGGCGTGGTCCTGCATCCGGACCCGGTCACCGAGGATCGCCCCGCCGGTGAACGGGCTGGACGGGTCGATGGCCAGCACGCCCACGCGGTGACCGCGGGCCCGCAGCGCCCGGACCAGCTCGTTCGTGGTGGTCGACTTGCCCACGCCCGGCGAGCCGGTCAGGCCGACCACCTGGGCGTGCCCGGCGTAGGGGGCGAGGGCCGCCGCGACCTGCGGCAGCACCTCGTCGCCGGACTCGACCAGGGTGATCAGCCGGGCCACCGCGCGGGGGTCGCCCGCGCGGGCCCGCTCGACCAGCAGGGGTACGTCCCGGCTGCGGCGCACCGAGCCGGCGGCCGCCGCCGGGACGTTCTCGACATTCGTCACAGCGCTGCCTTCGTTCGCGACTGCGGGGCTCGCAGAACCGGCTCAATCCTCGCGCTCACAGGTGTCAGCTCTCGGCGCCGTTCGGGACGTGGATGATCAGCGCGTCGCCCTGGCCGCCGCCGCCGCAGAGCGCGGCCGCGCCGGTGCCGCCGCCCCGCCGCTTGAGCTCCAGCGCCAGGGTGAGCACCAGCCGGGCGCCGGACATGCCGATCGGGTGGCCGAGCGCGATGGCGCCGCCGTTGACGTTCACCTTGTCGGTGCTGACGCCGAGGTCCCGCGCGGACTGGATGCCGACCTGGGCGAACGCCTCGTTGATCTCGATGAGGTCGAGGTCGGAGACGGCCAGCCCGGCCTTCTTCAGCGCGTGGTTGATGGCGTTGGACGGCTGCGAGTGCAGCGAGTTGTCCGGGCCGGCCACGTTGCCGTGGGCGCCGATCTCGGCCAGCCAGGTGAGCCCCAGCTCCTTGGCCTTGGCCTTGCTCATCACGACCACCGCGGCGGCGCCGTCGGAGATCGGCGAGGAGCTGCCGGCCGTGATGGTGCCGTCCTTGGTGAACGCGGGGCGGAGCTTGCCCAGCGACTCCGCCGTCGTGTCCGGGCGGATGCCCTCGTCCTCGCTGATCACCAGCGGGTCGCCCTTGCGCTGCGGGATGATCACCGGGGTGATCTCGTCGGCGAAGTGGCCGTTCTTCTGGGCGGCGGCGGCGCGCTGGTGGCTGGCCGCGGCGAACGCGTCCTGCTCCTCGCGGGTGATGCCGTGCTTCGCCCCGAGCCGCTCGGTGGACTCGCCCATCGAGCAGCAGTCCCAGGCGTCGGTGAGGCCGTCGAGGGCCATGTGGTCCTTGACCGTCACGTCGCCGTACTTGTAGCCGGCGCGCTGGCCGAGCATCAGGTGCGGGGCGTTGGTCATGGACTCCATGCCGCCGGCCACCACGATGTCGAACTCGCCGGCCCGGATGAGCTGGTCGGCCAGGGCGATCGCGTCCAGGCCGGAGAGGCAGACCTTGTTGATGGTCAGCGCCGGGGTGGACATGGGGATGCCCGCCTCGACGGCGGCCTGGCGGGCCGGGATCTGGCCCGCGCCGGCCTGGAGCACCTGCCCCATGATCACGTACTGGACCTGGTCCGGGGCCACGCCGGCGCGCTCCAGCGCCGCCTTGATCGCGACGCCGCCGAGCTTCGTCGCGGGGAGGTCCTTGAGGTTGCCCAGCAGGCGCCCCATCGGGGTCCGCGCGCCGCTGACGATCACCGAAGCCATGCCTGCCTCCGAGGGGGTGCCGACCTGTACGCCTTAACGATTGTTAGGACGCACCATATCTGCCGGGAACAGCGACGGTACGGTGACCCCGAGCACGTTCGCAATGCGCTCCAGGTCACGTCGGTCGATGGCGTTCAGCCCTGGCGCGGGCGGCGGCGGCGCGGCGGCACCGGGCCCCGGGGCGACGACGCCGGTGACGGGTGGGCCCCTCGGGCGGCCACCTCGATCCGCGGGGTCCGGTCCGGCGGGAGGTGCTCCCGCTCGGCGACCACCACCACGTCGACCGTGCCGTCGATCATCATCTGCCTGACCTCGCCCCACGGCGCCGTGGTGACGATCCCGAGGAGGTCGTAGCGGCAGCGCCTCGTGTGGTCCAGGCAGGCCATGAGGTGGGGTTCGATCGGGTCGACGTGGGAGGGGATCCAGATGGCGGCGACGGGGCGTGACAGTGAACTCACCATGCGTACTCTTCACCGTGCGCAAGTTGCAGATCAACCTTGCCTCGTCCGGGTTCGCATATGCCGAACGATCGATGAGCTGGGCTAACCGCCGTGCGGCGATCGGAGGTGGTCGTCGAGGCGGCTCTCCGCCTCCTTGAGACGGTCCTCCGCATCGTTGACCGCATCCCGCAGCGTCCCGCCCCCGTTCGGGTGCAACTCGGTCTCGATGCGCCGCAACCGCTCCGGCACCCCTGGGACGGCGTCGCGGCCCGGTCTGGCGGGCACCCCGTACCAGTCCTGCCGGAACTCCTCGTTCTGCCGGGCCAGGCGGCGCAAGGGCCGGCTCACCGTCACGGCCAGGGTCAGCGCGCTGAGAATCGCGCCCAGCACGACGCCGGCTGCCGCCCACTGTTCCAGCGTCATGCCGACCGCTCCTCCCGAGTCCGATCACGGCCCCCGAGCCTGGGCCGGGGGCGATTCTGCTGGTGGCGCGCCTGTTCGAATCGTGCTCGCAACCTGGTAGCGGGGCATCGTCCGTCCAGCACGACGATCGGGGCGCGGCACGCCGCCGGCTCGGGTGTACGGCGGATGTCCGCCCCAGGACCTCGTCCGGGGTGGCCCGTTCGGCGGAGGCGCGGGGCGGAGAGGTTGGGCGTGGTCCGATCCGGCGGCGTGAGATTGCCGACCTGTACGCCTTAACGACTGTTCGGTCAGACTGGCGCCATGGCTGAGAACTCCCCCGTCGAGCCCGCTGCCGACCACGCCACCGACATCGGTCTGCGCCGCATCGACCACGTCGGGATCGCGGTGGCGGACCTGGACGCCGCGATCGACTTCTACCAGCGCACCTTCGGCATGCGCTGCGTGCACACCGAGACAAACGAGGAGCAGGGCGTACGCGAGGCGATGCTGGCCGTCGGGCCGACCGCCGAGGGCGGCTGCGTGCAACTGCTCGCCCCGCTGTCGCCGTCCTCGACGATCGCCAAGTTCCTGGACCGCAACGGGCCGGGCGTGCAGCAGGTCGCGTACACGGTGGCCGACATCGACGCGGCCTGCGCGGCGCTTCGCGAGCGCGGCGTGCGGCTGCTCTACGAGAAGCCGAAGCGGGGCACCGCCGACTCGCGGATCAACTTCGTCCACCCGAAGGACGCCGGCGGCGTCCTGGTCGAGCTGGTCGAGCCGGCCGCCACCGGTCACTGAGCTGCGCGGAGGGGTCCCGGGCCGTGGCGGCCGGGGCCCCTTCCTGCTTCCTGGGACGCAGCGCGGCACTGCGCGTTTTCACGTTCCCACGGACACCTCCACGCATCGGCGGATGCAGTTTTTCACAGAGGACTTCCGGCCCTAGCTACCGTTCAGTAACGTCCCGCCCCACAGGAGTGCGACCGGTGCCGGATGTGTCGATTGCCGACATGGCGGTCCCGTCGCACCGGCGCCGACGATGGCAGCACCCCTGCCCGCCCGGTGCGGGTGCGCAACGAACGGGAGGTCACCGTGCAGGACATCCTTGAAGCGATCATGGCGGCGGAGGGCTCCGCGCAGCCGGAGCGGGAACTCGCCGGCCTCGCCGGCCTGCCGGTACCGGAGAGCTACCGGGGCGTGGTGGTCCGCGCCGAGGACACCCGCATGTTCGACGGCATGGCCACCCGGGACAAGGACCCGCGCAAGGCGCTGCACGTCCAGGAGGTGCCCACCCCCGAGCTGGCCCCCGGCGAGGCGCTCGTCGCCGTGATGGCCAGCGCCATCAACTACAACACCGTGTGGACCAGCATCTTCGAGCCGCTGCCCACCTTCAAGTTCCTCCAGCGCTACGGCCGGCTCTCCGAGCTGACCCGCCGGCACGACCTGCCGTACCACGTGGTCGGGTCGGACGCGGCCGGCGTGGTGCTGCGGACCGGTCCGGGGGTGACCCGCTGGAAGGCGGGCGACGAGGTGGTCGCGCACTGCCTCTCGGTGGAGCTGGAGGACGCCGCCGGCCACGACGACACCATGCTCGACCCGCAGCAGCGGATCTGGGGCTTCGAGACCAACTTCGGCGGCCTTGCCGAGCTGGCCGTGGTCAAGGCCAACCAGCTCATGCCGAAGCCGCGCCACCTGAGCTGGGAGGAGGCGGCCAGCCCCGGGCTGGTCAACTCCACCGCGTACCGGCAGCTCGTGTCCCACCACGGGGCGAACATGAAGCAGGGCGACGTGGTGCTGATCTGGGGCGCCTCCGGCGGCCTGGGCGGCTACGCCACCCAGATGGCGCTGAACGGCGGGGCCATCCCGGTCTGCGTGGTCTCCTCCCCGGAGAAGGCCGAGCTGTGCCGGAAGATGGGCGCCGAGCTGGTCATCGACCGCACCGCCGAGGGCTTCCGGTTCTGGAAGGACGAGGAGACCCAGGACCAGGACGAGTGGCGCCGGTTCGGGGAGCGGATCCGCGAGCTCACCGGCGGCGAGGACCCGGACATCGTCTTCGAGCACCCCGGCCGGGAGACCTTCGGCGCCAGCGTCTACGTCGCCAAGAAGGGCGGCACCATCGTCACCTGCGCCTCCACGAGCGGCTACCTGCACCAGTACGACAACCGCTACCTGTGGATGCACCTCAAGCGGATCGTCGGCAGCCACTTCGCCAACTACCACGAGGCGTGGCAGGCCAACCGCCTCGTCGCGCTCGGCAAGGTGCACCCGACCGTGTCGAAGACCTACCCGCTGGAGCAGACCGGCCAGGCCGCGTACGAGGTGCACCGCAACGCGCACCAGGGCAAGGTCGGCGTGCGCTGCCTGGCGCCCACCGACGGCCTCGGCGTCCGGGACACCGCGCTGCGGGCCCGGCACGAAACCGCGATCAACCGGTTCCGCGGGCACTGACCGCCGGCATTGCCTTTCCGGTAAGCCGGAACACCATTCGATTGCTGTCCGACAATGGGCCGCGGGCACCCGCCCGCGGCCCTTTTCGCGCCCTCCACTCCGGGTCGCCCGACGCGCCCGGGACCTGCCAAGATCGCCGGTTGGTCCGGTCTCACCGCGGCGCGAAGTTGACCATGTAAACAGGACACGAAAGGTCCGCACCGCTCTTGCGAAGCACCCTGGGGCGTCTGCGAGTATGTCCCAATGCCCCAGCAGCAGTCCTCCCCTCTTGCGTTCTTCGATAACGCGAACTCACAGCCCGATTTCACCGTTGGCCTGCGTGGTTACAACACCAACCAGGTCGACGACTTCATCGGCCGGCTGACCGCCGCCCTGAGCCAGTCCGAGCAGGCCCGCGCCGAGGCCGAGCAGCGCATGAACGACGCGCAGCGCCGGCTGCGCCAGGCCGAGCAGCGCCAGGGCGCGCTCGAGCAGAAGCTCACCGAGACCAACAAGCAGCTCGAGGAGAACAGCCGGCCGACGCTCTCCGGCCTGGGCACCCGCGTCGAGCAGATCCTCCGGCTGGCCGAGGAGCAGGCCAACGACCACCGCAACGAGGCCAAGCGCGAGTCGGAGGGCATCCTCTCCGCCGCCCGCCTCGAGGCGCGGGAGATCACCGACAAGGCGCGCGCCGAGGCGGCCGCCATGAAGGCCTCCGCCGAGCGCGAGGCCGGCAGCGTCCGCACCGCCGCCGAGCGGGAGGCCGCCGAGGTGCGCGTGCAGGCCCGCCGCGAGGCGGACACCCTGCGCGCCGACGCCGACCGGGAGACCAAGCAGCTGCGCACGGTCACCGCCCACGAGGTGGCCGAGCTGAAGTCGACGGTCGAGCGCGAGGTCGCCACCCTGCGCGCCACCGCCGAGCGGGAGATCACCCAGCAGCGGGCGAAGGCCGCCCGGGAGGCGGAGGAGAAGCGGGCCGAGGCCACCAAGCTCCTCACCGACGCGCGCGACAAGCGCGACAAGGACCTCCAGGCCCTGGAGCTCCAGCTCGCCGAGCGGCGCGAGAAGGCCGAACGCGAGGAGTCCGAGCGGCACGCCGCCCAGGTCGCGCAGACCCAGAAGCTGGTCAGCGAGGCCGAGCAGCGCGCCCGGGCCGCCCAGGAGCGGGCCAAGGAGATCGAGCAGCGGGCCGAGGCCCGCCGGGTCGAGTCCGAGCGCACCGCCACCGACACGGTGGAGAAGGCCAAGGCGCTGGCCGACAAGACGGTGTCCGAGGCCCGGGCCGAGGCCCAGCGCCTGCTCAGCGAGGCCCGCACCGAGGCCGAGCTGACCACCCAGGCGGCCCGCCGCGAGGTCGAGGACCTCACCCGGCAGAAGGACGCGGTCACCTCGCAGCTCGGGCAGATGCTCTCCGGTCTCGCCGGCATCGTGCCGGGCGTGCCGGCGGCCGGCGCCAACAAGCCGGAGGCGCCCAAGGCCGGCGGCTCCGAGCAGAAGGTCACGGCCGAGTCGGCCGGCTGAACAACCACCCGCTGACGGGGCATGAGCCACGGCGCGGGGTGACACCGGGTGACCGGTGCCGCCCCGCGCCGTCACGCTTTCCCGGCCGTTTCGCCTGTTCAGTGAAGTGCACCTCCGAACAGGGGAGTCCGTATCGCCCCAGCAGGGCCGGATGCGTGTGAGGATGGGGGCATGTCGCACGGCGAGGAACTGTTCGCCCTCGGCGGGGACGTGACCACGGAGCCCAGCTTCGAGTCCGCTCTGCGGGGGTACGACAAACGACAGGTCGACCGCTACGTCGCTCGTGCGGAGCACGAGATCTCGGCGCTGACAACCGAGCGGGAACAGGCGTACACCCAGATCCACAAGCTGGCCGGCCAGGTCGAGGTGCTGCAACGCGACCTCGCCCAGGTGCGCAAGCAGGTGGGCGTGGTGGACCGGGCCTCGTTCCGGCACCTCGGTCCCCGGGTCGAGCAGATCCTCGCCATGGCCGAGGAGCAGGCCGACGAGATCCTGGCCGCCGCCAACGAGGAGATCGAGGCCCGGCGCGCGGCCGCCGAACACATCATCGAGGAGGCCCGCGAGCAGGCCGCCCAGGCCCTCAAGGACTTCGAGATCGCCCTCGCCGCCCGCCGGGCCGAGGAGGAGCGGCACACGGCCGCCCGCAAGGCCGAGGCGGAATCCACCCTCAAGGCCGCCCGGGACGAGGCCGAGAAGCTGCGGAAGAACGCCCAGGACGCGCTGGCCAAGGCGCAGCAGGAGGCCACCCAGCTCCGGGACACCGCCAAGGAGATCCACGCCCGCGCCCAGCAGGAGTCCAGCCGGCTGCGCGAAACCGCCAAGGAGGCGCTGGCCAAGGCCCAGCAGGAGGCCACCCAGCTGCGCGAGGCGGCCAAGGAGGTGCACGCCAAGGCCCAGCAGGAGGCCAAGCGGCTCACCGACTCCGCCGCCGAGGCCGGCCGGGCCACCCACGCCAAGGCGCTCGCCGAGGCCAAGAAGATCGTCGACGACGCGGAAGAGGCCGCGAAGGTCACCCGCGGCCGGGCCCGGACCGAGGCCAACCGGCTCACCACCGAGGCCGCCGAGGCGGGCAAGCGCAACCGCGGCGAGGTCGAGGCGTACGTGCAGCGGATGCGCAGCGAGACCGAGGCGTACGTCCAGCAGGCCCGGGCCCAGACCCAGCAGGAGCTGGGCGCCTGGCGGGCCGGCGTGGAGAAGGAGGTCAACGCCCGGCGGGAGACGGCCGACAAGGAGCTGGCCCAGCGCCGGGCCACCGCCGAGCAGGAGTTCGCCAAGCGCCGCGACGAGCTGGACAAGCAGCACACCAAGCGGCAGGACGAGCTGGAGAAGGCGTACACGGCCCGGCGCGCGGAGATCGAGCAGGGCGCCGCGGAGCTCCGGCAGGCGGCCGAGCAGGACGCGCTCGCCATGCGCCGGCGGGCCGAGGAGGAGGCCGCCGAGCTGCTGCGCCGGGCCGAGGCGGACGCCGGCGACAAGCACCGCAAGGCCGATGAGCACGTGGCCGCCTCGCGCCGGCAGTTCGAGGAGTACGCGGCCACCACCCAGCAGCACCTGGCCACCACCCAGCAGCACCTCGCCGCCACCCAGCAGGAGGTGGCCGCGGGCCGGCAGCAGCTCGCCCAGGTGATGCTGGAGATCGCCAACGCCCAGCAGGAACTCGCCGACCTGCGTACCGAGACCTGGAAGTCCCGGCAGGAGTCCGACGACCTCCAGCGCCGGATCGCCGAACTGCGCACCGAGGCCGGGCCGGCCGGCCTCGCCGCCACCCCCGTCGACCCGACCGAGCTGGCCACCGCGGCCGGCGGCGAGGCGGGTGGCGCACGATCGGGTGACGGGCCGGCGGGTGGCGCACCGGCGGGTGACCGGGCCCCGACGCCCGTTGCCGCCAAGGGCACCGCGACGGTCTCGCCCGACGGCGCCGCCCCCGCACCGGCCGCGGAGGCCGGAGAGCCGGCGGCGGACGCCGCGAAGGCTCGGCCGGTCGGCGAGCCGGTGACCACCGTGGACGGCGCCGGCGCCAGCGCCGGGGTGGACGGCGAGCCGACCGTGGCCGCCGTGCCCGGTGAGGGCGGCCGGGGCGCCACCCCCACGAAGATCACCAGCACCGGCGAGAACGGCAAGCGCCCGACCAAGCCGACCACCGACGAGCGCAGCGCCAAGCCGAGCACCGTCACCGTCGACAAGGACTGACCCGCCGCCGATCCCGGGCACCGGGTGGCGGGAAGTGGCGGAGGGATGGTCGGAGCGGGCGTCTACCGCTAGCCTGCGGGCAGAAGGGCTGCGCCGTCGAGGACCCGTCCGGTGCTCACGGTCCGCCGCAGGGGCGCTCCGCCGGGCCGGAGCGGGAAGCCGGGGAGGCACGGGTGTCGCAGGAGGGATCCGCCGCCCCGGACGACGACCCGCTCGACGCGTTGCGCCCCGAACCCGATCCCGCCGACGCGGGCCCCGACCCCCGCCGCACCGGCGCCGAGGACCCGCCCGGCAGCGCGGGACGAGCCGGCAGCGCAGGACGAGCCGCCAATCAAGGCCGGGCCGGCAGCGCAGGACCGGAGGACAGCGCACGACCGGTCGCCAGCAGCGAACCGGGCGGTGAGCCCGCGCTGGCCGAGGTCGGCGTGGAGACCGAGCCGGCCGAGTTCGAGCCGAGCGGGCGGTTCGGCGTACCGGGCCGGCCGCTGCGGCGCAGCAGCTTCCTGGTCGGCTTCACGGGGGCGCTCGGCGTGCTGCTGGCGTACGCGGCCTTCCTGGGCGTACGGAATTCGGCCGGCATCCTGGTGCTGGTCGTGATCGCGCTCTTCCTCGCCGTCGGCCTGCACCCGGCGGTGGTCCGGTTGCGCCGCTGGGGGCTGCCGCACGGGCTCGCGGTGGCGGTGGTGACGCTGACCGTGCTGCTGTTGATCGTCGGCGGGCTGCTCGCCCTGGTGCCGCCGGTGGTGACGCAGTCCGGGCAGTTCATCGAGCACCTCCCCGGCTACGTCGACGACCTGCGCCGCAACCCCACGGTCAACGACCTCGTCGAGCGCTACGACGTGATGCAGCGGGTCCAGTCGGCGGCGAACGCGGACACCATCGGCCGGGCCCTCGGCGGGGTGCTCGGCGGGGCGCAGCTCATCTTCGGCACCATCTTCCGGGCGCTGACCGTGCTGGTGCTGACGATCTACTTCCTGGCCTACTTCAACAAGCTGCGCGACCTCGGGTACGCGCTGGTGCCCCGGTCCCGCCGGGAGCGGGTACGCCTCATCGGCGACGAGATCCTCACCCGGGTCGGCGCGTACATGGTGGGGGCGCTGACCATCGCGGTGCTGGCCGGGGCGAGCACCTTCGTGTTCGCCCTGGTGGTCGGGCTGCCGTACCCCTTCGCCCTGGCCGTGGTGGTCGCGGTGACCGACCTGATCCCGCAGATCGGGGCGACCCTGGGCGCCGTCGTGGTGACCCTGGTCGGCCTCGCCACCGACCTGCCGGTCGGCATCGCCTGCCTGGGCTTCTTCCTGGTCTACCAGCAGGTGGAGAACTACCTGATCTACCCGAAGATCATGCGGCGGGCGGTCTCGGTCAACGAGGTGGCGGCGCTGCTCGCCGCCCTGCTCGGGGTGTCGCTGCTGGGCGTGGTCGGCGCGCTGATCGCCATCCCCACGGTGGCCGCGCTCCAGCTCATCCTGCGCGAGGTGGTGCTGCCCCGGCAGGAGTCCCGCTGACCGTCAGCCGGCGCGGCGCTGCTCCGGCCCGGCCACCGGGGTGTCGGCGAAGGCGGCCACGGTCCGGTCGGCGTACGCGCTGGCGTCGCCGGTCTCCATGGGGCCGTCCCAGGTGGTCGGCAGCGGGACCGGCACGGCCGGGTTCACCCGGCTGACGATCTCGTTGAGCACCGTCTCCGCGTCGCCGACCCAGAGGTGCTTGGCGCCGGGCACCCCGACCACCTCGGCCTGCGGCACCGCGGCGAAGCGCTGCCGGGCCTCCTCGGGGCGCAGGTAGTCGTCGAACTCGGGGACCAGGGCGGTGAGCGGCCGGCCGGACTCCGCCCAGACGGTCAGGTCCTCGGGCTGGGAGAAGCGCAGCGGCGGGGAGAGCAGGATGGCCCCGGCCACCGCCGGGTCGCAGCCGTACTTGAGCACCAGGTCGGTGCCGAACGACCAGCCGACCAGCCAGATGTTCGGCAGCTCGTGGAACTCGGCGTACTCGATGGCGGCGGCCACGTCGAAGCGCTCGCCGACCGCGGCGTCGAAGGCCCCCTCGCTGGTGCCGCGGACGCTGCTGGTGCCCCTGGTGTTGAAGCGGAGCACGGCCAGGTCGGCCAGGGCGGGCAGCCGCCAGGCCGCCTTGCGGAACACGTGGCTGTCCATCATCCCGCCGTGGGTGGGCAGCGGGTGCAGGCAGACCAGGGTGCCGACCGGCTCCCGGTCCAGCGGCCGGGCCAGCTCGCCGACCAGCGTCAGCCCGTCGGCGGTGTGCAGCTCGATGTCCTCCCGGCGGCCGGGCAGGATCGACGACGCACGGATCCGTGTGCTCACGGTCCCAGTCTCCCGCGCCGCCGCCCGCGCCGCCCGCCGGGGCGGAAACAGCGTGATCCAGATCGCTCAGCCGTGGCGGGGGGCGCCGCGTCCGCGCTGGAGGTTCGGCCCGCGCCGGTCCCGGGCCCGCCAGCAGCCGCTGTGCCAGTGCCGGCGGTCGGTCAGGTCACCCCGGTCGTCGGCCGGCCAGGCCACCACGTGCGCCACCCCGGGGCGGATCTCCTGGTCGCAGCCGGGGCACCGGTACGTCTTGACCGACGCACCGCCGGTGATCCCGCGAACCTGCCAGTCGCCGTCGCGCCACTGCTGGACGGTCGGCACGCCCTGGCGCGCCCGCTCGGAGTCCAGGTGCGTGGTGTCGTCCCGGCGGGGACGGTTGCGACGGGGGCTCACGGTCACCAAGCGTACGGTCCACCGGCCGGGCCGGCCCGTGTCGGGCGGCCCGGCCGGCGGATCTCACTTCCAGGTCTCCGGGTCCGTCAGGTCCTTCGCCACCCGCGCCCCGGCCAGCACGGTCGTCATGTCGGCCTCGGTGAACTTCGGCTTGTCCTTGAGGTAGCCGTCGGTCCACTCCGGGCCGAGATCGGCGGTCAGGTGCGCCTTCGGGATGCCGAGGAGTTCCAGCTTCGTACCGGCCGGGTAGAGGAAGGCGGGACGGCCACCCACGGTGCGATTGCTCTCAGCGCGGCCACCCGAGATCTGCTCCCCGTACACCAACTGCACCCACATGACCTGGGACGGTTGTCGGACGACGGTGAGCTGCACCGAGAGGCTTCCCGGGTAGCTGGTCGCGTCGACGGAGCACCCGCTCACCGTCGCGCCCTCGGGCACCGTGCGCAGTCGCAGCGGCCCCCCGCACCGTCGTGCCTCGTCCCAGCGGACGGCAGCCACGGCCCGGTCCAGGGCGGCCCCTCCCCCGCCCAGCATGGTCGCCCTGGCGTACAGGCCGGGAGCGGGCTGCCAGGCCTTGACCAGCCCGTTGGCCGTGCCGGCGACCTGCCGGACCGCACCGTCGAAGGTCAGCCGCCCCGGGGCCGCCTGGAGCGGGAAGTCCTCGATCCCGAGGTCGGTGAACCGCTCCGCGGACCGGGCGACCTCGACCCGGACCGGATGTCCGGCCCCGACACTGAACCGCACCGACTCGATCTGGGCCGACACGTTGGTGGACCAGCGGAGGTAACGAGCCTTGCCGGTGTCCACCCCCAGGTGCAGCACCTGCGGGTCGCTGCCGACCAGGTCGGGGCGCCGGGCCGCCCCGGGCACCCCGTCGGCGCGGGGCGGCACCGCGGCGGGGGCGGCCGGTGTGGCCGCGCCCCAGGGCAGCCGCCCGGACAGCCCGCCGAGGTCCGTGCCGCCCACCCCGACGAAGCCGAGGACCCCGACCAGGGCCAGGGCGGTTCCGGTGGCGGCACGGCGGCGCAGTTGGCGGCGCCGGCCGAGGGCGCGGGACTCCCGCAGCAGGCGATGGGTGTTCGTCTCCCCCTCGGCGCGCTCCCGCAGCACCGAGGCGATCCGCTGGTCGAGGTCGGTCACGGCCGGCTCCCCTTGGTCGTCGGGACGCCGCAGCGCTCCCGGAGGTGGGCGAGCGCCCGCATCGCGTGGGTGCGGACGGTGACCGGCGAGCAGTCGAGAATCTGGGCGATGGTCGCGTCGTCCAGGTCCTCGTAGTAGCGCAGCACCAGCACGGCGCGCTGGCGGTCGGGGAGGGCGCGGATCAGCCGCCACATCTCGTCCCGGTCGGCCGCCTCGCCGCCGAGGTCACCGCGCTGCGGCCGCTCGGCGAAGGTGTCCACGGCCAGCTCCCGGCTGGACCGCCGGCGCCACCACGACGTGTTGGCGTTGACCAGCATCCGCCGCACGTACACGTCGGGCCGGTCGGCCCGGGCGATCTTCCGCCAGTGCACGTACGCGCGGGCCAGGACGTCCTGGGTCAGGTCCTCGGCGCGGTGCTCGTCGCCGGTCAGCAGCCGGGCCAGGCGCAACAGGGCCGGGCCGCGGCTGCCGACGTACTCCTCGAAGGTCACGCCCTGAAGACGCCGTCACGGGCGCCCGGTGTTGACCCGGATCAGCGCTTCGTGTGGTCGCGGAAACCGCGGCCGCTCTTGCGGCCCAGGTAGCCGGCGGTCACGAGGTGCTCCAGCAGCGGCGCGGGGGCGAAGCCCGGCTCGCGCAGCTCCAGGTAGAGCTCCCGCTGGATGGCCAGTGAGACGTCCAGGCCGACCACGTCGAGCAGCTCGAACGGGCCCATGGGGTAACCGCAGCCGAGCTTCATGGCGTAGTCGATGTCGTCGGCCGTCGAGTAGCTGGCCTCCAGCATCTTCACCGCGTCGTTCAGGTACGGGAAGAGCAATGCGTTGACGATGAAGCCGGACCGGTCGCCGCAGACCACGCCGGTCTTGCCCAGCGCCGCGCAGACCGCCCGGGCGGTGGCGCTGGTCTCCGCCGAGGTGCGGATGGTCTGCACGATCTCCACCAGCGGCATGATCGGCGCCGGGTTGAAGAAGTGCAGGCCGATCACGTCGGCGGGCCGCTGGGTGGCCATCGCCACGTCGATCACCGGCAGCGACGAGGTGGTGGTGGCCAGCACGACGCCCGGCTTGCAGATCTCGTCGAGGCTGGCGAAGAGGGCCTTCTTGACGCTCAGCTCCTCGACCACCGCCTCGACCACCAGGTCGACGTCGGCCAGGTGGTCCAGGGTGGCCGACCAGGTGACCCGGCCGAGCGCCGCGTCCCGGTCGGTCTCGCTGAGCTTGCCCCGCACCACGCCCTTGTTCAGCGAGGTCTTGACCGCCTCGCAGACCTTGGCAGACTTCTCCGCGCCGCGGGTCACCGAGATGACCTCGTAGCCGGCCTTGGCGAAGACCTCGATGATGCCGGTGGCCATGGTCCCGGAGCCGACGATGCCGACCTTGGCGATCGCCCGGGCGCCGTCGGCGAGCGCGGCGCCCGTGGTGACCGGGGTGTGCTCGTCGGGTACGACCACCGGGGAGCCCGGCCGCTCGTAGGTGTAGAAGCCGCGGCCGGACTTCCGGCCGAGCAGGCCGGCCGTGACCATCTGCTTGATCAGCGGCACCGGGGCGTGCCGGCGGTCGCGGCCGCCGCGCCGGTACATGGTGTCCAGAATCTCGTACGCCGTGTCCAGACCGATCAGGTCCATCAGCGCGAGCGGGCCCATGGGCAGGCCGCAGCCGAGCTTCATGGCGGCGTCGATGTCCTCGCGGGTCGCGTACCGGGACTCGAACATGCTGACCGCGTGGTTCAGGTAGCCGAAGAGCAGCGCGTTGGCGATGAACCCGGCCCGGTCGCTGATGGTGACGTCGACCTTGCCGAGCCGCTCGCAGAGCGCCTCCACGTCGGCCACCACGTCGGCGGAGGTGACCACGGTGCGGACCACCTCGACCAGCTTCATCACCGGCGCCGGGTTGAAGAAGTGGATGCCGATGACCTGGTTCGGCCGGGTGGTGGCGACCGAGATCTCGGTGACGCTCAGGGAGGAGGTGTTGGTGGCCAGGATCGCCTCGGGCTTGCAGACCCGGTCCAGCTCGGCGAAGATCCGCTGCTTCAGGTCCAGGTGCTCGGGCACCGCCTCGATCACCAGGTCCACCGAGTGCAGGGCGTCCAGCCCGACCTGCCAGTCGACCCGGGCCAGCAGCGCGTCGCGGTCGGCCTCGGCGAGCTTGCCCTTGGCCACGGCCCGGTCGGTCGAGCCGGTGAGGGTGACCCGGCCGCGCTCCACGGCGGCCGCGGAGATCTCGACGGCCACCACGTCGATGCCGTTGCGGGCGAACACCTCGACGATGCCGGCACCCATGGTGCCCAGACCCACCACACCCACACTGGTGAACTCGCGCGCCACGACCGGCCTCCCCTTGGTCAACTCCGCCGGCATTGAACGGCGGCTAAGGTTATGCGCCGGAGTCTGCCACGTGACGCTGAGTTGTCGAGACGCCGTGGGATATTTCACGCACCACGCCGGTCAGACGCCCGTGGGCACCCCCGCCAGTGCCAGCAGCGCGGCCACGAACTCGGCCGGCCGCTCCAGGTGCGGGCTGTGCCCGCAGCCGGGCAGCACCACCTCCCGGTACGTCCCGCCGGCCGCCGCGTACCCGTCGAGGACCGCCCGGGTCTGCCCGACCATCGGCTGCGGCGGGCAGTCCGCCGACCCGGGCCAGCCCGGCACCACCCCGAGCGACCCCAGGTACGCGAGGTCGAACAGCGAGGTGTCCGAGACGATCACGTCGGCGTCGCCGCGTACCCAGGTCACCGGCGGCTTGGCCGGGACGGCGACCAGCTCGTCGGCGAGCCGGAAGTGGGCCGGCGCCAGGGCGTTGAGCACACCGCGCTCCCCCGCGGCCGTGCCCGGCCAGTGCGCCGAGGCGACCGCCGTGCCGGGGTAGTTGTCGTCCCCCGTGGCGGTGGTCAGCATGCTCTCCAGCAGCAGGTCCTCGTCCGCGCCCAGTGACGCCGGGTCGGCCACGTACGCCGAGCGCAGCACGTTGCGCGGGCTGGTCGGGCCGTCGGCGCCCCGGTCCCGCGCGGCCAGCCGGGCCACGAAGTCGGGGTTCGCGGTGCCCGCGCCGGTGCCGGCGAAGTCGGGCGTGGTGGGGGTGCCGTCGAGGTCCCGGGTCCCGCCGAAGCCGTACGGGGAGACCGGCGCCTCCAGCAGCAGCCCGGCCACCCGGTCCGGGCGGTCGACCAGCAGCCGCATGGCCACCCCGCCGCCGAGCGAGTGCCCCACGACGACCGGCCGGGCGCCGGGGGCGAACAGCCCGGGGGCGTCGAGCAGCGCGGCCACGTCGTCGGCGAAGTCGCCGAGGCCCCGGGTGGCGTCGACCGGGGCCGTGTCGGTCTCGCCGTATCCGCGCAGGTCGGGGGCGACCACCCGGAGGGTCTCCGGCAGCCGGGGCAGCAGTGGCTCCCAGAACGCGGCGGACGACACGTTGCCGTGCACCAGCAGCACCGGCACGCCGTCCGGCGGGCCGGCCACCCGGACCGCCTGGTTGATGCCGTTGGCGTGGACGGTGTGTCGCTCGCTCCGCATCCGCGCATGCTGGCACGGCCGTCCGCGACCGGTCCATGTGGGCGGTCCCCATCCGGCATCGGCGGAGGGTGTGGTGGGACCCCGGGTCAGCGGTGCGCCTCGACCGCCAGGGGCAGCGCGCCGCGGGCCTCGACCGGCGGCCGCGGCGTCGGCGGGACCGGCAGGGGCAGGGTGGGCCGCTGGTCGCGGCGCGGCTGCCCGAAGCTCATCCCCACCGGGTCGGTGCGGGCCACGCCCGGGTCGAAGAAGCGCAGGTCGGTGCGGCCCAGCCGGATGACGTCGCCGTCGGCGAGCGGGACGCTGCCGGCGATCCGCTGGTCGTTGAGCCAGGTGCCGTTGGTCGAGCCGAGGTCGGTGAGCACCACCCCGTCGGGGGTGGCCTGCACCGTGGCGTGCCGGCGGCTCAGGTGCGGGTCGGCCAGCACGATGTCGGCGCTCGGCGCCCGGCCGACCAGCTGTGGATCCCGACCCACCCGGAAACTCAGCCCCCGCATCGCCCCGCCCGACACCGTCAGCAGCGGCATCAGTTCCGGATGCTCCTCCATGGACAGTCGACCTCCACCCCACCGTCGCTCCGCGGCGTCAGCCTGCCACCTCACGGTAATCGCTCCCACCACCGCGCGGTCACCCCCGTGACCCCGGCCGGCCATCTCCTGTTCAACGTTTCGGCGGGCGCCACCGGTTCAATCGGCGGCACGTCCGTCGATCCCGCCGGGCCCGCGGCACCGCCGACCTGGGCAGAGTACGGGCCGCTCGGGACCTACCGGTGAGTAACGCTCAGGTCTAGACTTCGGCCATGACGGCTGTGCGTGTCCCGGGAACCCCGCTCATCGAGGACGGTCGACTGGTGTCGACGAGCCCGGCGACCGGCGAGGAGGCCGGACGGCTCCCGGTGGCGACCGAGGCCGACGTGCGGGCCGCGGTGGAGCGGGCCCGCACCGCCGGCGACTGGTGGGCCGGGCTGGGCTTCGCCGGCCGGCGCGACCGGCTGCTGCGCTGGCGCGGCGTGCTCGCCCGCCGGATGGAGGAACTGGCCGACCTGGTGCACACCGAGGGCGGCAAGCCGGTCGGCGACGCCGTGGTGGAGATCCTCACCGCGCTGGAGCACATCGACTGGGCCGCCCGCAACGCCCGCCGGGTGCTCGGGCCGCGCCGGGTCCGCTCCCGGCTGATCCTCGCCGAGTTCACCGGCCACCTGGAATACCAGCCGTACGGGGTGGTCGGGGTGATCGGCCCCTGGAACTACCCCGTCTTCACCCCCATCGGCTCCGCCGCGTACGCCCTGGCCGCCGGGAACGCGGTGGTGTTCAAGCCCAGCGAGTACACCCCGGCCGTCGGGCAGTGGCTGGTGGACCGGTTCGCCGAGGTGGTGCCGGAGCAGCCCGTCTTCCAGGCGGTGCACGGGCTCGGCGACGTGGGCGCGGCGCTGTGCCGCTCCGGCGTGGCGAAGCTGGCCTTCACCGGTTCGACAGCCACCGCCAAGAAGGTCATGGCCGCCTGCGCCGAGACGCTGACCCCGGTGCTGCTGGAGGCGGGCGGCAAGGACGCCATGATCGTCGACAGCGACGCCGACCTGGACGCCGCCGCCGAGGCGTGCGTCTGGGGCGCGCTGACCAACGCCGGCCAGACCTGCATCGGCATCGAGCGGGTCTACGCGGTCGACCAGATCTTCGACGCGTTCGTCGACAAGGTGGTGACGAAGGCCGGCCGGCTCACCGTCGGCCCCGACGGCGCCGACATCGGCCCGATCACCATGCCGTCCCAGGTCGACGTCATCCGCCGGCACATCGACGACGCGGTGGCCCGCGGCGGCCGGCCGGTGCTCGGTGGCCCCGAGGCGGTCCAGCCGCCGTACGTGCACCCGACCGTGCTGGTCGACGTGCCCGAGGACTCGGCCGCGGTGCGCGAGGAGACCTTCGGGCCGACGCTGACCGTCAACCGGGTCCGCGACGTGGACGAGGCCGTCGAGCGGGCCAACGCCCTGTCGTACGGTCTCGGTGGTTCGGTCTTCGGCCGCAAGCGGGCCGTGGCCGTCGCGCGGCGGCTGCGCTCCGGGATGGCCTCGGTCAACTCGGCGCTGACCTTCGCCGGCATGTCCACGCTGCCGTTCGGCGGTGTCGGCGACTCCGGCTTCGGCCGCATCCACGGCGAGGACGGGCTGCGCGAGTTCGGCCGGGCCAAGTCGGTCACCCGCCGCCGGGCCCGGTCGCTGCTGCCCTCCATGACCTTCGAGCGCACGCCGGCCGACGTCGCCCGCCTGGTCAAGGCCGCCAAGCTGATGTACGGCCGGGGCCGCTGACGACCCCGGCCCGCCCGCTCAGAACAGGGTCAGCTCGTCGCGCTCGATGCCGCGCAGCCGGTCGTAGTCGACCACCACGCAGCGGATGCCACGGTCGGTGGCGAGCACCCGGGCCTGCGGCTTGATCTCCTGCGCCACGAACAGCCCGGTGACCGGGGCGAGCAGCGGATCGCGGTTCATCAGTTCGAGGTATCGGGTGAGCTGCTCGACGCCGTCGATCTCGCCGCGCCGCTTCACCTCGACCGCCACGGCGCCCTGGTTGGCGTCCCGGCAGAGCAGGTCGACCGGGCCGATCGCCGTCATGTACTCCCGCCGCACCACCGTGAAGCCCTCGCCGAGGGTCTCCGGGTTCGCGGCCAGCAGCTCCTGCAGGTGCGCCTCGACGCCGTCCTTGCGCAGGCCCGGGTCGACGCCCAGCTCGTACGAGGTGTCCTGGAAGACCTCCTCCAGGGTGATGCGCAGCTCCTCGCCGGCCTTGTTGACCACCCGCCACACGCCGGGGGCCTCCTCCAGCCGGCACGGCGGGCTCATCCAGTTCAACGGCTTGTACGCCCGGTCGTCGGCGTGGATCGACACCGACCCGTCCGCCTTCACCATGAGCAACCGGGTGGCCGGCGGCAAGTGTGCCGACAGTCGTCCGACGTAGTCCACCGAGCACTTCGCAATCACCAACCGCACCCGACGAGGGTAGCGGAGCACCCGGCGGTCGCCGACGAGCGCCACTGGCGTACCGGTGCGATATTGAGATCGTGCTCGAAGTCCTCACCGGTTCCGGCCTCGCCGCCTCGGCGGGCCTGAACGCCTACATCCCCCTCCTGTTGATGGGTCTGCTCGCGCGCTACACCGACCTCATGGAGCTGCCGAGCGGCTGGCAGTGGCTGGGCAACGGGTGGGTCCTGCTGATCCTCGCCGTGCTGCTCGCCGTCGAGGTGGTGGCCGACAAGGTGCCGGTGGTCGACCACGTCAACGACGTGGTGCAGACCGTGGTCCGGCCCACCGCCGGCGGGCTGGCCTTCGGCGCCGGCTCCAGCTCGGAGACGGTGACGGTCAGCGACCCGGACACCTTCTTCTCCTCGCACCAGTGGGTGCCCGTGGTGGTCGGCGTGCTCATCGCGCTGGGCGTGCACCTGCTCAAGTCGGCGGCCCGGCCGGTCATCAACGCGACCACCGCGGGGTTCGGCGCCCCGGTGGCCAGCACCGCCGAGGACGCGACCAGCGCGGTCATGTCGGTGGTGGCAATCCTGCTGCCGGTGCTGGTGCTGGTGTTCCTGGTCCTGCTCGTGGCGTTCTTCTTCTGGTTCCTGCGGCGGCGTCGTGATCGGCGCCGGGAACGGCAGGCGGCTCGGGCCGCCGGGTTCCGGGTCTAGAGACGCCGAAGGCCGGCACCCGCTGGGGTGCCGGCCTTCGTGTCGTGGATGTCAGCTGTTCCAGTTGTGGGCGACGATGTCGGCGGCCTGCTGCTCCCACTGCGCGTACGCGTCCGGGTAGGCCGAGACCTGCACGGTCTGGGCGGCCTCGGTCAGCGGCATGTCCTGCCAGCCGTCGACCTGCTTCAGACCCTTCAGGAACGCCAGGGTGGAGTACTCGGGGTCGGTGATCTGCTCCGGCGTGCCCCAACCCGAGGACGGGCGCTGCTGGAACAGACCCAGCGAGTCGTGGTCATTGCGGTCGCCGAGGTGGCCCAGGTTCTCCAGCTTCGACTCCTGCAGGCTGGTCGCGATCGAGATGACCGCCGCCCGCTCCGGCAGGCCGGCCTTCTTCGTCGCGGCGATGATCGCCTTGGCGTTGGCGGTCTGCTCGTCGTTCAGGTCGATCTTCGACTGCGCGCCCTGCACACTCACCGCGACCGGCTTCGTGCTGTGCACCGGGGCGGCGTCGGCGTGGGCGGCGATCGGACCGGCGAAGACGCCACCGGTGAAGGCCAGACCAGCAATACCGAGAACGCTCTTACGCAGCATCGTGTTCATGAGGGAAAGCTCCATTCGGGGGTTGGCGCACACGCCGATGGGGGTCGACCGGTGTGCGCAAGCACCGTCAGGCGCTCAAAAAGGGGGGAAAGTCTTGGGGGATCCGGCGTGCGGGGCAGAGCCTCTTCGTCGCGCCGGGACCATGTACAACGACCGGCGGCCCACCATCATTCCGGGGCCGGCACACCCACCTCCCCGGCGGGGCGGTCCACCGGGGGGCGGCGGCCACCTCGCCGGGCGAGGCGTCTTCCTCGGTCGTTCACCCGGATACAACGACGCCCACCCGCCCGCCATTCCGCCGCCAGGGTGCCGCCGACCACCCCCAAAACGGACACCCCGCCCAGGCCGCACCAGTCGAGTGGAACACCATGGGTGCAACCGGGCCCCGGAGACACCCATGACGTTCCACCCAACGCCGGCGCACCACCCTCGGTGGAACAGCATGGAGGTATCCCGGCCCCGGAGACATCCATGGCGTTCCAGCCGCTCGGTGGGCAGGGGTGGGAACCGGACATCCGCTCCGGACCGGAGTTGGTCGGGAGCCCATGCAGTTGGGCGGAATGCCGGGTTTCGACCTCGCGCGTCTACCGGCGGTCACCGCCCTTCGCCCCGGGACGCCGGCCGGGACGCCCATTTGGCGGCCACTGCGTGTGGTCGGCCGGAAGATGGACTGCAGATCGCCGAGGTGGGAGTGCGGCACCGGCCCGATACCCGGCGTCTCGGCGTTGCTGGAGTCGGTCCGGCGGGAGGGGCACTCGACAGCGTGACCCCGGGGCGGATCGGCGGTCCAAGACCGGACGAATGCCTACATTTGTGGCTGACGTCCAGAGGAGGGCCGGAGAGATGACCGCGTCGATGGAGATGCCCCGGGTCCAGGAGTGCGCCGTCAGGTCCTGCGCCTACAACCACACCAACGACTGCCACGCCTTCGCGATCACGATCGGCAGCAGCGACCACGCGCACTGCCACACCTTCATCGAGATGCCGGTGCGCGGCGGCGTCGAGCAGACGCTCGCCCAGGTGGGCGCCTGCCAGCGGGCGGACTGCCGCCACAACTCCGACCTGGAGTGTCACGCCCCGGCGATCACCGTCGGTCCGGACATGGACCTGGCGGACTGCCAGACCTACGCCAGCCGCTGACCGGGGTCGGGTCCGCCTCCGCCGGCCCCGACGCCGCCGGCCCCGACGGACATCGGGGGCGCCGGGCCGCGCGGAAGGTGCGGACGCGAGCTCAGGACAGGCCGTTGGACTCGCGGATGACGGTGACCAGGTCGTCGATGATGCCGGTCAGCGCGAAGTCTTTCGGCGTGAACACCCGGGCCACCCCGGCGGCCCGGAGCGCGTCCGCGTCGACCGCCGGGATGATGCCGCCGACCACGACGGGCAGGTCGGCCCGCCCGGCGGCGCGCAGCCCGTCCAGCACGGCGGGCACGGCGGCCAGGTGCGAGCCGGAGAGCACGGAGAGGCCGACCAGGTCGACGTCCTCCTCCACGGCGGCCGCGACGATCTGCCCGGCGGTCAGCCGGATGCCCTGGTAGACCACCTCGAAGCCGGCGTCGCGGGCGCGTACCGCGATCTGCTCGGCGCCGTTGGAGTGGCCGTCCAGGCCGGGCTTGCCGACGAGCAGCCGAAGCCGACCGCTGCCCAGCTCGCGGGCGGTGGCGGCGACCCGCTCCCGGACCGCGCCCAGGCCGGCGTCGCCGCCGGCGCCGGCCGCGCCGGCCAGACCGGTGGGCGCCCGGTACTCGCCGAACACCTGGCGCAGCGCGCCGGCCCACTCGCCGGTGGTCACGCCGGCCCGCACGCACTCCAGCGTCGCCGGCATGAGGTTCTGCGTGGTCGCGGCGTCCGCGCGCAGCCGGGCGAGTGCCGCGTCCACGGCCGCCGTGTCCCGGCCGGCCCGCCACTCGCGTACGGCGGTGGTGGCGGCCGCCTCGACGGCGGGGTCGACCTGCTCGATGGCCTCGGCGCCGGCCGCGGTCAGCGGCGACGGCTCGGTCTCGGTGAACCGGTTGACGCCGACCACCACGTCGGCGCCGGACTCCATCCGCCGGCGCCGGTCGGCCAGCGAGGCGACGAGGGCGCTCTTCAGGTAGCCGGTCTCCACGGCGGCCACCACGCCGCCCATCTCCAGCACCTTCTCCAGCTCGACCCGGGCCCCGGCGACGATGTCGTCGACAAGCGCGGTCATCACGTGCGAGCCGTCGAACAGGTCCGGATATTCGAGCAGGTCCGACTCGTACGCCAGCACCTGCTGCATGCGCAGCGACCACTGCTGGTCCCAGGGGCGGGGCAGGCCGAGCGCCTCGTTCCAGGCGGGCAGTTGCACGGCCCGCGCCCGGGCGTCCCGGGACAGGGTGACGCCGAGCATCTCCAGCACGATGCGCTGGATGTTGTTCTCCGGCTGCGCCTCCGTGAGGCCCAGCGAGTTGACCTGGACGCCGTACCGGAAGCGGCGCTGCTTCGGGCTCTCCACGCCGTACCGGTCGCGGGTGATCTCGTCCCAGAGCGCGCCGAACGCGCGCATCTTGGCGATCTCCTCGACGAAGCGCACCCCGGCGTTGACGAAGAAGGAGATCCGCTGGACCACGTCGCCCATCCGCTCGGCGGGCACCTGGCCGGAGTCGCGTACCTGGTCGAGCACGGCGACCGCGGTGGCCAGGGCGAAGCCGACCTCCTGCACCGGCGTCGCGCCGGCCTCCTGGAGGTGGTACGAGCAGATGTTGACCGGGTTCCACTTCGGCATCTCGCGCAGCGTGTACGCGATGATGTCGGCGGTCAGCCGCAGCGACGCCGCCGGCGGGAAGATGTACGTCCCGCGGGACAGGTACTCCTTGATGATGTCGTTCTGCGTGGTGCCGGCGCAGCGGGCCAGCTCGGCGCCCTGCTCGGCGGCGACCGTGCCGTAGAGGCCGAGCAGCCACATGGCCGGCGCGTTGATGGTCATCGAGGTGTTCATCTCGGCGATCGGGATGCCGTCGAAGAGGGCCCGCATGTCGCCGAGGTGCGCCACCGGCACGCCCACGCGGCCCACCTCACCGGCGGCCAGCTCGTGGTCCGGGTCGTAGCCGGTCTGGGTGGGCAGGTCGAAGGCGACCGAGAGACCGGTCTGCCCCTTCGCCAGGTTGCGGCGGAAGAGCGCGTTGGTGGCCGTGGCGGAGGAGTGCCCGGCGTAGGTGCGCATCACCCAGGGCCGGTCGCGCTCGGGCAGCCGCCCCGAAGGAGCCTTCTCGTCCATGGCCGGAGTTTAAGTTACCGTTCAGTAAAACGGGCTGTGGAAAACCACACAGGTCCATGGAGCGGACCGACGGGCACGAGCGGCGCGACATGGCCGACACCACCACACCCCGGGCCGCCGGTCGCCCCGCCGGAGTCGCACACTGGACGTCATGGATGACGAGCTCGCGATCTCCGTACGGGGACTGCGCAAGGCGTACGGCGACACCGTCGCGGTGGCGGGGGTGGACCTCGACGTCCGCCGCGGCGAGGTGTTCGCCCTGCTCGGCCCGAACGGCGCGGGCAAGACCACCACGGTGGAGATCCTGGAGGGCTACCGGCGGCGCGACGCGGGCGAGGTACGCGTGCTGGGCGCCGACCCGGCCCACCCGGCCGCCGGCTGGCGGTCCCGCGTCGGCATCGTGCTCCAGGGCACCGGCGAGTTCGACGAGCTGACCGTGGGCGAGGTGGTCCGGCACTTCGCCGGCTTCTACCCCGACGCCGACGACCCGGACAAGGTGGTCGAGCGGGTCGGGCTGGGCGCCAAGGCCAAGGCGCGCACGCACACCCTCTCCGGCGGGCAGAAGCGCCGGCTCGACGTGGCGCTGGGCATCGTCGGCCGCCCCGAGCTGCTCTTCCTCGACGAGCCCACCACGGGCTTCGACCCGGAGGCCCGGCGGGAGTTCTGGGAGCTGATCCGGGACCTCTCCGCCGCCGGCACCACCATCGTGCTCACCACCCACTACCTCGACGAGGCCGAGGCCCTGGCCGACCGGGTCGGCGTGATCGCCGCGGGCCGGGTGATCGAGGTGGCCCCACCGAACCGGCTGGGCAACCGGCAGGAGGCGCTGGCGACGGTCTCCTGGCGTACCCCGGACGGGACGCCGGAGACGGCGGAGACCGCGACGCCGACGGCGCTCGTGGCGGAGCTGGCCGCGCGCTTCGGCGGCGAGGTCCCCGGCCTCACCGTGACCCGGCCGACCCTGGAAGACGTCTACCTGCGGATGATCGGACACTGATGACGACCACCACGAAGCCGGCCGCCCCGGTCGCCGCCGCCCCGGGTCGCCGGCCGGGCGGGGCCGCGCTCGCCCTGCGGCAGGGCCGGCTGGAGATCACCCAGTTCCTGCGCTCCCGGGAGTCCGTCGTCTTCACGATGGGCTTCCCGGTCATCATGATCCTGATCTTCGCGGCGATCTTCAACGACGAGATCGCCCCGGGCGTCAGCTACACGCAGTACTTCATCACCGGCATGATCGCGACCGGCCTCATGACGGTGAGCTTCCAGAACCTCGGCATCTGGATCCCGATCGAGCGGGACCGGGGCGTGCTCAAGCGCTACCGGGGCACCCCGATGCCGAAGTGGGTCTGGTTCGCCGGCAAGGTGCTCATGGTGGTGGCCATCGGCATCGCCGAGACCGCGCTGCTGCTCGCCGTGTCGGTGGCGCTGTTCGACCTGAAGCTGCCGGCCACCGCCGCCAAGTGGGCCACCTTCGGCTGGGTCGCCGTCCTCGGCGTCACCGCCTGCACCCTGTGCGGCATCGCCATCTCCTCGCTGGCCCGCACCGCCCGCAGCGGCTCGGCGGTGGTCACCCCGGTGGCCCTGGTCCTCCAGTTCATCTCCGGCGTGTTCTTCGTCTTCACCAGCCTGCCGAGCTGGATGCAGCAGGTCGCCGCGCTCTTCCCGCTCAAGTGGATGTGCCAGGGCCTGCGGTCGGTGTTCCTGCCGGACAGCTTCGGCGCGCAGGAACCGGGTGGCTCGTTCGAGCTGGGCCGCGTCGCCCTGGTCCTCGGGCTGTGGTGCGTGATCGGCCTGGTGCTCTGCCTGACGACCTTCCGCTGGACCACCAAGCGCGACGGCTGATTCACCCGCCCGCGACGAGCGTGGCACCGAGCGGCGTACGCCAGTAGAGCACCTCGCGCCCGGACCGCCGCTTGCCGACCGCGCCCGCGTCGAGCAGCACCCGCAGGTGATCGCTCACCGTGCCGAGGGACAGCCCGGTCACCACCACGAGCTGCGAGGTGCTCAGTGGCGCGTCGAGTCGGGCCAGGATGTCGGCCCGGTTCGCGCCGATCAACCGGGCGAGGCCGTCGGGCGCCGGTGAGGTGGGGTCGACCAGGATCCCGCGCGCCGGATAGACCATCCCGAACCGGGTGGGCATGTCCCACACCACCCAGCCGCGGCGGCAGTGGGCCGGCAGGAAGATCAGTTGCTCGGCCTCGTGCAGCGACAGCGGCGGCTCCGGGTAGTCGTTGACCTGGAGGCGACCGTCGCCCAGCCACCGCACGTTGCGGTTGATGTCGGCGAGCGCCCCGGCCCAGCCGCGGGCGCTCAGGGCGGCGGTGCGGGCCACGATGTCCGCCCGCAGCCGGCGTTCCCGCTCCGGCCACTCCGGCGCGACGGTGTGCGTCCAGACCCACTGGAGGAGTTCCACCACCTGCCCGGTGAGGCCGGCCGCCAGCAGCTCGGCCGCGAGCGGTCCCGGGCGGGTGGCATGCAGGTCGGACCGGATCCGCTCGTCGGGCAACCCCTCGACGGCCGCCAGCTCCGCCGCGAACGTGGGTTCCGCCGAGGCGGGCGCGATGGTGAGGAAGTCCGCGATCCACCGGAGGTTGAACGACGCCGTCACCAGCGCGCTGGCCACCGGCCGGGCGGCCAGCATCCCCCGGAACGCGTCGACGTGAGGTCGTCGCCAGGCGTGCTCCCACGGGACATGCGGGAAAAGGAGCGCCTTCAGCGCCGCGACCGTCTCGGCCATCGGCGAGACCGTGAACCGGCTCCGCGCGACCAGATCGGACGGCACCTGCCAGACGCCCACGTTTCGCCTCCAGACGTAACTCTAGGGGATCGGCCGGGGGCCTGCGGACCATGCCCGGGTGAGAACGTACGCAGAACTGTTCGCGGTCCGGGAGTTCCGCAACCTGTTCCTGGCGAACTGCGCCGGGATCGCCGCCCACACGACGTCGGCGCTGGCCCTGGGCGCGCTGACCTACGCGGCGACCGGCTCGGCGCTGCTCACCGCCCTGAGCATGTTCGGCGCACCGCTGGCAGGTGTCCTCGGCAGCCTGACGTTGCTGTCCGCCGCGGACAGCGTGCCGCCCCGTCGGGCGCTGACCCTCGCCGCCCTCCTGGCCACCGCCGGAGCGGCGCTGCAGGCCGTGCCCGGGCTGCCGCTGTGGGCCCGCTTCGCGGTCATCTTCGCCATCGCGTACGTCGGCTCGATCGCCGGCGGTGCCCGGTGGGCACTGCTCACCGACATCGTGCCGGTCGACGCCTACGTGCTGGCCCGCGCCACGATGAACACCAGCGTCGGAGTCATGCAGATCGCCGGGTTCGGGCTGGCCGGCGTCCTGCTCGTCTGGCTCAGCCCGTACCAGGTGTTCCTGCTCGCCCTGGCCCTGCGTGCGGTGTCCGCGGCGGTGGGCTGGTTCGGGCTCGCCGAGCGTCCGGCCCGGGCCACCGGGCGGGTGACGGTCGCGCGTACCCACCTCGTCACCCGGACTCTCTGGGCCGACCCCGGTCGCCGGTCGCTTCTCCTCAACCTCTGGGTGCCCGGCGGCCTGATCGTCGGTTGCGAGGCACTGTTCGTCCCGTACGCGGGCGAGCGCGCCGGCTTCCTGCTCGCCGCCGCCGCCCTCGGCATGCTGATCGGGGACGTGGTGGTGGGGCGGTTTCTGACGCCGGCCCGCCGCGAGCGGTGGGTCCACCCGCTGCGGCTGCTGCTCGCCGTTCCGTACCTGGCCATCCTGCTGTCGCCTCCGCTGCCGGTGGCCATGGCCGTCGCGCTGATCGCGTCGGTCGGCTACGCCGCCACCCTGCCGTTGCAGGAGCGGCTGATCGCCCACTCGCCACCCGAGGCGCGTGGCCAGGTGCTCGGCCTGCACGGCAACGGCATGCTGGCCGCGCAGGCGGTGTGCGCCGCGCTCGCGGGCGCGGCCGCAGACCTCGTCGCGCCGTCCCGTGCCGTCGCGTTGGTGGCCGCCGCGGCGCTGGCCGCCACCGTCGCGCTCACCCCCGGCCTGCGCCGGACCGCACCCGGAACCGCCCCGCTGCCCCGCGCGGGCGGTGGCGACTCCGGCGAGCCGACCAGGTCGGGGCCGGCCACGACGGTCCGGTGAACGACGGCCACCCGGTGGTCACCCGCAGGTGGCACACTCGCCGGCATGGCGCACATCCTGACCCGGCGCACGCTGCTGGGCGCCGCAGCCGGCGTGGCCGGCGCCGCGGTGGTCGGCGGGCTCGCCGCACGGCAACTGGCCGAGCCCCGGCCCGGGCCGGCGCCCGCCGTGCCCGACGCGCCGGCCGGGGACGAGCGCCTGATCCGCATCCGGTCGGGGGCCCGCGGCAGCGAGGTGGACTTCTGGACGGCCGTGCCCGAGGGGTACGGCGACGGCCGCGGCCTGCCCGTCTGCCTGGTGCTGCACGGCGCCTCGGCCACGCCCCGCGACTACGGCCGGTTCGGGCTGGCCCGGTTCCTCACCGACGCGGTACGCCGCGGCGCCCCGCCCTTCGCGCTGGCCGGGGCGACCGGCGGCCGGCTCTCCTGGCGCCGCTCCGGCGACGACGACCCGCAGCGGATGGTCCGGGAGGAGGTGCCCACCTGGTGCGCCCGGCGCGGCTTCGACAGCGGCCGGCTCGCCGTGTGGGGCTGGTCGATGGGCGGGTTCGGGGCGTTGCTCTCGCCGAGGCGTACCCGGAATGGCTGCGCGCGGTGGCCGCCTTCTCCCCCGCGGTCCGCCCGGGCGACGCGGTCTTCACCGGCGTGGACCGGCTGCGCGGCACCCCCGTCGGCCTCTGGTGCGGCCGGCAGGACAACTTCCTCAAGGACGTCCGCGCGCTGGCCCGGGCGCTGCCCGAACCCCCGGTACGCGCCGCCTGGGCCGACGGCCGGCACAACTTCGCCTACTGGGGCACCGTCATCCCGGACGCGTTCGCCCTGCTCGGCGCGGCCCTCACCCCGCCCCGGAAGGCGTGACGCCCCCGACCGGGGCGGCCGGGGGCGTCACGCGCACGGATCAGTAGCTGTAGAAGCCCTGGCCGGTCTTGCGGCCCAGGTCGCCCGCGGTGGCCATGCGCTGGAGCAACTCCGGCGGGAAGAACTTCTCGTCGGCGGTGTCGGTGTAGATGTTCCGGGTGGCGTTGAGCAGCACGTCCACGCCGGTCAGGTCGACCGTGGCCAGCGGGCCCATGGCGTGGCCGAAGCCCAGCTTGCAGGCGGTGTCCAGGTCCTCGGCGGAGATCACGCCGGCCTCGACCAGCTTGACGGCCTCCATGGCGAGGGCGCAGATCAGCCGGGTCGTGACGAAGCCGGCGATGTCCCGGTTGACCACCACGACGGTCTTGCCGATCTCCTCGGCGAACGCCTTGGCCGTCGCCAGGGCCGCGTCGCTGGTCTTGTAGCCGCGGACCAGCTCGCACAGCTTCATCATGGGCACCGGCGAGAAGAAGTGGGTGCCGACGACCGACTCCGGGCGCTCGGTGGCGGTGGCGATCTGGGTGACCGGGATGGCCGAGGTGTTGGTGGCCAGCACCGCGTCGGACTTGCAGATCTTGTCCAGCGCCCGGAACACCTCGTGCTTGATCTCGATCTTCTCGAAGACCGCCTCGACGACGATGTCCGCGTCGGCCGCCGCCTCCAGCTCGGTGGTCGGGGTGATCCGGGCCAGGGTCGCCTCGACCTCGGACTCCTCGATCTTCCCCTTCTCGGCGAACTTCTGAAGCGACTTCCGGATGCCGTCGACGCCCCGCTTGGTGGCCGCGTCGTCCAGGTCGCGCAGCGTCACCTGCCAGCCCGCCTGCGCCGCCACCTGGGCGATGCCCGAGCCCATCAACCCGGCACCGACGACCGCGAGTCGACCCGCCATCTGCTTCTCCCTCGCTGAAATGAGTGTCTGCGAGCACCCTAATCCGCGAGGCTGAACGACTGCTAAGGCGGCCCTCTCAGATGGCGAGGTCGGGCTCCTCCGGGGCGGTGCCGCGTTCCACCTCGACGCCGAGGGCCCGCAGGTCGGCCACGAAGTCCGGATAGCCGCGGTCGACGTGGTGCACGTGGGAGACCTCGGTGACCCCGTCGGCGCAGAGCCCGGCGATGATCAGGCCGGCGCCGGCCCGGATGTCGGTGGCGCGTACCGGGGCGCCGGAGAGGCGCTCGTGGCCGCAGACCAGGGCGTGGTGGCCGTCGGTCCTGATGTCCGCGCCGAGCCGCATCATCTCGTTGGCGAACATGAACCGGCCGTCGAAGATGTTCTCGGTGATCAGCGAGGCCCCGTCGCTGACCGCGGCCAGCCCGATCGCCATCGGCAGCAGGTCGGTGGCGAAGCCCGGAAAGGGCAGGGTGACCACGTCGACGGCCTTCGGCCGGTCGTCCATGCGTACCCGGAAGGCGCCGCCCCGGGTCTCCACCAGGCCGCCGGCCGAGACCAGCTTGTCCAGCGCGACCTCCAGGTAGGCCGGGTCCACTCCGGTCACGGTCACGTCGCCGCGGGTCATGGCGGCGGCGAACGCCCACGTCCCGGCGACGATCCGGTCCCCCACCGTGGCGTGCCGGACCGGGCGCAGCGCGGGCACCCCGGTGATGTGCAGGGTCGACGTGCCGGCCCCCTCGATCCGGGCCCCCATCCGGTTCAGCATGGTGCAGATGTCGACGATCTCCGGCTCCCGGGCCGCGTTGTCGATCGTCGTGGTGCCCCGGGCCAGCACCGCCGCCATCACCAGGTTCTCGGTGGCGCCGACGCTCGGGAAGTCCAGCAGGATGTCCGCGCCGTGCAGTCCGTCCGGTGCCTCGGCGATGACGAAGCCGTGCTCGCCGGAGATCTCCGCGCCCATCCGGGCGAGCCCGGCGATGTGCATGTCCAGACCCCGGGAGCCGATGGCGTCCCCACCGGGGTGGGCCACCCGCACGTACCCCCGGCGGGCCAGCAGCGGCCCGAGCACGCAGATCGACGCGCGCAGCCGGCGGACCAGGTCGTAGTCGGCCTCCGCGCCCGGCTGCTCCGGCACGTCGATCACCACCGACCGGGACCGTTCCACCCCGCCGCGGGCCACCATGGGGTCGACCGGGTCGTCGGCGGCGAAGCGTACGACGCAGCCGAGCCGGCGCAGCACCTCCCCCATGATGGCGATGTCGGTGATCCGCGGGACGTTGGTGATCACGCTGCGCCCCGGGGCGAGCAGTGCCGCCGCCATCAGCTTCAACGCCGAGTTCTTCGCCCCGACCACGTGCACGGTGCCGGCCAGCCGGGCCTCACCGAGCACCCGGATGACGTCGACGTCGTTGACCGCCGGGTCGCCGGCGTCGCCCGGCCCCACCCCGACCGGCCAGCCGGCGCGGGCCGGCCGCGCCGGGATCGTCAGGTCCGGTATCCGTAGGCTGTGCGTCATGGCCGTCCACCTCACGCGCATCTACACCAAGGCCGGCGACGCCGGCATGACCAGGCTGAGCAACAACGAGCAGGTGCCGAAGACCGATCCGCGGATCGCCGCGTACGCGGACGTGGACGAGTGCAACGCCGCCATCGGCGTCGCGCTCGCCCTGGGGCAGCTCCCCGACGAGCTGCGGGCGGTGCTGGGGTCGATCCAGAACGACATGTTCGACGTCGGCGCGGACCTGGCGACCCCCGTGGAGCCGGACCCGAAGTACCCGCCGCTGCGGGTCACCGAGGAGTACGTGGAGCGCCTCGAGGGCTGGTGCGACGAGTACAACGCGCGCCTGAGCAAGCTCGACTCCTTCATCCTCCCCGGCGGCACCGCTGGCGCGGCGCTGCTGCACGTGGCACGGACGACCGCCCGGCGCGCCGAGCGTGCGGCGTGGGCGCTTGTCGCGCACGACCCGGACCGGACCAACACGCTCCCGGCAAAGTATCTCAACCGGCTCTCCGATCTGCTCTTTATCCTGTCAAGAACGGCAAATCCGGATGGGGATGTGCTATGGGTGCCGGGCGGCAAGCGCTGACCGTCGGCGCGCTGCACCACGTGGAGGTGTGGGTACCCGATCTCGCCGCTGCCAGGCGTAGTTGGGGCTGGCTCCTCGGCGAACTGGGCTGGACGCCGTACCAGGACTGGCCGGCCGGCCGCTCCTGGCGGCTCGGCCCGACGTACCTGGTCCTGGAGGAGTCGCCGGCGCTCACCGGGCGCGCGCACGACAGGTGCGCTCCGGGCCTCAACCACCTGGCCTTCCATGCCGGCCCGCCGGCCGCCGTGGACCGGCTGGTCGCCGCCGCGCCCGGGCACGGGTGGGAACTGCTCTTCCCGGACCGGCACCCGCACGCCGGCGGCCCGGAGACCTACGCCGCCTACCTCTCCGACACCCAGGGGTACGAGGTCGAGCTGGTCGCCGCTGTCGACTGACCGGAGACGCCGCTGGCCGGCACCCCATGGTTCGGGGTGCCGGCCAGCGTTCGTTCGTGTGTGTCAGCTGTTCCAGTTGTGGGCGACGATGTCGGCGGCCTGCTGCTCCCACTGCGCGTACGCATCCGGGTAGGCCGAGACCTGCACGGTCTGGGCGGCCTCGGTCAGCGGCATGTCCTGCCAGCCGTCAACCTGCTTCAGACCCTTCAGAAACGCCAGGGTCGAGTACTCGGGGTCGGTGATCTGCTCCGGCGTGCCCCAACCCGAGGACGGCCGCTGCTGGAACAGACCCAGCGAGTCGTGATCGTTGCGGTCGCCGAGGTGGCCCAGGTTCTCCAACTTCGACTCCTGCAGCGACGTCGCGATCGAGATGACCGCCGCCCGCTCCGGCAGACCGGCCTTCTTCGTCGCGGCGATGATCGCCTTCGCGTTCGCGGTCTGCTCGTCGTTCAGGTCGATCTTCGACTGCGCGCCCTGCACACTCACCGCGACCGGCTTCGTGCCCTGCACGGGGCCGGCATCGGCGTGGGCGGCGACGGGACCGGCGAAGATGCCACCGGTGAAGGCCAGACCAGCAATACCGAGCACGCTCTTACGCAGCATCGTGTTCATGGGGGGAAGCTCCATTCGGGGGTTGGCGCACCACGCCGATGGGGGTCGGCGGTGCGCAAGCACCGTCAGGGCGCTCAAAAAGGGGAAAGTCTTGGGGGATCCGGCGTGCGGGGCAGAGCCTCTTCGTCGCGCCGGGACCAGGTACAACGACCGGCGGGCCACCATCATTCCGGGCCCGGCCACCCCGCCTGGCGGGGCGCCTTCCTCGGTCGTTCACGGGGATACAACGACCCCGGCCCGGCGGCCATTCCGCCGTCATGGTGCGGCCGACCACCCCGGAAACGGACATCCGGCGCAGACGACCCCGGTGAGTGGAACGCCATGGAGGTAACCGGGCGCCGGAGACACACGTTGCGTTCCACCGAGGCCGGCCACCGGGCGGAAAACGGACATCGACCCCACGCGCGGGCTCGGGTCAGGCGGCGGGCCAGTCCTGGGAGGCCAGACGCGGCGAGGCCGCCCCGGGTGGGGCGGCCTCGAGCCAGGAGAGGAAGCCGGTGACCGTGGACCGCGCCATGGCGATCTCGACCGGGGCGTGGTTGCTGGTGCAGCGCAGGATCACCCAGTCGGCCGGCATGGAGAGCCGTTCCTGGCCCTCGGGCAGCCGGCGCCGCTCCACGGCCAGCGTCTTGCGGGAGAGCACCCGCTTGGGACGCAGGGCGAAGCTGAACATGCGGTACCAGCGGAGTTCGTCGCCGACGAAACGGCCGAAGCCGGGAGACCAGCCTCGGCCGTCGAGGATCGTGGAGACCCGGACGCTGAGCCGGATGATGCCTCCGCTGCGGGTGTAGAGGGCCCGCCGGATGAAGAGGATCAGAAGCGCCGCGAGGACGACCGCGACGCCGATTCCGATCCCTTCCACGATCTCCATCGGCGGGTCGGCTCAGCGCGCCGGAGTGGCCGGGGTGGCGCTCTCGGCGAGGACGGTCACGCCCTCACCGGACACCGACAGGAAGCCGCCCGCCACGTCGTACGCGAGCTGCTCGCCGCCGGCCTGCTTGATGCGTACCTGGCTGGGCTCCGCGAGCTGACCGAGCAGGGGCGCGTGCCCCGGCAGGACACCCAGCTCACCCTCGGTCGTCCGGGCGACGACCATCTCGGCCTCACCGGACCAGACCTTCTCCTCGACGGCTACGAGCTCGACGTGAAGCTGCTGTGCCACGCTGTCTCCTTGCTGCGGCGGCGGATTGCCGAAAGTCTAGTCGCGCCCCCCGGGCCCACCCAACGCGGGTGGCGAGAGCTGTGCCACGGTCATGCCAACGGGCCCCGGCACCCGCCGGGGCCCGTTGGCGCTCACGCTACTTGCTCTTCTGCTTGAAGTCGGGGTGCTCCAGCAGGAACGCGTCGACCTGCTCGTTGCGCAGCGCCGCGAAGAAGTCCTCGGCGGGGGGCAGCAGTTGTTCCCCCTGGTATCCCCGGCCGGTCTCGACCGGGCCGCCGGGCAGCTTGATCGTCTCGATCGAGTCGGCCCGGATGCCCTTGAGGGCGAGCGCGAAGTCGACCACGCTGTTGCCCCGGCCGTTGAAGACCAGCGACTGGCCGGCCGCGCGGAGCACCCGGTCCAGCTTCACGGGGTTGGCGACCACGTCCGCGCTGAACGCCTGGCTCACCATGGCCTTGACGAACTGCTGCTGGTGCCGCTGCCGGCCGTAGTCGGCGTCCGGCACGCCGTTGCGCGGGTAGCGCTGCCGGACGTAGTCCAGCGCCTGCCAGCCCTTGAGGTGGGCGTTGCCCTTCTTGTAGACGGCCTGCGGGCCGAGGTAGCTCCCGCCGCCCGGCTTGAGCTGGCGCGGGGTGCCGTCAGGCTGGAGGTGCTCGGACTTGACGTCCCGCTCGATGTACATGTCGACGCCGCCCATGGCGTCGACGATCTTCTTGAAGCCGGTGAAGTTGATGATCGCGCCGGCGTCGAAGCGCTTGATCCCGGTGACCTGCTGCACGGTCTTGGCGAGCAACTCGAAGCCCTGCGCCGCGCTCGGGTTCTGCCCGGGGACCGCGCTGCCGTGCGACATGGCGGCGTTGAGCCGGTCGGTGGCGCCGGAGTAGTCGGCCTTCGGGAAGGCGGGGATCTCGACCCGCAGGTCGCGGGGCAGCGAGAAGAGGTAACCCCGGTCCATGCCGGCCGGCACGTGCAGGATCATGATCGAGTCGGCGAGGGGGCGGGCCGTCGGGTTGCGGGGGTCGATGCCCACCAGCAGGATGTTCAGCGGGCCCTTGATGTCGCTCTTCTTCTCGTTGGCCCCGGCCGCCTGGTCGCCGAAGAGGTCGCCCTTGCCGACCGCGCCCTCGTAGCGGGCGACCAGCGCGTGGTAGCCCACCAGCACGGAGCCGCTGAGCACCATCATGACGACGCCGAGGATGGTGCAGACCCGGGCCCACCGCGGCACGCCGCGCCACATGGACCGCTTGCCGCGGTCCGTGCCGGCCTTACCACCCACGAGCATCTCCCATCGTCACGCCCACGACTGGTAGACGGGCGCACGGGTCCGTTTCGTTGCAAGAGATCAACGGTCATGACGTGAACGTCGTGTCACGAACGGTACCGCGCGGTCTGCCGAACCGCTTGCCGGAGAACCGGGCATCTGGTAGCGAGGGGGCCTGAACAGGCAGAGGCCGCCCCGACATCCGTCGGGGCGGCCTCTGTGGAGTGTGAGCGGGCTCTCAGCCCTCCATCAGCTCCTTGGCCTTCTTCTCGAGGTCCTCGAGACCGCCGCACATGAAGAACGCCTGCTCGGGGAAGTGGTCGTACTCGCCCTCGCTGATCTTCTTGAACGCCTCGATGGTCTCCTTGATCGGGACCGTCGAGCCCGGCACGCCGGTGAACTGCTCGGCCGCGTAGGTGTTCTGCGACAGGAAGCGCTCGATCCGCCGGGCGCGCTGCACGGTGATCTTGTCTTCCTCGGAGAGCTCCTCGATGCCGAGGATGGCGATGATGTCCTGCAGGTCCTTGTAGCGCTGCAGGATCCGCTTCACCTCGGTGGCGACCTGGAAGTGCTCCTGGCCGACGAACTCCGGGGCGAGGATCCGGGACGAGGACGCCAGCGGGTCCACGGCCGGGTAGATGCCCTTGTCGGAGATCGACCGCTCCAGGTTGGTGGTCGCGTCGAGGTGGGCGAACGTGGTGGCCGGCGCCGGGTCGGTGTAGTCGTCGGCGGGCACGTAGATCGCCTGCATCGAGGTGATGGCCTGGCCCCGGACGGAGGTGATCCGCTCCTGGAGCTCGCCCATCTCGTCGGCCAGCGTCGGCTGGTAACCCACGGCGCTCGGCATGCGGCCGAGCAGCGTGGAGACCTCGGAACCGGCCTGGGTGAAGCGGAAGATGTTGTCGATGAAGAGCAGCACCTCCTGCTTCTTCACGTCGCGGAAGTACTCCGCCATGGTCAGCGCGGAGAGGGCGACCCGCAGCCGGGTGCCCGGCGGCTCGTCCATCTGGCCGTAGACCAGCGCGGTCTTGTCGATGACGCCGGACTCGGTCATTTCGGCGATGAGGTCGTTGCCCTCGCGGGTGCGCTCACCCACGCCGGCGAAGACCGAGGTACCACCGAAGTTCCGGGCGACACGGGTGATCATCTCCTGGATGAGCACCGTCTTGCCGACGCCCGCGCCGCCGAACAGGCCGATCTTGCCGCCCTTGACGTACGGGGCGAGCAGGTCGATGACCTTGATGCCGGTCTCCAGCATCTCGGTCTTCGGCTCCAGGTCCGCGAAGTCCGGGGCCTTGCGGTGGATGCCCCACCGGTCGTCGGCCTGGATGGTCTCACCCTCGGTGAGGTTCAGGCACTCGCCGATCGCGTTGAACACGTGACCCTTGACGGCGTCGCCCACCGGAACGGTGATCGGCAAGCCGGAGTCGTGCACCTCGGCACCGCGGACCAGGCCGTCGGTCGGCTGCATCGAGATGGCGCGGACCAGGTTGTCGCCCAGGTGCTGAGCGACCTCCAGGGTCAGCGTCTTCTCGCCGCCGGAGAGCGTCACGTCCACGTTCAGGGCGTTGAACAGGGCCGGCATGGCGTCGCGCGGGAACTCGGCGTCGACGACCGGGCCGATGACCCGGACCACGCGACCCGTGGCCGTCTTGGTCTCTACTGGGGCAGTCATCACACTTCACTTCCCGACGCGGCCAGCGCGTTCGCGCCGCCGACGATCTCGCTGATCTCCTGGGTGATCCCGGCCTGGCGGGCCGAGTTCATCTCACGCGTGTACTTCTCGATCATCTCTTCGGCGTTGTCGGTGGCGCTCTTCATCGCCCGCCGCCGGGACGCCGACTCGCTCGCCGCCGACTCGATCAACGCCGCGTAGATCCGCGTGTTGATGTACTTCGGCAGCAGCGCGTCGAGCAGCGCCTCCGCCTCCGGCTCGAACTCGTACGCCGGCAGCAGCCCCTCGGACCGCGGCCGGTCCTCGACCTGCATCGGGCCGATGATCTTCGCAACCGGCGTCTGGGTCATCAGGGAGTGGAACTCGGTGTAGACGATGTGCAGCTCGTCGATGCCGACGATCCCGTCCGCCCCGGCCTGCCCGTCCACGTCGTCCGCGCCGGCCGAGAACGCCTTGATCAGCGTCTCGCCCACCTCGCGGGCGTCCGTGAAGGAGGGCTGCTCCGAGAAGCCCGTCCAGCTCGCCGCGATCTCCCGGTTACGGAACCGGTAGAACCCCACGCCCTTGCGACCGATGACGTAGAGCACCGGCTCCTTGCCGTCGGCCTTGAGCCGGGCGATCAGCGACTCCGCGGTCCTGATCGCGTTGGAGCTGTAGCCGCCGGCCAGGCCCCGGTCACTGGTGACCAGCAGGACGCCCGCCCGCCGCACCCGCTCACGCGGGGTGAGCAGCGGGTGGTCGATCCGCGCGTTGGACGCCAGCGCCGTGAGCACGCCGGTGATGGCGTTGGCGTACGGCAGCGACGCCTCCACCCGGGCCTGGGCCTTGGCGATCCGGCTCGTCGCCACGAGCTCCATCGCCTTGGTGATCTTCTTCATCCCCTTCGCCGAGCGGATCCGCTGGCGAAGAACGCGAACCTGGGCCGCCATGGATCAGCTCTCTGCCGGGCGGTCGGTCGAGCCGTCGCGGAAGCGGGTCACCGTCTCGCGGTTCTCCTCGCCCTCCATCGGCTTCGCCGCCGGCTCGTTGATCCGAGGCTCGTCCTCCTTGCCCAGGAAGACCTTCTTGAACTCGGTGATGGCCGAGTCGAGCGAGGCGATGATGTCGTCGTCCCACTTGTTGTCGGCGATGCCGGCGAGGACGCCCTCGTGCTTGTGCCGCAGGTACTGGAGGAACTCGGACTCGAAGCGGCGGACCTCGCCCACCGGGATGTCGTCCAGCTTGCCCTCGACACCGGCCCAGACGGAGACGACCTGCTCCTGCACCGGGTACGGCGAGTAGTTCGGCTGCTTGAGCAGCTCGACCAGGCGGGCACCGCGCTCCAGCTGGGCGCGGGAGGCCCGGTCCAGGTCGGAGGCGAAGGCGGCGAACGCCTCCAGCTCGCGGTACTGGGCCAGGTTGAGCCGCAGCGAACCGGCGACCTTGCGCATCGGCTTGACCTGCGCCGCGCCACCGACCCGGGAGACCGAGGTGCCGACGTTGATGGCCGGCCGGACGCCCTGGTTGAACAGGTCGGTCTCGAGGAAGATCTGACCGTCGGTGATGGAGATGACGTTGGTCGGGATGAAGGCCGAGATGTCGTTGGCCTTCGTCTCGATGATCGGCAGACCGGTCATCGAACCGCCACCCAGCTCGTCGGAGAGCTTGGCGCAGCGCTCCAGCAGGCGGGAGTGCAGGTAGAAGACGTCACCCGGGTACGCCTCGCGGCCCGGCGGGCGGCGCAGCAGCAGGGACACGGCGCGGTACGCCTCGGCCTGCTTGCTCAGGTCGTCGAAGATGATCAGGACGTGCTTGCCGCCGTACATCCAGTGCTGCCCGATGGACGAGCCGGTGTAGGGGGCGAGGTACTTGAAGCCGGCCGGGTCGGAGGCCGGGGAGGCGACGATGGTGGTGTACTCCATCGCACCCGCCTCCTCCAGGATGCCCTTGATCGAGGCGATCGTGGAGGCCTTCTGGCCGATGGCGACGTAGATGCAGCGGACCTGCTTCTTCGGGTCGCCGGAGCGCCAGTTGTCGCGCTGGTTGAGCACCGCGTCCAGGGCGACCGTGGTCTTGCCGGTCTTCCGGTCGCCGATGATCAGCTGACGCTGGCCCCGACCGATCGGGGTCATGGCGTCGACGGCCTTGATACCGGTCTGCAGCGGCTCGAACACCGACTGCCGGGCCATCACGTTGGGGGCCTGGAGCTCCAGCTCGCGGAAGCCCTCGTTCGGGATGTCACCGAGCCCGTCGATCGGCTGGCCGAGCGCGTTGACCACGCGGCCGAGGAAGGCGTCACCGACCGGAACCGAGAGCACCCGGCCGGTGCGCTTGACGCGCTGCCCCTCCTCCAGCTTGGCGGAGTCACCGAGAACGACGACACCGATCTCCCGGACGTCGAGGTTCAGCGCCACGCCGAGCGTGCCGTCCTCGAACTCCAGGAGCTCGTTGGTCATGGTCGAGGGCAGGCCCTCGACGTGGGCGATGCCGTCACCGGTGTCGGCGACGGTGCCGACCTCCTCGCGGGAGACGTCGGTCGAGTAGGAGGAGACGTAGCGCTCCAGGGCGCCGCGGATCTCCTCCGTCGAGATGGTCAGCTCGGCCATCCTCTGCTTCCTTAAGTATCAGGGGCCCGGGATACCTAGTACCGACCGGTCCGATGGCGTCGAATCAGGGCTGCTAAGACGCTGGTCAGCGCTTCGCGAGCGCGTTGCGGGTCTCGTTGAGGCGGCGCAGGACGGTGCCGTCGTACAGGTCGGAGCCGACCCGCACACTCACCCCGCCGAGCACGTCGGGGTCGACCGTCTGCTTGACGGAGACCTCCCGACCGTACATCTGGGAGAGGCGGGCACCCAGGCGTCGCTCCTCCTCGTCACTCAGCGGGGCCGCCACGGTCACGTACGCGACCTCACGGTCCCGCCGGTCGGCGGCCAGCTCGACCAGCCGGGTGAGCGCCCCGGTGAAGGAGCGTCCACCGAAGCCGGCGAGCGCGGCCCCGACGAGGTAGCCGGTGATCGGCCGGGCCTTGCCGGCGAGCAACTGGTTGGCCAGGCTGGCCCGCTGCTCGGCCGAGGCCATCGGGTCCGAGAGCGCGTTGGACAGCTCCGGGGAGCCGGAGACGACCTGCCCGAAGCGGAACAGCTCGTCCTCGACCTCGCCCAGCTCGCCGGCCTTGTCGGCGCTCGCCAGGAGCGCCTCGACGCCCAGCCGCTCGGCGCCGTCGAGCAGTTCCGACGGAGCCGACCAGCGGCCGGAGATCAGCGAGGTGACCAGGTCGAGCGCCTCCGCGCCGATCCGGCCGCGCAGCATGTCGCCGAGCAGGCCGGCCCGGTCCGCACCGGGGCGGGCCGGGTCGGAGAGTGCCCGGCGCAGCCGCGGCTCACGCCGCAGCAGGGCGGCGACGGAGAGGATGTCGTCGGCGGTGGCCTCCACCGCCGACGGCTCCGCGCCGCGGGCGTACGCGTCGAGGCGCTCGGCCGCGACCTTGTACGACTCCCGGCTGGCGGCCTGCATCAGCGGGCCCCCGTGCTCTCGAGACCGCTCAGGAACCGGTCCACGGTGCCCTTGCGACGCGCCTCGTCGGCGAGCGACTCACCGACGATCTTGCTGGCCAGGTCCACCGCGATGGTGCCCACCTCGGTGCGCAGCTCGCGCACGATGGTGGCCCGCTCCGCGGCGAGCTGCTCCTTGCCGGCCGCGATGATCCGGTCGGATTCCTCGCGCGCCTTGGCGAGGATGTCCTGGCGGATGCCCTCTGCGTCGGCCCGGGCGTCGTCGCGGATCTTGGCGGCGTCGGTACGCGCCTCCGCGAGCTGGGCCCGGTACTGCTCGAGCAGCTGGTTCGCCTCGGCCTGGGCGGCCTCGGCACGCTTGATGCCGCCCTCGATCGCGTCGACCCGGGCCTGGAACGTCTGCTCCATGCGCGGGAAGACGAACTTCATCAGCACGAAGCAGAGCACGATGAAGGCGATGCCACCGACCACGATCTCCTGCCAGGCAGGAATGATCGGGTTGTGGGCCGCTTCACCACCCTCCGCGGCGAGGAAGTACATGGGAAAACCTCCCGGTCAGAAGGGCTGGATCAGGCGGTGCCGGCCCAGATGAAGCCGAAGGCGATACCGAGCAGCGCCAGGGCCTCGATGACGGCGAAGCCGATCCAGACGTAGGGGAGGGTCATCCGGGACGACTCCGGCTGGCGGGCCGTCGACTGGATGTAGGCCGAGAAGACCAGGCCCACGCCGATGCCCGGGCCGATGGCGGCCAGGCCGTAACCGATGGCAGCGGTGCTGCCCGTTACCTCGGCAAGGATGCTCATTGCGGTTCCTCCTGGTTATCACGCGTGACGGTCACGCGGGACGACAACGGTTGGTGCGAAAGAGTGTGATCAGTGCTCTTCGGCGAGCGCGCCCTGCACGTAGCTGGCGGTCAGGACCGTGAAGACGTAGGCCTGCAGACAGATCACCAGGAACTCGAGGAAGGTCAGCGCGATCGTCATCACCCAGGACAGCACCGAGACCGGCGCCAGCCAGGCGTTGGCGCTGATCATGGCGAACCCGCCGAGCGTGAAGACCAGCAGGAGCATGTGACCGGCGAACATGTTCGCGAAGAGACGGACGGCGAGCGAGAACGGCCGGACCAGGAAGGTCGAGAAGAACTCGATCGGGATCAGCAGCGGCAGGATGTACCAGGGCGCCGGCGGGACCAGGGAGTTCTTGAAGTACTTGACGAAGCCGTGGTGCCGGATGCCGATCCAGTTGAACAGCACGTAGCTGATCACGGCGAGGAACGCCGGGAAGGCGATGTGCGAGTTCGGCGAGATCTGGAAGAACGGGATGATCGCGAACGCGTTCGTCAGCAGGATGAAGCAGAAGAGCGTGGTGAAGTACGGCGCGAACCGCACCCCCGCGTGCCCGATCATGTCGACCGCGATGTTGTTCCGCACGAAGCCGTAGATCGACTCGGCGAACCACTGCTTCTTGGTCGGTACCAGCTTCGGGTTCCGGTAGCTGGCCAGGAAGAAGATGATCAGGACGCCGACGGCGAGCCAGACCATGGCCGTGATCTTGGTGAACCAGTAGTTGTCGTGCGCACCCCAGGGCAGGATGCTGGGCAGGTAGAAGTCCTCCACACTGGGTGGGAATTCCGCCTGGCCCGCTGCCAGGACGTTCGCCTGTCCGAACACCGCGTCCCTTCCTAAGTAGGCGTGCCGAGTCGGCGGACGACCAGGATGATCCCCCCGGCCATGCCGAGCACGACGCCGATCCCGGTGGCGATGCCGCCGGTGTCGAGCCACTGGTCGACCAGCCAGCCGATGAAGCCCCAGACGAGCATGCCCCCGATGAGGTACGAGAGCGCGGTCCAACCCTGACCGGCACCGGACGGAGTGTCGCCCGGGCCGCCAGCGCTGGGGGGTTTCTGGTCACCGGCCATGACGGGGCGAACGATATCAGTCGAGCCGAAGAGGCTGTGCCTCACCCCCCGCACAACCTGGTTGTGTGGGACACGGGTGGGCGAAGTCGTCTGGAGGCACGCTACTCCCCCTCCGCCACTGAGAGAATGACCGATCGCGGACACATCGGCGCGTCGTCCGAAGGATGGGATGGCTCAGTTGTGGACGCGGCGGGCGTGCACCGTGGTCAGCCACCAGATGTGCACCCCGGTCCAGACCACCACGCCGGCGGCGATGCCCAGGACGAACGGGACCAGCCCCGGCCAGCCGGTCGACGCGACCAGCACCATCACCCCGCCGAGCAGGGTCATCTTGGCGATGTAGACGCCCAGCCCGAACGGGAGAACGAGCTGCGGGTCCCGGGCGTCGGCCCAGGCCAGCACGACGGTGGTGAGCGTGTAGCTGGCCGCGGTGACCGCCACCCCGGCCGCCGCGCCGAGCGCGCCGTCCGCGCCCCGCGCCAGCCCGCCGGCCACGGCCGCGACCGCGGCCAGCAGCACCGAGGCGATGATCAGCACGGGCAGGTGGCGCAGTCGCCAGCCCCGGTCCGCGGCCGCCTCCGCCGCGCGCGTCCCCGGCTCAGCCACGGGGGTACGCCGGGAAGGCGCCGACCAGCTCGGTCACGTCGCCGGCGATCCGGCCCAGCTCGTCCGCGCCACCGGGCGACTCCGGGTCGGTGCGCACCGCCCGGGCGATCAGCGTGGCGATCCGGCGCATCTCCCCCTCGCGCATGCCCTGGGTGGTGACGCTCGGCGTGCCCACCCGGATGCCGGAGGCGACCATCGGCTTCTGCGGGTCGTACGGGATGGCGTTCTTGTTCAGGGTGATGCCGGCGGCGTCGCAGCGCGCCTCGGCCGCGGCCCCGGTCACCCCGGTCTCGCGCAGGTCGATCAGGGCCAGGTGGGTGTCGGTGCCGCCGGAGACCGGCCGCATGCCCTCGGCGGCCAGCCCGTCGGTGAGCGCCTGCGCGTTGCTGACCACCTGGGAGGCGTACGCCCGGAACTCGGGCTGGGCGGCCTCGCGCAGGGCGACCGCCTTGGCGGCGACGGCGTGCATGAGCGGGCCGCCCTGGGTGAACGGGAAGACCGCCTTGTCGATCCGGGCGGCCAGCGGCTCCCGGCAGAGGATCATGCCGCCGCGCGGGCCGCGCAGCACCTTGTGCGTGGTGCAGGTGACGACGTCGGCGTAGGGCACCGGGGACGGGATGGCGCGGCCGGCCACCAGCCCGATGAAGTGCGCCGCGTCCACCATGAGGTAGGCGTCGACCTCGTCGGCGATCTCCCGGAACCGGGCGAAGTCGATCAACCGGGGGTACGCCGTCGCGCCGCAGATGATGAGCTTCGGCCGGTGCGCGAGGGCCAGCTCGCGGACCTCGTCGTAGTCGATCAGCTCGGTGTCGGGCCGCACCGTGTAGCCGACCGGGTGAAACCACTTGCCGGAGAAGTTCACCCGGCTGCCGTGGGTGAGGTGCCCGCCGTGCGGCAGGTCCATGGCCAGCACGGTGTCGCCCGGCTGCACGAGGGCCGCGTACGCGGCCAGGTTGGCGCTCGCGCCGGAGTGCGGCTGGAGGTTGGCGTGCTCGGCTCCGAACAGCTCCTTCGCCCGGGCGATGCCGAGTTCCTCGGCGCGGTCCACCTCGGCGCAGCCGCCGTAGTAGCGCCGGCCCGGGTAGCCCTCGGCGTACTTGTTGGTCAGCGTGGAGCCGAGGGCGGCCAGCACCGCGGGCGAGGTGAGGTTCTCGCTGGCGATCAGTTGCAGCCCGCCGCGCAGCCGCGCCAGCTCCCCGAGCACCACCTCGGCGATCTCCGGATCGGTGGTGCTGAGCTGCTGGAAGTCCGGCCCCCAGAAGGTGTTCCTCGCGTTCTCCACAGCGAAGGAGTCTACGGAGCCCCAGACTGGAAGCCGTGAGATGCCTCGTCACCGGCGCCACGGGTTACATCGGTGGCCGCCTCGCGCCCCGGCTGCTGGCCGACGGGCACACCGTCCGCTGCCTGGCCCGCAAGGCGGGGCGGCTGCGCGACGTGCCGTGGGCGTCCCGGACCGAGATCGCCGAGGGCGACCTGCGGAAACCGGAGACGCTGCCGGCCGCGTTCGAGGGCGTGGACGTGGCGTACTACCTGGTCCACTCGCTCGGCCAGCGCGGCTTCGAGGCGGCCGACCGGGAGGCCGCGGTGAACTTCGCCGAGGCGGCCCGCGCCGCCGGCGTACGCCGGATCGTCTACCTGGGCGGGCCGGAGCCGGCGGCGGACCGGAAGGTTCCGTCGCCGCACCTGCGGTCCCGCGCGGAGGTCGGCCGGATCCTGCTGGCCAGCGGGGTGCCGGCCGCGGTGCTGCGGGCCGCCGTGATCATCGGGTCCGGCTCGGCCTCGTTCGAGATGCTGCGCTATCTGACCGAGCGGCTGCCGGGCATGGTCACGCCGCGCTGGGTGCGCAACCGGATCCAGCCGATCGCCGTCCGTGACGTGCTGCGCTACCTGGTCGGCTGCGCGGACCTGCCGCCCGAGGTGAACCGGGGCTTCGACATCGGCGGCCCGGAGGTGCTGACCTTCCAGGACATGATGCAGCGGTACGCGCGGGTGGCCGGCCTGCGCCGGCGGATCATCCTGCCGGTGCGGCCGCTGACCCCGTCGCTCTCCTCGCACTGGGTCGGCTGGGTGACGCCGGTGCCGAACTCGATCGCCCGGCCGCTGGTGGAGAGCCTGGTCCACGAGGCGGTCGCCCACGAGCACGACATCGCCCGGTACGTGCCGGACCCGCCGGGCGGGCTGACCGGCTTCGACGAGGCGGTGGCCCTGGCGCTGGCGAAGGTCCGCGACGGCCAGGTCGAGACCCGGTGGTCGACCGCGAGCGGGCCGGACGCCCCGGCCGAGCCGCTGCCCACCGATCCGCGGTGGTCGGGTGGGACGGCGTACACCGACGTGCGGGAACGGGCGGTGGACGCCCCGACGGCCGCGCTGTGGCGGGTCGTCGAGGGGGTCGGCGGCGAGCACGGCTGGTACTCGTTCCCACTGGCCTGGTCGGTCCGGGGCTGGTTGGACCGGCTGGTCGGCGGGGTGGGGCTGCGCCGGGGCCGGCGCGACCCGCACCACCTCCAGGTCGGCGAGGCGCTGGACTTCTGGCGGGTCGAGGAGATCGTGCCGGGCGAGCTGCTGCGGCTGCGCGCCGAGATGCGGCTGCCCGGCCGGGCCTGGCTGGAGATGCGCGTCGAGCCGGCCGGCGACGGCCACAGCCGCTACGTCCAGCGCGCCGTGTTCCTCCCGCACGGCCTCCCCGGCCACCTCTACTGGGCCTCGGTCGCCCCGTTCCACGCCGTCGTCTTCGGCGGCATGGCCCGCAACATCGCCCGCGGCGCCGAACGCCGCGGCCACCACTGACCCCCTCAGTCGCCGGTGCGGGGGCTGGTCCGCTCGAAGGCGACGGTCTGGCCCGGCGGGACGAAGTCCAGGACCGGCTGGTCCCGCAGGGCCCACGCGAGGAGGCGGCCCACGGCCTCGATCTGGCGGACCTGGACCCCGCCGCCGACGGCGTCCCGGGGGTCGTCCGGGTTCGCGGCGATGGTGGCCACGGAGAGCTGCGGGGTGAAGGCGACCACGGTCTCCGTGGCGTTCCGCTCCGAGCTGCCGGTCTTGCCGGCCAGCGGGCGGCGCAGGCCGGGCGCCAGCTGCTCGGCGGTGCCGCCGTTGCACCGCCGGTACATCGACTGGTCACCGACCGGGCAGCGGGAGGCGTCCGCCGCCGCCCGGGCCACCTCGGTGTCGAGCACCTGGCGGCAGTCCGGGTTGCCGGCCGCGATCTTCTGCCCGGTGGGGTCGGTGATCGAGGCGATCGGGGTGGGCCGGCACCAGGTCCCCTCGGCGGCCACCGTGGCGTACGCGTTGGCCAGGTCGAGCGGGGTGGTGGAGGAGACGCCGAGGGTGAACGGCCCCCAGTTCTTCGCGCCGTCCCGGGCCAGCTTGGCGTCCTCGGGCGAGCGGAACACGATGCCCAGCCGCTCGGCCATCTCCACCACCCGGTCCGCGCCGACCCGCTCGGTCAGCCAGGCGAAGTAGGTGTTCACCGACCGGCCGAACGCGTCCCACATGGTGCGGTCGCCGTCCATCCAGACCGGGTTGGCGTTCTCCGGGCACCAGTGGCCGCCGCAGCTCGCCGGGCCGCCGTCGATCGGATACTTCGTGACGTAGACGCCGGGCGCGTCGAATTCGGTGCTCAATGGCAGCCCGGACTCCAGCGCGGCGAGCAGGGCGAAGAGCTTGAAGGTCGAGCCGGCCTGGTAGCCCTCGATGCCCGCGCCGCCGGCGACCAGCTGGTTGACCGTGTTCGGGTGGTTCTGCCGGGCGTCCGGGTTCGGGGCCACGCTGTAGTTGCGGTTCACCGCCATGGCCAGCACCCGCCCGGTGCCCGGCTGCACCACCGCGGTCGGCGCGGCCCGCTGGTTGGTGACCGGATAGATCCGCAGCACCTGCTCGGTGGCCTTGGCCTGCACGTCCGGGTCGAGCGAGGACACGATCGACCAGCCACCCCGGCGCAGCGTGCGCTGCCGCTCGTCCGCCGTCTTGCCGAACGCGGGCTGGGCGTTCCACCACTGCGTGAACCAGTCGCAGAAGAAGCCCCAGTCGTTGTGCTCGGCGGGCACCGCGGTGCAGTCGTTGGGGGTGGCGCTGGGCTTGAGGTTGAGCTGCTCGCCCTTGGCCCGGGCCGCGTCCGCCTCGGCCACCTGGCCGGTCTCCACCATCCGGTCCAGCACGTACGCCCGGCGGCCCAGCGCCGCGTCGGCGTCGCCGTTGATCGGGTCGTCGGTGTCCGGTGAGCGGACCAGCCCGGCGAGCAGTGCCGCCTGGGCCAGGGTGAGCTGGGCCGGCGTGGTGGAGAAGTAGCGCTTGCTGGCCGCCGCGATGCCGTACGCGCCGGCGCCGAAGTAGGCGATGTTCAGGTAGCGCCCGAGGATCTCGTCCTTGCTGATCCGGCGTTCCAGGGCCAGCGCGTACCGCATCTCGCGGATCTTCCGGCCGACGGTGATCTCGGTGGCGCGGGCCCGCTGCTCCTCGGTCAGCCGGGGGTCACCGGCCAGCGCGTTGCGGACGTACTGCATGGTCAGCGTGGAGGCGCCCTGCCGGGTGCCGTCCCGCCGGTTGGCCGTGAAGGCGCGCGCCACGCCGCGCACGTCGACGCCGTGGTGCTGGTAGAACCGGACGTCCTCGGCGGCCACGATGGCCTGCCGCATCACCGGCGCCACCTCGCCGACCGGCACGTCCACCCGGTCCTCCACGTAGAAGGAGGTGATCAGGGTGCGGCCGTCGCTGGCGTACAGGTTGGAGCGCTGGGCCGGCTGCGGCGCCTTCAGCGACTCCGGCAGCGCGGCGTAGGGCATCAGGTTCTTGAAGCCGAGCCCGAAGACGAGCGCCGCCGGAAGCGCGGCGGCGCCCAGGGCCAGCCCGGCGAGCACGCCGGCGAGCAGGACGGTGAACAGCTTGTTGAGATGGGCCCGGTTCATCAGCTCTCCCCGCAGGAGCCGGCCGTACGGACCCGTTCAGAATGACCGGAATCGGCGGTTTCGCCGCAATCTTCGACGAAACGCGCAGGAAGTTCGCGAGAAAGGATGAACCTCAGGGAAGGAGCGCGGCGGCCAGCGGCTGGACGGTCTCCTCGATCTCGTCGGCCACCCGGCTGAAGCACTGGTCGCCCCGGCCCCAGGGGTCGTCGAGGTCGTCGGTGGGCAGCGTGGTGCTGCCCTGCCGGGCCGCGTCCGCCGCCTCGACCAGCGCCACGCCCCGGGCGTACACCGCCTCCGGGGTGGCCTCCACGGGCGGCAGCCCGCCCCGGTCCACCGTGCCGAGGAGCCGGCCGAACTCGCCCAGCACGAAGGTGCGCGCGGCGGCGTCCGGGCGCAGCGCCACCACGTACTCGTGCTGGTCGGCGGTGGCGGTGAGGACCAGGTCGGCGGCGTCGATGAGGTCGGAGCGCAGCCGCCGGGCGGCGAACCCGTCCACCGCGCCGCCGCGGGAGGTCACCTGCCGGGCGGCCGGCGGGTTCATCTCCTCGCCGGCGTGCCAGCCGCCGGTGCCGGCGCTGTGGCTGTGCACCAGCTCGTCCGAGCGGGCCGGGTCGACGCCGAGCCGGCCCAGCCGCTCCCGGACGGCGAGCACCAGCAGCCGCTCGGCCATCGGGGACCGGCAGATGTTGCCCATGCAGACGTGCAGGACGGTGAACGGGGGCACTCAGACCCCCCGCTCGTCGAGGATGTCCGGCACCACGTCGCGCAGCTTCTCCAGGCTCACCGCGCCCTGGCGCAGCACCCGGGGCACCTCGCCGGTCAGGTCGACGATGGTGCTGGGCACCGGGTCCGGCGCCGGGCCGGCCTCCAGGTAGGCCCGGACGCCGTAGCCGAGCTGGTCGCGGGCCTCCTCGGCGGTGAGCGCGGCCGGCTGGCCGACCTTGTTGGCCGAGGCCACCGCCATCGGGCCGGTCTCCCGCAGCACCTCCAGCGCCACCGGGTGCAGCGGCATCCGCACCGCCACCGTGCCGCTGGAGTCGCCCAGGTCCCAGGCCAGGCTCGGCGAGTGCTCCACCACGATGGTCAGCGCGCCCGGCCAGAACGCCTCGACCAGTTCGCGGGCCGAGCGGGGCAGCGAGAAGACCAGGCCGTCGAGGGTGTGCCGGGAACCGATCAGCACCGGGGGCGCCTGCCGGGCGCCGCCCTTGGCGTCGGCGAGGGCCTTCACCGCGTACGGGGTGAAGGCGTCGGCGCCGATGCCGTAGACCGTGTCGGTCGGCAGGACGACGAGTTCCCCGTTCTTGACCGCCTCGATCGCAGCGGCGATGCCGCGGTCCCGGTCGGCGGGCGACCGACAGTCGTAGAGCATCACGAGGAGCCAGTCTGCCACGCCGGGCCGGTGTCGGCGTGGTGGCCGTCCGCCCGGCGGGACGCGGTCGCGTACCGGGGCCGCCCGACCAGGTCACGGTGCTCCTCGACCCGCTCGTAGCGGCCGTCGGCGGCGAGGAGCGCGGGCACCGCCGTGGCGTGGGTGTCGTCGTGCTCGACGCCGAGCACCCCGCCCGGGCGCAGCAGCGCGGCGGCCCGGCCCACCACCGGGCGGATCACGTCCAGCCCGTCCGCGCCGCCGAACACCGCCTCGTCCGGGTCGTGGCCGGCCACCTCGGGTGCCACCACCACCGACCGGGGCACGTACGGCGGGTTGCAGAGCAGCACGTCGACCCGGCCCACCAGGTCGGCGAGCAGCCCCGGGTCGGTGACGTCGGCGGCGACCACCTCGATCGGCCGGTCCCCGGCGGCGGCCCGCCCGGCGGCGTTGCGGCGCAGCCAGTCCAGCGCCGCCGGCGAGCGTTCCACCGCCACGACCCGGGCCGACGGCAGCTCCTGGGCGACCGCCAGGGCGATCGCGCCGGACCCGCTGCACAGGTCGACGACCACCGGCGCGGGCCGGCGGCGCGCCTGCTCGATCCCCCAGCCCGCGAGCAGTTCGGTCTCCGGCCGGGGCACGAAGACGCCCGGGCCGACCGCCAGTTCCAGGTGCCGGAAGCCGGCGGCGCCGGTGAGGTGCTGGAGGGGTTCCCGGGCCACCCGCCGGTCGACAAGCGTGTCGAGGCGGTCGCGCTGCGCCGGGGTCAGGCCGTCGGCCAGCGCCAGCCGGCCGCGCGGCACCTCCAGCACGTACGCGGCCAGCAGCTCGGCCTCCGCGCGGGGCGCCTCGACGCCCGCCGCCGCCAGGGCCCGGGCCGCCCGGGCGACCGCCCGCGAGGGGCGCTCGCGTTCTGACCCTTCGGACGGGTGTTGCGGTAGGGAGGTCACGACATAATCATGAAGCGTCGCGGGTCACCTCACGAGCGGGTGCGTCCGGACGCACACACAGGGAGGTCGCGAGTGGGTTGGCTCGACCGGGTCGAGGACCAGGTTGACGCCCTCCGGCGCGCCCGGGCGTTGCAGGAGGCCAGCCGCTCGGCGGAGGCGTGCGCCCTGCTGGACCGGGTCATCCGCACCACCACGGACCCGTGCGCGCGGGCCGACGCGCTGGTGCAGCGCCTCTCCGCGCTGATCAATCTCGGTCGGACGGCGGAGTTCACCCGGGCCATCGAGGAGGCGTCCGCCGCCGTCCGGGACCTGGCCGAGCCGTACCTGCACGGGCACCTCAACGCCCTCGCCGCGCTCGCCGCCCACCACCAGGGCGCGCTGGACCGCTGCGTCACGCACCTGGTCCGGGCGGCCCGGGCGCTGAGCGCCGACGACGACCCCGACCGGGACACCGCCTGGGGCTGGCACGACCTGGCCATGGCCTACTCCTACCTGAGCTTCCACGGCCACGCGCTCGGCGCGATCGAGCGCGCCCGCCAGGTGGGGCTGACCGCGGGCATCCCCGAGGAGACCTTCGCCGCGCCCGGCATCCGGCTGCGCAACGCCGTGGCGCTGGACCACAACGGCGACAGCGACGGCTGCCTGCGCGTGCTCCGGGACGTGGCCGGCGACCTCGCCCGCTTCCTGCGCAGCGGCCGGGCCGGGAACCTGCGGCCGAGCAGCCTGGCCGCCTACGGCTACGCCGCCGCCCGCCGGGCGGCGCTCGGCGACCGGGTCGACTCCGGCGGGGACGCCGACCCGGCCCGCCTGCTCGGGCACGGCGGGGACAGCGCCCGCGCCCGCGACCTGCGCCAGCTCGGCCAGGTCTGCCTGGCCGTCGCCGAGGGCCGCCCCATCGAGGCGGTCGCCCGGCTGGACACCATCCGGGTCTCCGAGGAGACGCTGGGCGCCGCCGAGGCGCCCCGGCTGCGCAGCGTGGCGCTGGCCCGGGCCGGTGACCACGCCGCCGCGCACCGGGCCGACCGGCACGCGTTCCGGCTGGCCGCGCAGCGCAGCGACCGGCTGCGGGACGTCTACATCGACGGCATCGCCGCCCGGATCGACCACGAGGAGATGCGCCGCGAGGCCGCCCGGTACGAGGGCGAGGCGCTGACCGACCCGCTCACCGGGCTGCCCAACCGGCGCCGGCTGGAGCGCTACATCGGCGCGGTGGTGGCCCGGGGCGAACGGGTCGTGATCGCTGTCTGCGACCTGGACGGGTTCAAGGCCGTGAACACCCGGCACGGGCACCACTCGGGCGACCTGGTGCTGCAACGGATCGCCGGGGTGATCAACCGGGTGATGCGGCGGGGCGACTTCGTGTCCCGCTACGGCGGCGACGAGTTCGTCGTGGTGCTGCCCGAGACCGGCATGGCGGAGGCGGCCGAGGTGGCCCGGCGGATCCAGGCCGCCGTCCACACCGAGGACTGGGAGTCGCTGGTCCCCGGCACCCCGGTCGGGGTGAGCATCGGCTTCGCCGAGGTCGACGGGGGCACCGGGGTGAGCGTCCGGGAGGCGCTGGGCGCCGCCTTCGAGCTGGCCGACCGCGAGATGCTGCGCGCCAAGGACCGTCTGCGCGCCTGCTGACGCGGGGCCGGTCAGCGGCGGCTGAGTTCCGTCTCCCCGGCCAGGCGGGCCGCGCGGTCGGCCTCGGTCAGCGCGTCGAGCACCCCGTCCAGCTCGCCGGCCAGCGCCAGGTCGAGGTTGTACGCCGTGTAGCCGATCCGGTGGTCGGTGATCCGGTTCTGCGGGAAGTTGTAGGTGCGGATCCGCTCCGACCGGTCCACGGTGCGCACCTGCGCCTTGCGGGCGTCCGAGGCGGCCGCGTCGGCCTGCTCCTGGGCGGCGGCCAGCAGCCGGGCCCGCAGGATGCGCATGGCCTGCTCGCGGTTCTGCAGCTGCGACTTCTCGTTCTGGCAGGAGACCACGATGCCGGTGGGCACGTGGGTGATCCGGACCGCCGAGTCGGTGGTGTTGACCGACTGGCCGCCCGGCCCGGACGAGCGGAACACGTCGATCCGCAGGTCGTTCGGGTCGATGGTGACGTCCACGTCCTCGGCCTCGGGCAGCACCAGCACGCCGGCCGCGCTGGTGTGGATCCGGCCCTGCGACTCGGTCACCGGGACGCGCTGCACCCGGTGCACGCCGCCCTCCCACTTGAGCCGGGACCAGACCCCGTTGCCGCCGTCCGGCACGCCCTTGGTCTTGATCGCCAGGGAGACGTCCTTGACCCCGCCGAGGTCGGAGTCCTGCGCGTCGATCACCTCGGTGACCCAGCCGTGCCGCTCGGCGTAGCGGGTGTACATCCGCAGCAGGTCGCCGGCGAACAGCGCCGACTCCTCGCCGCCCTCGCCGGCCTTGATCTCGACGATGACGTCCTTGGCGTCGTGCGGGTCGCGCGGGATGAGCAGCTCGGCCAGCCTCTCCTCCAGCGCCGGCAGGGACGCCGCGATCGCCTCCGCCTCGGCGGCGAAGGCCGGGTCCTCGGCGGCCAGCTCGCGGGCGGCGGCCAGGTCGGCCCGGGCCTGCTCCAGCTCGCCGGCGGCCTTGTGCAGCGGGACCAGCTCCGCGTAGCGCCGGCCGACCCGTCGGGCGGCGCCCTGGTCGGCGTGGATGGCGGGGTCGGCCAGCCGCTGCTCCAGCTCGGCGTACTCGTCGAGGAGGGCGGCCAGGCGCTCACTGCTCATGCTGCGGGTGCTCCTTCGACGGGGACCGGGCGGGGAGGGACGGAAGTGGGCGGAAACGGACGAACGCCCGCGCCCGGCACAGAGCCGGACACGGGCGTCGTCGACGGAGCTACTTGGCCTTCTTGGCCTGAACCTTGGCGTACTTCTGCTGGAACTTCGCGACCCGACCGGCGGTGTCCAGGACGCGCTGCTTGCCCGTGTAGAACGGGTGGCAGGCGCTGCAGGTCTCGACGCTGATCGAACCGCCCTTGGCGGTGCTGCGGGTCGTGAAGGAGTTGCCGCAGGAGCAGCGGACCTCGGTGGTCACGTACTCCGGGTGGATGTTGGGCTTCATGTCGCCTCGGTCCTTTCGTCGGTGGTCGCCGGGTCGCCGTCGTGCTCCCCGTCGTCTCGACGGGCTCGGGCGTGAACCGGAACCGGTGGCCGATTGACCAGTGTGCCATGGGCTTCCACCGACCCGTCGAGCGGGCCGCACACCAGGTCCGGCAGGCGCAACGCTCACCGCCCCGTACGCATTCCCGCGCGCCGCGCGGGCATTCGTGGAGTGGCCGAGGGATGAACGGGAGGTACGGGATGTTCCGCCTGATCGCCACCCGCGGGCTGCCCGCTTCCGGAAAGACCACCTTCGCCCGCCGGCTCCAGCCCGGCGTGGTCCGGGTCAACCGGGACGACCTGCGCCGGATGCTGCACGGCGAGCGGCTCTTCACGCAGTGGGCCGAGGGGCAGGTCAGCCGGGCGCAGCGGGCCCAGGTGGAGGCGCTGCTGGCGGCCCGGGTGAGCGTCTGCGTGGACGACACCAACCTGCGCTCGCGCACCCTGCGGGACTGGGCCGAGCTGGCCGCCCGGCACGGCGCGGCGTTCGAGGTGCACGACTTCACCGACGTCCCGCTGGAGGAGTGCCTTCGCCGGGACGCCGCGCGCCCCGAGGCCGACCGGGTGGGCGAGGCGGCGATCCGCCGGCTGCACGAGCGCTACCTGGCGAACCGGCCGCTGCCGCTGCCGGTGCCGACCGCCCGGACCGGCGGCCCGGCGCGGGTGGAGCGGGAGGGCGCCGAGCGCCCCGACATCGTGCTTGTCGACATCGACGGCACGGTGGCGCTGAACGTGTCGCGCAGCCCGTACGACATGACCCGGGTCGGCGAGGACGCGCCGAACGGGGCGGTCATCGCGGCGGTGCGGGCCATGCACGCGGCCGGGCACGGGGTGGTCTTCTGCTCCGGCCGGGACGCCACCGCCCGGGCCGACACGGAGGCCTGGCTGGCCCGGCACGTGACGGTGCCCTACCTGGCGCTGCACCTGCGGGCCGTCGGGGATCACCGCAAGGACGCCGTGGTCAAGCAGGAGATCTACGAGCGGGAGATCCGGGACCGGTACCGGGTGGTGGGTGTCTTCGACGACCGGCAGCAGGTGGTCCGGATGTGGCGGTCGCTCGGCCTGACCGTCTTCCAGGTCGCCGAGGGCGACTTCTGACGTGCCTCCGCCGGCGGGCTCCTCCCCCAGGTCGAGGAGCCCGCCGGCGGGGCCACCGGTCCGGGGGCACGGACGCACCTTCCGCGCCCCCGGGGCCGGTCAGGCGGCGGGCGCCTCCGCCGCCGCCGTGAGGGCCACCGTCGCCTCGGCGCGGACGCCGTTCACGGTGACCGCGAGCAGCACCTGTCCGCCGGGGCGCAGCGCGGTCAACTGCCCGGTCGCCGGGTCGAACCGGGCCACGTGCCAGGGCTTCACCCCGTCGGCGGCGCCGATGTGCAGGTTCGGCGAGCCGGACCAGTCCGCGCTGACCGGGGCGGCCACCGGGACGGTGCGGCCGGCGGGCTGGGTGAGCGTGGCCGTGACGGCGGCCGGCGCGCCGACCGCGACCTCGGTCGGTGCGGCCAGGGCGAGCCGGTCGACGTGGGCGTGGAACTCCGCGGCGATCCAGCGCGGCCCCTCGGCGAGCGGGTCCCGGCGGGCCTGCTCGGCCTCCTGCGGCGTCACCGGGTCGACGCCGAACTCGGTCCAGCCGGTGAAGCCGCCGAGCTGGGCCGGGGTGGACGGGTCCTTGCCCGAGTTGCCGTTGATCACGTACGGCACGCCGTCCACCCGGTCGGCGTGGAACGTGCCGACGTGCCCGTTGACCATGAGCGCGCCCTTGCCGGTGCGGTGCTGGAAGTCGGCCAGCCACTGCTCCACGAGGGCGGCCTCCTTCCGGTCGCCGAGCTGGCTGGCCTTGGCCGGGCTGGGGTCGCGGGGCGGGTGGTGGAAGAGCACGGTGACCGAGCCGACCGCCGGGTCGGCGGCCGCCGCGTCGAGCGTCTTCCGCAGCAGCTCCACCTGGTCGAACCCGCCGTCGCGCAGCGAGCCGGTGGCCGTGCTCAGGGTGACGAACCGGGTGCCCTGGTGGTCGAAGACCCGCGAGGTGTCCCCGAACACGTTCCGGAAGTTGCCGATCGGGGCGCCCATGATCTCGTGGTTGCCGGGCACGTAGTAGTACGGCAGCTCGCCGCCCAGCTCCTCGTCCAGGATCCGCTTGGCCAGCGCGAAGTCCGCCGGGTACGCGGTGTCCACGAAGTCCCCGTCGATGACCAGGAAGTCCGGCTTCGCCGCGCGGATCTCGCGGAGCGTGCGGCGGGCCTGGGCGACCAGGTCGCTGTCCGGGTTGGCGGCCACGAACTGGGCGTCGGACATGACCGCGAAGCGCCAGGGCGCACCGTCCACAGTGCCGTCGCGCAGCACCACCCGGTCGGTGATGTTCGGCTCCTCCGGCGCGTGCGCCGTCGGGGGCACCCGGGCCACCAGGTCGTCGATGACCACCTCGCTCTTGTACTGCTTGGCCGGGTCGGTCTCGGCCACGTAGAACCGGCGGACCCGGACCGGGTACTGCACGCCGGGCGGGACGGTGAACTCGACGTAGCGCCAGCCGGTCCAGGTCAGGTAGGGGCCGCGCAGCACGAACTGGGTGTCCTGGGCGTCGTGCAGGTGCAGGCTGGGCCACTCACCGGTGCCGTTGCCCTTGATCCACATGCCGAACGCCTGCGGCTGCCCGGGCACCTCGATCCAGGCGGGCGGGTCCGCGTACGCGGCGCGGGTGCCGGTGGACTGGCTGAAGTCGTACGACATCCGCAGGCCGGTGCCGGTGTGGCCCTCGGCCGGGGCGACCGCGCCGCTGGCCCGCGCCTGGCTGAACTTCCAGGAGGCGGCGTCGTCGAAGCCGGCCACCGGCACGTCGGTGAGCCCGATGGTGACCGGGAGGACTGTGGTCCTCGCACCGACCTTCACGGTGACCAGGGCGGCGCCGGTGCCGCCGAGCGCCCGGACGGAGAGGTTGCCGTCGGCGGTGGGGGTGACGGCGAGGAGCTCCTCGTCGTACTCCAGCTTCAGGTCGGCCGGCTCGATCGGCGCGGTGTTCCCCTCCGCGTCGTAGCCGACCACGCCGAACAGCCCGGTGTCGCCCTGCTGGTTGAGGCCGAGTCGGTCCACCGTGGAGTCGATGCGGGCGAGGGGACCCAGCACGGTCAGGTCGAGCGTGCCGCGCGCCTCGTCGCGCCAGGCGGTGACGGTGCTGCGGCCGGGCCGGCCGGCCCGGAACACCCCGTCGTCCACGGTGCCCTGGGCGGCCGGGTTGGCCCGCCAGTACGGCGTGCCGGCGGCCGGACCATACGTCTCGTCGTGACCCGCCGCGGTGAGCCGGCGGGTGAGGCCGGGGAAGACCCGGTCCGGCCGGCCGCCGCGGATCGGGGCGACGCCCGGCGCGGCGGTCGGGTCGCTCGCGGTCTCCAGCCAGTAGCCGGTGAGCCGGCCGCTGCCCTGGGGCGCGTAGATGGCCAGGCCGTTCGGCACCGGCCGCTCGCTGCCGTCGGAGGGGCTGTTCTCCACCTGGACGGCCGCCGCGCCGGGCTCCCGCGCCAGCAGCGTCGAGGAGCCGCCGCCGTCGAGGTTGAGCGCGCTCCACGCGCCCAGCTCGACCATCATCCGGCCCATCTCGGTCTGGGTGACGCCCCGGCTGTCCACCTGCCGGCCGTCCACGGTCAACATGATCATCTTGCGTCCGTCGGAGGAGAACCCGACCGAGGTGCGCGGGGCGAGGCTCTGGTCGGCGATGGCCTGCACCACGCCGTCGCGGACCAACACGCTGCCGCCGCCGACCGCGGCGCGCGGGCTGCTGCCGTCGGACGCCTTCGGCCGCCAGGTCAGGTCGACCGGGTCGCCGGGGCGCAGCGCCGCGAGGGCGTCGGCACCGGCCTCCCGGCCGAGCAGCACCGTGGTCCCGGCCGGGATCGGGCCCTCCCCCGCCGTGCCGGCCACGGTCGCGACCCGGCCGCCGGTCACCGTCACCTCGGCCACCCGCGCGGCGCCCTCCACGGCCCGGTTCCGGGTGTACGAGCCCCAGAGCGGGGTGAAGACACCCACGCCGTCGCGCTGCACCATGTTGTTGAACTGGGTCAACGGCACCGGCCCGGCGGGCAGGCTCGCGGTGCCCTCGAAGCCGACCTGGACGACCCGGCCGAGTCCCTCGGCGCTGATCGCGGCGGCGTTGGTGTGCCCGGCGACCGGCGACTGGACCAGTTCGCCGGAGCGGATGCCGATGCCCTGCGCCGCGCCGGAGTTGTTGATGTCGAAGAAGTCGCCGTTGACCGCGGCCACCGCCCGGGAGCGGTCCACCGCCGCGCGCAGCGGCTCGTCCCGGGTGACCGCGCCGGAGTTGACGTAGTCGACGGTGACGCCGCCGGAGAGGTCGGCCGTGAGGGCGTCGGCCCGCAGCCAGCCGTCGGCGTCGTACCTGTCGAAGGAGGTCAGGTCGAGTCCGGGGGCGACCGGACGGCTGGTCTTCGCGGTCTCCAGGCCGCCGGCCGGCTCCAGGCCGGTCCCGTCGACGAGGGCGACTGCGGAGTCGGGACGGGAGGACGCCGCCGGGGCGTCCTCGGCGGGGGTACGCGGCTCGGCCGCGGCCGCCGCCGCACCGGGCGGGACCGGAGCGGTGAGGGTGAGCAGCGGCGTCAGCAGCAGGACGCCGGCGAGACGGGCGGATCGACTGCGGATTCGCATGGACCACAGTCAACCCGAGACTGAACAGAAGTTTCAATACCCTCCGGCTTAACCGAAGAAAAACTTCATCCGCTCCCCTGCCCGGTACGCGCAGAGGGGCACGGCCCGCAGGCCGTGCCCCTCTGTCGGAGATCCCTCAGCTCACTCGCCCGGTGTGGACTTCGCGATCTGCATCAGGAACTCGATGTTCGTGCGGGACTGCTTGAGCCGGTCCAGCAGGAGGTCGAGCGCCGCCTGCGAGTCCAGCGAGTGCAGCACCTTGCGGAGCTTGTGGACGATCGCCAGCTCCTCCGGCGCGAGCAGGACCTCCTCCTTGCGGGTGCCGGAGGGGTTGATGTCGATCGCCGGGAAGACCCGCTTGTCGGCGATCTTCCGGTCCAGCTTCAGCTCGGCGTTGCCGGTGCCCTTGAACTCCTCGAAGATGACCGTGTCGGCCATCGAGCCGGTCTCCACCAGCGCCGTCGCGAGGATGGTCAGCGAGCCACCGTTCTCGATGTTCCGCGCCGCGCCCAGGAAGCGCTTCGGCGGGTAGAGCGCGGTGGAGTCGATACCACCCGACATGATCCGGCCGCTGGCCGGCGCCGCCAGGTTGTACGACCGGCCGAGCCGGGTCACCGAGTCGAGCAGCACGACCACGTCGTGGCCCAGCTCGACCAGGCGCTTCGCCCGCTCGATCGCCAGCTCCGCCACCGTGGTGTGGTCCTGCGGCGGACGGTCGAACGTGGCCGCGATGACCTCGCCCTTCACCGACCGCTGCATGTCGGTGACCTCTTCCGGCCGCTCGTCCACCAGCACCACCATCAGGTGGCACTCCGGGTTGTTGCGGGTGATCGCGTTCGCGATCGCCTGCAGCACCATCGTCTTACCCGCCTTCGGCGGCGAGACGATCAGCGCCCGCTGGCCCTTGCCGATCGGCATCACCAGGTCGATGACCCGGGTGGTCAGGATGTGCGGCTCGGTCTCCAGCCGCAGCCGCTCCTGCGGGTACAGCGGAGTGAGCTTGTAGAACTCCGGCCGGCGCTTGGCCTCGTCCGGCTCCATCCCGTTGATGGTGTCGAGCCGGACCAGCGGGTTGTACTTGTCGCGCCGCTGCTCGCCCTCGCGGGCGCCGGCGCGCACGGCGCCGGTGATCGCGTCGCCGCGGCGCAGGCCGTACTTCTTGATCTGGGACATCGAGACGTACACGTCGTTCGGGCCGGCCAGGTAGCCGGTGGTCCGGACGAAGGCGTAGTTGTCGAGCACGTCGATGATGCCGGCCACCGGGACGAGCACATCGTCCTCGCTGACCTGCGGCTCGCGGCCGCCACCGTCGCCGCCCTCGGGGCGCTCGCCGCGGCCACGCCGGCGGTCCCGGAACCGGCTGCGCCGGCCGCGCCGGCCGCCGCCCTCGCCGTCGTCGTCACCGTCGTCATTGCGCTCGGCGCGCTGACCCCGGTCGTTGCGGTCACCCCGGTCGTTGCGGTCGCCCCGCTCGCCCCGGTCGTTGCGCTCGCCGCGCTCGCCCCGGTCGGTGCGCTCGTTGCGCTCGCCACGCTCGCCACGCTCGCCCCGATCGGTGCGCTCGGCCCGGTCACCGCCACGCTCACCGCGCTCGGCCCGCTCGCCACCGCGCTCGGCCCGCTCGCCACCGCGCTCGGCCCGCTCGCCGCCGCGCTCGGTCCGCTCGCCGCCGCGCTCGGTCCGCTCGCCGCCGCGCTCGGTCCGCTCGCCGCCGCGCTCGGCTCGCTCGCCGCCGCGCTCGGCCCGCTCACGGCCCCGGCCCTCGGCCCGCTCGCCGCGCTCGGCCCGCTCGCCGGTCTCGGCGGGAGCCTCCTCGACGCGCGTCTCGGCCGGCCGCGCCTCGGCGGCCGTGGTGGCCGCCCGCGAGCGGCGGCTGCGGGTGCGGCCCTCGGTCGCCTCGGCGGCCGGCGCCGGCTCGGCGGTGCGCCGCTCGGTCTCGGCCCGCTCCTCGCGGACCTCGGCGTGCACCTCCTCGCGGGCGGGAGCGGCCGCGGCCGCGACCTCGGCCCGCGGTCGAGGGGTTCCGGCGGCGGCGCCGCCCTGCCGCTCGGTGATCGCACTGATCAGCTCGCCCTTGCGCATGCGAGCCGTACCGGAGATACCGAGCGACGCGGCCAGGCTCTGGAGCTCAGGCAGCAGCATCGCCGACAGGCCGGTACCGCTGCGCCGACGGCGTGTGGGGGCGGCAGTGGTGGCATCGCCAGCGACGTTGGAAACATCCGACGTCACGTCGGTGGTGTCGCTCAATGGATTCCTTCCCTCGATAGGCCGGGGCTGCCCGGAGTCGAGAACAGGTGGCCGGGCGGCCTCGGTGCACCCGCCTCGCAAGGACGCGTCGCGGGAGTCTGTGACACAGCAGCCGGTCGGTTTCCCGACTCACCAACGTCGGTGAGCAGGTCTCGCCGTCTGCGGCGACCTGTGGAAACTGCGGTGCGGCGTGGGCCTTTGGCAGGGGTGACGGGCTGACCGCCGAGAGCTTCGGGGGTGCGCCGACCCGCAGGAGATCGCATGCTTCGCGGCTGTGCTAGGTGTAGAGCGTAATCAACTCTTCCGACCTGCGGCAACAGGGTCCCGCTCGGCGTGTCCAAGTCTACCCCGGGCGACCCGGGCACCGCTGACGTCTATCGGCAACTCCCACCGGCGCCAATCTGTTCCCGCGTCGAATCCCGCGGGGACCTCGGACAACGCCAGCACGGTCGGCCCCGCCCCACTGACCACAGCCGCCACACCCGCCGCACGCAACGCGCTGACCAGGGCCGCCGTGGCGGGCATGCCCGCGGCGCGGTAGTCCTGGTGCAGCCGGTCGACGGTCGCCGGCAGCAACAGCCCCGGGTCGGCGGTCAGCGCGTGCACCAGCAGCGCCGCCCGCCCCGCGGTCAGGGCCGCGTCGCCGTGCGGCACCGTGGCCGGCAGCGCAGCCCGGGCGACCGAGGTCAGCCCGCGCTCGCCGGGCACGAAGACGGTGGGGCGGACCGCCGCCGCCACGGGCAGCGAGACGGCCCGGGCGCCGGCCGGCTCCGTCCAGGCCACCGTGAAGCCCCCGAGCAGGCAGGGCGCCACGTTGTCGGGGTGCCCCTCCAGCTCCGAGGCCAGCCGGAGCGCGGCGGCGTCGTCCAGCCGGGTCGCGCCGTCGGCGACCAGCGCGCGGGCCAGCAGCACGCCGGCCACGATGGCCGCCGAGGAGGACCCGAGGCCCCGGGCCTGCGGGATCCGGTTGACGCACTCCAGGGCCAGCCCGGCCGGCTGCGCGCCCAACACGTCGAAGGCGGCCCGCATGGCGGTCACCACCAGGTGCCGGTCGCCGTCGGGCAGCTCGCCGGCGCCCTCGCCGGTCACCGCAACCCGGACGCCGCCGGCGGTCACCTCGGCCGCCACGTCGTCGTGCAGCCCGAGAGCCAGCCCGAGCGCGTCGAAGCCCGGGCCCAGGTTCGCGCTGGTCGCGGGCACCCGGACCCGGACGGGACCGGAGGTGAAAGTCATCGGCACCGGCTCATGCTAGGACCCGGCACCGACAGCGCGCCGGATCGCCCGGACCGTGGGAACGGCGCGCCGTCACGGGGTGCGGCTGGGCGCCGCCTCCTCGACCGGGTCGGTGAGCGACAGCCGCCGGGTGGCGAACCGCCAGCCCACCGCGTAGACCACGGTGACCAGCCCGCACCCGGCCAGCACGGTCCGCTCGTCGACCGCGTCGACCACCAGCGCCACGACCAGCTGGCTGACCGCGATGGCCAGCGTCGCCAGCATCATGTCGGTGGCGAAGACCCGGCCGCGCAACCGGTCCGGCACCTCGCCCTGGAGGGCGTAGTTGGACAGCACCCAGTTGCTGCCGCCGCCCAGGTGGGCCAGGAAGACCAGCACCAGCACCAGCGGGAACCAGGGCGCCAGCGAGACGCCGACGTAGGCCAGGCCGTAGAGGGACATGGACAGGGCCAGGCCGGTGAGCAGCCAGGCCCGGTTGCTGAGCACCCGGCGCATCAGGATCGGGCCGACCAGCGCGCCGGCGCCGCGGGAGGCGAAGAGCAGGCCGGTGCCGATCGCGCCGACCCCGTACAGCCCGGCGAGCAGCGGGAAGACGGTCAGCACGCCGTTGCCCAGGCCGACCGCCGACTTCACGGTGACCAGGGCGAGCACCCGGGGCCGGTGGGCGATGTAGCCCAGCGCCTCGCGGATCGCCGGCCAGGTGCGCGGGACGACCGCCGCCGGGTCGCGGGGCGCCTGCAACGGCCGGCGGATCAGCGCGGCCAGGCCCGCCGCGCCGGCCAGGGCCACGGCCGCCACCCAGAAGCTGGCGTACGGGCCGGCGGCGGCGCTGAGCACCCCGCCGAGCGAGGCGCCGACCACGGTCATGGTGCCCCAGGCCGAACCGGCGATGGCGTTGCCGGCGGCCAGGTCGGCCGGGTCGAGCACGTTGGGCAGGGCGGCCTGGGCGGCCGGCGAGTAGAACGCCTTCGCCACCGCCACGGCGGCGATCGACACCAGCGCCAGCCAGGCCGTGCCGGCGTTCCGGACGCCGAGCAGCAGCAGGATGCCGGCCAGCGCGGCGAGGTTGGCCGCCATCATGATCTTCCGGCGGTCGAACCGGTCGGCGATGGTGCCGGTGTACGGGAGCAGCAGGGCGGTCATGCCGGTGTCCACGGCGAGCACCAGCGCACCCCACACCCCGCTGCCGGTCAGCGCCGGCAGGAGCACGAGCAGCGGCACCATGACGAACCAGTCGGCGCCGAAGACCACCAGCTCGGCGAGGAAGAGGTTGCGGAAGTCGCGGTTGCGGACGAGGACCGAGACGGTGGGTGACACGCGGGCACCCTATCGGGCCGCTCCGAGGACGGCAGCGCGGTGCAGCAGTTCGGACACGGTCACGAAGGTGTAGCCGCGGGCGCGCAGCCCGGTGATCATGTCGGGCAGGCCGCGGAGCGCGACCAGCCGCCGCTCGGGGCCGACGTCGTGGCCGAGCAGGATGGTGCCGGGCCGCACGTCGGCCACGATCCGCCGGGCGTGCCCCGCGGGGTCGTGCGGGTACTCCCCCTCGACCATCTGGAGCGTCCAGAGCACCAGCCGGTAGTCGAGCCGGGCCGCGGCGTGGAGCACGGCGCCGCCCAGGTGCCCCCAGGGCGGGCGGAGCAGTCGGGGGGCCGTCCCGGTGGCCGCCGTGATCGCGTCGTGGCTGCGGCGCAGGTCGTCGTAGGCGGTGCGGGCGTCCATCCGGGCCAGGTCGTGGTGCGCCCAGCTGTGGTTGCCCACCTCGTGCCCGGCGAGCCGGTCGCGGACGAGCGCGGCGTGCCGCCGGGCCCGCTCGCCGACCAGGAAGAAGGTGGCCGGCACCCCGTGCTCGGCCAGGGTGTCCAGCACCATGGGGGTCCAGTGCGGCTGCGGCCCGTCGTCGAAGGTGAGCGCGACCAGCGGTATGCCGGTGCGGACGCCCCAGACGACCTCCAGGCCGCCGTCGACCTGCTGGTGGCGGCTGCCCAGGGTCGCGCTGGCCGGTCCGCCGCCGAGTGGGAGCCGGCGGTCGGCGACCCAGGCGGTCTGCATGGTCCCGGCGACACCCAGAGCGGCGCCCCCGCCCAGCAGCGCGGCCCGGCGGAGCATCGCACGCCTGCCCCAACGGGCCACGCCGTCCGCCATCGCCCCCGCTTCCGCTCCGGCCGGCCGCCCGCACGGGACGGGCTGCCACCTAAAGTAGGTGTCAGCTAACTCACCGTACCGCGCCGGGCCGTTTCCCACTGCCCCGTACGGAGCGGGTGGCCGCCCACCATGGGGACGGCCACCCACTGCGGGGATCGCGCGGCTACTCGGTCGGCGGGAGCGGGGACCGGCGGCTCTTCGGCAGGCGCAGCACCTCGAACTGGTCCGTGCCGTCGACCAGGGCGGCCGACGGCGCCGGACGGGCCGGCGCCCCTTCAGCGGCCTCGGCCGGGCGTTCCCCGCCCCCGACGGTCACCGGAACCGGCGCCGGCGGCTCCGCGGGCACCGGCGTGCCGCGCCGCCGGGCCCGGCGCTCGCGGAAGGACTCCTTGGTGCGCTCCACCATCGTGTAGAGGGTCGGCACCAGGATCAGCGTCAGCAGCGTCGAGCTGAGCAGCCCGCCGATCACCACGACGGCCAGCGGCTTGGAGATGAAGCCGCCCTCGCCGGTCAGGCCGAACGCCATCGGCAGCAGCGCGAACACCGTGGCGACCGCGGTCATCAGGATCGGCCGCAGCCGGCGCCGGCCACCCTCGACCACCGCCTCGGTCACGCCCATGCCCTGCCCGCGGTACTGGTTGATCAGGTCGAGCAGCACGATCGCGTTGGTCACCACGATGCCGACCAGCATGAGCACGCCGATCAGCGCCGGCACGCCCAGCGGGGTGCCGGTGAGCAGCAGCAGCCCGATCGCGCCGGTCGCCGCGAACGGCACGGAGATGAGCAGGATCAGCGCCTGGGTCAGGCTGCGGAACGTGCCCACCATGATCAGGAAGACGATCGCGATCGCGGCCAGCACCGCCAGCCCCAGGTCGGCGAAGGCGTCCGCCTGGTCCGCGCTCACGCCGCCGATGACGAACGTCGCCCCCGGCACGTCCAGCGCGTCCAGCTTCTTCTGCAGCTCCTGGGTGGTGGCGCCGAGGTTCGAGCCGGTCGCCGTGCCGGTCACCGACACGCTCCGCTCACCGTCGATCCGGGTCACCTGCTGCGGGCCCTCGACCTGGTTGACGTCGGCGATGTCGTCCAGCTTCACCGGGCCGACCGGCAGCGCCCGCAGCTCGGCCACGCTCAGCGGGGGCCGGGCCCCGGTGCTCAGCACCACGTTCTGCGGGCCGCCGTCCAAGGTGACCTGGCCGAGCGGCGCCCCCCGGTACGCCTGGGCCACGACCTGCCCCACCGCCGCCTCGGTCAGCCCGGCCCGGGCCGCGGCGACCCGGTCCACGGTCACCTCCACCCGGGGCACCCGGGTGGCCAGGCCGGTGGTGACGTCCTCGACGCCCGGCGTGCCGGCCATCGCGTCCCGGACGGCCTCGGCGGCCCGGGTCAGCGTCTCCTGGTCGGCGGCCTGCACGACCACCTCGAGCTGGTTGGCGGAGGCGTTCTGCCCGCCGCCGAAGGTCACCTCGCCGGCCTCCGGGCCGAGCGCGTCGAACTCCTTGCGCAGCTTCTCGCGGACCTCCGCGGCGTCGGTGTCGTCGGTGAGCGCCAGCGACCAGGAGGCGGTGTCGTTGCCGCCACCCGCCCACGGGTTGTCGCCACCGCCCGCGCTGACCTGGTACGTCGCCACCCCCGGCGTGCGCCGGAGGATCTCCTCGACCCGCGCGGCGGCCTGGTCGGTGCCGGTCAGCCCGGTGCCCGCCGGCAGTTGCTGCTGCATGGCCAGGGTGTCCTGGCCCGAGTCGTCCAGGAAGTTGGTCTCCAGCTTCTGGGCCAGCCCGAAGGTGCCGAAGAGCACCAGCAGCCCCAGGGCCACGGTCGCCCAGCGGGTGCCCCGGGACCGGGTCGCGAAGCCGATCACCGGCAGGTACCCGCGCTGCAACGGGCTGCGCAGCTCCTTCTCCTCGGCGGCGTGCCGGTCGGCGGCCTCGTCGGCCCCACCGCGCGGCGGCTTGAGGAACCAGTACGCCAGCACCGGGATCACGGTCAGCGAGACCAGCAGCGAGGCGAGCAGGGCCACCGTCACGGTGATCGCGAACGGCGCAAAGAGCTGCCCCACGAAGCCGCCCACCAGCGCGATCGGCGCGAAGACGGCGACCGTGGTGAGGGTGGAGGCGGTCACCGCGCCGGCCACCTCGCGGACCGCGGCCAGGATGGCGTCCCGCTTCGGCTCGCCGTACTCCAGGTGCCGCTTGATGTTCTCCAGCACCACGATCGAGTCGTCGACCACCCGCCCCACGGCGATGGTCAGCGCGCCCAGGGTGAGCAGGTTCAGCGAGTAGTCGCCGGCCCAGAGCACGATCAGGGCGACCAGCACCGACAGCGGGATGGAGACCGCGGTGACCACGGTGGAGCGGACCGAGAGCAGGAAGACCAGGATCACCACGACCGCCATGAGCAGGCCGAGCAGGCCCTCGGTGGTGAGGCTCTCGATGGACCGCTCGACGAACGGGGCCTGGTCGAAGACCACGGTCAGGTCGGCGCCGGAGGCGGCCTCCAGCTCGTCCAGGCGATCCCGGATGTCGTGCGAGATGGCCACCGCGTTGCCGTCCGGCGAGGCGGTGACGGCGATGCCGAGGCTGGGCTTGCCGTTCGTGCGGGTGAACGCGGTGGCCGGGGCGAGCTGCTGCTCCACCCGGGCCACGTCGCCGAGGCGTACCGGGGCGGCGGGGGCGGTGCTGAGCACGATCCCGCGCAGGTCGTCCACCGTGCGGATCGGGGTGCCCACCTGCACCGGCAACGACCGGCTGCCGTCGATCACCGTGCCGGCCGGCAGCGCCACGCCGTTCGTCTTCAACGCCTGGGCGATCGCGGTCGGGGCCAGCCGGGCCGCGGCCAGCTTCGCCGGATCGGGAACGATTGTCACGACCTGGTCGCGGGCGCCGGTGACGTCGACGGTGCGGACGCCGTCCAGCCCCTCCAGCTCCGGCACGACCGTGCCGCGCAGCTTCTCGGCCAGGGCCCGCTCGTCGCCGCCGCCCGTGGCGGCGACCACCACGGCGGGCAGGTCGTCGGTGCTGCCGGCGATCACCTGCGGGTCGACGCCCTCGGGGAGCTGGGCGTCGATCCGGCTCAGCGCGGTCTGCATCTTGTTGACCACGTCGTCCAGGTCGGTGCCGAACTCGTACTGCACCTGGACCGTGGCGGAGCCCTCGCGCGAGGTGGAGGTCACCTTCTCCAGCCCCGGGATGCCCTGGAGGCTGTTCTCGATCGGCTCGGCGACCTGCGACTCGACGATCTCCGGGGCGGCGCCCGGGTACGGCGCCACGATGAACGCCGCCGGGAACTCCAGGGACGGCAGCAGCTGCTGCTTCAGCGACGGCACGGCGAACGCCCCGAACGCCGTGGTCACCAGTGCGATGAGGGCGATCAGCCCCCGGTTGGCGAGACTGAATCTGGCGAGCCGCGACATCGGCGTTACTCACTCCTGCAAAGGGGTGTACGGGGTGTCCAGAGTCTGCCGCACCCGATCACGCTCCCACGCACGGACCCCGGGCGGCGTGACGCCGCCCGCTCCGGCCGGGCGCGGGCCGGTCAGACCAGGTCGAGGGAGCGGGCGGCGGCCAGGGCGTCGTTGGCGATGGTCAGCGGGGAGGGGGCCGTGGAGATGGCCCACTCCGGGTCCTTGAGGCCGTGGCCGGTGACCGTGCAGACCACGGTGGCGCCGGCCGGCACCCGGCCGGCGGCGGCCTGCTGGAGCAGGCCGGCCACGCTGGCCGCGCTGCCCAGCTCGACGAAGACCCCGACCTCGCGGGCCAGCAGCCGGTACGCCGAGAGGATCTCCCGGTCGGTGACCGCCGAGATCAGCCCGCCCGAGGCGTCCCGGGCGTCGATCGCCTTGGTCCAGCTCGCCGGGTTGCCGATCCGGATGGCGGTGGCGATCGTGGAGGGCTCCGGCACCACCTGCCCGGTGACGATCGGGGCCGCGCCGGCGGCCTGGAAGCCGTACATCGTCGGGGCCTTCGTGGCGTTGCCGTCGCGCAGGTCCTCCGAGTAGCCCATCCAGTAGGCGGAGATGTTGCCGGCGTTGCCCACCGGCAGGCAGTGGATGTCGGGCGCGTCGCCGAGCGCCTCGACGATCTCGAACGCGGCGGTCTTCTGCCCGTGCAGCCGGTCGATGTTGACCGAGTTGACCAGCGCGACCGGGTAGTCCTGGGCGAGCTTGCCGGCCAGCGCCAGGCAGTCGTCGAAGTTGCCCTGCACCTGGAGCAGCTTCGCGCCGTGCACCAGCGCCTGGGCCAGCTTGCCCAGCGCGATCTTGCCCTGGGGCACCAGCACGGCGCAGGTGATCCCGGCGCGGGCCGCGTACGCGGCGGCGGAGGCGCTGGTGTTGCCGGTGGAGGCGCAGATGATCGCCTTGTCACCGGCCTCGACGGCCTTGGAGACGGCGACCGTCATGCCCCGGTCCTTGAACGAGCCCGTCGGGTTCGCCCCCTCGACCTTGAGCCACACGTCGGCGCCCACCCGGGCGGAGAGCACCGGCGCCGGCAGCAGCGGCGTGTTCCCCTCGTGCAGGGTGACGACGGGAGTGGCGTCGGTGACGGGCAGCCGGTCCCGGTACGCCTCGATCAGACCCCGCCACATGTCGCACTCCTCGCCTCTGCCGCCCCGGCCGGCGCGGGGCCCCTACCAGCGTGGACCAGCCTTCCCGACCGGCCGCCGGCACACCTCCGGTTAACCATCAGGCGGGACGCGCGGCTACGCCCCGCCCTCGACCCGCAGCACGCTCGTCACCGAGCGGACGATGTCCAGCCCGCGCAGCTCGCCGACGGTGGCCGCGAGCGCGGCGTCCGTCGCCACGTGGGTGACGATGACCAGCTCGGCGTCGGAGCCGCCACCGGCCGGGCCCTGCCGCACGGTGGCGATGGAGACCTCGTGCCGGGCGAAGACCCCGGCCACCGCCTCCAGCACACCCGGGCGGTCGGCCACGTCGAGGCTGATGTGGTAGCGGGTCAGCGCCTCGCCCATCGGCCGCACCGGCAGGTCCGCGTACGCCGACTCGCTGGCCGCGTGCACCCCGGCGAGGCGGTTGCGGGCGACCGCCACCACGTCGCCGAGGACGGCGCTGGCGGTCGGCGCGCCACCGGCGCCCCGGCCGTAGAACATGAGCTGCCCGGCCGCCTCGGCCTCCACGAAGACCGCGTTGAACGCGTCGCCGACGCTGGCCAGCGGGTGGGTCAGCGGGATCATCGCGGGGTGCACCCGGACGCTCACCGTCTCGCGGCCGGCCGCGTCGGCGCCCCGGGCGGCGATGCAGAGCAGCTTGATGGTGCAGCCCATGGCCTTGGCGCTGGCCACGTCGGCGGCGGTCACCTCGGTGATGCCCTCCCGGTGCACGTCGGCGGCGGTGACCCGGGTGTGGAACGCCAGCGAGGCCAGGATGGCGGCCTTGGCGGCGGCGTCGAAGCCCTCCACGTCGGCCGTCGGGTCGGCCTCGGCGTACCCCAGCTCGGTGGCCTCCTCCAAGGCCTCGGCGAAGCCGGCGCCGGTGGCGTCCATGGCGGAGAGGATGAAGTTGGTGGTGCCGTTGACGATGCCGGTGACCCGGTTGATCCGGTCGCCGTGCAGCGACTCCCGCAGCGGCCGCAGCAGCGGGATGGCCCCGGCGACGCTGGCCTCGTAGTAGAGGTCCGCCCCGCCCTCGGCGGCCGCGTCGTGCAGCGTCGCGCCGTCCTCGGCGAGCAGCGCCTTGTTGGCGGTGACCACGCTCTTGCCGGCGCGCAGGGCCTCGACCAGCCAGGTCCGGGCCGGCTCGATCCCGCCGACGACCTCCACCACGACGTCCACGTCGTCCCGCTTGATCAGGCCGAGTGGGTCGGTGGTGAACAGGGCGGGGTCGACCGGCAGGTCGCCGCGGTCGCGGCCGAGCCGGCGGACGGCGATGCCGGCGATCTCCAGCGGGGCGCCGATCCGGGCGGCGAGGTCGGCCGACTGCTCGTGCAGCAGCCGCACCACGTCGCTGCCGACCGTGCCGCAGCCGAGCAGCGCCAAGCGAACGGGTGAGGTCATCCGACATCCAATGCGAGCAGGTCGTCTTCGGTCTCCCGGCGGACGATCAGCCGCGCCCGACCGTCGCGGACGGCGACGACCGGGGGCCGCGGGACATGGTTGTAGTTGCTGGCCATGCTCCGGCAGTAGGCCCCGGTGCCGGGCACCGCGACAAGATCTCCGGGCTGCACGTCGGCGGGCAGGAATTCATCCTTCACCACGATGTCCCCGGACTCACAGTGCTTTCCCACCACGCGGGCGAGCATCGGCTCCGCCCCGGAGACCCGGTTGGCCAGCGTCGCCGAGTAGGACGCGTCGTAGAGCGCGGTGCGGATGTTGTCGCTCATCCCCCCGTCCACGCTCACGTAGGTGCGGATCCCGTCGACGTCCTTCACCGTGCCCACCTCGTAGAGGGTGAACACGGCGGGACCGACGATGGCGCGGCCCGGCTCGATGGACAGGTGCGGCACGGCCAGGTTCTCCGCCGCGCACTCCCCGTCGACGATCTTGCGCAGCCGCTTGGCCAGCTCGTGCGGCGCGGCCGGGTCGTCCTGGGTGGTGTACGCGATGCCGAAGCCGCCGCCCAGGTCCAGCTCGGGCAGCTCGACCCCGCGCGCGTCGCGGATCTGCGCCTGGAGGGCCAGCACCCGGCGGGCGGAGACCTCGAAGCCGCTGGCGTCGAAGATCTGCGAACCGATGTGCGAGTGCAGCCCGCGCAGCTCCAGCACGTCCTCGTCGAGGATCTTGAAGGCGGCCGCCGCGGCCGCCCCGCCCGCCAGGGAGAAGCCGAACTTCTGGTCCTCGTGCGCGGTGGCGATGAACTCGTGGGTGTGCGCCTCCACGCCGACGGTCACCCGGACCAGCACCTTCGGGCGTACGCCGCGCTCGCGGGCCAGCGCCGTGAGCCGGTCGATCTCGGCGAACGAGTCGACGATGATCCGGCCCACCCCGGCGTCCACGGCACGGGTCAGCTCGGCCACGGACTTGTTGTTGCCGTGGAAGCCGATCCGCGCGGGCTCCATCCCGGCCGACAGCGCGGTGGCCAGCTCGCCCCCGGTGCAGACGTCGAGGAACAGGCCCTCCTCGGCGATCATCCGCACCACGGCGCGGCAGAGGAACGCCTTGCCGGCGTAGTAGACGTCGGCGTCCGGGAAGGCGTCGCGGAACTCGCGGGCGCGGGCGCGCAGGTCGTCCTCGTCGAGCACGTACACCGGGGTGCCGAACTCGGCGGCCAGGTCGCGGACGTCCAGGCCGGCGACCGCCAGCGCGCCGGCCGCGCCGCGCGCCACGTTGCGCGGCCACAGCTGCGGGACCAGGTCGTTGACGTCAACCGGGGTACGCAGCCAGGCCGGTGACCGGTTGCCGATGTCGCCGTGCAGGGCACCGGCCTCGTGCGCCCGCATTACATCCGCTCCGGGGCGGAGACGCCGAGCAGGCGCAGGCCGTTGGCGATGACCACCCGGGTGGCGTCGTTGAGCCAGAGCCGGGCCCGGTGCAGGTCGGTGACCTCCTCGTCGCCGCGCGGCAGGATCCGGCAGTTGTCGTAGAACCGGTGGTAGGCGGCGGCCAGCCGCTCCAGGTAGCGGGCGACCAGGTGCGGGCCCCGCAGCTCGGCCGCCGAGGACACCACGGCGGGGAACTCGGCGAGCGCCTTGAGCAGCTCGTTCTCCTTCTCGTGGGAGAGCAGCTCGGCGTGGAAGGCGGCGGACTCGCCCCGGGTCAGCCCGACCTCGGCGGCGTTGCGGCCCACGCTGGCGGTGCGGGCGGCCACGTACTGCACGTAGTAGACCGGGTTGTCGCGGGTGGCCCGGGTCCACAGCTCCACGTCGATGTCGATCGGCGAGTCGCTGGAGTAGCGGGCCAGCGCGTAGCGGGAGGCGTCCACGCCGATCGCGTCGACCAGGTCCTCCAGGGTGACCACGGTGCCGGCCCGCTTGCTCATCCGCACCGGGGCGCCGTCGCGGAGGAGGTTGACCAGCTGGCCGATGAGGATCTCCAGGTTGCGGTCCGGGTCGTCGCCGAAGCAGGCGGCCATGGCCTTCATCCGGCCGATGTAGCCGTGGTGGTCGGCGCCCAGCATGATCACCACGCGCTCGAAGCCGCGCTCGCGCTTGTCCAGGTAGTAGGCGCAGTCGGCGGCGAAGTAGGTCCACTCGCCGTTGGACTTGCGCAGCACCCGGTCCTTGTCGTCGCCGAAGTCGGTGGTGCGCAGCCAGGTGGCGCCCTCGGACTCGTAGAGGTGGCCCTGTTCCCGCAGCCGGTCGAGCGCCTTGTCCAGCTCGCCCCGGTCGTGCAGGTCCTTCTCGTTGAAGTAGGTGTCGAACTCGACGCCGAAGTCGCGCAGCGACGACTTGATCTCGGCGAACATCAGCTGGACGCCCTCGACCCGGAACACCTCCTGGGCCGCGGCCTCGTCGAGGTCGAGCACCTCGGGCCGGCGCTTGACCACCTCGGCCGCGATCTCCGCGATGTACGCGCCGCCGTAGCCGTCCTCCGGCGCCGGCTGGCCCTGGGCGGCCGCGAGCAGCGAGCGGGCGAACCGGTCGATCTGGGAGCCGGCGTCGTTGAAGTAGTACTCGGTGCCGACGTCGGCGCCGGTGGCGCGGAGCAGCCGGCTGAGCGCGTCACCGACGGCCGCCCAGCGAACCCCGCCGATGTGCACCGGGCCGGTCGGGTTCGCCGAGACGAACTCCAGGTTGATCCGCTGGCCGGCGAGGGCGTCGCTGCGGCCGTACTCCGGGCCGGCCTCGACGATGACCTTGGCGAGCTGGCCGGCGGCGGCCGCGTCGAGCCGGATGTTGAGGAAGCCCGGGCCGGCGATCTCCACCGACTTGACCCCCGGCGCCCGGCCCAGCTGGTCGGCCAGGGCGGCGGCCAGCTCCCGCGAGGGCACGCCGACCTTCTTGCTGAGCTGCAGCGCCAGCGTCGAGGCGTAGTCGCCGTGCTCGGGGTTGCGGGGCCGCTCGACGGTGGTCTGCGCGGGCAGCGCGGAGCGATCCAGTCCCCGGTCTACGAAGACGGCGTGGGCTGCGGCGAGGACGACCTCGGCGAGTTCTGCGGGAGTCACCGAACCATGTTATCGGGGGTAGACTCGGTCCCCGCGGCGGCGACCCAGCATGTGAACCGGCCCCGCGGCTCCCCTGACCGACCGACCTGACGAGGCACGATGAGCATCAGCACCCCGGGCGGCCCGGAGCGCCGTCCGACCGTGGTCAGCACCGGCAAGAAGCCGGCCGCCGGCCGGCCCGCCGCTGCCGACAAGCCCGCCGGCGGCAAGGCCGGGGCCGGCAAGGGCACCCCCCGGCAGACCGGCGGCAAGGGCCGCAAGCCGGTCACCCCGGTGAAGGTGAGCCAGGGTCGCTCGTGGGGTCCGATCGCCCTCTTCGTCGCGGTGGGCGTGTTGGCCGCCGGCATCATCGGTGTCGGGGCGTGGGCGGTCTACCAGGGCTCGCAGCCGTGGCAGAAGCGGGCCGACGCCATCAACGGCATGGTCGACTTCCGCAAGAAGGACAAGAACCTGGTCAAGGGCGGCAACCACCAGCCGGGCACGATCAAGTACGACGTGTCCCCGCCGGTCGCCGGCCCGCACAACCAGGCCTGGCAGAACTGCATGGGCGACGTCTACGACGCCCCGATCGCCAACGAGCACGCGGTGCACAGCCTGGAGCACGGCACCGTCTGGATCACCTACCGCCCGGACCTGCCCGCCGACCAGGTGGAGAAGCTCAAGGCCAAGGTGCAGGGCAAGGAGAAGCTCATGCTCAGCCCGTACGAGGGGCTGGACAAGCCGATCTCCCTCCAGGCGTGGGGCTTCCAGCTCAAGGTCGACAACGCCGACGACGGCCGGATCGACGAGTTCATCAAGACCCTCCGGGTGAACGCCTCCATCGAGGGCCCGACCGCCCTCTGCGACCAGGGCGTCACCGCCACCGGCACCACCCCGCGGGACAACCTCCCCAACAACATGCCCGAGCAGCCCACCCAGTGAGGACGCCGCGATGACCGCCGCCGTGACGACGGACACCGAGCACGACGAGGCCCCGGACACCGGTGACGGTGGCCGGGGGGCCGCGCGGCGCTTCGGCGCCCTGGCCCTGGCCGCCGCCGTCGTGGTCGGTCTCGTCCTCGGCTACGCGGGCGGCCTGCTCACCCCGACGCTCACCCGCCCCGGCGAGAACTCGGCCGAGGCCGGCTTCGCCCGGGACATGACCAGCCACCACGCGCAGGCGGTGGCCATGGGGCTGCTGGCGTTCAAGCAGGGCCAGGACCCGGAGGTACGCCAGATCGGCGGTGACATCGCCACCGGGCAGCAGGGCGAGATCGGCACCATGCAGACCTGGCTGCGCTCCTGGAAGCTCGACCCGACCGGGGACCAGCCGCCGATGGCCTGGATGTCGGACGGGGCGGCGGTGAAGAACGGGCTGATGCCGGGCATGGCCACGCCGGAGGAGATGGCGAAGCTCAAGGCGGCCACCGGCCGCGAGTTCGACGTGCTGTTCCTGCAGATGATGATCCGGCACCACGTCGGCGGGGTGCACATGATCGACGGGATCCTCGACCAGGGGCACGACGACGACGTGCTGGCGGTCGCCCAGGTCATGAAGAACACCCAGCAGAAGGACCTGGCCAACCTCACGGCGGCGCTCAAGCGCCTGGGCGGCACCCTCTAACACCTGCTCGGACGGGAGGGCCCGCGTCGTGTGCGACGCGGGCCCTTCGCGTACCCGGACCGCGCTCGCGTCCGTTATGCCGCTTTATAACGGTTTGAGCGGTACAACCCATTGCGCTGCTTGGAGACTTTTCTCCGCACATATCGTGACCAGTTGCGATTCGGGCTCGTTGCGCAGGACGTGGGGGTTGCACTCAGAGACGCAGGGCGGTCGGTGACCAGCTGGTGCCGACGCCACACCATCGGCGGTGACGGGGCGGTGGCAGCCGTCCGTCGCGGACTGCGGCAGGGCGAGCCGGGAACGCTCAGCCGCGAACAGGAACTCGAACTGATCGACGTGCTCCGGGGCGTCCACCCCGACGAGTTCGGCCTGGACGAGGAGCTCTGGACGCGACAGAGCCTGACCACCCTCATCGAGCGCCAGTTCGAGCTGACCATGGACGCCGGCACGGTCGGGGCGTACCTGCGGGCCTGGGGGTTGGGTCCGCGGGAGCCCCGCGAGCGGGCCTGCGGGCTCTGCGTCGGCGCGGTCGAACGCTGGGTGCGCAGCGAGTACCCGTCGATCACCCGTGCCGCCCAGGAGCACGCCGCGGACGTCTACTGGATCGGCCGGGTACGCCTGCGCGGCACCATGCCGGCGGCCGACGTGATCTCGGCGGTCTCGTCCCGGGGCCGGGTGCGCTTCATGATCACGACCCCCACGGTCGACCCGCCGCTCCCCCGCGACTTCGTGCTGCGGCTCAGCGGCGCCGAGGAGCGCACCGTGCACCTCATCGTCGACGGCTCCTGGCCACGCAACGAGTGGCCCCGCCGCCTGCCGCGCCGCATCGTCCTCCACCCGCTGCCCAGCTGCGGTCGCCCCCTGGCCGCCGCCTGATCCGCGGACGATCGGCGCGCCGGGTGCCGATTCGGTGATCCGGGAAGGCGTTTGCTACTCTTCTCGGGTCGCTGAGCCCCCGTAGCTCAGGGGATAGAGCACCGCCCTCCGGAGGCGGGGGCGCAGGTTCGAATCCTGCCGGGGGCACAGACACGAGAAAGCCCGGGCCGCTGGCCCGGGCTTTTCCGCATGTCAGCCGGCCTCGCGGCGGGCCCTCGCACGGCGCTTGCCCTCGTGCATGGCCTGCACCCGGGCCACCGGGATGCTCCGCCCCTCGGCCACCAGCTCCTCCGGCAGCCGCTGCGGCGCGGGCAGCGCCTCCGCCCACGGGTCCCGGTCCCCGAGCAGCGCCGGCACCGTCTTCACGGTGAAGTCGGCCGGTGTCGCGGCCTCGACGTCGGCCCAGCCGACCGGGTACGACACCGGCGTGCCGGGCCGGATCCGCGGGCTGTACGCGGCCACCACGGTCGCCCCGTACGCCCTGGTGGAGTCGACGAAGACCCGGCCGCCCCGGTCCTCGACGATGAAGGCCGTGGTGGCCAGCGCCGGGTCGAGCCGCTCGGCGCGGGCGGCCAGGGCCCGGGTCGCCGCGGCGGCCTCCTCGGCGGTGGTCGCCGGGTCCACCGGAACGATGACGTGCAGCCCCTTCGCCCCGCTGGTCTTCACCGCACCGGCCAGCCCGGCGTCGGTGAGCGCCTGCCGGACCAGCAACGCGGTGCGGACCGCCGCGCCGAACGAGTCGCCCACCGGCGGGTCCAGGTCGAGCACCAGGTGGGTGGGGTGCTCCGGGTCCCCGGCACGGCCCAGCGTCGGGTGGTATTCCACCGCCCGCTGGTTCGCGAACCAGAGCAGCGTGCGCCGGTCGTCGCAGAGGGCGTACGAGATGCTGCGGTGCGAGGCCTCCGCCCAGACCGAGGTGCGGCGCACCCAGTCCGGCGTGTACTTCGGCAGGTTCTTCTGCATGAACGAGTCCTGGCCGGGCCGCACCCGGACCACCGACAGCGGCCGGTCCCGCAGCCCGGGCAGGATCCGCTGGTGGACCGCGTCGAGGTAGTCGACCAGGTCGCGTTTGGTGGCCCCGGCCCCGTCGAACAGCGGCTGGTCCAGGTTGGTCAGCGACACCCCGTCCCGGGTCTCGTCAGCGGCGCCCATCCGCCCATCCTGCCGTCCCGGCGGGCATCCGGCGACCCGACCCGGCGGCGCGGCTCAGGATGCGAACGGGTCGCCGCCGGCGCGGACGGTGGCGAGCAGCTCGGCGGCGCGGGCGCGGGCGGCCGCGTAGACGCCCGAGCCGAAGCTGATCCGGGCCACGCCGAGGGCGGCCAGCTCGGCGGGGGCCGGGGCGCCGGGCCGGGCCAGCACGTTGACCGGGGCGTCCACCTCGGAGACGAAGCCGCGGATCTGCTCCGGGTCGGCCAGCAGGATCGGGTAGACGCTGTCCGCACCGGCCGCCCGGTAGCGGCGGGCCCGGCGCACCGCCTCGGGGAGCCGCTCCTCGGCCGGGCCGTCCGCCCGCAGGTGCACGTCGACCCGGGCGTTGAGCACCAGGTCCACGCCGGCCGCGCGGGCCGCCGCCCGGATCCCGGCGAGCAGGTCGGCCTGCTCCTCGACGTCGTACAGCCGCCCGGTCCGCGGGTCGGAGTCCTCGATGTTGCAGCCCACCGCCCCGGCCGCCAGCAGCCGCTCGACCAGCTCGGCCGGGCGCAGCCCGTACCCCCGTTCCAGGTCGGCGGTGACCGGGACCGGCACGGCCGCGGCGATCCGGCCGACCGCCGCGAACATCTCGGCCACCGGCGTGGCCTCGCCGTCGGTGTGTCCGAGCGCCTCGGCGACCGCGGCGCTGCTGGTGGCGACGGCCGGGAAGCCCGCCGCGACCACCGCCCGGGCGGATCCCGGGTCCCAGGCGTTCGGCAGGGTCAGCGGGTCCCCGGGGCGGTGCAGCGCGCGCAGCGCGGCGGCCCGCCGGCTCAGCTCGGTCATGCGGCCAGTCTCGCCGCGCCGGCGGCCCGTCCGTAAGCTCCAATTCCGTGCTGATGGACTGGGCCGATTTCGGCGTCGACCTGCACCTGGAGCTGGACGCCACCGGCGGCCGGCGGGCCGGGCTGGAGCGGGCGCTGCGCGACGCCATCCGCGACGGGCGGCTCCCGCCGGCCACCCGGCTGCCGGCCACCCGCGCCCTCGCCGCCGAGCTGGGCCTGTCCCGGGGCACCGTGAGCGCCGCCTACGACCAACTGGTCGCCGAGGGCTGGCTGGTCGCCCGGATCGGCGCGGGCACGGAGGTCAGCGGTCTGCTCCGGGCCGCGCCGCCGCCGGCCGCGCCGCCGCCCGGACCGCCAACCTTCCCGTACGACCTGCGCCCGGGCAGCCCTGACGTCGGGCTCTTCCCGGTCACCGCCTGGCTGCGGGCCACCCGGCGGGCGCTGGCCGTGGCCCCCGCCGAGGCGTACGGCTACGGCGACCCGCGCGGCCGCCCCGAGCTGCGCCGGGCGCTCGCCGGCTACCTGGGCCGGACCCGGGGCGTGCTGGCCGACCCGGAACGGATCGTGGTCACCACCGGGTACGTCCAGGCCCTCGTGCTGCTCACCGGCGTGCTCCGGGACGCCGGCACCCCGGCGGTGGCCATGGAGGACCCCGGGCTGGCCTTCCACCGGGAGGTGGTCCGCCGGCACGGCGGCACGGTGCTGCCGCTGCCGGTCGACGGGTTCGGCGCGCGCACCGACCTGCTCGGCGCCGGGCCGCTGGCCCGGATGGGGGCGGCCGTGGTGACCCCGGCGCACCAGTTCCCCACCGGGGTGACCCTGCACCCGGCCCGCCGGCATGCGCTGGCGGAATGGGCCCGGGCAACCGGCGGCCTGGTGGTCGAGGACGACTACGACGGCGAGTTCCGCTACGACCGGCAGCCCGTCGGCGCGGTCCAGGGCACCGCCCCGGAGCAGGTCGCGTACGTGGGCACGGCGGCGAAGACGCTGGGGCCTGCGCTCCGCCTGGCCTGGCTGGTGCTGCCGGCCCGGCTGGTGGAGCCGGTGGTGGAGGCCAAGCGCCACCTTGACCTGCACACCGAGACGATCGGCCAGCTCGCCCTCGCCGAACTGATCGACGGGCACGGCTACGACCGGCAGATCCGCACCGTCCGGCGCCGCTACCGGCAGCGGCGGGACCTGCTGCTGGACCGGCTGCGAGGCCGGTCGCCCGTGGCCGGGGTGGCGGCCGGCCTGCACGCCACCGTCCACCTGCGACCCGGTGGCCCGACCGAGGCCGAGGTGCTGGCCGCGGCCGCCGCGCGCGGGCTCGCCGTCGGCGGCCTGGCCCCGCACCGGCACCACCCGGAGAGCGGGCCTCCCGGCCTGGTGGTCGGCTACGCCCACCCACCGGCGCACGCCTACCCGGCCGCCGTGGACCTGCTGGCCGGAGTGCTGGAGGACCTCGGCGCCTGACCGGTCGCGGCGGCGGGGGCGGGACGGCGGGCGGAGCGGGCGGTGAGGAGGGCGACCAGCAGGGCGGCGGTCACCAGCCCGGCGGCGACCGCGAAGGCGGACCGGTAGCCGAGGGCGAGTGCGGCCACCTGGTCGGTGCCGGCGGCGCGCAGCGCGTCGGTGCGGCTCGCCGCCAGGGTGGCCAGCACGGCCAGCCCGAGCGCCCCACCGACCTGCTGGGTGGTGTTCGCCAGCCCCGAGGCGAGTCCGGCGTCGGCGGGCTCGGCGCCGGCCATGGCCAGGGTGGTGACCGCCGGCAGGGTGAGCCCGCCCGCGGCGCCGAAGACCAGCAACGCCGGCAGCACGTCGGCGGCGTAGCGGGCGTCCACCGGGAGGCGGGCCAGCAGCAGGAACCCGGCCACGGCGAGCGCCAGCCCGCCGACCAGCACGGCCCGGGCCCCGAACCGGCCCACCAGCCGCCCGGCCAGCCCCAGCGAGACGGCCGCGATCACCAGCGGGGTGGGCAGGAACGCGAAGCCGGTGGCCGCCGGGTCCAGCCCGAGGACGAGTTGCAGGTGCAGGGCGAGCAGGAACTGGAAGCCGAAGTAGGCGGCCACCATGAGGAACTGGGTGGCGTTGGCGGCGACCAGGCCGGGCGCGCGCAGCACCCGCGGCGGCAGCAGCGGCGTGGCGGCGCGCCGCTGGCGGGCGGCGAAACCGGCGAGCAGCGCCGCGGCGAGCGCGCCCGCGCCGAGGGTGCGCGGCGAGGTCCACCCGTGCTCGCCGGCGCCCACGATGGCCAGCACGGCGGCCATCAGCCCGGCCGTGGCCAGCACCGCGCCGAGCAGGTCCAGCCCGGCCCGGAGCCCGGCGCCCCGGTCCGGCGCGATGAGGCGTACGGCGCCGGCCACGATGGCCACCCCGATCGGCAGGTTGATGAGGAAGATCGACCGCCAGCCGGCCAGGTCGGTGAGGACTCCCCCGACCAGCAGCCCGAGCGAGGCGCCGGCCGCGCCGGTGAAGCTGAAAACGGCGATGGCGCGGGCCCGCTCGGCCGGCTCGGGGAAGATCCGGACGATCATGCCGAGGCTCACCGCGGTGGTGAGGGCACCTCCGACGCCCTGCGCGAACCGGGCGGCGACCAGGGTTCCCGGCCCGGCGGCCACCGCACAGAGCAGCGAGGCGAGGGTGAACAGGGCGACCCCGGCCAGGAAGACCTGCCGCCGGCCGAGCAGGTCGCCGAGCCGCCCGGCCAGCAGGAGCAGCCCGCCGAAGGCGACCAGGTAGGCGTTCACCACCCAGGCCAGTCCGGCCGCCGGGAAGCCGAGGTCGGCCTGGACGGCGGGCAGCGCCACGGCGACGATGCTGCCGTCCAGGATGATCATCAGGCTGCCGGCGCAGAGCACGAGCAGCGCGGGCCAGCGGTTGGTCCCCGTCATCGGAGTGCCTCCTTGGTGCACGGTTTGTTACTGAGGCCATCGTCTGTGACCATGAGGCGGAGCGGAAGGAGGCACTTTGATGTCCCAGGGGAACAGGTGTGTGTCCATCCAGGCCGACCAGGCGCGGGCCTGCACCGTGCGGGAGGCTCTGGACCGGGTCGGCGGGAAGTGGAGCATCGGCATCCTGATCGCCGCGTCCCAGGGCCCGATCCGCTTCACCGAACTGGAGCGCCAGGTGGAGGGGATCAGCCGCCGGATGCTCACGCTGACCCTGCGCAACCTGGAGCGGGACGGCCTCCTGCACCGGCAGGTCCACCCCACCGTGCCGCCGCGGGTCGAGTACACCGCCACCCCGATGGCCCAGGAGCTCTACGAGTCGCTGGTGGCGCTCACCCGCTGGGCGGAACGGCACCGCGAGGGGATCAGCGCGGCGCGGGCCGCGTACGACCGGGAGCACGGGGCGCCGGTCGGCTGACCCCGCTGTGGCGAAGGCCACGCAAGCCGTCTGACCGATCGGTCAGGTGCTGACCGATCGGTCAGGCATGCTGGAGGGCATGGCCCGAGCGGTACCCGAGACCCACGGCGAGATCCTCGCCGCGGCGGCGCGACGATTCGCCGTCACCGGCTACAAGGGCACCTCGCTCCAGGACATCGCCCGCGCCGTGGGCTGCTCGAAGGCCACCGTGCTCTACCACTTCGCCAACAAGGAAGCCCTGCTCTGCGAGCTGATGGCGCCCGCCATCGCGGTGCTGGAGGCGCTCGACGCCCGGATCGCCGGCGCCACCGGCGCGGCCGCGCAGGAGATCGCCGGCGCGGGCTTCGTCGACCTGGCGGTGCGCTTCCGGCGTGAGATCGCGCTGCTCCGGGGCGAGTTCCCCGACCTGCTCCAGCAGCCCGCGTTCGCGCACGTCCAGCAGATCTCCGAACGGCTCATCGCGGCGTTCGCCGGCCACTCCGACCGGCCCTCCGCGCGGATCGCCGCGCTCGTGGTGCTCGCCGGCATCGCCGAGACGTGCGCCGAGTTCATCGACATCCCCGACGACGAACTGCGGCCCGCCCTGCTGGCCGTGGTCCGGCGGGCCCTCGAACCCGTCACCTGATCCCCGTTCCGACCCCGAGAACAAGGAATCCTCATGGCGACCCTGCTGTACCGGCTCGGCCGGGCATCGTTGCGCCGCCGACGGCTCGTCGCCGTCGTGTGGCTCGTCGTACTCGTCGGCCTCGGCCTCGCCGCGGCCACCCTGAAGGGGCCGACGGCGAGCAACTTCACCATGCCGGGCACCGAGTCGCAGAAGGCGATCGACCTGCTCGCCGACCGGTTCCCGGCGGCCAGCGGCGCCACCGGCACCATCGCCGTCAAGGCGCCCCAGGCCGGCCAGCTCACCACGCCCGAGGGGCAGGCGATCGTCAAGCAGGTCACCCAGGAGGCGGCCACGCTGCCCGGGGTGGTCGGCGCGGTCGACCCCTACCAGGCGCAGGCGCTCACCCCCGACGGCCGGTACGCGCTCATCCAGGTGCAGTTCCAGGGCCGGGCCGACGACGTGACGGACGCGCAGCGCGAGGCGTACGAGAAGGTCGGCGCGCAGGCCGAGGCGCGGGGCTGGCAGATCGCCCCCGGCGGTGAGGTGCTGAACGCCGAGCCGGAGGTCGGCTCCACCGAGGCGCTCGGCGTGCTGGTCGCGGCGATCGTCCTGATCGTCACCTTCGGCTCGCTGGTGGCGGCCGGCATGACCATGCTGAACGCGCTGATCGGTGTCGGCGTCGGCATGGCCGGCCTGTACGCCCTCAGCGGCGCGGTCGAGCTGACCAGCACGGCGCCCATCCTGGCCCTGATGCTCGGCCTCGCGGTCGGCATCGACTACTCGCTCTTCATCACCTCCCGGCACCGGCAGAACCTGCTCGACGGTCTCTCCCCCGAGGAGGCGGTCGGCCGCGCGGTCGGCACCGCCGGCTCCGCCGTGGTCTTCGCCGGCGCCACCGTGGTGGTCGCGCTCGCGGGCCTGGCCGTGGTGGGCATCCCGTTCCTCACCGTGATGGGCCTGGCCGCCGCCGGCACCGTCAGCGTGGCCGTGCTGGTGGCGATCACCCTGGCCCCGGCGCTGCTCGGCTTCGCCGGCCGGAAGGTGCTTCCGCGCAAGCTGCGCGACCGCAAGGCGGTCGAGGACCCGGGCACCGGCTCGGAGGACCGCTCCGGCTTCGGTTTCCGCTGGGCGCACTGGGTGACCAGGTTCCGCATCCCGGTGATCCTGGTCGGCCTGCTCGGCCTCGGCCTGCTCGCGATCCCGGCCCAGGACATGCGGCTGGCGCTGCCGGACGCCGCCACCGCCGCCGAGGGGACCCCGGCCCGGGCCAGCAACGACCTGATCCGGGAGGGCTTCGGTCCCGGCTTCACCGGCCGGCTCGCGGTCGTGGTCACCGCCGACTCGCCGCAGGCCACCCAGGCCGCCGTGCCGCAGGTCGCCTCGCTGATCCAGAAGACCGACGGCGTCGTGGCGGTGGCCCCGCCGCAGCTCGACCCGTCCGGCCGCACCGCGCTGCTCGGCGTGATCCCGGAGAAGGGGCCGACCGACGAGAAGACCGAGGAGCTGGTGCACGACATCCGCCGGCAGGTCGGCGGCATCCAGGGCGCCGAGGTGATGCTCACCGGCGTCACCGCGATCGGCATCGACGTGTCGGAGAAGCTCTCCGACGCGCTCCCGGTCTACCTGCTGCTGGTGGTGGGCCTGTCGGTGCTGCTGCTGATGCTGGTGTTCCGGTCGATCCTGGTGCCGGTGAAGGCGGCGCTCGGCTTCCTGCTGACCGTGGCGGCCACCTTCGGCATCACGGTCGCCGTCTTCCAGCAGGGCCACCTGGCCGACCTGGTCGGGCTGGACACCCCGGGCCCGCTGGTCAGCTTCCTGCCGATCCTGCTCATCGGCATCCTGTTCGGCCTGGCCATGGACTACGAGGTCTTCCTGGTCTCCCGGATGCGCGAGGACTTCGTGCACGGCGACACGGCCCGGCAGGCGACCATCAACGGCATGGGCCACGGCGCCCGTGTGGTCACCGCCGCCGCGCTGATCATGATGTCGGTGTTCGGTGGCTTCGTCTTCCTGGACGACCCCGTCATCAAGTCGATGGGCTTCGCGCTCGCGATCGGCGTCGCCATCGACGCGTTCGTGGTCCGGATGACCATCGTCCCGGCCGTGATGTCGCTGCTGAACAACGCCGCCTGGTGGCTCCCGCGCTGGCTCGACAGGGTCCTGCCCAACGTGGACGTGGAGGGTGAGGGCCTGCGCGCCCACCTCGCCGAGCGCGAGACCGCCCAGGTGTGACCCGGGGGCCTGCCCGGCCGGTCAGACGCCGGCCGGGTAGGTCTCCATCTCGCCCGGGGTGGGCAGCGCCGGCAGCGGGTGCAGCGCCGTCGCCTCGTCGCACCAGACGAACGCGTCGTAGCGTTCGCCCAGCCGGGTCGGCACGTAGTTGCCCCAGGACTCGAAGCTCGGGTCGTAGACCACCCCGATGGCCCGGTGGTCGGTCGCCTCGGTCACCCACTCCGGCTGGTCCTCGCCGCCGAAGACCAGCACCGCACGTTCCGGCATCAGCTCGTGCAGCCGCCGCTCGACCGAGCCCTCCCGGGCCGGCGGCACCACCATGGCCTCGGCCGGCGAGCCCCAGCGCGGCGCGGCGACCACCGTGCCGCGGTAGCTGCCGAAGCCGACCAGCACCACGGCGTCCCGGCCGTGCCGTTCCCGGCCCAGTTGGCCGATGTTCACCAGCCCGTCGGCCGCCATGTCGGTGGCGCGGGCGTCGCCCACGTGGGTGTTGTGCGCCCAGACGATGCCGCGCGCCCGGGGGCCGTAGCGGTCGAGCAGCCGGTCCAGCGTGTCGGCCATGTGGATGTCGCGGATGTTCCAGGACTCCGGGCCGCCACCCACCATGGCCCGGTAGTAGCGCTCCGCGCCGGCCACCACCTCCGCGTTCTGCCACGCCGAGAAGCGGTCCGAGCCGTCCGCGGCGGCCTGTTCCCGGGTCCGCGCCAGCAGCCGGACCACCTCCTCCTCACAGCGGGCCGAGACGAAGCGGCTGGCCGTCCCGTAGTCCTCGACCCGCTTGCCGTACGGCTCGAAGCAGCGGTAGGCCTCCTGCGCCGCCTCCAGCGAGGCGGGGTCCTCCTCGCCCAGGTAGTCGAAGATGGCCTGCATCGACTCCCAGAGGCTGTAGACGTCCAGCCCGTGGAAGCCGGCCCGCTCCCCCTCGGGGCGTTCCAGGTTCCACGCCCGCAGCCAGCGGCAGAACCGGGCCACCTCGGCGTTGGCCCACATCCAGGTCGGCCAGCGCTCGAAGCGTTCCAGGGCAGTCTGCGGATCGGCGAGCCCGCCCGGTGCGCCCACCACCGAGCAGTTCACCCGGTCGCAGTCCGGCCAGTCCCCCTCCACCGCGACGAAGTCGAAGCCCTGTTCGGCGATGAGCCGCCGGGTCAGTTGCTCGCGCAGCCGGTAGTAGTCGTAGCTGCCGTGCGTCGCTTCGCCGATCATGACGATCCGCGCGTCCCGGACGCGTTCCAGCAGCGGGTCGAAGTCGCTCGGCGCGCCGAGCCGCTGTACCAGCATGCCAGCGGCTACCCGGGACCCGTCCGGGCAAACGGTCATGCCGGCGGGCATGGCGCCCGGCACAGCGGGTAGCCCGCCGGCATGACGGTCACCGGGGTGCAGTTGCAGGAGTTCCTGGCCGGGCTCGACTACCCGGTCTCCCGTGCGGACCTGGTCCGCTGGGGCCAGGAGAACGGTGCCAGCACCGAGATGCTGCAGATGCTCAAGGCCCTGCCGGCGGAGGAGTTCAACACCCCCGCCGAGCTGGGCGAGGCGCTCAACACCCTGGTCTGAGCCCGGCTACCACCGTCCGGCGGCCCCGGGGTCGACGGCGTGCAGCAGCCGGAACAGCACCAGCCACTGCTCCGGCCAGACCAGCCCGACCGGGGTGTCCGGGGCGAGCCGGGCGGCCCGCAACGCGCCGTCGAGACGCCGGCGCGGGTACCCGGTGCGCAGCGAGGCGGCCAGCGAGCCGCCGACCCCGCCGAAGCCCAGCTCCACCATCCGCCGGTACGCGGGCAGCGCCGTCCGGGGCAGCAGCGGCTCGGGGCGGCGGTCCAGCCGGAGGATGCCGCCGTCGACCGCCGGCACCGGCCGGAACGCGCCCCGGGGCACCCGCCCGGCCAGCCGCCAGTGGTGCTCGGGCCAGGTGAGCACGGTGAGCCGGCTCCACCGGCCGTGGTCGCCGGTGCGCTTGCGGGCGTAGTCGAGCTGGGTGAGCAGGGTCGCGGCGCGCAGCCCGGGCGCCGCGAGGCACCAGCGCACCACGGCGGCGGTCAGCGACCAGGGGATGTTGCCGACCACCGCGAACGGCTCGTCGGGCGGGACGGCGGCCAGGAAGTCGGCCGCCCGGACCTCGACGTGCGGCAGGTCCGCGCAGGCCGCCGTCAGCTCCGGCAGCACGGCCGGGTCGACCTCGTACGCGACCAGCCGGCCGCACCCGCTGGCGAGCGGCCGGGTGAGCCGCCCGCGCCCGGCGCCCACCTCCAGCAGCAGGTCGTCCGGGCCGGGGCGGGCCGCCCGGACCATCCGCGCGACGGCGGCCGGGTCGGCGAGGAAGTTCTGGGACAGTACGCGACGGGACCGGTCGCGTGCGGTGGTACGGGGTCGGCGGGGCGCCACGGGATCGTCCTGTCTGTCGCCGGACGGCGACGGGAACGGACAGGCGCACGAGGAACCCGGGGCCTGTCCGAGCGGATCGGGACTCGGACGACCCTGGAGATCGGCGGGCACGCGGCGGCGCGTGGACAGCCGGCAGCGGCCGGCCCGGTCAGGGGCCGGCGGTGCGGACGGTCAGGTCAGGCGCGGTGGGCGTGCCGGCCGGCCAGGGCCGGACGCCGGACCCGCGGGCGGGCGACCAGGAGGAGCCCCCGCGCGGCCGGCGTGACGGCCACGTCGATCAGGGCGTGCGCGCACATGCCGGCGAGGCTAGCGGCGGCCCGGGCCGGCCCGCGACGGAATTACTCAGAGGTCGACGGTGCGACCCTGGCTGCGGGCGGTCTCGGCGGCGTCGAGCACCGCCACCACCTCCCGGCCGAACCGCACGTCGCAGCGGTGGTCGCGGGTGCCCGCCTCGACCTCCTCCAGCAGCTGGTCGATGGCCGTGCCGAACGCCTGGAGCACGCTGCCGTCGCCGGGCGGGACGGTCTCGGTGCCGTTCTCGCCGAAGAAGACGAAGTCCCGGGTGACCGCCTCGGGCGGCGCGTCGAGGGTGAGCGAGAGCGTGCTGGTGGCGCCGCCGTCGTGGGTGAGCAGCAGGTGCACCAGGCCGCTCGGGCCGTCCATGGCGGCGACCCGGGTGACCCGGCCGAGCACCGGCAGGATCAGCGACAGCGCGTGGGGGCCGATGTCCCAGAGGGCGCCCCGGTCGCGCCGCCACTGCGAGTTCCCGTACGGGTTCCCGGGCTGGTAGATCGAGGCGAACATGGTCGCCCGGGCGTGCTGCCAGCCGCCGGCCGCCGCCGTCGAGGCGAGGAAGCCGGTGACGTTCGGGTGGAACCGCTGGGTGAAGAAGACCACCGAGGCCACCCCGGACGCCTGCGCGGCGGCGACCACCCGGTCGGCGTCGGCGAGGCTCAGCGCCAGCGGCTTGTCCAGCAGCAGGTGCCGCCCGGCGGTGGCGGCCCGGACGGCGATCTCGGCCTGCACGTCCGGCGGCAGCGCCACGGCGATCGCGTCGCAGGCGGCCAGCAGCTCGTCCACGTCCTCGAAGACGGGTACGCCGTGCCGGGTGGCCAGCGTGGCCGCCTTCGCCGGGTCACGCCCCCAGACGCCGGCCAGCTCGGCCCGCGGGTGCGCGTCGATGGCGGCGGCGTGCGTCTCCGCCGCCCAGTGACCCGTGCCGAACAAGCCGAACCGCACCAGGGACCCCCTGCTGTCGTCCTCCGCCACGGCGTACGCCGGTGGCCGTGATCCACGCTAGTCGTCCGGCCCGGCCGGCGCGCCACGACCCCGCGGGAGAGCCGGGCGAGGGTGGCTACTACGGCGGTTAGTAGGCTGTGCCGGTGAATTCGACTGCGCCGGGACGGCGTCGATGACCACCGCCGCGGCGGCCGGCTCGCCGGTGGACGGCATCCTTGCGACGGCCTCGATCGTGCTGTCGCTGCTGATCGCGGTCTGGGCCCTGGTGGCGGCGGTACGCCACCAGGCGCCGGACCGGCTCCAGTTCGTCGGCCTGGCCGTGCTGGAGGTGGCCCTGCTGGCGCTCACCGTGGTGGCGCTCGTCGCGCTCGGCGGCGGCGACCGGCCGGGCGAACCGGGGGCGTTCTTCGGCTACCTGGTGACGCTGGTCTGCCTGCCGCCGCTGGCCTGGGTGCTGGCCCGGATGGAGCCGACCCGGTGGGGCTCGGCGATCGTCTGCGCGGTCTGCCTGGTCACCCCGGTGGTGGTGGTCCGGTTGCAGCAGACCTGGGAGGTCGTCGGTGGCTGAGCAGCGGGCGACGAACCGGGGTCCGGGCCGGTTGCTGATCGCGGTCTACATCCTCTTCGCCATCGCGGCGACCTCGCGGGCCGGGCTCCAGATCGCCACGAAGTTCGACGAGGCGCCGGTGGCCTACCTGCTCTCCGCGCTGGCCGCGCTGATCTACATCGTGGCGGCGGTCGGGCTGGCCCGCGCCGGGCACACCGGCCGCCGGGTGGCGCTGGCCTGCTGCTCGGTGGAGCTGGTCGGGGTGGTCGGCGTCGGCATCCTGAGCCTGGCCGACAGGGAGCTGTTCCCGGACGAGACGGTCTGGTCGGGCTTCGGCAGCGGCTACGGCTACATCCCGCTGGTGCTGCCGGTGCTCGGCCTGTTCTGGCTCTGGCGCACCCGACACGACCCCGCCTGAGGGGGGCCGCGCCGGGCGCACGCGTCCGGGTCAGTCCTTGGGGCCCCCGGCGACGTAGATGACCTGCCCGGAGACGAAGGACGCGCCCTCGCTGGCCAGGAACGAGATGGTGTGCGCGACGTCCTCCGGCCGGCCGGTGCGGCGCACCGGGATCTCCGCGGCGGCGTGCTGCTGGAGCGCGGAGAAGTCGACCTTCATGCGGGCCGCCGTGGCGGCCGTCATGTCGGTGACGATGAAGCCCGGCGCGACCGCGTTGACGGTCACCCCGAACGGGCCCAGCTCGATGGCGAGGGTCTTCGTGAAGCCCTGCATCCCGGCCTTGGCGGCCGAGTAGTTCGCCTGGCCCCGGTTGCCCAGCGCCGAGGTGCTGGAGAGGTTGACGATCCGGCCCCACTTCCGCTCGACCATGTGCTTCTGGGTGGCCTGGCTGAACAGGAACGCGCCGCGCAGGTGCACCCCCATGACCGTGTCCCAGTCGGCGTCGGTCATCTTGAACAGCAGGTTGTCGCGGAGCACGCCGGCGTTGTTGACAAGCACGGTCGGCGCGCCCAGCTCGGCGGCGACCCGCTCCACGGCGGCCTCCACCTGGGCCCGGTCGGACACGTCGGCGCCGACGCCGAGCGCCCGGCCGCCGACGGCGGCGATGGCGTCCACGGTCTCCTTGGTCGCCGACTCCTCGATGTCGACCACGGCGACGGCCATGCCGTCGGCGGCCAGCCGTCGGGCGGTGGCCGCGCCGATGCCGCGCGCGGCTCCGGTCACGATGGCGACGCGGGGCTCCTCCGACATGATTACCTCCCGGTAACTTGGGCTCGATCGAAGGAGCTTAACGCCGGGTCGGCCGTCAGAGCCGGGTGCCCCGGCAGATCCGGATCCACCGGTAGCCGTAGCCGGCCAGCTTCAACCGGTCGAGCTTGCCGACCTCCTCGTAGTTGCGGTCGGTGAGCACGTCGATCGGCAGGTCGGCCTCGGGGGCGAGGATGCTCAGGTCGACCTCCACGTCCTCGGTGCCGAGGTTGTGCAGGAAGACCATCGTCCCGGTCGGACCGTCGGCCCGGTGCGCCAGCACACCGGGGGGCATCGGCACGTCGATGTGGCTCGTGTTTCCCGAGCCGATCTCCGGGGCCTCCCGCAGGGTTCGGATCATCCGCTCGAACCAGCCCAGCAGCGACCTCGGGTCCTTGCGCTGGGCGGTCACGTTGACCTTCTGGTAGCCGTACTCGCCCTTGTCGATCACCGGGCGGACCAGCTTCTCCGGGTCGGCGGTGGAGAACCCGCCGTTCTCCTTGTACGACCACTGCATCGGCGTGCGGATCGCCTCCCGGCCGGGCAGCGACAGGTCCTCGCCCATCCCGATCTCCTCGCCGTAGCGCAGCACCGGCGTGCCGCGCAGCGAGAACTGGAGCGCGTACGCCAGTTCGATGCGGCGGCGGTCGTTGCCGAGCATCGAGGCCAGCCGGCGGCGGATGCCCCGGCCGTAGAGGCGCATGTCCTCGTCGGGGCCGAACTGCTCGTACACCTGGTTGCGCTGTTCGGCGGTGAGCCGCGACAGGTCGATCTCGTCGTGGTTGCGCAGGAAGGTGGCCCACTGCCCGCCCTCGGGCAGGGCCGGGGTGTCCCGCAGCGCCTCGATCACCGGCTCCGGGTCCTGCCGGGCCAGGGCCAGCATGAGCCGGCCGTTCATCATGAAGTCGAAGAGCATGTGGATGCGGTTGGCCGAGCCGCCGCTGTCACCGAAGTAGACCGGAAGCTGGTCCGGCTCGACGTTCGCCTCGGCCAGCAGGACCGCGTCGCCCCGCCGCCACTGCACGTGCTGGCGCAGCTCGGTGAGGAACTCCAGGTCCTTCGGCGAGTCCGGGTTGCCCGGCTCGGTCAGCTCGATGATGAACGGCACCGCGTCCATCCGGAATCCGGAGACGCCGAGCTGGAGCCAGAACGACATGATCTTCTTGATCTCGGCGCGGACCTCGGGGTTGGCGACGTTCAGGTCCGGCTGGAACTTGTAGAAGCGGTGGTAGTACCAGGACTTCGCGGTGCGGTCGTAGCTCCACGTCTCGTTCTGCTCGCCGGGGAAGACCATGCCCTGGTGCCGGTCCGGCGGCGCCTCGTCGCTCCACACGTACCAGTTGCGGTACGGCGAGTCGGGCGAGGAGCGCGCGGACTGGTACCAGGGGTGCTCGTCCGAGGTGTGGTTGACCACCAGGTCGATGATCACCCGGATGCCCCGGTTCCGCGCCTGGTGCAGCAGTTCGGCGAAGTCGCCGAGGGTGCCCAGCTTCGGGCTGACGTTGTAGAAGTCCGTGGCGTCGTAGCCGTCGTCCCGGTTGGGCGACGGGTGGATCGGGTGCAGCCAGAGGCAGGTCACCCCGAGCCGGGCGAGATAGTCGAGCCGGCCGATCAGGCCCCGGAAGTCACCCACCCCGTCGCCGTCGGAGTCCGCGAACGTGTCGACGTCGAGGCAGTAGACGACCGCCTCCTGATACCACCTGTCACCCATGCCCGGTCTACTTCTCCGGTTGCCGACCGCGGCAAACCCACCGCCGGCCCATGCGGCCGGTACGGTGCCGGGATGAGCGCCGACACCCACGCCCTCGACTGGTCCGCCGGCACCTGGCTCAACCCGCCGGAGCGGGCCGACTCCGCCGGCGACGCGCTGCTGGTCGAGCCGCGCGGGGGCAGCGACTTCTGGCGGCGGACCAGCTACGGCTTCGTGCACGACGACGGCTCGGCGCTGCTCGCCCCGTTCCCCGTGGACAGTGCCGTGGAGGTGAGCTTCCGCCTCGACTACGGCGCCCAGTTCGACCAGGCCGGGGTGCTGGTGCGGGTGGACGAGCGGCGGTGGACGAAGGCGGGGGTGGAGGTCAGCGACGGGCAGCCGCAGGTCGGCGCGGTCGTCACCGACGAGCGGTCCGACTGGTCGGTGGCGCCGGTCCCGGAGTGGTCGGGGCAGGACGTGACGGTCCGGGTCAGCCGGGCCGGGGACGCGCTGACCGTCCGCGCGCGGGCCGGCGCCGAGCCGTGGCGGCTGGTCCGGGTGGCCCCGCTGGACCCGGGGGCCGAGGCGGCGGCCGGGCCGTACTGCTGCTCACCCAGCCGGGGCGGCCTGGTGGTCCGCTTCACCGGCTGGCGGCGGGGGCCGGCGGACGCCGCGCTGCACCCGGAGGGCTGACCCGGCGGCCGTGGGCCTGGTCACCGGCAGGTGTGACGGGCGCTGGCCGGGGTACCGCTTACGGATCCCCGGGACCACGCGGAAGGACGCCCATGGCACTCGCCCAGAACGTCGACCCGAACCAGTTCACCGGGCTGACCGGCTGGGTGGCGAGCGTCATCGACTCGTTCGGCGCGGTCGGGGTGGCCCTGCTGGTCGCCCTGGAGAGCATCATCCCGCCGATCCCCAGCGAGGTCGTGCTGGCCATGGCGGGTTACCTGGCCGCCGAGGGCCGGTTCAACGTGGTGCTCATCGTGCTTGCCGCGACGGCCGGTTCGCTGCTCGGCGCGCTGGTGCTCTACTGGCTCGGCGCGGCGCTCGGCGAGGAACGGCTGAAGCGCTGGCTGGACCACATCCCGCTGGTGGACCGGGACGACCTGGAGAAGGCCGACCGCTGGTTCGAGCGGCACGGCCGGTGGGCGGTGCTGATCGGCCGGGTCGTGCCGGTGGTGCGCAGCCTGGTCTCCGTGCCGGCCGGCGCGAACCGCATGCCGCTGGGCGAGTTCGTCCTGCTCACCACGCTGGGCAGCGGGGTGTGGAACGCCCTGATCGTCGGGGCCGGTTTCGCCCTCGGCTCGCGCTGGGAGCAGGTCAACCAGTACAGCGACTGGTTCAACTACGCGATCTTCGCGGTCTTCGCCGTGATGATCGTCAGCTGGGTGGTCAAGAAGGTGCGCCGGCGGCGCGCCCGGCAGTCGGTGACCGCCGGGCGCTGACCGCGGCGCGGGATCAGAATCCCGCGGTGATGGTGGTGAACTCCCACGTGTTCTGGGAGATGCCGGAGCAGTTGGAGACCACCCCGCCGCCCGGGCAGGGCCGGTCCCGGTTGACCGACCAGAAGGTGAACCGGGCGAGGCCGCGGGCCTTGGCCCAGTCCCGGATCTGCGTCCAGGTGGCCGGGGAGGTCAGCTCCTGCTGGTCGGAGAGGCCGTTCATGCCGGAGATGCCCATGTGGGCGTAGGCGGTGGCGTCGGACCAGCCGAACGCGGTCTTCAGCGCGTTCTTCAGCCCCTCGGCCGCGTTGACCGTGCTCTGGTACATGTTCGTGCCGCCGCCGAAGTCGAACGGCATGATCGTGAAGACGTCGATGTTGGCGCCCTTCGCGGCGGCCTGGTTGATCAGGCGGGTGCCGTAGTAGTTCGGCCCGGTGGTCGAGGTGCCGAAGGTGACGATCGTCCTGATCCCCGGGTTGTTCTGCTTGACGATCTTCAGGGCGTCCAGGATCCGGTCCTGCACCACCTCGTTCTCGAACTCGTCGCTGTTCTCGATGTCGATGTCGATCGCCTTGAGACCGTAGGCGTTGATGACCTGCTGGTAGGCGCCGGCCAGCGCGCTGGCCGAGGAGCAGTTGGGGCCGAGCTTGTTGCCGCTCCAGCCGCCGAAGGACGGGATGATGTCGCCGCCGGCCGCCTTGATCGCGGCGATGGTGCTGGCGTGCGTGCCGCCGGTGAGCGGGCCGCTGCCGTCCCAGGCCGGGGTGCAGCCGCCGCCGGAGAGCACGAACGCGATGGTGAACCACTTGATCCCGGTCACGCCCATCACCGTCGACGGGGCGGGCGGGTCGCCCCAGCCCGGGTAGAGGTAGGGCGCCGCGGCCATCGCGCCGCCGCCCCCGCCCGTGCAGCCGGTCGTGGTGGCCGAGACGGCCCCGGACTTCGCGGACTCGCCGCTCGCGTTGTACGCGGCCACCGTGTAGCTGTGCCCGGTGCAGGCGCTCAGCCCGGAGACGGTGGCCGAGGTGCCGGTGACGGTGGCCTTCACGGTGCCGCCCTCGTAGACCCGGTAGCCGGTGACCGTGCCGGAGACGGCGTTCCAGGCCAGCGAGACCGAGGTGTTGGTGGTGCCGGTGACCCGGAGACCGCCGGGGGTGGCCGGCGCGCCGGGGTTGCCGCCCCCGCCCGAGCAGGAGCCGCCGTTGACCGTGCAGTTGGTCGGGTTGCCGGTGCCGTTGACGTTGAATCCGAAGGTGGTGCTGGCGCCCGGGGCGAGGGTGCCGTTCCAGGACTGGTTCACCGCGGTGACGTGCTGGCCGGAGGTGGTCAGCCGGGCGTCCCAGAACGAGCCGAGGGTGCTGCCGGCGGGCAGGTCGAACTGGACGTTCCAGGAGGAGATGCTGGCCGAGGTGTTGTTGGTGACGGTGAACTTGCCCTCGTACCCGGTGTCCCAGGTGGTGGTGCGGACGAAGGCGGCGGTGGCGGCGGAGGCGGGGGGCGCGGCCAGCAGGGTGCCGGCGACCAGGGCGGCGGCGAGCGCGGCGGCGAACGTCGCCATACGGGTGGAGCGGAGTCTCACGGCGTCCTCCAGGGACCGTTGTGGTGGAGGGTGGGCATTTACGACCGTCGACGTGCGCCCATTATTAAGACTGTTAACTGTTTCTGTCCAGAGGCAACCGGGGGTCCCCCGCGGGGACCCCCGGTGCGGCCGGCTCAGCGCCGGAAGGTGAACCAGTTGACGTTGACGAAGTCGGCCGGCTGGCCACTGGTGAAGGTCAGGTAGACGGTGTGCCGGCCGGTGACCGCGGCGACGTTGCCCGGCACCGAGCGCCAGCTCTGCCAGCCGCCGGTGTTGGCGACCGCGAAGCTGCCGATCGGCGGGTTCGACGGGCTGTCCACCCGGACCTCGACCAGGCCGCTCACCCCGGCCGGCGCGCCGGAGGCGACCCGGGCCACGAAGTCCTTCGGCGGGGTGGCGCCGAACTCCACGTTGTCGTAGCGGGCCCAGTCGCCGTTGGCCAGCCAGCCGATGTCCTGGCCGCCCTCACTGCACGACTCGACCTGCACCCCGTTCTGGCCGTTGAACGCCTCGGCCTGGATTGTCGCGTAGGCGTCCACCACCCCGCCCGGCGGCGGCGTGGTCGGGGTGGGCGACGGGGTGCCACCACCACCGCGGGTGTACGCGGCCACGTAGTCGACGAGCATGGGCCGGCCGGAGACGGTCGACGCGGTGGGCGTGGCGGAGCCGGCCACCCCGTCCGGGAAGCCGCCGCCCATCGCCACGTTGAGCAGCATGAAGTAGCCGTTGTGGTTGGTCATCTGACCCCAGTACGGCTCGCCCACCTGACTCTGGCTGACGGTGTGGAAGAGCTGGCCGTCGACGTACCAGCGCAGCTGCTGGGGACTGATCGAGGCGTCCCACTCGAAGCGGTAGGTGTGGAACGCCGACTGGCAGGTGCTGCCCGGGCAGGCCCGGGAGTTGCCGATGCCGTTGAACTCGTTGCACGGCCCGCCCGGGGCGACGCCGCAGTGCAGCACGCCCCAGACCGAGTTGATCCCGTTGACGTTCTCCATCACGTCGAACTCGCCGATGCCCGGCCAATTCTGGTAGTTGCCCCGGTACGGCGAGCCCAGCGCCCAGAAGGCCGGCCAGTAGCCGGCGGCCTGGGCGCCGGTCACGTTCGGCATCTGGATCCGCCCCTCCAGGGCCAGGACGCCTCCCGCGGGTGGCTTGAAGTTGGCGCGGACGGTCTCGATCCGGGCCGAGGTCCACCGGCCGGCGCCGTCCCTGAGCGGCGTGATCCGCAGGTTGCCGGCGCCGTCCTGGGACAGGTTGGCGGTGCTGGAGGTGTAGGTCTGGATCTCGCCGGTGCCCCAGTTGGCCGGGCCGCCCGGGTAGCTCGTGCCGGTGTCGATGATCCAGTTGGCCGAGGAGGGCAGGGTGCCGGCCGCACCCGTGAAGTCGTCGCTCCACACCAGACTCCAGCCGCTGGGCGGCGGCGGCACGGCGGCGTGGGCGGTCATCGTGACGGTGGCGAGGGCGGTGGTGGTGGCGAGCACGGCGGCCGCCAGGGAGAGCCGCCGGCGTGACCGGCGCACGGCGGAGGGGGCGGCCGTGGCCGCCGGGACAGGGTTCATCGGGGTGCCTCTCTGCGGGGACGGGCAGGAGAGAGCGCTCTCTGAGGCGTTTTCTACGCGCCCGCCCCCGCATTTGTCAACGTGCGTCGATGCCTTCCGGCTGGGGTCGGCGCAGCACGGCCTGCTCCAGCGCGGTCCACGCCGTCGTGGTGACCAGGTAGAGCACCGCCGCGAGCGGCACCACCAACCCCACCAGCACCGTGGTGAAGGGGAGCAACGGCACCAGCCAACCCAGCACGGCGGCGCCCGGGCCCTCGGTCGGCGCGCCGGCGATGGTGCCCGTGGCCGCGGCGGCCCGGCGTGCCCGCCGCGCGGACCACCAGGCCAGCACGAGCAGCGCCGCCAGCAGCACCCCGAAGACCGCCACCACCGGACCGGTGAGGCCGTCGCCCAGATGCCACCCCAGCGGTACGCCGGCGAGCTTCTCGTCCAGCAGGTGCGGGTGGCCGTCGCCGGTGGCGAAGAGGCGGTACATGACCAGGAAGAACGGCGCCTGCAACAGCGCCGGCAGGCAGCCCGCGACCGGGCTGGCCCCGGCCCGACGGTAGAGCGCGAACAACTCGCTCTGCATGCGGCCGGGATCGTCGGCGTACCGGCGCTGGAGGTCGCGGACCTCGGGGGCGAGCGCCGCGCGGCGCCGCTCCCCGCGGACCTGGGCCAGGGTGAGCGGCGAGATCAGCAGCCGGACCCCGACGGTGAACAGGACGATCGCGGCGGCCGTCGCGGCGCCGCCGGTCAGCGGGGCGAGCGTGTCGGCGAGCCAGGTGACGACGGTGGCGGCGGCGGAGGCCGCGGCGTGCAGTGGTGCGAAGGCGAGCATGGGGAAACCCCTCGGTCCGATTCCGGATGCCCTGACGGGACGACGCGTCCCGGCGGGACGGATGACGACGGAACCAGCCGCGGCGGCGGCGCGCCGGAGGGAGGACCCGACGCGGGGCTGCTACGCGGCCGAGGGGCGCAGCCCGGGTGCACGGGGACGCGGCCGCCCCGGGGCGTCCGGGTCGACCTGCCGGGGCACCCGGCGGTGCCGGGCCCGGGCCCGCAGGGCGACGGCACGCGGTCCGCCGCGCGGCGCGGGCAGCGCCCGCACCCGCAGCGCGAGCAGCGTGGCGAGCAGCAGCGCGGCGGCCACCGCCGCGCCGGCCAGCAGACCGGCCGGGCGGTCCGCGAGCAGGGCGAGGGCGTACGCCCACGTCCCGGTCAACAGCATCCCTGCCACACGACCACCCTAGAACCCGGTGTCACGCCCCCGGACCCGATCGCGGCGCGTACCCGTCGACACGCCGTCCGGAGCGTTTCCCCACGCCGACACGGTGGGTAACAGGGCGTCGACCGGGCGGCACGGTGCCGCGGCCGGTACGGGAGCGGACGGTGGTGTCGATGAGCGGGTCAGTGGCGGAGCGGGAACGGAACGCCGCACCCGGCGGGACGGACCTGCTGACGGTCGGCGTGGAGGAGGAGTTCCTGCTCGTCGACCCGCACACCGGGGCCGCCGTGCCCGCCGTCGACCTCGTCATGGAACAGGTGCCGGCCGAACTGCGGGGCCAGGTGGAACGGGAGTTCCAGACCAGCCAGATCGAGATCGGCAGCCCGCCAGGGCTGGAGCTGACCTCCATCCGGCACTCGCTGGCGATGCTCCGCGGCGAACTGGCCGCCGCCGCCGAGCGGGCCGGCGTCCGGCTGCTGGCCATCGGCACCGGGCCGGTGGACGGACCCGTGCCGCCCGTGGTGGACAAGCCCCGCTTCGACCAAATGATCGAGCGGTTCCGGCTGCTGGTGCCCGGGCCCGGCAACAACGGCATGCACGTGCACGTCGGCATCCCGGACGCCGAGATCGGGGTGCAGGTGCTCAACCACGTCCGGCCCTGGCTGCCCGTCCTGCAGGCGGTCACCGCCAACTCCCCGTTCGCCAAGGGCGAGGACACCGGCTACGCGAGCTGGCGCTCGGTCGAGTGGGAGCGCTGGCCCTCGGTGGCGCCCACCCCCTGGCTGGAGTCCCACGAGCACTACGAACGGCTGATCCGGCAGCTCATCGCCAGCGGCGTGATGCTCGACGAGGGAATGCTCTACTGGTACGCCCGGCTCTCCGCCAAGTACCCGACCGTGGAGATCCGGATCGGTGACGTCTGCCCGTCGGTGGACGACGCGGTGCTGGTCGCCGCCCTGGTCCGGGCCCTGGTGGCGACCGCCATGACGGAGATCGCCGAGGGGCGGCCGGCCGTCAACACCGACCACCACCTGCTGGTCGCCGCGCACTGGCGGGCGGCCCACGACGGGCTGGAGGGCGAGGGCGTCGACTTCACCGACGGCGAGCTGCGCCCGGTGTGGGAACTGCTGGACCGGCTGGTCGAGCGGGTCCGCCCGGAACTCGCGCGGCACGGCGACCTCGACCAGGTGACCGACCTGCTGGGCGGACTGCGCCGGCACGGCAGCGGCGCGGCCCGGCAGCGGGCGGTGTTCGCGCGTACCGGCAAGCTGGTGGACGTGGTCGCGGACGTGGCACGGCAGACCCGGGGCTGAGCGCCCCCGCCGGCCGGGCGGCCGTGACAGGATGGCGTCGTGACGGAGCGGATGGTCGTCGTCGGCGGGGACGCCGCCGGAATGTCGGCGGCGTCCCAGGCCCGGCGCCTCCGCGACCGGAGCGACCTGCAGATCGTCGCCTTCGAGCGCGGCCACTTCACCTCCTACTCCGCCTGCGGCATCCCGTTCTGGGTCAGCGGGCTCGTGCCGGAGCGCGACCAGCTCATCGCCCGGGATCCCGCCACCTTCCGGAACCAGTTCGACATCGAGGTCCGGCTGCGGCACGAGGTCACCGCCATCGACCTCGACCGCCGCGAGGTGGTCGCCCGGGACCTGGAGGGTGGCGGCGAGGTCCGCGAAGGCTTCGACACGCTGATGTACGCCACCGGCGCGCGCCCGATCCAGCCCGACTGGGCGCGCGGCGGGGTGGCCGGGGTGTTCGGCATGCAGACCCTCGACGACGGCACCGCCCTGCTCGACTGGCTGGACCGCGAGCCGAAGCCCCGCCGCGCGGTGGTGGTCGGCGGCGGCTACATCGGCGTGGAGATGGCCGAGGCGCTGCTGCACCACGGGCTCTCGGTCGATCTGGTCGAGCAGGCCGACCAGCCGATGGCGACGGTGGACCCGGACATGGGCGAGCTGGTGGCCGAGGCGATGCGCGGCACCGGCATCGGCATCCGCACCGGCCTCACGGTCACCGGCCTCGACGAGCGGGACGGCCGGATCGCCGCCGTGGTCACCAACGAGGGGCCGATGCCGGCCGACGTCGTGGTGCTGGGCCTGGGCGTACGCCCGAACACCGCCCTCGGCGAGGCGGCCGGCCTGCCGGTCGGCCCGTCCGGGGCGATCCGCGTCGACCGGCGGATGCGGGTCCCCGGGGTGTCCGGTGTCTGGGCGGCCGGCGACTGCGTGGAGTCGCTGCACCGGGTCAGCGGCATGCCGGTGCACATCCCGCTCGGCACGTACGCCAACAAGCAGGGCCGGGTCGCCGGCATCAACATCGGCGGCGGGTACGCGACCTTCCCCGGCGTGATCGGCACGGCGGTGACCAAGGTCTGCGACCTGGAGGTGGGGCGGACCGGCCTGCGCGAGCGGGACGCCACCGCGGCCGGCTTCGAGTTCATCACCGTGCTGGCCGAGTCGACCAACCGGGCCGGCTACTACCCGGGCGCCCGACCGATGACCGTGAAGCTGATCGCCGAGCGGCCCAGCGGCCGGCTGCTGGGCGCGCAGATCGTCGGCTGGTCCGAGGCGGCCAAGCGGATCGACACGCTGGCCGTGGCACTGTGGAACAACATGACCGTGGACGAGATGACGGCGCTCGACCTGGGCTACGCGCCGCCGTACGCCCCGGTCTGGGACCCGGTGCTGATCGCCGCCCGCAAGGCCGTCGACGCCCTGTCCCACGCCGGCCGCTGACCGAACGTCCCGAGCTTGTCGGGGGGCGCGGTTACCTTGTGCGCGCTGTCGCGTTGCCGGGTCCGGCACTTCCCCTCGGAGGCATCCCATGTCGCAGGAGACGACCTACCTCGAACTGTCCGAAGTGGACGGAGGAGCGCACAAGTTCTACGAGGTTGTGGTCGACGGCACCACGATGAGCGTGCGCTACGGCCGGATCGGCGACCAGGGCCAGGTGAAGTGCAGCAGCTTCCCGGACAACGCCCGCGCCCGGGCCGCCGCCGCCAAGAAGATCGGCGAGAAGGTCCGCAAGGGGTACGCCCCCGCGGTGCCCGGCGTACGCCAGAAGCGGGCGGTCTCCCGCCGGCAGATCGTCAGCACCCGCTCCACCGCCCGCACCGCCCCGGTCCTCTGGCGCTACGCCTCCGGCGCGCCCGCGTTCGGCATCTTCATCGACGGGCGGACCTGCATGGTGGGCAACGAACACGGTGTGATCACCACGCTCGACCACGACGCCCGGGTGCTCCACCAGGTCCGGCTCCCCGACGGGGTGAAGTGCATCGTCGCCGACGACGCCTGGATCTACGCGGGCTGCGACGACGGCAACGTCTACGACCTGTCCGGCAAGGTGCCCCGGGTGGCGTACACGATCGCCCCCGACATCGACATCTACTGGCTGGACATCCACGACGGCGTGCTGGGCGTCTCCGACCGCGAGGGCGGCATCGCCGCGGTCGACCACGAGGACGAGTTCCTGTGGCGCCGGCCGGGCCGGGGCCGTTCCGCCTGGATGGTGCGGTGCGACACCGACGCCCTCTACCACGGCCACTCGCAGGGGGTCACCGGCTACGACTGGCGGACCGGGCGGGAGCTGTGGCACACCCGCACCGGCGCGGTGCTGTTCGGCTGGCAGGAGCGCGACGCCGTCTTCGCCGGCACGGGCACCCGCGAGGTGGTGCGGCTGCGCAAGGACGGCCGGGCCGAGCGGACCTACCGGTGCGACGCCCCGGTCTTCTCCTGCGCCACGGCCGAGGGCGGCCGGTACGTCTTCGCCGGCGACAGCGCCTCCTCCATCTACTGCTTCGACGAGGCCGGCAACCGGCTGTGGAAGCTCGGCACCGGCTGCGGCTCGGCGTACTCGATGCAGTACCACGACGAGCGGCTCTACGTGGTGACCACCGGCGGCTACCTGGCCTGCATCGACGCCAGCGAGCCGGCCATCCGGGCCGCCGAGGCGGGCAGCGTGCCGGAGGTGGTCGACGTGAAGGCCCCGGCCCGGCTGCCCGAGCCGGCCGCCTGGACCAGCGTGGAGGTGACCACGGACGACCGGTCCGGCGTGGTCGTGCAGTGCGTCGACCAGGGCGGCCGGCTGCGCGTCCACGTGCTCTCCGACGGCTACCGCCGGGACTGGTCGGTGCAGTTCCCCAAGGGCATCCGGGAGCCGGGCGCGCGCTACCTGGTCACCGAGGTCCGGGAGGCGGGCCGGGGCGGCTTCTACCGGGCGTACGGCGACGTCCGCCGGCTGCGCTGAACGACTCCGGTCCGGGGGCGGTGCGGGACCGCCCCCGGACCGGTCACCGGCAGGTCCAGCGCACCGGCCGGACCTGGTCGTCGGACTCGAGCTTCCCGCCGAGGACCCGGCCGTCGTCGCCGCGCCGCCGGGTGTCCAGGAAGTGCCGGACCAGCACCGTGCGGACGTACGCGTCGAGCTGCTCGACCTCGGCGATCCGCGCCCAGCGCAGGTAGAGCCGGGTGGCGGTCTCCTGCACCAGGTCGTCGGCCTGGTCGCGGTCGCCGCAGAGTCCGTACGCGAGCCGGCGCAGCGCCGGCAGGCGGGCGGTGACGTACTCGATGTATTCCTGGTCCGACGCGTCCGGCATCCGGCCACCTCCGTGGGGTTCGCTGTTCCAGACGGCATCGCGCCGGAAAGGGTTGTACGCGACCGCCACCGGAACCCAGGATGGCCGGATGGAGATCCCCGAGGGGCTGCGCTGGACCGAGCGGTATCCGGACGGCCGGGAATGGCTCGCCACCCTGCCGGACCGGCTGGCCGACTGCGTCGAGCGCTGGGAGCTGCGGGTCGGCCCGCCCTTCGCGTACGCCTTCGCGTCGCTGGCCATGCCCGCGGAGCTGCCGGACGGCACCCCGGCGGTGCTGAAGCTCCAGTATCCGGACGACGACAGCGTGCACGAGGCGACCGCGCTGGCGCACTGGGCCGGTCGGGGCGCGATCCGGCTGCTCGCCCACGACGCCGAGCGCCGGGCCCTGCTGGTCGAGCGTTGCGTCCCCGGCACCCCGCTGCACGGGCTGCCGCCCGAGGCGGCGCTCGACGTGGCGGTCGGGCTGCTGCCCCGGGTCTGGGTGCCGGCCGGCCCGCCGTTCACCCCGCTGGCCGAGGAGGCGGCCGGCTGGGCCGAGCGGCTGCCGGCCAAGTGGGAGCGGCTGGACCGGCCGTTCGAGCGGCGGCTGCTGGACGCCGCGCTCGGGCTGCTCGCCGAGCTGGTGCCCAACCAGGGCGAGCAGGTGCTGGTCAACCAGGACCTGCACGCCGGCAACGTGCTGGCGGCCGGCCGCGAGCCGTGGCTGGTCATCGACCCGAAGCCGCTGGTCGGCGAGCGGGAGTTCGGGGTGGTGCCGCTGGTGCGCGGCCCCGAGCTGGGCGACTCCCCCGCCGCGCTGCGGCTCCGGCTGGACCGGCTCAGCGCCGAGCTGGGCCTGGACCGGGAGCGGGTGCGCGGCTGGGCGGTCGTGCACACGCTGGCGTGGAGCATCGGCGAGGACGAGGTCTTCCCGCACCAGGTCGAGACGGTCCGCCGGCTGCTCGACATGGCGTGACGGGTCCACGCCAGGTCCGTGGGCCGGCCGGCCTGGCGTGACCGGTCCGGGGGACCGGTCACGCCACGGAACGCGGCGGTCAGGCCGGGTAGGGGGTGGCCTCGCGTGCCGTCCGCAGGGCTCCGGACCACCAGGCGAGCTGGTCCAGCAGGGTCTTGGCGTACCCGGACGCCGCCGCGTCGAGCGGCTGGCCGTCCTGCCAGCCCAGGTAGTAGTTCGGGAACGCCAGCCCGTCCCGGATGGTCACCGCGTGCAGTTCGGTGAGGACGTTCTCCAGGTGCAGCACAGCGTGCCGGCCGCCGGCCGCGCCGCCGTAGCTCACGAAGGCGACCGGCTTGGCCGTCCACTGGGTGAAGTGCCAGTCGATGGCGGCCTTCAGCGCGGCCGGATAGCTGTGGTTGTACTCCGGCGTGACCAGGATGAAGGCGTCCGCGTCGCCCAGCGCGGCGGTCAGCGGCGCCATGGCCTCCGGGCGCGGGTACGCGTCGCCCGCGAACTTCGGTGACTCCGCCGGCAGCGCGAGCGGGATCTCCACCTCGGCGAGGTCGACGACGTCGACGTCGAACCCGCCGTGCTCGCGCGCCCGCTCGGCGACCCAGGACGCGACGACCGGCCCGAACCGGCCCTCGCGGACGCTTCCGATGACGATGACCAACCTGTGCTTCTCGTTCATGGGCTCCACGGTCCGCCGCCGGGACGGCGGCAACCAGACCGGGCGCAGGCTGGCCCCCGCAGGGCCACGCTACGCCGGCCGGGGCGGCCGGAGCCCGCCCTAGACTTCCACCCATGGGTACGCCACTGGGTGACTTCGTCCGCGCCAAGCGCGACAGCCTCCAGCCGGAGTCCTTCGGCCTGCCCGACCGGGGCCGGCGCCGCTCCCCCGGCCTGACCCGCGCCGAGGTGGCCACCCGCTCGGGGATCAGCGTGGAATACCTGACCCGCATCGAGCAGGGCCGGGACCGCAACCCGTCGCACTCGGTGCTGCACGCCCTCGCGGACGGCCTGAGCCTCGACGCCGGGGAGCGGCACCACCTGCGCTACCTCGCCAAGATCACCGGCGGGGGCTGCCCGGGGCACCGGCCGCCGGCGCCGCCCAACCGCGAGGTACGGCCCACCGTGCGGGAGACCCTCCGGCTGCTCGAACCCGGGGTGGCGTTCGTCACCAACCGGCTCGGCGACGTGCTCGCTTACACGGGCGGGTTCGAGCTGGTCATGAGCGGGGTCGGGCTGCTCGACGCCGACGTGCCGAACCTGACCCGCTACGTCTTCACCGACCCGCGTGCCCGGACCCACTTCCCCGACTGGGACCAGGTGGCCGACGAGCAGGCCTTCGACCTGTGGCTCGGGCCGTCCGCGGAGGCCTCCGAGTGGTTCAGGGTCCAGCTCGCCCCCGTCGCCGGGCCGGAGTTCACCCGGCGGCTCCAACGGCACCTGCCGCCGCCCCAGGTGCCGATGCGGCTCGACCATCCGGTCGCGGGCGGGCTGCGCTGGCACCGGGAGAAGCTCGAACTGCCGAGCACCGACGCCCAGGAACTGGTCGTCCTGCTGCCCGCCGACGAGGCCACCGCCCAAGCCGTCGAGCGGCTCCGGCACCGCCGCCACGGCGCCCTCCGCGCCGTCGGCTGACCGGGCCGCGCTCGGCCGCCGGTCCGGTCAGCCGAGGGCGGCGCCGGTCAGGGGGCCTGGCAGGTGGCGCACCAGTAGAGGTTGCGGCCGGCCAGCCCGCCGCGGCTGATCTCGGTGCCGCAGACGTGGCAGGGCGCGCCGGGGCGGCGGTAGACGTACACCTCGCCGCCGTGCCGGTCGACCCGCGGCGCCCGCCCCATGGCCTCCGGCAGGTGGTCGTCGCGCACGGTGTCGATCCGGCCCCGCTCGACGGCGACGGTCATCAACGCCACCAGGTCGGCCCAGAGTTCCGCCCAGCCGGCCGGGGTGAGCTCCCGCCCGGGCAGCAGCGGCGGCAGCCCGGCCCGGAACAGCGCCTCCACCACGAAGATCAGGCCGGTGCCGGCCACCACCGACTGGTCCAGCAGCAGCGCGGCCAGCGGGGTGGCGCTGCGCCGGATCCGGGCGTACGCCCGGTCGGGGTCGGCGTCGGCCCGCAGCGGGTCGGGACCGAGCCGGTCGCGCAGCGCGGCCACCTCGGGCGGGGTGAGCAGTTCGCACGCGGTCGGCCCGCGCAGCTCCAGCCAGTGCCGGTCGCTGTTGAGCCGCAGCCGGATCTGCCCGACCGGCGGTGGCGGCTCGCCCGGGCCGTCGGTGACCTTGCCGTAGAGCCCGAGGTGGACGTGCAGGGTCAGCTCGCCGGCGTAGTGGTGCAGGAGGTGCTTGCCGTACGCCTCGGTGCCGTCCAGGACGGTGCCGGTGAGCCGGGCCGCGCCCTCGGCGAAGCGGCCCTGCGGGCTGGCGGCGTGCACCTTGTCGCCGGCGAAGAGCTCGGCGTGCCGGGCCGCCAGGCGGTGGATGGTGTGTCCCTCTGGCACGACGGCAACGGTAGCCGGCCGGCCCGTACGACGCCGATCAGGCAGGGGCGGGCGTCGACGGGTGTCGACCTGTCCGCGACGGGGTACCTCCTGACTGTCATGCGCGGTCTCCGCGCCGGAGTTCAGGAGGTGTCGAAGTGAAGATTCTGTCCCGCCGGAACGGTCCGGCGCGAACCGAAGACGTGAACGGCGACGGGGTGGTCGACGCGCGCGACCGCACCGCCGACCGGGTGGACGACCGGCCGGTGGTCACCGACCGCGACGAGGAGCGCACCACGTACCGGAGCGCCGCCACGGCGACCGATGACGAGCGCTCCACCGACGCGGAGCGGCGCGCGGCGGACCGGGCCGCGGCGGCGCGGGCCGCCACCGCCCGCTCGACCGGCCCGGACGACCGGCCCACCCGGGCGACGGTCGACCCGGACCTGGAGCGCACCGTCGACCTGGACCACGACGGCCGGCCGGACCGGCCCGTCGACCGGGACCCGGCGGTGGAGCGGGTCGAGCCGGTCACCACGAAGCGGCCCCGGGCCAGCCTGCTCGCCACCCTCGGCCTGATCGTCTCGGTGGTCGGCGCGCTCTTCGTGCTCTCCGGCCCACTCGCCGGCTACGGCATCGGCCTCGGCGCGGTCGGCGCGGTGCTGGCCGTCCTCGGCCTGATCGCCACCCGCCGCCGGCACGTGGCCGGCAAGACCGACGCGCTGATCGGCGTGATCGTCGGCCTCGCCGCCGTGGTGCTCGGCGTCGTGGCCATGACCGGCCAGTTCGACTGGCCCACCACCGACGGCGAGTGGGTGGGTCGGTTCCGGGAGTGGCTCGACTCACAGTTTGCGGAGCTCTTCTGACGGGCAGTTTCCCGGTCGCCGGCGCAGCGCCGGCACGCCCGATCAGCTCTGGTGGTTCACCAGCCGGGCACACCTCTTTCGGGGGCGGCGGTTCGCCGCCCCCGAAGTGTGTCCGGGGTCAGTCGGCCGCGGGCACGCCCTCGCGGGCGTCGAGCAGTTCCTCCCAGTGCTCCCGGGCCCAGGCGCAGGCGACGTCCATCGGGCCGAGCAGGCTGCGCCCCAGCGGGGTGAGCGCGTACTCGACCCGCCCGGCCAGCACGGCCCGCCGGACCAGCCCGTCGGCTTCGAGCCGGCGCAGCGACCGGGTCAGCACCTTGGCGGTGACGCCGCGCAGCGGCACCCGCAGCTCGGAGAACCGCCGGGGCCCGTCCTCCAGGCAGCGCACCACCATCCCGGCCCACTTGTCCCCGAACCGGATCGGTGACAGGTCCGAGGGGCAGAGCTCGTCGAACATCTCCGGGTCCAGCGGCGCGGCCATCCGCCCACCGTAGTCGGTATCCGGGTGGAAACCGGGCCGCCGGATAGCGTCCGCGCGGACGGCCGGCGACCCCGCCGGCCCGGACGACGAGAAGAGGTACGTCGATGGGCAGGATCATCGTTCTCGGGGCCGGCGGCCGGGCCGGCCGGGCAACGGTGGAGGCGGCACGCGACCGGGGCCACGAGGTGACCGCCGTGGTCCGCGACCCGGCCCGCCACCCGGACCTGACGGCCGACAGCGGGGTGCGGGTGACCGCCGGCGACGTCACCGACGCCGACCGGGTCGCCGACCTGATGGCCGGGCACGACGCGGCGGTACACGCCGCCGCCGACCTGGCCGCGCCGCCGGACGTCTTCTTCCCGGCGGCGGCCCGGGCCACGCTGGCCGGGTCGCGCCGGGCCGGGGTGAGCCGGCTCATGGTGGTCGGGCTCGCCTCGGTGCTGCCGACGGCCGACGGCGTGCCGCTGATGGACACGCCGGGCTACCCGCAGGAGTACCGGGGCTTCTACCTGGGGCACGCGGCCGGCGTCGACGTGCTGCGCGAGGCGGGCGCGGACGTCGACTGGCTGGTGCTCAGCCCGGCCGGCGACTTCGACCACGGCGGGACGCCCACGGGCCGGTACCGGTTCGCCCCGGCCCGGGCCGCGAGCCGGATCACGTACGCCGACCTGGCGCTGGCCCTGCTCGACGAGATCGAGCGGCCGGGGCACCGGCGGGTCCACCTGGGGCTGGAGCGCGGCTGAGCACGTGGACGCAACGATCCACCGCGAGAAGTAGGCCAGACGCAACGATCCGTCGCCGTACGCAACTTCTCGCGGTGGATGTCGTCGGCCCGGGCCGCATACCGTTGGACCACGGCGCCAGCCCGTGGGCCGACGGTGGCCGGGCGCGCCCGACCCCTGGGAGCACGACATGACGATGGACGCCATCCGCCAGCGCTTCTTGATGTGCCGGCCGACGTACTTCGCCGTCGACTACGCGATCAACCCGTGGATGGACCCCACCGCCCCGGTCGACGCCGACCTGGCGATCCGGCAGTGGGAGCAGCTGCGCCAGACCTACCTCGACCTGGGCCACGAGGTCGAGTTGATCGACCCGGTCGCCGGCCTGCCGGACATGGTCTTCGCGGCCAACGGCGGCACGGTGATCGACGGCAAGGCCATGGCGGTGCAGTTCCGCGACCCGCAGCGCGCCGACGAGGCGCCCGCCTACCGGGCCTGGTTCGAGGCCGCCGGCTTCGAGATGTACGACCCGAAGCACGTCAACGAGGGTGAGGGCGACGTCCTGCTGGTCGGCGACCACCTGCTCGCCGGCACCGGGTTCCGCACCGCGCACGCCTCGCACGCGCAGCTCCAGGAGGTCTTCGGCTACCCGGTGATCACCATGCAGCTGGTGGACGCGCGCTTCTACCACCTGGACACCGCGCTCACCGTGCTCGACGAGCGGACCGTGGCGTACCTGCCGGAGGCGTTCTCCCCGGGCAGCCGGGCGGTGCTGCGCCGGCTCTTCCCGGACGCGGTCCACGCCACCATGGCCGACGCCGAGGTGCTGGGGCTGAACGCGGTCAGCGACGGGCGGCACGTGGTGCTGCCCGCGCAGGCCACCGACCTGGCCGCGAAGCTGCGCGACCGGGGCTACGAGACCATCGGTGTCGACCTGTCCGAGCTGCGCAAGGCCGGCGGCGGACCGAAGTGCTGCACGTTGCGACTCCGTCAGGGAAAGGCAATCAAGTGATCATCGACGACATGCTGCGGACGCCCTCCGCGGTACGGGACGCGGAGCGTCACACGGCGCACAACTACCACCCGCTGCCCGTGGTGATCTCGTCGGCCGAGGGCTCCTGGCTGACCGACGTGGACGGCCGGCGCTACCTGGACTGCCTGGCCGGCTACTCGGCGCTGAACTTCGGCCACCGGCACCCGAAGCTGATCGAGGCCGCGCACGCGCAGCTCGACCGGCTCACCCTGACCAGCCGCGCGTTCATCCACGACCAGTTCGCCGACTTCTGCCGCGAGCTTGCCGCGCTCTGCGGCAAGGACCTGGTGCTGCCGATGAACACCGGCGCCGAGGCGGTGGAGACCGGCATCAAGGTCGCCCGCAAGTGGGGCTACCAGGTCAAGGGCGTCACCCCGGGCCAGGCCAACATCGTGGTCGCCGAGGGGAACTTCCACGGCCGGACCACCACCATCGTCAGCTTCTCCACCGACGAGGACGCGCGCGCCGACTTCGGGCCGTACACGCCGGGCTTCACCGTGGTCCCCTACGGCGACCTGGCCGCGCTGACCGCGGCGATCGACGAGAACACCGTGGCCGTGCTGCTGGAGCCGATCCAGGGCGAGCAGGGCGTCGTGGTGCCGCCGGAGGGCTACCTGCCGGGCGTCCGCCAGGTCTGCACCGACCGGAACGTGCTCTTCATCGCCGACGAGATCCAGTCGGGCCTGGGCCGCACCGGCGCCACCTTCGCCTGCGAGCACGAGGGCGTCGTCCCGGACATGTACCTGCTGGGCAAGGCGCTCGGCGGCGGCATCGTGCCGGTCTCGGCGGTCGCCGCGAACGCCGACGTGCTCGGGGTGCTCAAGCCGGGCCAGCACGGCTCGACCTTCGGCGGCAACCCGCTGGCCTGCGCGGTCGCCACCGAGGTGGTCCGGCTGCTGGCCACCGGCGAGTTCCAGCGCCGCTCGACCGAGCTGGGCGAGCGGCTGCACGCCGGCCTGCGCGGGCTGGTCGGCAAGGGCCTGGTCGCGGTCCGGGGCCGGGGCCTCTGGGCCGGGCTGGACATCGACCCGGCGCTCATGACCGGCCGGGAGGCCTGCGAGCGGCTGATGGAGCGGGGCGTCCTGGCCAAGGACACCCACGGCTCGACCATCCGGCTCGCCCCGCCGCTGGTGATCACCGAGGAGGAGATCGACCACGCGGTGGCGCAGCTCGCCGCCGTGCTGGCCGGCTGATCCGCGTACCTGAGGAAAGGGCGCCGGGACCACGACGGTCCCGGCGCCCTTTTCCGCGTCGCCTCAGACGCGCGGCAGCCGCATGGCCATGGTCGGCGCCTCGGCCATCACCGAGGTCGGGCTGAACTTCGCGTCGCTGGCCACCTCGTCGGCGCGGCCGATCTGCACACCCGGGTAGAGCTCGACGAGGTCGCCCTCGCCCAGCACCCGGGACTGCTGCGGGGCCAGCGCGACCCGGTCCGGCTCGGCCATCGAGCCGCCCGGCCGCACGCCCGAGCCGTTGGTGCTGGTGTCCGTCACGATCACCTCGCCCACACGCAGCTCGAACCGGACGTGGTTGCGGCTGATCCAGCGCCGCGCCTCGTCGTTGAGCCACTGGCCGAGCACGACGCCGCCGGTGGCGTCCGGCGCCCGCCCGACCAGCACCGGCTGGGTCTCGGTGAGCACGAACCGCCGCCGGACCAGCCCGCCGATCCGCACGGCCAGCACCGCGGTGCGCGGCCGCGGCCCGGCGTCGCCGAGCCGGGCGCCGTGCCGGGGGCAGGTGGGCACGCCGTTGCGCAGCGTGGGCGGCGGCTGCCCGGCCGGGGCGCGGTCCACCCGGGCCAGGTCGGCGAAGGCGCCCCCGCCGCCACCGCCGCCGAACAGCGCGCAGCCCGGCTCGGGGCAGCGCCACTGCCGGGCGAGCAGCTTCGCGCCGGCCGGCGAGCGGCTGCCGGTGGCCGGGGTCTGCCCGCCGCCGACGTGCGCGATGAAGACCGGGCCGCCGGCGCCGGGCACCGGGGCGAGCACCCGGCCGGCCTGGCCGAGCCACGGCCAGCGGCCGCCCAGCCCGTCGAACCGGACCCGGCTGAGCACCGGCAGGCCGAGCAGGTCGGCCACCTCCAGCATCCGGTCCCCGGGCTGGTCGAGCACCTCGACCAGCCCGTCGTCGGCCCAGCGCCGGACCACCATCCGCTCGTTGGAGGTCAGGTCCGCGTCGGAGAGCAGGGCCCGGTGCACGATCGCGTAGACCGGGACGCTGTCCTCCTCCAACTGCCGGGACAGCGCGTCGATCACCATGCCGAGCCGCAGCAGGCTGGCCGGCCGCCCGCCGTCCAGGTCCTGCCAGCGGATCACCTCGGCCAGGTCGACCACCGCCCGGGCCAGCGAGGGATCGGTGCACACCCGACCCTCGATGGCGTCCAGCACCTTGCTGATCTCGAATCTCATGCCGCGCTCCGGACGGTGTCGTCGGTCCGCCGGGTCGGGGCCGGCCGCCCCGCCTCGGCTCGCACCGCCGTCGCGGTGAGCAGGTCTGCCATGCGACGACCCTACCGGCAGGGCCGACCGGCGCAGCTCGACGCACGCCGGACATCGACCCTCGCCGCTCGCCGGGAGGGCCGCCGCCGGCCGGTTCAGCCCCGCCGCAGCGGGCGTCCCACCTCGTGCAGGTGCGCCAACGCCTGCCGGTACGACGCGAAGAGGCCGGTCTCCGTGTACGGGATGCCCTGCTCGGCGCAGTAGGCGCGGACGATCGGCCGGGCCCGCCGCAGGTTGGCCCGGGGCATGTTCGGGAAGAGGTGGTGCTCGATCTGGTAGTTGAGCGCCCCCAGCGCCACGTCGACGAACCGCCCGCCGCGCACGTTGCGCGAGGTGAGCACCTGCTTGCGCAGGAAGTCGAGGTCGTCCTCGGCGGTGGGCATCGGCATCCCCTTGTGGTTCGGGGCGAAGGCGCAGCCCATGTAGAGGCCCCACAGCCCCTGGTGAACGGCCGCGAAGAGCAGCGCGCGGCCGGGCGACATCACGGCGAACAGCAGACCGAGGTAGCCGACCGCGTGCGCCACGAGCAGCAGCCCCTCCACGGCGCGGTGCCGGACCGGGGTGCGCCACCGGCCGTCCGGCTCCCGGCCGACGAGCGCCCGAACGCTGGCCACGTGCAGCGCCAGCCCCTCCAGCAGCAGCAGCGGGAAGAACAGCCACGCCTGCCGCCGGGCCATCCACCGGCTCACGCCCCGGGTCGCCGTCGCCTGCTCGTACGTCCAGACCAGCGCGCCCGCCCCCACGTCGGGATCCTCGTCGGCGTGGTTGGGGTTGGCGTGGTGCCGGTTGTGCTTGTCCACCCACCAGCCGTAGCTCAGCCCGACCGCGAGGTTCCCCGCGACGAGGCCGGCCACCTCGCTCGGGCCGCGCCGGCGGAACATCTGCCGGTGGCCGGCGTCGTGCCCGAGGAACGCCACCTGGGTGGTGGCCACCGCCATGAGCGCCGCCAGCGGCAGCTGCCACCAGGAGTCGCCCACCGCCACCACCACGGCCCAGCCGGCCAGGAAGGCGCCCAGGGTGATCCCGATCCGGGCCGCGTACCGGCCGGGTCGCCGGTCGAACAGGCCCGCGGCGGCGACCCGGCGGGACAGCCGCGCGTAGTCGCTGCCCCGCCGTGCCGCCGGCGCCGTCAACGTCGATGAGGTCATCCGATCCCCGCTCCTCGGTCGGTGTGCCACGCCGGCGGCGCGACTCTGCGTAACCAATTCTGCGCGAATCGATCGCTCTGGGTAATCCTGGCAACCCCCCAGCTCGGGGTGGTGCTAGCCCTACCTCATCCCGCCCACGGCGGCCCGGAGCCGGGCCACGTCCCGCCGGCGCCGCTCGTAGGTGGCGGCGAGGGCGATCAGCGCCAGGCCACCCAGGCCCAGGAAGATCCAGCGGGGCAGCAGGTCCCAGCCCCGGGCCAGCTCGTGCAGGGCCAGCGGGACCAGGGTCGCCGCGCCCAGCAGGACCGGCGCCTGCCAGCGCCGGGCCGCGCCACCGAGCACCGCGCCGAGCGCCACGAGGCCGAGCGCGAGCCGGCGGGCCGGCTGCGGGTCCGGCGCGGCCAGCACCGAGACGAGGCTGGGCAGCAGCGCCGCGCCGAGCCCCGGGCCGAGCGCCAGCCAGCTGTTCAGCCCGAGCCGGGACCGCAGCGCCAGCAGGCCCGCGCCGAGGGCGAGCGCCGCCGCCGGAAGGGTGTACGCCTCCAGCACCGTCACCCCGCCGGCGGCCAGCAGCAGCCACCCGCCGAGCAGTTCGCTGCCGCCCGCGACCGCGGCGAGGGTCCACCGCCGGGCCGGCGTCTCGCCCCGGCGCAGCACCCGGACCGCCACGGCCACGCCCCACAGCACGCAGACCGCCGCCGCGTGCCGCAGCGCGCCACCGGTGAGCAGCAGCGCCAGCAGAGCCACCGCCTGCGCCGCCGCCTCCAGCGCCACCGCCCCGACCGGGCCGCCCGCGCCGACGGTTCGGGCGCGCAGGGTCGGCGTGGCGTGCAGGGTCACCGCCGCGACGGCCAGCACCGCGAACCCGGCGGTACGCAGCGGCAGCCCGCCGGCCAGCGCCGCCGTGACCGCGAAGCCGGTGGCCGCCGCCACGGCGCCCAGCCAGCCGGCGAGCCGGACCTCGGCCGGCCGGCCGGCCGCCCCCGCCACGGCGGCCGCGACGACCAGCACGCCCAGCCCGGCCAGGGTCCCGGCCCGGGTGGCGAGGAGGCCACCGAGCCCGGGGGCGGTGAGGGCGAGCCCCAGCGGCAGCAGGACCGGAAGCGCCGCCGGGCGCGGGCCGGCCAGCGCGGCCAGCAGCAGCGCGGCCACCCCGGTCCCGAAGACCAGGGCGGGCACCACCGGCCAGGGCGCGCCGGCCGCCGCCAGCAGCACCGGCAGGGCCACCGCGCCGAACGGCAGCGCGGCCAGCGCGGGCAGCCACCAGCTCGGCGCGTCCGCCGCCGCACGCCGCTCCGACGTCACGATCCGGGCGTATGCCGCCGCGACCGCCCCGAGCAGCACCAGCACCAGCGCGGGGCGGGCCGCCGCCGGCACGGGCTCGACGGCGGGCACCCCGGACCAGGGTCGGACGGGCAGGTCCAGCAGCACCGCGAGGGCCGTCGGGGCGGCGGCCAGCAACGCCAGGCCGGCCAGCGCGGCGCCGACCGCCTGCGGGGCGGGACCGGGCCGGGCGCCGCCCCCGGCGGCCAGCGCCAGCAGCGCGCCGACGGCGGCGTAGAGCGCCACGGGCTCCCCACCCGCTACGACCAGCGGCCCGAGGCCGACCGCCGCGAGCGCCACGGCGAGGCCGACCGAGGCGTACTCGTGCAGGTCGGGCCAGTGGCGACGGACGGCGAGGACGGCGACCACCGGCACCGCGACGGCGGCCGTCCCGCCGCGGAGCTGCCACCAGGCCGGCGCGCCGACGCCGAGCAGCGCGACGGCCACCCCGGCCGGCACGGCGAGCAGCGCCACGGCCAGCGCCACCCCGGCGATGAGCGGCTGCGCGCCCCGGCCCCGGCGGCCCCGCGCCGCCACGACCGTGCCGAGCACGGCCAGGACGGCGAGCACCGCGACCGCGCCGGCCGGCGCGGCGCAGCCGACCAGCAGGCCGTGTCCGAGCAGGACGGCCGCGGTGAGCGCGGTGACCACCACGGTCGGATTGCGCCGGCGCGGCCGGGCGACCACCACCAGCAGCAGCCCGGTGGCCGCCGCCAGGTCGGCGACCAGCACCAGCGGCCACGGGGTGGCCGTCACGGCCGGCGCGGCCAGCACGGCCAGGGCGCCACCGACCACCCCGACCAGCGGCCGGGCGACCCGGGGCGCCAGCAGGGCGACGGCCCCGGCGGTGAGCAGCACGGCCACCGGAAGCTGCCATCCCCAGGACGGGACCGCGGCGGTCCGCCCGCCCTGCCACGCCGGGAAGGCGGCGGCCGCGGTGGCCGTGGCGACCAGCCCGGTGAGGACGGTGGCGACCTGGCCCAGGCCGGCGGCCACCAGGAAGGCGCCGAGCCGCGGACCGGTCCGCGGTCCCGCCGGAAGCGCCCGGACCGCGCCGGCCATCGCGAGCACCACGATGCCCGCGGCCAGCAGCAGCAACCCGGGGCGCAGCGCGGCGACCGGCCGGATCAGCGCGGTGGCCAGCACCGGCACCAGCAGCCCGGCGCTGACCAGCCGGTGGGTCCGGCCGCCCGCCGCCAGCGCGCCGGCGAACAGGGCGAGCGCCACCACCAGCAGCGGGCCGCCGGCCAGCAGCGGGGTGCCGGCCGCCCGCCCGAGGACCAGCGGCACCAGCGCGAAGCCGGCCGCCAGGGCCAGCGCGACGCCGTGCCCGACCCAGCCGAGCACCCAGCCGGCGAACACCGCCGACGGCGCGTTCCGGGCCGTCGCGGTGGCGGCGGGCCGGCCGGGGGGCGGCGCGGCGGCCGGCCCCCCGCCGGCCGCCGCTCCCCCGGCCCGCACCCCGGCGTCGGGCTGGACCGGCCCCCCGCCGGCCAACCCGATCCCACCGGCCGCAGCACCGGCCGGGCCGGCCGACCCGGCCCCACCGGCGCCAGCCCCCACCGGGCCGGCCGACCCGGGCGCACCCGCGCCGGTCGGGGTGACCCGGCCCCGCAGGGCGACCACCACCACGAGGTCGCCCAGCGCCAGCGCGGCCAGGACCAGCGCCCAGCCGGCCGCGGACGGCTCGGCGGCCACCGCGGCCAGGGGCAGCACCGGCTGGGCGGTCAGCAGCGCCGCGAACCAGGGAACGGTCAGCCGGCTCAGCCGCGCGTACCCTGCCGCGACCGCCGCGCCGATCCCCCCGACCAGCGCGGCGTACCGGCTGCCCGGCCAGCCGCCCACCCCGAACAGGTCCACCGACCAGGCGGCGTACCCGTCGAGGAGCACCAGGAGCAGGCCCACGGCGGCGAACGTCTCGGCGGTGCCGCGCAGCCCGCGCGCCCGGGCCACCAGCGGCGCGGCGAGGGCGAGGGCGGTGAAGGCGAGCAGGATCAGCGCCCGCCCGGCGACCCCGAACGCGGCCCAGGCGACCGCCGTGAAGACCACCGCCGCGGTGCCGAGCAGCAGTCCACCGAGGACGAAGAGCAGGCTCTGCACCGCGCGGGTGGAGGTCTCCGCCCCGCCGGGGCGTACCGGGACGGGGGCCGGCCGCGGGCGCACCGGCACCGGCGGCGCGGGCGCGACCGGGCGCGGCGCCGGGATCTCCAGGCGGATCCGGGCGGCCAGGTCGGCCCGCCGCTCCCGGGCCGTGGACAGCCGGCCCGCCAGTTCCTGGTACGCGACCCGGGCCGCCTCGACCCGCGGCGCCAGCCCGGCGATCTCCCGGTCCAGCGTGACGACCTCGGCGGCCGGCGGGTACGGCGGACGGCCGCAGCCGGGACAGCCGGAGGCGAGGTCGGCGGGGGCGCCGCAGCCGGGGCAGGGGTAGCCGGTGTTCTCCACCCCGCCAGCATCGTGACCGGCGGGGCGGGCGGACAGAGTAGGCGTACCTAGGGGCGGGTGTGGTCGTGCACCCAGGCCGCGTAGTCCGGGTTGCCGCTCTCCACCCGGGTGACCAGGATCTCCGGCACCTCGTACGGGTGGTTGGCGCGGAGCTGGTCGACGAGCGCGTCCACCCGGTCCGGCGCGGTCTTGAACTGGACCGACCACTCGGCCGTGGTCTGGATCGCCGACTGCCACCAGTAGGTGCTGTCCACCTGCCCGCCGACCTGGGCGCACGCCGCCAGCCGGCCGGCGACGGCCGCGGCCGCCAGCACGTCCGCGACCGATCGGGCGTCCACCACGGTCGTCACCACGCAGATCTGCTCCACCAGCGCACCCTACGTGGCGTTCCGGCCGGTCCGCTGCACGCGCACCGAACCGGCCGTTAGTCGGCGGCCGTCCCGTCCCGGTTGGCGGCGATCCACCGGTCGATCCGGGCCCACCAGTCGAAGAGCCAGTCGATGCGCTCCTGCTTCCCGACCGGCACCTCCTCGGGCGGCACCGACCAGAACCGCATGACGATGCGCTTGTCCATCGGCAGCTCGCGCCACACGTCGGCGACGGTGACCATCTGGTCGAGCCCGGTGTGCGCCACGAAGATCACCCCGGCGTCCGGGGCGGCGTCGAGGGCGGCGAGCAGCCCACCCGGTTGCGGGGCGAGCACGTGCTGCATCCGTTCGGCGCGCAGCGCCATCCGCTCCAGGCCGAGGGCGCGCAGCCGGGCGATGGCCCGCAGCCGGCGCTTCGGGGTGAAGTTGCCGCCCTCCGGGAAGATCACGAACGCGTCGTCGTCGTCCAGGCCGGTGGCGAGGTGGCCGATCTGCCGGATCGCCGAGTCCCGGCCGTCCGGCCCGGGCGCGATGAACCGGTTGGGCAGCCGGTTGAGCAGGATGTCGATGGCCGGATCCCACTGGAGGGTCTCCTTCAGCACGATCCGGGGCTCCCGGTGGAACCAGTTCACCAGCGCGTGGATCAGGATGAACGAGTCGCCCGGGCCGGCGTGCCGGCAGAGCACCAGCTCGGGGCGGCCGGGCAGGGCGGTGTCCGGGTCGGTGCCGACCACGTCGATGCTCAGCCGCAGCGTCCAGCGGGCCTGCCAGAACAGCACCCGCAGGAAGTGGCCGGCGAGCACGTAGTGCGCCCGTTGGAAGGCCGGCGACCGCTTGCGCGCGCCGAAGCCGGAGGCGAGCCAGAGCACGAAGAGGGCGAGCAGCGCGGCCGCGTCCCAGACCAGGTAGACCGTGCCGATCCAGAGCAGCCGCAGCGGGCGCAGCCGCCCCGGCACCAGTGGCGACGCGGCCAGGGCCAGCAGCGCCCAGGCCGGCAGGGTGGTCACCACGGCGACGGCGAGCAGCACCACGCCGGGCGCGAGCAGCATCCGGCGTAACCACCGGGGCGGCAGCGGCATCAGCGCTCCAGGGCGGTGTCCAGGTAGCGGCGGGAGGCGGTGTACGCCCGGCTGATCCGCCGCCCCACCGCCGCGATGTCCCGGTACGCCCACGGGCTGTCCTCGCGCGGCTCCAGGCCGCCGGTCGGCAGCACGTGCACGTCCACCCCCTCCGGCAGCGCCGCCATCTCCCGGGCGAACCGGTGCCGGCGGGCGATCTCGAACGCCACCTGGGCGATCTCCCAGGGCCGCCGGGGCGGGCTCAGCTCGCGCTCGATCCGGCCCACCTGGAGCACGAAGATCTGGGTGGCCCCGGCCGCGACGGCCTCGCCGACCGGGATCGAGTTGACCACCCCGCCGTCGATGTAGTGCTGGCCGTCGATCTGGGTCGGGGGCAGCAGCCCGGGCACCGAGGCGGAGGCGAGCACCGCCGGCACCACCGGTCCGCTGTGGAACCAGTGCTCGGCGGCGCGCTCGATGTTCGCCGCACAGCAGCGGAACGGGACGGCCAGGTCGGCGAAGGTGGTGTCCTCGCCGAGTTCGCTCTCCAGCAGCCGGCGCAGCGGCCGGGGCGAGTGCAGGTGGGTGCGCGCGGCGAAGCGGCGCAGCTGCCGGGCGACCGAGTCGCCGTACACCTCGCTCGCCTCGGGCGAGGCCCAGAGCCGGACCAGCCGGTCGGTGACGGCCTCGCTCGGGTCGGCGGCGACCAGGGCGCCGTTGACCGCGCCGATCGAGGTGCCGATCACCAGGTCGGGTCGGATCCCCACCCGGAACAGGGCACGGAGCATGCCCACCTCGACCGCGCCGAGCACTCCCCCGCCGCCGAGCACGAACGCCACCGGACCGCCTGCCATGCCGTTCATCCTGGCACGCGCCGCGCAACCGGCCCGCCGCCGCCGGTCCGGCCGGTCACCGCCGTCACCGGGCGCGACCGGTGCGGCGCGGGCCGCGACCGGGAACGGACAGCCGTTGACAGGCCGGACACATTCCCGCAACCTGATACCGCTCCCAAGCCCAGGCAGGTGCGATGTGAAGGCGACGCTGCACGCCGGCCGGCTGCTGGCCCGCAGGTACCGGCTCATCGACCAGATCGGGGCCGGCGGCATGTCGGTGATCTGGCGGGCCCGCGACGAGGTGCTCGACCGGGTGGTGGCCGTGAAGGTGCTCGCCCCCTCGCTCGCCGCCGACGCCCGGTTCCGCGACATGGTGCGCGAGGAGGCCCGCTCCGCCGCCCAGCTCGTCCACCCGCACGTCACCGCCGTGCACGACTACGGCGAGACGGTGGCGCCGGACGGCTCGATCACCTCGTTCGTGGTGATGGAGCTGCTCAGCGGCGAGGAGCTGGAACACCGGCTCACCGAGGGGCCGCTGCCCTGGCCGGCCGCCGTGGAGACGGGCGCGCAGGTGGCCGAGGCGGTGGCCGCCGCGCACCGGCTGGGCATCGTGCACCGCGACATCACCCCGTCGAACGTGATGATGACCCGGGTCGGCGCCAAGGTGCTCGACTTCGGCATCGCCACCCGCGTCGGCGCGCCCGACGAGGACGAGGACGGCGGCACCTTCGGCACCCCGGCGTACGTGGCGCCGGAGCGGCTGGACGGGGCGCAGGCCCAGCCGGCCACCGACGTCTACTCGCTGGGCGTGCTGCTCTACGAGACGCTCACCGGGCAGCCGCCGTACCCGGCGGACACCTGGGAGCAGCTCAGCGCGGCGCTGGCCGAGGACGCCGCGCCCACCCTGGACGGCGTACCCGGGCTGCCCGCGCCGGTCGCGGAGATCTGCCTGCGCTGTCTGGCCCGCGACCCGCGGCGGCGGCCCACCGCGCACCAGGTGGCGGCCGTGCTCCGCGACCAGCTGCTGCCCGCCGACCCGCAGGCCGCCACCATGCTGGCCCCGACCGTGACCCTGCCGGCGCTGCCCGGCCCGGAGCGACCGCCGGCCGGGCCCGGGGCCCCCGCGCCCGTCCCGGCCGGGGCGTCCCGGCGCCGCCGGGCGCTGCCCCTGGTGGCGGTCGGCGTGGTGGTGGTCGCCGGCGCCGCCCTGCTGGTGCCCGCCCTGGTGCCGGACGAGCAGGCGCCGCCGCGGGTGTCGCCGACCGCCGGGCCGGCGGTGGTGCCGTCCACCGCGCCACCCAGCCAGGACACCCCGACCACCACCGCGCCGCCCGGCCCGACCCGCCGGCCGGCCGCGACCGGCGCCGCGCCGACGCCGGCCGGCGGCAGCCTGGACGAGGCGGCCCACCGGGTGGAGGGGCTGATCGAGGCCGGGCTGGCCGCCGGGCAGATCCGCGGCGACGTCGGCGTGGACCTGCGCAACCTGCTGCGCAACGCCACCGCCGCGACCGGTGACGGCGCGCTGACCGCCGCCGTGGACCGGCTCCGCGGGAAGATCGCCGACCGTCGGCGCGAGGGCAGCATCAGCCCGGAGTACGCCCGCCAGCTCGACGCCGCCGCCGCGGAACTGGCGACGGGGCGCACCTGAGGGTCAACGGGCGACGACGGGCGTGGCCTCGCGCCGCCCGGCGAACCCGGCCCGGCCGGCCAGGAAGCTCCGGTAGACCGCCTCGTAGCCGGCGGCCATCCGCTCGACCGAGAAGTGCTCCGCCACGTGGGCGACGCTGTCGGCCGGGTCGAGGCGGGCCGCCGCCCGCAGCGCCGCCGGCAGTTCCTCCGCGCGGTCGCAGACCAGCCCGGTGACCCCGTCCCGGACCAGCTCCGGCACGGCGCCCCGGCGCAGCGCCACCACGGGAGTGCCGGTGGCCATGGCCTCCACCATCACCATGCCGAACGGCTCGGCCCACTGGATCGGCATGATGAGGCAGCGGGCGTCGACAAGCAGCCGCAGGGTGGCCGCCCGGTCGGCGTTGAGCACCAGGGTGACGTCGTCGTCCAGCATCGGCTCGACCACCTGCTCGAAGTAACGGCGCTCGGCCGGCTCGTTGCACTTGCCGGCCAGGGTGAGCGGCAGGCCGGCCGCCCGGCAGGCGCGGATCGCCACGTCCGGTCCCTTGTCGGGGCTGAACCGGGCGAGCCAGAGCACCGGCCCGGGTCCCGGCGCCCGCTTGTGCGGGAAGTCGCGCAGCGGCATCGCGTTGTGCACGGTGCCCACCCAGGGCAGGTCCGGGTTGGCGGCGCGCTGGGCGTGCGAGATCGCCACGAGGCCCACCCCGTGGTCGGCGTTGCTCAGCACGGTGCCGTACTCCCCCACGGGGTTGCCGTGCACGGTGGCCACGGTGGGCACCCGGCGCTGGCCGGCGACCATCGGGCCGATGGTGGTGTGGTCGTGCACGAGGTCGAAGTCGGCCGGGTCCACCAGCCGGTTGACATGGGCCAGGTGGGCCAGCTCCGGCAGGGACTCGCCCAGCCGCTCGTACTGGAGGTCGGCGCAGGTGGAGACGAAGTCGGCGGCGGTGCCGTTCTCCCGGCCGGCGCCGAACAGGGTCACCGCGTCACCGCGGTCGACCAGCCCGTCCACCAGCCCGGCCACCACCTGCTCCAGGCCGCCGTAGCCGGGCGGTGGGACGGACAGCCAGGGCGGAACCACCATCGCGATCCGCAGGGGCCCGGCCCGTGAGCGGTCCGACGGCGGCTGGTTCACGGCCACGAGTCCTCCCCGATGGTCCCCGGCGTACCCAGTCGGCGGCGGTTTCCCGACGCGTCCGGCGGTAAACGGCGGCTCAGCCGGCCACCACGATGCGGTCGTGCACCTCCCGTACGCCGGGCGTGGCCCAGGCCGCCCGTTCCGCCTCCTCCCGCTGCCACCACGAGCGGACCACCCCGTCGAGCACCACCGTGTCCCCGCTGACCCGCACCTCGATGCGTTCGGTGCCGGTCCGCCGGAACAGCACGCGTTGCAGGTCGCGGCGGTTCTGCTCGTCGCTGGGCGGGGTGGGCGGGTGCACCTCGACAAGGTTCGTCACCCCGCGTACGCCGCGCAGCCGGCGCAGCTCCCGTTCGGCGGTGCGGCGCTGGAAGCCGAACTCCACCTCGCCGCGGAGCATCACCCAGCCGTCGGCGACGGTGACGTCGAGGCGCTCCGCGGGGACGAAGCTGTCCCACTCCAGCGCCCGGCTGGCCGCGATCGCGATGTCGGCGTCGGTGCGCGCCTCGGTGGCGGGCAGCTCGACCTCCAGGTCGCTGGCGACGGCACGGACGCCGCGGACCCGGTGCGCGCAGCGCTCGGCGGCCCAGCGCCGGGCGTAGCTGTCCACCTGGCCGGTGAGCGAGACCACGCCGTCGGCGACGGTCACCCCGATCTCGGTCGGCCGGGTCTGCGCGTCCCAGTCCAGCTCGGCGAGCACGTCCCGCTGGATGTCCTGGTCGGTACGGACGGCGGAGGTGGTCGTCATGCACCGAGGGTGCCGCCGGACGGGGTGAGACGGACTCACCCGGAGCGGGTGAGGACGCGAAAAAGGGCGGCGGGTGACGGAGCCAACCCCCTTGGCTCCGTCACCCGCCGCCCGTGGAGGAGGCAGGTCTGGCGTTATGACGTCTCGGCGAGCGTCACGGTTGCCGTCTGGGTCGAACCGTTCCGCTTGAACTGGACCTCGACGCGGTCCCCGACCTTGCCGGCCTGCACGGCGCCGACCAGGTCGTTGGAGTCGTTGATCACCTTGTCGCCGAACTTGGTGATGACGTCGCCCCGCTGGAGCCCGGCCTTCTCGGCGGCGCTGCCCGCGACCACGTCGGAGACCAGCGCGCCGCCGTCCTCCGCGCCGGCCACGCTGACCCCGAGGGACGGGTGGCTGATCTTCTCGCCGCGCTGGAGCTTCTCGGCGACGTCCTTGGCCTTGTTGCTCGGGATGGCGAAGCCGACCCCGATGTTGCCGTTGCTGCCCTGCCCGGCGGTGGCGATGGCCGTGTTGATGCCGATCACCTCGCCCCGGGTGTTGACCAGCGCGCCGCCGGAGTTGCCCGGGTTGATCGGGGCGTCGGTCTGGAGCAGGCCGGAGATCGAGCTGGCGCCCTGCTGCGGGTTCTGCTGCTGACCGCCCTCGCCGGCCTGGATGGTGCGGTCGCGGGCGCTGAGGATGCCGGCGGTGACCGAGCCCTGGAGGCCGAGCGGGCTGCCCAGGGCGAGCACCTGGTCGCCGACCTGCATGGCGTCGCTGTCGCCGAACTTGGCCGCCTTGAGGTTGCTCACCCCGCTGGCCTTGACCACGCCCAGGTCGGTCTTCGGGTCGGTGCCGACGATCTTCGCCTGGGCGGTCTTGCCGTCGGCGAAGACGACCTTCACGGTGTCGCCGCTGGCGGAGGCGACCACGTGGTTGTTGGTCAGCACGTACCCGTCGGCGCTGAGGATCACCCCGGAGCCCTCACCGCTGTCCGTCATGATCGTGACGATGCTGTCCTGGACGGCGGCCGCGATCTTCGGCAGGTCGGCGCTGTTCAGCACGGGCGCGGCCGAGTAGGTGCGGGTGACGGTCCGGTCGCCGTCGAGGGCGAGGGCGAGCGCGCCGCCGGCCACGCCGGAGCCGAGCATCAGGGCCAGCGCCAGCGCGCCAGCGCCGATGAACTTCCCGGCCCGGCTGGGCCGCGCCGGCTGCTGGGTGCCCCACGGCGGGACCGGCTGCCCGGCCTGGTGGACCTGGTGCGGCTGGTGCTGCGGGTACGGCTGCTGCGCCTGGTACGGCGGCATCTGGCCGCCGGCCTGCGACGGGTAGCCGCCGTGCTGCTGCGCCCAGGGGTTCTGCTGCTGTCCCCCGTACCAGTGGTGCGGCTGCTGCGGCTGCCCGGAGACCGGGTACGGCGCTGCCGCCGGCGGCGCGTACGGGCCGGCGGGCGCGGCCGGCGCCTCCGCCGGGGCGGTGGGAGCCGGGGTGGAGGTTCCGGCTGCCGGGGAGTCGGCCGGAACCGGCGCCACGGCCGGGGTGACGGTGGGGTCCGACTGCCCGCTCTCGGCGCGGGGCAGCTCGGCGGTCGGGTGCGACGGCTCGGCGTCGGCGGGGGCCGGCGACCGCTGCGGATCGGTCTCGTGGTCGGTCATGACTCCACCTTCTCCCCTGGCACTGCGACCAGCCTGGAACCGGCCTGAATGTTTTCTGAAAGTCACTCGCCGGGCTCGGGCGCCTCCGGCAGCAGCGGCAGCTTCACCCGGAAGGTGGCCCCGCCGCCCGGCGTCTCGACCACCTCGACGGTGCCGTGGTGCGCCGCCACCAGCGCGGCGACGATGGCCAGCCCCAGCCCGGTGCTGGTCGGTCCGCCCGCCCGCCGGGTACGCGCCGCGTCCACCCGGTAGAACCGCTCGAACACCCGCTCGGCCTGCTCCGGGGTGAGGCCGGGACCGGTGTCCGCCACCTCCGCCACGGCCAGGTTGCCCGGCTCCGCCCGCAGCCGCAGGGTCACCGCGGCGTCTGGCGGGGTGTGGGTGAGCGCGTTGGTCATCAGGTTGCCGATCACCTGGCGCAGCCGGGCGTCGTCGCCGAGCACCACCAGCGGACCGGCGCCCGGCTCGATCTCCAGCGTGATGGGCCGGTCCGGCTCCACGGCCCGGGCCGCCTGGACCGCGTCCGAGGCGAGCACCGGCAGCTCGACCGGGGCCAGCGCGATCGGCCGCTCCCGGTCCATCCGCGCCAGCAGCAGCAGGTCCTCGACCAGCAGCCCCATCCGGGACGCCTCGTCCTCGATCCGGCGCAGCAGGCCGGCGGTCTGCTCCGGCGCCCGGGCCGCGCCCTGCCGGTACAGCTCGGCGAAGCCCCGGATGGTGGTCAGCGGGGTGCGCAGCTCGTGCGAGGCGTCGGCGATGAACTGCCGCATCCGCTCCTCGGAGCGGCGGGCCCGCGCCTCGGACGCCTGGGCCGACGCGGCGGCGTCCCGGGCGCTCACCTCGGCGCTGCGCGCCGCCGCCTCGGAGGCGGCCCGCGCGGTGAACGCCGCCTCGATCTGGGCGAGCATGGCGTTGAGGGCCCGGGAGAGCCGGCCCAGCTCGGAGGTCGGGCAGGCCCGCCCCTCCTCGGGGTCGGGCACCCGCTGGGTCAGGTCACCGCCGGCGATGGCCGCCGCGGTCCGCTCGATCTCCACGAGGGGCTTGAGACTGGTACGCACGATGCCCGCACCGACCGAGGCCAGGATGATCAGCACCGCCCCACCGACCAGCAGGTCTATCCAGACCAGCTGCCGGACGGCCACGTCGATGTCGGTCATGTTCTGCCCGACGGCGATGAACTGGCCGTCCCCGACCTGCTTGATCACCACCCGCCAGCGCAGGTGCTTGTCGGCCGCGTCGGTGGTGAAGGCCCCCCGGTCGGCGTGCTGCTGGTACCAGGTGAGCTGGTCCAGGGAGCCGGGCAGGTCGTCGTCGGCCAGCGACTTGTCGTAGTAGAGCTTGCCGCCACTGGGGGTCGCGATGACCGCCATGTAGTCGCTGGGCAGGCTGTTGCCCGCGCTCGTGTCGGTCGGCGAGGTCTGCTCGACCCGGCTCAGGTAGGAGTTCAGCTCGTCGTCGACCCGGCCGACCAGGTAGCTGTGCAGGAAGAACGCGGTGAGGGAGCTGATCACCACGAGCGCCACGGCGACCAGCGCGAGCACCGAGGCGACCAGCTTCACGCGCAGCGGGACGCTGCGCAGCCAGCCCTTCGCGTCGTGGACGGCGTTCACGCCGCCGGCTTGCGCAGCACGTACCCGACCCCGCGCAGGGTGTGGATCAGCCGGGGCTGGGTGTTGTCGACCTTGCGCCGCAGGTAGGAGATGTAGGACTCGACGATGTTGTCGTCGCCGCGGAAGTCGTAGTTCCAGACGTGGTCGAGGATCTGCGCCTTGGACAGCACCCGGTTGGCGTTGAGCATCAGGTAGCGCAGCAGCTTGAACTCGGTAGGCGAGAGCTGCACCCGCTGGCCGGCGCGGTGCACCTCGTGGGTCTCCTCGTCCAGCTCCAGGTCGGCGAAGGTGAGCCGGGAGGGGGCGTGCTCACCGGTGGCGGTGCGCCGCAGCACGGCCCGGATCCGGGCGGTCAGCTCCTCCAGGCTGAACGGCTTGGTGACGTAGTCGTCCCCGCCCAGGGTGAGCCCGCGGATCTTGTCGTCGGTGGCGTCCCGGGCGGTCAGGAAGACCACCGGGGTGCGCGTGCCGCCCTCGCGGAGCATCCGGATGACCTCGAAGCCGTCGAGGTCGGGCAGCATCACGTCGAGCACGACCAGGTCGGGCCGGTGGTCCTTGGCGGCGTTGAGCGCCGCGCTGCCGCTGGTCGCGGTGGCGACGTCGAATCCGGCGAAGCGCAGGCTCGCGGAGAGCAGTTCGAGGATGTTGGGATCGTCCTCGACGACGAGCAGTCGGGCCTCGGTCTGGGTAGCCACCATGGCACCCATCATCCGCGCTTTCGCTGCGGCCGCGCTGGGTGGATCCTGGAAACAACCTGTGAGCCGCGGGGCGCCTAGCGGAGCAGCCGGCGCAGCCCGTCCAGCGCCCCGTCGAGCAGGCGGATGGCCGTACGGAGCTGGCTGTCGGTGAGCCGCCCGGCCCGCACCAAAGCGCCGACCTCGACGGTGAACGCGGCCAGCCGCTGGTCGAACTCGGCGAGCAGGGGCGACTCCGCGGTCGGGCCGGGAGCGCCGTTGCGCGGCGGCCGGGTGGTCGGCGGGGGCGGGGGCGCCCAGCGGGCCTGGCGGGTCTGCCGGGCCGCCTCGCGCAGCTCCCGCTTCAGGTCGCGCACCGAGCCGCGCACCTCGGTGCGGATCTCGCCGGCCAGCGCCGAGAGGTCCTCGACGGAGGCGGTGATGTCCGATTCCAGGGTGGCCAGCTCGTCGGCGCGCTGCCGCAGCTCGGCGCGGCCCGCGTCGGTGATCTCGTAGACCTTGCGGCCGCCGGCGGCGGTGTGGCTGACCAGCCCCTCCACCTCCAGCCGTTGCAGCCGGGGATAGATGGTGCCGGCGCTGGGCGCGTAGAGGCCGAGGAAGCGGTCCTCCAGCAGGCGGATCAGCTCGTAGCCGTGCTTCGGCCCGTCGTCGAGCAGCTTGAGCAGGTAGAGCCGGAGCCGCCCGTGACTGAACACGGCGGTCACGGCAGGTCCTCCACGTCGTCGGCGTCCTCGACGGGACGGGCGAGCAGCGCGATGCTGCCGGAGGTCGCGGACGCCCAGAGCTTACCCGCGCCCCCGCCGAGCACCCCGTGGCTGTCCTTCACCGCGCCGAACCCGTGCTGGCCACCGCAGACCTGCGGGAAGCCGCTGGTGATCCGGCCGGAGGTGGTGTGCAGGTGGACGGTGAGGTCGCTGTCCTCGCGGACCCGGACGGTGATGCTGCCGGAGATGGCGCTGAGCCGGATCTCGCTGCCGCGCGGGTTGTCCAGGTCGCAGGTGATCGACCCGGAGACCGCGTGGGCGCGCACCCGCTCGGGCGCGCTGTCCGCGAGGATCAGCTCGCCGGAGACGGTCTCCAGGTTGAGGTCGCCGCCGACGCCGAGCGCCTCGACCGGACCCGAGGTGACCTTTGCCGAGGTGCGACCGCGCAGGCCCATGAGGGTGACCTGGCCGGAGGTGACGTCGACCCGGGTGTCCCGGCGCAGGCCGGAGGCGACCAGCGAGCCGTCCACCAGTCGCAGGTCGGCGAGCACGTGGGCGGGCACGGCGATGGAGACCTCGGCCCGGTAGCGGCGGCCGAGCTGGCCGAGCCACCAGAGCACCCCCGGCCAGCGGGGCGGCCGCTCGTGGGCGACGCTGAGCCGGCCGTCGCGCAGCTCGACGATGACCGGCTGGCTGCTGACCCGGGTGACGTCCACCCGGGCCGGCCCGTCGGAGGCGACCACGTTGAGCCGGCCGCTGATGAGCCGCACGTCCAGCCGGGTGACCGGCTCGTCCAGGGTGATCCGTTGCGGACTGTCGACCTTCCAGTGGGTCATGGCGTCCTCCCCTCGGTGACACGCCGGTCGGCGGCGCGTCGAGTGATGGGAGGAGCATAACGCGATACATCGCGACTGAACAAGACTGTCGCGACTGTGTCGCGTTCGCGTCAGGCCACCAGGTCCAGTCCCACCTCCGCCCCCACCGGCAGCGGCGCCACCGGCCGGACGATCCGCACGCCGGTCGTCGCCCGGCGCCGGACCGGCGCGCCGACCGGCGCCGGCTGGATCGACGACTCGGCCGCCCGGGCCAGCGCCCGCCGGTCCGCCCCGCCGGCCGGGTGCAGCGCGGCGGCCACCGTCACGGCCGCCGTCAGGTCCCGGGCGGCCAGCACCCGGCGGACCGACTCCCAGAGCGTCTCCTCGCCGAGGAACGCCGGCAGCGTGCTGGGGTGGCCCGCGTACCGGTAGCCGAGCCCGAGCGGGACGACCGGCGCGCCGGCGTCCACCGCGGCCTGGAAGACGGCCGGCCGGAAGCCCCGGCCGGGCCGGCAGCCGGCCGCCTCGCCGCACCAGGTCGTGCCCTCCGGGAACACCGCCACGGAGTGCCCGGCGCGCAACGCACCGGCCACCCGGCCGACGGTGGCCGGCAGGTCGCGCGGCCGCGACCGGTCCACGAAGACCGTGCCGGCCGCGGCGGCCAGCGCGCCCACCACCGGCCAGTCGCGGACCTCCCGCTTGGCCAGCATCCGGGCCGGGGCGACCGCGAGCACCGCGAGGATGTCCAGCCAGGAGACGTGGTTGGCGACCAGCAGCGCCCGCCCGCGCGGCAGCCGGCCCCGCACCACCAGCCGCACGCCGAGGGCGCGCAGCGTCCACCGGGCCCAGCCACGCAGCGCGGCCCGCCGGCGCCCTGACCGCAGCAGCGGCAGCAGCGCGGCCAGGCCGACCCCGGCCAGCAGCATTCCGAGTACGCCGAGCAGCCGCCCCGCCCGGCGCGGCAGCGACACGTCCGGCGCGGTGGCCGCCGGCAGGCAGCCCGGCCCGCAGCCCGACGCGGGGCGCCACAACCCGTCGCCGGTCACGCCGCCGCCTCACCCAGGAAGTGCCGCAGGTAGCGCGGGTTCATCCGGTCCAGCGAGAACAGCACGTAGAAGTCGGCGCAGTCGAAGTCCGGGTCGTACGCCGGCTCCCCGCAGACCCAGGCACCGAGCCGCAGGTAGCCGCGGAGCAGCGGCGGGACCAGCGCGCGGCGCCCGGCGGGCGACAACTCCAGCTCGGCGCGTCTGTCGCCGCGCCCCGACCTGGAGCCGTCGGGCGACAACTCCGGGCCGGCGGGGGCCGGGGCCTCGGCGAACCAGGGGCGGCGGGGGGTCACCCGCAGCGGCGGCGGGGCCAGGTGACGGGCGGTGACCTGGGACCAGACCTCGGCGGCGGCGGCCCCGCCGTCGGCCACCGGCACCGAGGCGCAGCCGCCCAGCCAGCGGGAGCCGCGCAGGTGCAGGTACCGGGTGATCCCGGCCCACATCAGGTTGATCACGGCGCCGGAGCGGTGGTCCGGGTGCACGCAGGACCGGCCCGCCTCGACCAGGTCGTCGCGGAGCGGGGCCAGCGGGGCCAGGTCGAACTCGCCGTCGGCGTACCGGCGGGCGGTGCGTCCGGGCGGCAGCAGCCGGTAGGTGCCGACCACCTCGTCGGTGCCCTCCCGCAGCACGACCAGGTGGTCGCAGTGGGCGTCGAACTCGTCGGTGTCGAGCCCGGCGGCCCCCGGGTGCAGGGTGGCGCCGAGTTCGCTGGCGAACACCTCGTGACGCAGGCGTTGCGCGGCCGCGACCAGGATCGGGTCGTCGGCGATCAGCAGGGTGTATCCGCTGGTCGTGAGGGGTGCGCCAGCGGCGTGCAGAACGGCCATGGGTATCTGTGTAAGGGGTCCGGGTTGCCGGCCCCGGGGATGAGGGGTGTCGATCCGGTGAACGGCGGCCGGCGCGCCGGCACACCCCCTCACCTGTGGCGGGCCGGAGCCCGCGTGCGAGGCTGCCCGGGCGGACGCCGGCGACGAGGCCGGTGGTCGGAGCCCCGGAGGTGCCACATGATCATCGAGTCCCGCTTCCACGGCCCGGACGGCTCGGGCAACGGCGGCTGGAGCGCCGGGATCTTCGCCGCCGCGGTGGACGATCGGGGCCCGGTGGAGGTCACCCTGCGCAAGCCGCCCCCGCTGGAGACCCCGCTGACCGCCGTCGACGGCGAGATCCGCGACCCGGACGGCCAGGTGATCGCCCAGGTACGTCGGGTCGAGCCGGTCGACGCCGTGGTGCCGCCGGTGGACCGGCCGACGGCCGAGGCCGCCGCGAAGGCGTACCCGGGTCTGGTGGACCATCCCTTCCCGGGCTGCTACGTCTGCGGGCCGGCGAACCCGGCCGGGCTGCGGATTTTCCCGGGCCGGCTGCCCGACGGGCGGACCGCCGCGCCGTTCCGCGCCCCGGCCGAGGTGGTACCGGCGACGGTCTGGGCGGCGCTGGACTGCCCCGGCGGCTGGGCGGTGATCGCGCCCGGTCGCCCGTACGTGCTGGGCCGGATCGCCGCGCAGGTCACGGCGCTGCCGCGCCCCGGCGACGAGTGCGTGGTGACCGGGGCCATGGTGGGCGGCTCGGGACGCAAGGCCGAGGTGCACTCCAGCCTCTACGGGCCGGACGGGGCGCTGCTCGGGCAGGCCCGGGCCACCTGGATCGCGCTGCCGCCGGCCTGACCTCTCCTCCCTGGGGATGATCCGCTCCTGCCCCCGGGGGAGGAGGGCGTACGCATCCCGCCTGATTGACCCCCTTGCACCGGGTTGGAAGGCTGTGCTCGGCGCCCCGCAACGGCGTCCCCACCGGCGTGCCCCGAAGCCCGCCGTGGCAGGAGAGGAGAACGATGTCCGACGGGCAGACAAGCCCCAACGCCGGGACCGGCCAGATCGTGGTGTCCGGACTGACGAAGGAATACAAGAACGTCCGGGCGGTGGACAACCTGTCCTTCACCGTCCAGCCGGGGCGGGTCACCGGTTTCCTCGGCCCGAACGGCGCTGGTAAGACGACCACCCTGCGCATGCTGCTCAACCTGGTCACCCCGACCGCGGGCGAGGCCACCATCGGCGGCCACCGGTACGCCGACCTGGCCGACCCGCTGCGCACGGTGGGCGCGGTGCTGGAGGCGTCCAGCGCGCACAAGGGCCGCACCGGGATCAACCACCTGCGGGTGATCTGCGCGGCGGCGGGCCTGCCCCGCCAGCGGGCCGACGAGGCGCTCGCCCTGGTCGGGCTCACCCCGGCCGCGAAGCGCAAGTTCAAGGGCTACTCGCTGGGCATGAAGCAGCGGCTCGGGATCGCCGCCGCGATGCTCGGCGACCCGCGGGTGCTGATCCTCGACGAGCCGGCGAACGGCCTGGACCCGGAGGGGATCCGCTGGATGCGCGGCTTCCTCAAGGGGCTGGCCGCCGAGGGGCGCACGGTGCTGGTCTCCAGCCACCTGCTCTCCGAGATGCAGTTGCTCGCCGACGACGTGGTGATCATCGCGGCCGGCAAGCTGGTCCGGCAGGGGCCGGTCGAGCAGGTGATGGGCTCGATGACGCACGGCGCCCGGGTCCGGGTGCGCACGCCGCAGGCCGACGAGCTGGTGGCGGCGCTGCGCGAGCAGTCGGCCACGGTGGACGCGGACGGGCACGGCGCGCTGCTGGTGGCCGGGGTGGACGCGCCGACGGTCGGCCGGGTGGCGCTCGCCGCCAAGGTGGAGCTGCACGAGCTGACCACCGAACGCCCCGACCTGGAAGGTGTCTTCCTGGAGCTGACGGCCGGAAAGGCGGAGATCCGATGAACCTGGTCCGATCCGAGCTACTCAAGATCCGTACCACCAACACCTGGTGGGTCTTCGCGCTCATCACCGTGCCGCTGTGGGGCCTCGCGCTGCTCTTCAACTGGTTGCAGACGGAGGCCCTGACCAGCGGGAACATGGGCGAGGTGCCGGCCGACCAGGCGGACCAGGTGCAGGCCGTCTCCAGCGCCGACAGCCTGGCCGCCAACCTCTACACCAACGGCCAGTTCTTCGGGCTCCTCATCGTCATGCTGCTCGGCATCGTGGTGGTGACGAGCGAGTTCTTCCACCAGACGGTGACCACCACGTTCCTCACGGCGCCGCACCGCACCGCCGTGATGGTGGCCAAGCTGGTCGCCGCCGGCACGCTGGCACTGCTCTTCTGGGTGGGCACCACGCTGCTGAACCTGGTCTTCGCGCCGCTGATCCTGAGCGCCACGGACGTCGGCGCCCAGCTCGGCAGCGGGGCGGTCTGGCGGGCCGTGGCCCTCAACGGGCTGGCCTACCTGCTCTGGTCGGTGCTGGGCGTCGGGCTCGGCGTGCTGATCCGCAGCCAGATCGGCGCCACGGTGACCGGCATCCTGCTCTACCTGGGCGGCGCCATCGGCGCGGCCATCGCGATCGGCCTGCTGGCCGCGAAGTTCGGCGACTGGATCAACCAGCTCCAGCTCCTCGTGCCGTCGCTGGCGTCGTCGCTGATGGTCAGCGGCGCCGACATCCCCGGCAACCCGCCGCGCTGGGCGGGAGCGGCGGTGCTGATCGGGTACGCCGTGGTGGCCGGAGTGATCGGCGTGCTGACCATCCGGCGTCGCGACATCTCCTGAGTTCGATTCCGACCAGGCCCCGGCCGGTGACCGCGCGTCACCGGCCGGGGCCGTCGTCGCCTACCAGGAGTCGACGGACCACGCAGCGTTTGCCGAACTTCTGGCATCTTCTGTGAAACGGACCACCAGCCGGAGGCGAGAATGCCTGCGCCGATCGCACGGCGTAGCCTGGGACCCGTCTCCCGCGCGTCTCGAAACGGGCACGGGAGCCACCGCGTGACATTCACAACCGCGTGAAAGAGGCGATTAGCGGCCGTGTCGACCCAGCAGACTTCGCAGGAGAACCCACTGGCGGGTTTCGGCCCGAACGAGTGGATCGTCGAGGAGATGTACCAGCGCTACCTCGCCGACCCCTCGAGCGTCGACTCGGCATGGCACGACTTCTTCGCCGACTACCGGCCGGCGCCGGGGGCCGCCACCCCGCGCCCCGAGGCCAAGCCCGCCCCGGCTGACGCCCGCCCCGAGCCGGCCGAGCAGCAGGAGGCCGTCGCCACGGTCAGCCAGCAGCCCGCCGCCAAGCCCGCGCCCGCCCCGGCGAAGCCCGCCGCCAAGCCGGCGGCGAAGGCCCCGGAGCCGGCTCCCGCGAAGAAGGCCGCCCCGGCCAAGCCGGCCGCCAAGGCGCCGGCCGCGAGCGCCGCCGGCACCACCCCGCTGCGCGGGGTCGCCGCCAAGATCGTCCAGAACATGGACGCCTCGCTCGCCGTGCCGACCGCCACCAGCGTCCGCGCCGTGCCGGCGAAGCTGCTGGTGGACAACCGCATCGTGATCAACAACCACCTGGCCCGCGGTCGCGGCGGCAAGGTGAGCTTCACCCACCTGATCGGCTACGCGATGGTCCGGGCGCTGGTCGAGCACCCGGAGATGAACAACTCCTTCGCCGAGGTCGACGGCAAGCCGGCGATGGTCCGCCCGGAGCACGTCAACCTGGGCATCGCCATCGACCTGGCCAAGCCGGACGGCTCCCGCAACCTGGTGGTGCCCTCCATCAAGGGCTGCGAGCAGATGGACTTCCGGCAGTTCTGGCAGGCGTACGAGGACGTGGTCCGGCGCGCCCGCCGCAACGAACTGACCATGGACGACTATGCCGGCACCACGATCTCGCTGACCAACCCGGGCGGCATCGGCACGGTCCACTCGATCCCGCGCCTCATGCAGGGCCAGAGCGCCATCGTCGGCGTGGGCGCCATGGAGTACCCGGCGCCGTACCAGGGCATGAGCGAGGCGACCCTGGCCGAGCTGGCGGTCAGCAAGATCATCACGCTGACCAGCACGTACGACCACCGGATCATCCAGGGCGCCCAGTCCGGCGAGTTCCTCAAGGTGATGCACGAGCTGCTGCTCGGCGAGCGCGGCTTCTACGACCAGATCTTCACCTCGCTGCGCATCCCCTACGAGCCGGTGCGCTGGGTGCGCGACGTGGCGGTCGACTCCGAGGGCCAGATCAACAAGACCGCCCGGGTGCACGAGCTGATCCACGCGTACCGGGTGCGCGGCCACCTCATGGCCGACACCGACCCGCTCGAGTTCAAAATCCGCAAGCACCCCGACCTGGACGTCCTCCAGCACGGGCTGACCCTGTGGGACCTGGACCGGGTCTTCCCGGTCAACGGCTTCGCCGGCAAGCAGCGGATGAAGCTGCGCGAGATCCTCGGCGTGCTGCGCGACTCCTACTGCCGCCGCGTCGGCATCGAGTACATGCACATCCAGGACCCGGAGGAGCGGCGCTGGATCCAGGAGCGGATCGAGCGCCGTTACGAGAAGCCCGGCGCCGACGAGCAGAAGCACGTGCTCAACCGGCTCAACGCCGCCGAGGCCTTCGAGACCTTCCTGCAGACCAAGTACGTCGGCCAGAAGCGCTTCTCGCTGGAGGGCGGCGAGTCGCTGATCCCGCTGCTCGGCGAGGTCCTGGAGTGCTCGGCCGAGGGCGGGCTCGACGAGGTCGTCATCGGCATGGCCCACCGCGGCCGGCTCAACGTGCTGGCCAACATCGTCGGCAAGCCGTACGAGAAGATCTTCTCCGAGTTCGAGGGGCACCTCGACCCGCGCTCCACGCAGGGCTCGGGCGACGTGAAGTACCACCTCGGCCAGAACGGCAAGTTCACCACCCCGGACGGCGCGCACGCCGTCAAGGTGTCGGTGGTGGCGAACCCGTCGCACCTGGAGGCCGTGGACCCGGTGCTGGAGGGCATCGTCCGGGCCAAGCAGGACCGCATCGACCTCAAGCTGGAGGGCTACACCGTGCTGCCGCTGGCGGTGCACGGTGACGCCGCCTTCGCCGGCCAGGGCGTGGTCGCCGAGACCCTCAACCTGTCCCAGCTGCGCGGCTACCGCACCGGCGGCACCGTGCACGTGGTGGTCAACAACCAGGTCGGCTTCACCACCGCCCCGGAATACAGCCGGTCCAGCCTCTACAGCACCGACGTGGCCCGGATGATCCAGGCGCCGATCTTCCACGTCAACGGCGACGACCCCGAGGCCGTCGTCCGCGTGGCCCGGCTCGCCTTCGAGTACCGGCAGGCGTTCAACAAGGACGTCGTGATCGACATGGTCTGCTACCGCCGGCGCGGCCACAACGAGGGCGACGACCCGTCGATGTCCAACCCTCAGATGTACAAGATCATCGACTCGAAGCGGTCGGTCCGGAAGCTCTACACCGAGGAGCTGATCGGGCGGGGTGACATCACCGTGGAGGACGCGGAGGAGCTGCTGCGCGACTACCAGTCGCAGCTGGAGCGGGTCTTCAAGGCCACCCGGGACGCCGCCACCACGCCGCGCCAGCTCAGCCGGCCGCGCCGCGAGGACGAGCCGGAGCCGCAGGTCGACACCGCCACCGACACCGCCGTGGTCAAGGCGATCGGCGAGGCGCACGTCAACCTGCCGGAGGGCTTCACCCCGCACAAGCGGATCCAGCAGCTGCTGGAGCGGCGGCGCAAGATGTCCGTCGAGGGCGGCATCGACTGGGGCTTCGGCGAGATCATCGCGTTCGGGGCGCTGCTGCACGACGGGGTCACCGTCCGGCTCGCCGGGCAGGACTCCCGCCGCGGCACCTTCGTCCAGCGGCACGCGTCGGTGGTCGACGCGAAGACCGGCGACGACTACCTGCCGCTGAAGTCGCTCACCGCCGACGGCGAGCGGTCCCGCTTCTTCGTGCACGACTCGCTGCTGTCGGAATACGCGGCCATGGGCTTCGAGTACGGCTACTCCGTGGAGAACGTCAACGCGCTGGTCGCCTGGGAGGCCCAGTTCGGTGACTTCGTCAACGGCGCCCAGTCGGTCATCGACGAGTTCATCTCCTCCGGCGAGGTGAAGTGGGGCCAGCGCTCCGCCGTCACCCTGCTGCTGCCGCACGGCCACGAGGGCCAGGGCCCGGACCACACCTCCGGCCGCCCGGAGCGGTTCCTCCAGCTCTGCGCCGAGGACAACATGCGGGTGGCCATCCCGACCACCCCGGCGAGCTACTTCCACCTGCTGCGCCGCCAGGCCCTGTCGCCCAAGCGCAAGCCGCTCGTGGTGTTCACCCCGAAGTCGCTGCTGCGGCACAAGCTCTGCATCTCGCAGGTGGAGGACTTCACCACGGGCACCTTCCAGCCGGTGCTGGCCGACACCGCCGCACCGGCGCCGGAGCAGGTGAAGCGGGTGCTGCTCTGCTCGGGCAAGGTCTACTACGACCTGTTCCAGGCCCGGCAGGAGCGGGGCGTCACCGACACCGTGATCCTCCGCATGGAGCAGCTCTACCCGCTGCCCGTCGAGGAGGTCCGGGCCGCCCTGTCGCAGTACCCGAACGCCGAGGACTTCGCCTGGGTCCAGGAGGAGCCGGCCAACCAGGGCGCCTGGTCGTTCGTCGCGCTCAACCTGCTGGAGCACCTGCCCGAGGTCCGGCTGCGCCGCATCTCCCGCCCCGCCGCCGCCGCCCCGGCGGTCGGCTCGGCGAAGATGCACGAGGTCGAGCAGAACGCCCTGATCGAGGCGGCCCTCCCCCGCCCGTGACCTGACCGCACCGCCGGCACGAGGGGCAGCGACCGTACGACGGCCGCTGCCCCTCCCGCGTGGCGGTCCTTCTCCGCCGAGAGGACGCAGATGTACTTCACCGACCGTGGCATCGAGGAACTGGTCGAGCGCCGGGGCGACGAGCAGGTCAGCCTGGAGTGGCTGGGCGAGCGGCTGCGCGACTTCGTGGACCTGAACCCCGAGTTCGAGACCCCGATCGAGCGGTTCGCCACCTGGCTGGCCCGGCTCGACGACGAGGACGACGAGTGACGGTCTGACCTTCCCTCCCGCCGGTGGGCGATGACCACGCTCGTCCGCCACCCGGCCGGATGGTCAGCCCGTCGCGCCCGGCCCGGGCCTGGCGGCGACCCGCTCGGCCATCGCGTGTGCCCACACCGCGTCGAGGTCCGCCCCGGGCGGGAACCGGCCGGCCAGTTCCAGGTCGACCAGCCCGTGTGCCAGGCCCCAGAGCGCGCGTGCCGCGGTCAGGTCACCCCCGGTCACCCGGAGCAACGGCGCGGCGGCGGCCGCCTCCACGCCGGGTGCCAGGCGTTCGCGCGCCAGCGGCAGCCGGGTGGCGATCTCGTACAGCCGGGGATGCCGGAGCGCCCAGGCACGGTACGCGGCGGCGAGGGACGGCAGGTCGGGCGCCGCCTCCAGGGCCGCGGCGAGCCGCTGCAGTGCCCGCTGCTGCAGGGCGGCCTCGATCTCGGGCTTACCCGCGACGTGCTTGTACAACGACGGGGCCTGGATGCCCAGTTCGTCGGCGAGCCGGCGCATCGTGACGGCCCCTGGCCCGGCGCGCTCCAGCAGGCGTTCGGCCACGTCGACGATCTCCTCGCGGCGGGTCACCCGCGCGGCTCCGCCACCCAGCCGCGGCAGAGCACGAGCGCCAGGACGAGCAGCATCGACAGGGCGCCGTCGAAGACCAGGACGGTGCCGGTCCCCTCGATCGCGGCGTCCCGGCTGTAGGCCAGCGCGGTCACCGTCATGGCCACCTTGTGGAAGATCACCAGCGCCCACACCGCCCGGTGACCCCGTGGACGCACGGCCAGCAGGGCGAAGAGCCCGGCGAAGACCACGAAGCCGTACGCCCGCCACGTCTCGACCACCTTGACGGCCGGCTCCGCGTCGGCGACCGCGCCGTACGCCCCCAGTGCCGCCGCCACCGCGCCGATCGCCGCCAGCCAGAGCAGCACTCGGCCGATCCGGTCCCGGACGCCCCCGCCGTCGGTCGTCGCCGGTCGGGTCTCCACGGTCGTCGCTGCGGTCATCACGGCACGCCCTCTCTTGGCTAACGCTGTTAGCTCAGACGTTAGCTAACGGTGTTAGCCGGGTCAAGCGGCAACCCGGCGACCCTCGGGCGCTGGGTACCGCGACCGCGTCCACCGAGAGGCGGAACGCCTTCGTCGACGACGAGCAGGCCGGCGCCGGCCCGGCTCAGCGGGCCGCCGCTCCGAGCAGGACCAGGCAGCGCTCGACGACCGCGGTGGTCCGTTCGGCGTCGCCGGTGGCCAGCAGGTCGAGCAGGGCGCCGCGCAGCAGCGCCAGGGCGAGGACCGGGTCAGCGCCCGCGCTGTCGGCCCGGCCGCCCACCTCGGCGAGCAGCCCGAGCCAGTCCTCCACCGTCTGCCGGGCGAATCCCGCCCACGGTCCGTCCGGCTCGCTGAGCGAGCGGGCGTACGCCTGGACCCAGAGGACCAGCATCGGGCGGTGCGCCGGATCAACGAGCCAGTCCCAGGTCGTCCGCACCGCTGCGACGAAGTCGTCGGAGCCGCCCGCGTCCCGGGCACGCCGGAGCGCGGCCAGCTCGTCGGCCCTGGCCCGGCCGAGCAGGGCGCGGATCAACTGGTCCTTGGAGCCGAAGAGGAAGAGCAGGACCCGGGGGCTGGACCCGATGGCGGCGGCGAGCGGGCGCAGCGACAGCTCGGCCAGCCCGTGCGCCAGGACGTACTGGTACGCCCGTTCCAGGAGTTCGTCGCGGCGGGCGCTGGGGGGTCGCTCGTGCTGGCTCACAGCGCTACTCTGCCACTGAAACGACTGTTTCAGTAGTGGAGGGGTTTCGATGAGCGCACAGGTCCTCATTCGTCCGCTGGGCCGTCCCGGTGACCTCGGCTGGGTGGTGCTGGCCCACGGCGAGACGTACGCGGCCGAGTTCGGTTGGGACACCAGCTTCGAGGCGCTCGTGGCGCGGATCGTCGCCGACTACGCCGCCGGCCACGACCCGGCGCGGGAGGCCGCCTGGATCGCCGAGCTCGACGGGGAGCGGGTCGGTTGCGTCTTCTGCGTCGCGGCCGATGAGCAGACGGCCCAGCTGCGGATCCTGCTGGTCGATCCCGCCGCCCGGGGACGGCGTCTCGGGGCCCGGTTGGTCGACGAGTGCCTCGCCTTCGCGCGGCGGGCGGGATACGCCCGCATCCGCCTCTGGACCAACCACCCTCTGGTCGCCGCCCGCGGCATCTACCTCTCCCGCGGCTTCCGCCTCGTCGAGGAGGAACCACACCACAGTTTCGGCACGGACCTGACCGGGCAGGTGTACGAACGGGAGCTGGCAGCGGCCGGCGCCTGACGCCGACCGTTGACGGGGACGGCACGCGCAACGTCCACTGGAGAGAGCATCCACCGACGACGGGAAGGCGGCGATGAACCCCGAGCCCCGTAGGCCCCCGCAGGACGCCGTGACCGTCCGCCACCTGCGTCTCGGCGTCGGATCCGTCGGCATCGCGCTGCCGGTGGTGCTGGTGGTCGGCCACCTGATCGTCGCCCGCCGGTTCACCCTGCTCGACTCGCTCAGCGGGTACTACCACACCGAGCTGCGCGACGTCTTCGTCGGCGCCCTCTGCGCCGTCGGGGTGTTCCTGATCGCCTACCGGTACCGCCGGCCGGACGACGCGCTCGGCACGGTCGCCGGCGTCCTCGCGGTCGCGGTGGCCCTCTTCCCCACCACGATGGGCGCGCGGGCCGGCACCATCAGCCACGGCGATCGGATCGTCGGCCTCGTGCACCAGGTCGCCGCCGGGGCGCTCTTCCTGCTCCTCGCCGTCTTCTGCCTCTTCCTCTTCACCCGCCCGGACCGGGCCGGGGTGCCGCCGTCCCCGTCGGCGGTCCGGTTCTACCGCCTCTGCGGCGGGCTCATCCTGGTGGCGATCGCGCTCGCCCTGGCCAGCACGCTTCTGTCCGCCGAGGTACGGCACACGCTGAAGCCCGTGCTCTGGTGCGAGACGGTGGCCGTGTTCGCGTTCGGCGCCGCCTGGGTGGCGAAGAGCGACGCGCTGTTCCGGGCCGCACAGCCCAGCGACGAACCGGACGCGGACCGCGACCGCGGGACCGTCTCCCCCGCTCCCTCCTGAGCGAATACGGGTCCTCCGCCCTGGGCACAAGGACCCGAGCGAGGCACCCCGCGATCTTGTAGCGTGAGGTCGTGGCGCGCAGCGTGTACCTGACCAGCGTGGGGTCGGGCGGGGGCAAATCGACGGTGGCACTCGGGCTGGCCGAGCTGCTGTCCCGGCAGGTCGAGCGGATCGGCGCGTTCCGGCCGCTGGTCGCCGGTCAGGGCACCGATCCGATCCTCGCCCTGCTCACCGAGCGCTACCGGGTGGAGCTGCCGGTCGACGAGCTGCACGGCGCGACGTACGCCGAGGCCGCCGCCCTGGTCGCGGACGGCCGCCGGGAGGAGCTGATCTCCCGCATCGTGGCCCGCTACCGGGCGGTCGAGCGGCAGTGCCCGGCGGTGGTCGTGGTGGGCAGCGACTTCGCCGACGGTGACGGCGCCGGCCCGCGCGAGCTGGCCTTCAACGCCCGGCTGGCCACCGAGTTCAGCAGCGTGGTGGTGCCCGTGGTGGACGGGTTCGGGCAGGCGCCCGAGGCGATCGCGGGGGCGCTGCGCGGGGCGTACCACGATCTGGAGGACCTGGGCGCGACGGTGGTGGCGGTGGTCGCCAACCGGGTGCCCGAGCCCATGACACTGCCCGAGCTGCCCGTCCCCGCGTACGCCATCCCGGAGGTGCCGACCGTGTCAGCGCCGACGGTGGCGGAGGTGGCGGCGGCGCTCGGCGCCACCCTGCTCGCCGGCGACCAGGCCGCGCTGGAGCGGGACGTGCTCGACTACGTGGTCGGCGCGGCGCACGTGCCCACCCTGCTGGAGCACTTCACCGACGGGGCGCTGGTGATCACCCCCGGCGACCGGGACGACCTGCTCGTGGCGGCCGGCGCCGCGCACGTCGCCGGTCAGGTCTCCCTGGCCGGCCTGGTCCTCACCCTCGGCGAGCAGCCCGACCCGCGGGCCATGCGCCTGTTCGAGGCGCTGAACACCGGGCTGGCCGTGCTGTCGGTGACCAGCGACAGCTACGACACGGTGGCGGCGTCCAGCCGGATCGAGGGCCGGCCCAGCGTGGCGAACCCGCGCAAGGTGGAGGCCGCGCTGGGCGCCTTCGAGCGCTGCGTGGACACCGTCGACCTGGCCCGCCGGCTGCGGGTCAGCCGGTCGGAGCGGGTCACCCCGCTGATGTTCGAGAACGACCTCATCGACCGCGCCCGGGCGCAGCGCCGGCGGCTGGTGCTGCCCGAGGGCACCGAGGAGCGCATCCTGCGCGCCGCGGAGGTGCTGCTGCGCCGGGGCGTCGCCGACCTGACCCTGCTCGGTCGCCCCGACGAGGTGGCCCGGCGCACCCGCGAGCTGGGCATCGACGTGGGCGACGCGCAGGTGGTCGACCCGGTCACCAGCGAGTGGCGCGACGAGCTCGCCGCCGAGTACGCGAAGCTGCGCGCCCACCGCGGCGTCACGGTCGAGCTGGCGCACGACATCGTGGCCCAGCCCAACTACTTCGGCACCATGATGGTGCGCACCGGCCGCGCCGACGGCATGGTCTCCGGGGCGACCCACACCACGGCGGCCACCATCCGGCCGGCCTTCGAGATCATCCGCACGGTGCCGGGGGTCTCCGTCGCCTCCAGCGTGTTCTTCATGCTGCTCGCCGACCGGGTGCTCGTCTACGGCGACTGCGCCGTCAACCCCGACCCGGACGCCGCCCAGCTCGCCGACATCGCCATCTCCTCGGCCGACACGGCCGCCCGGTTCGGCATCGAGCCGCGGGTGGCCATGCTGTCCTACTCGACCGGCGACTCCGGGTTCGGCGCCGACGTGGAGAAGGTCGCGGCGGCCACCAAGCTGGTCCGGGAGCGCCGACCGGAGCTGCTGGTCGAGGGCCCGATCCAGTACGACGCGGCGATCGACCCGCAGGTCGCGGCCACCAAGCTGCCGGAGAGCCCGGTGGCGGGGCGGGCCACGGTGTTCATCTTCCCGGACCTGAACACCGGCAACAACACCTACAAGGCGGTGCAGCGCTCGGCCGGCGCGGTGGCGGTCGGCCCGGTCATGCAGGGCCTGCGCCGGCCCGTCAACGACCTGTCCCGGGGCGCCACCGTGCCGGACATCGTCAACACGGTGGCGATCACCGCCATCCAGGCCGCCGCCGGGGAGTCGGAATGAGCCGGATCCTGGTCCTCAACTGCGGTTCCTCGTCGGTCAAGTACCGGCTGTACGACGGCGACGAGATCCGTGCCAAGGGCACCGTCGAGCGGATCGGCGAGCCGGGCGGCGGGCCGGGCGACCACGAGAGCGCCGTGCGGCAGATCATCGACGGGCTCGACCTGACGGGGCTGGCCGGGGTGGGGCACCGGGTGGTGCACGGCGGGCGGAAGTTCAGCGCCCCGGTGCGGATCGACGACAAGGTGCTCGCCGCCATCGAGGACCTCGTCCCGCTCGCCCCGCTGCACAACCCGGCGAACCTGGCCGGCATCCGGGTGGCCCGAGAGGCGCTGCCGGACACCCCGCAGGTCGCCGTCTTCGACACCGCGTTCCACCACACGCTGCCCGAGGCCGCCGCCACGTACGCCATCGACCGCGACCTGGCCGAGCGGTACGGCGTGCGCCGGTACGGCTTCCACGGCACCTCGCACGCGTACGTCTCGCGCCGCACGGCGGAACTGCTCGACCGGCCGTACGGCGAGCTGAACATCATCACCCTGCACCTCGGCAACGGGGCGAGCGCCTGCGCGGTGCAGGGCGGGCGGAGCGTGGCCACCTCGATGGGCATGTCCCCGCTGGAGGGCCTGGTCATGGGCACCCGCAGCGGCGACCTCGACCCGACGATCATCTTCCACCTGCGCCGCGAGGCCGGGATGGGCGTCGACGACATCGACGACCTGCTCAACCACCGCAGCGGCCTGCTCGGGCTGACCGGGGTCAACGACATGCGGGAGGTGCTGGCCCGCCGCGACGCCGGCGACCCGGCCGCCGCGCTCGCCTTCGACGTCTACCGCCGCCGGCTCACCGGGTATGTCGGCGCGTACTACGCCCTGCTGGGCCGGGTCGACGCGATCACCTTCACGGCCGGGGTCGGCGAGCACGCCGCCCCGGTCCGCGCGGCGGCGCTGGCCGGCCTGGAGCGCCTCGGCATCGCCGTGGACCCCGCGCGCAACGCCGGCAGCGGCGACCGGGTCATCTCCCCCGACGGCGCCGAGGTCACGGTCTGCGTCATCGGCACCGACGAGGAACGCGAGATCGCCCGCCAGACCCGCGAAGTCCTGAACCTCTGACCCCGGGGCCCGCCGCGCCCGCACCCACCGGGCACCGCACCCACCGCGGCGATCACGAAGTTGGCGGCGGCGAATCGGGACAGATCGCGCCGCCAACCTCATGATCGACGGAAGGGCGGGCGGGTGGGCGGCGGGTCAGCTCAGGGCGAGCCAGGCGATGACGGCGACGACCACGACGGCGGCGACGCCGATGCCGACCATCAGGGGCAGGCGGGAGGGGGCCTCCGCCGCGGTCGCCGCGCTGTCCGGCGAATCGACGAAGGCGCGGAACTGCGCGGTGTTGCCACTCGGGTCGGTGTAGTTCTCAGCCATGCGCGTGACCATAGCGAAGCCGGCCGACGCGGACGATCCCGCCGGGCCGATGGCGGCGCAGCGCGGTCCGGCCGGTGGAGGCGCGACGGGCCGGTCGGCGGGGCCGGACCGGCCGGCCGGCCGCCTACCGTGAGGGCGTGAGGGTGCAGCGGCTGGTCGCCGCGCTGCTGGTGGCGCTGGTGGCCGGCTGCGGTCCGGCCGTCGCCGCCACGGACGACGTCCCGTCCTTCCGCCGCCCTGCGCCGCCCCGGCCGTACGCCGTGGGCGTGCGCCACTTCGTCGTCGACCCCGACGGGTCCCGGCCGCTGCCGGTCACCGTCTGGTACCCGGCGGAGCCCGCCGCCCCGCCGCACGCCACCGTCCGGGAAACGGCCGGGCCGGTGCCGTGGCCGGACGCGCCGGTGGCCGCCGGGCGGTTTCCGGTGGTCGTCTACAGCCACGGGCTGCACAGCCTCCCCGACCTGCACGCCCCGCTGACCGCCCGGTGGGCGGCGGCCGGGTTCGTGGTGGCCGCGCCGACCTACCCGCGGACGAACCTGGGGGCGCGCGACTTCACCCGGGCCGACGTGCGGAACCAGCCGGCCGACGGCTGGCGGCTGATCCGGCACCTGGTCCGCCTCGACGCCCGGCCCGGGGACCCGCTCGCCGGGCACCTCGCGGTGGACCGGTTCGCCGCGGCCGGACACTCGGCGGGCGGCTTCACCACGGCCGGCATGTTCACCTCGGGGCACTCGCGCCGCCTGCGCGCCGGCATCGTGATCGCCGGCGGCGGGCTGGCGGGCAGCTTCGCCGGTCCGGTGGCGCCCCTGCTGTTCGTGCACGGCGGCGCGGACCCGATCGTGCCGGAGTCGGTCGGCCGGGCCGCGTACCACCGCAGCCTCGGGCCGGCCGCCTTCCTGGGGCTCCCCGGCCAGGGCCACGGCGAGTACCTGACCCCGGGCCGCCCCGGGTTCGCGCAGGTCCTCGCCGCCACCACCGACTTCCTCCGGTGGACCCTCTACGACGACCGCCGCGCCCGGGACCGCCTGCCCGCCGACGCCGTCCTTCCCGGCGTCACCACCCTCACCACCCGCGCTCTCCCGGTCGGGCGGTAGCGTCGCCCGGGTGGACGGGCTGGCGGGGCGGCAACTCGACGCGATCCGCGAGGTGGTCGAGCTCACCGGGGCGGCCGGGACCGCGGTGTGGCTGCGCGGCGGGTGGGCGATGGACTTCCACCTGGGCGCGGTGAGCCGGCCGCACGTGGACGTCGACTGGTACTGCTGGGGGCGCGACGCGGGCCCGCTGGCGGCCCGGCTCGGCGGGCGGGGCTGGCGGGTCGACCCCCGGATGCCGGTCGAGCTTCAGCTCGACCTGGTGCGGGGCGACGTCGAGCTGAGCTTCGCGTACCTGGACCGGGACCCGGCGGGCCGGGTGGTGGTCGGGGCCGGGCCGTGGGCCGGCACCCCGCTGCCGGAGGGGATGCTCGACGCCCCGCCGGGCCGGATCGACCCGCACACCGCCCCGGTGATCAGCGTCGCCGCCCAGATCGAGTTCAAGGAGATGTACCCGGTCTGGATGCCCGAGCGGCCCCGCCGGCCCAAGGACGCCGCCGACCTGGCCCGGCTGCGCCGGGGCCGGCCGCCGACCGGTTGAGGCGATCGCGTCACGCTCGGTGCGATGCCGGCGGATCACCGGCGAGTGCGAGGCACAATCGTGTCCATGCGCCGTCGCCCTGCCGCCCTCGTCACCGCCGCCCTGCTCAGCGCCGGCCTGGCCGGCTGCTCGGGCGGGACCGCCCCGGCCGGGCGACCCGCGCCCGACGCCCCGCCGAAGGCCACCACCCCCGGCCCGCGGGTGCCCGCCGGGCACGCCCCGACGGAGAGCTTCGCGGTCGGCGTACGCCAGCTGAAGCTGAACCGCGACGGCGACCGCCCGCTGCCGGTGACCCTCTGGTACCCGGCGGAGGGCGCGGCCGGTGGCGCCCCGGAGCGGTCCGCGCCGGCGGCGGCCGGGCGGTTCCCGGTGGTGCTGTTCAGCCACGGGCTCGGCGCCCGGCCGGAGGACTACCAGGTGCTGCTGACCCGCTGGGCGGCCGCCGGGTTCGTGGTGGCCGCGCCGAAGTTCCCGCACACCGGCGCCGGCGGCGACGGCAACCCGCTCGACGTGCTCAACCAGCCGGCCGACGTGTCGTACGTGCTGACCCAGGTGCTCGCCCTCGACAGCCGGGCGGGCGACCCGCTGCGCGGCCGGCTGGACCCGGAGCGGGTGGCCGCGACCGGGCACAGCGCGGGCGGGGTGACCACGATCGGGCTGTTCACGGCGGGCCGGGACGAGCGCCTGGACGCCGGCATCGTCTTCGCCGGCACGGCGCTCGGCGTCGGCACCGCGTTCGCCGGTGCCGCCGCGCCGCAGCTCTTCGTGCACGGCGAGGCCGACGAGGTGGTGGGCTACGCCGCAGGCAAGGCGGTCTACGACGCGGTGCCCTGGCCGAAGGCGATGCTCAGCCTGCCGAAGGGCGACCACGGGCGGGCCCTGCTCGGCGACGGCAAGGCGCTGCGTGTGGTCGCCGACACCACCGTCGAGTTCCTCCGCTGGACCCTCTACGGCGACGCCGCCGCGAAGAAGCGGCTCCCGGCCGACGCCACCCGCGGCGGCGTGGCCACCCTGGACGACCACCTCTGACCGGTCGCCCAGGGCGGCGGCGCCGGTCAGGCGGTGTGGTCGACGACCACCTTGCCGAAGACGTCGCCGGAGTGCAGGCGGGCGAAGGCGTCCTCGATCCGGCTGAACGGCACGACGCTGTCGACCACCGGACGCACCTCGTGCTCGGCGCAGAACGCCAGCAGCTCGGTCAGCTCCTCGGGGGTGCCCATCGAGGTGCCGAGGATCTCCAGCTGCATGGCGAAGACCCGGCGCAGGTTCACCTTCGGCTCGTGGCCGGCGGTGGCGCCGGAGACCACGATCCGGGCCATCGGGGCGGCCGACTTCAGCGAGTGGTCGAAGGTGGCCGCGCCGACCGTCTCGATCACCACGTCGGCCCGCTCGGGCAGCCGGGCGCCGGGCTCCAGCGCGGTCGCGCCCAGCGCGGTGATCCGCTCCCGCTTGGCGGCGTCGCGGCTGGTCGCGTACACCCGCTTGCCGAGGGCGACGCCGAGCGCGACGGCCGCGGTGGCCACGCCCCCGCCGGCCCCCTGGACCAGCACCGACTCGCCGTCGCCGACCCGGCCCTTGGTGGTGAGCATCCGCCACGCGGTGAGCCAGGCCGTGGGCAGGCACGCCGCGTCGGTCACGGAGAGGCCGTCGGGCAGCGGCAGCAGGTTCATCCGGGGTACGGCCACCCGCTCGGCGAAGGTGCCCGCGAAGTGCTCGGAGAGGATGGAGACCCCGCGCGGGTCGCCCGGGGTGGGCACCACGGGGTAGATGACCACCTCGTTGCCGTCCGGGTCGGTGCCGACCGCGTCGCAGCCGAGGATCATCGGGAGCTGGTTGGCGCTGAGGCCCACCCCGCGCAGCGACCAGAGGTCGTGGTGGTTGAGCGAGCTGGCCCGCACCTGCACGGTGACCCAGTCCTCCTGCGGGTGGGTCGGCTCGGGACGGTCGCCGACGGTGAGCGCGGCGAGCGGGTTGTCGGCGTCGAAGGCCGAGGCATAGGCGGCACGCATGAGCGGCACCGTAACAAGCTGAGCGCCCGTTAAGAAGGGGCCCTTCCTGTGCAAAACGCGATAAGAAGGGCCCCCTCGACGGTCAGCGGCGGGCGACCCCGTCGCGGCGGGCCGCCTCCGCGACGGCCTCCGCCACCGCGGGGGCGACCCGCGGGTCCAGCGGGGAGGGCACGATCGCCTCCGGGGTCAGCGACTCGGCGACCACGTTGGCGATGGCGTCGGCGGCGGCCACCTTCATCCCGTCGGTGATCCGGGTGGCCCGGGCGTCCAGCGCGCCCCGGAACACGCCGGGGAACGCGAGCACGTTGTTGATCTGGTTGGGGTAGTCGCTGCGCCCGGTGGCGACCACGGCCACGTGCCGGGCGGCCACCTCGGGGTGCACCTCCGGGGTGGGGTTGGCCAGCGCGAAGACGATGCCGCCCGGGGCCATGCCGGCCACCGCCGCCTCGGGGATCTGCCCGCCGGAGACGCCGACCAGGACGTCCGCGCCGCGCAGCGCCTCGGTGATGTCGCCCTGCCGGCCGTCGGCGTTGGTGGTCTCGGCCAGCTCGGCCTTGGTCCCGGTCAGCTCGCGGTGCCGGCCGATGATGCCCTTGGAGTCGCAGACCACCACCTGGTCCGGGTTGACGCCCCCGGCCACCAGCATCTTCGTCACGGCCACGCCGGCCGCGCCGGCCCCGCTGACCGCCACGCGCAGGTCGCCCAGCTTGCGGTTGAGCAGGGTGGCGGCGTTGCGCAGCGCGGCCAGCACCACGATGGCGGTGCCGTGCTGGTCGTCGTGGAAGACCGGGATGGACAGCGCCTCGTCCAGCCGGCGCTCCACCTCGAAGCAGCGCGGGGCGCTGATGTCCTCCAGGTTGATCCCGCCGAACGAGGGGGCGAGGGCCCGCACGATCGCCACGATCTCGTCCACGTCCTGGGTGTCCAGGCAGACCGGTACCGCGTCCACGCCCGCGAACTGCTTGAACAGCACCGCCTTGCCCTCCATCACCGGCAGCGCCGCGCGCGGGCCGATGTTCCCGAGGCCGAGTACGGCGGAACCGTCGGTGACCACGGCGACGGTGTGCGACACCCAGGTGTAGTCGTCGGCGAGGTCGGGGTCGGCGGCGATCGCCTCGCAGACCCGGGCCACACCGGGGGTGTACGCGAGGGAGAGGTCTTCCCGGCTGGTGAGCGGCACGGTCGAGGCGACGGCCATCTTGCCGCCGAGGTGCAACCGGAAGACGGGATCAGCAGGGTCCGGGGTGGACGTAGACATCGGTGACTCCAGGATCTGTCGAGCAGACGGACCGGCCGGCTCGGCGCGCGTGGTCAGCGGCCAGCGGGGCGGCGGTGCGGGGGGTCACCCGGGCACTTTCCGAGCATAGTCAGGCACGCCGCACCGGGATGTGATCGGGGTCATATCCACCGTGGCCGTCCGGTGACCCGCCCGGGACGCGGCCAGTACCGGGCCACCACCCGGCCCCGCACGTCCGCCACCCCGTACGCCCGGGAGTCGTCGGTGACCAGGTCGTTGTCGCCGCGCAGCCACCAGCCACCGTCCTGCGGACGGACCGCGCGCTTGACCACGAGCAGGTCGGGGCGGCTGCGGAAGACCGCCACCACCACGTCACCGGGGCGGACCGGGCGGCCCCCGGTCCGCACCAGCACGGCGTCGCCGTGCCGCAGGGTCGGGGCCATGGACGGACCGGTGACCAGGACGGGCGACAGCGGGCCGCGCAGCGCGGGCGCGGCGGGGTCGCCAGCGGCACACATCGGGGTTTCACCTCCCGCCCGCCGGGGAGCATCTCCAGGAGTAATGTCGTCTTGGATCATCGCAAACATCCCATGGAGGACCCTGATGCGCCTTCCTCGCATCCTCACGCCCCGGGTGACCGCTAGCGCCCACTGCGACCTGCCCTGCGGCGTTTACGACCCGGCCCAGGCCCGGATCGAGGCCGAGTCGGTCAAAATGATCTGCGAGAAGTACCAGTCGAACACCGACCCGGAGTTCCGCACCCGGGCGATCATCATCAAGGAGCAGCGGGCCGAGCTGGTCAAGCACCACCTGTGGGTGCTCTGGACCGACTACTTCAAGCCGCAGCACTTCGAGAAGTACCCGCACCTGCACCAGCTGTTCAACGAGACCACCAAGCTGGCCGGCGCGGCCGGCGCCAAGGGCGCCACCGACCCCGCCAAGGCCGACGAGCTGCTCTCGAAGATCGACGAGATCTCGAAGATCTTCTGGGAGACCAAGCAGGCGTGAGCCTGCCCGCACAGGCACCGACGATCCGGCCGGCGCGTCCCGAGGACGTGCCGGCCGTCGTCGCTATGGTGCACGAACTCGCCGACTACGAGCGCGCCCCCGAGCAGTGCCACCTCACCGAGGAACAGCTCACGGCGGCCCTCTTCGCGACTGCTCCCGCCCTGTTCGGGCATGTCGCGGTGGATGGCGCCGACCAGCCGATCGGCTTCGCCCTCTGGTTCCTCAACTTCTCCACCTGGGAGGGCGTGCACGGCATCTACCTGGAGGACCTGTACGTCCGGCCGGCCGCCCGCGGCACCGGCGCGGGTCGGCTGCTGCTCGCCACCCTCGCCGCGATCTGCGTCGAACGCGGCTACCGGCGGCTCGACTGGTGGATGATCAACTGGAATCCGGCCGCCCGCTTCTACGCCGCCATCGGGGCGACCCCGATGGACGAGTGGGTGCCGTACCGGCTGGCCGGGCCGGCGCTGCACGAGCTCGCCGCGCAGGTGCCGGCCGCCCCCACGCGGCCGGACGCCTGACCGGGTAGAGTCCCGCACCGGGGGGATGAGGCGTGACTCAACTGACCGGCCAGCCCACGACGGACGACGACGTCGTGCACCTCACGGTGCCCGCCGACGGCGGCTACCTGGGCGTGCTGCGCACCGCCACCGCCGGTCTCGCGGCCCGGCTCCAGTTCGCCCTCGACGAGATCGAGGACCTGCGCATCGCGGTCGACGAGGCGTGCGCCATGCTGCTCGCCATCGCCACCCGCGACGCCGAGCTGGAGTGCCGCTTCGCGGTCACGGAGGACGCCCTCACCGTCGAGGTGACCGTGCCGACCGTGCGGGGCGCCACACTCCCCTCGGAGTCGTCCTTCGCCTGGAAGGTGCTCACCGCGCTGACCACCTCGGCGAGCGCCCGGGCCGCCGACGGCCGGGCCACCATCTCCCTGCTCACCCGCCGCGCCTCCGGCTACTGACCGTTCCGGCGCGCCGGCGCGGCCTCACTCGAAGCCGAGCGCGCGATTGGTCGGGGTGCTCACGAGCAGGCCGGTGACGCCGAGGCCGAGCGCCATCAGCGGCACCCCGAGCCAGCCCAGCCCGCCCTGGATCATGTACCAGCCGATGGGCAGCAGCATGAGCTGGAGCACGATGGCCGGCGCCCGGGCGCCGGACCGGCGGCGGCCCAGCGCTCCGCCGAGCGCCCAGAGCGCGACCGCCCCGGCGACCGCGAACGCGGTGACGAGCAGCGCCGAGGTGAGGTCGGTGGTGCGCGCCGTCAGGTCGGACCAGATCAGCCACGCCGCGACAAGGCCGAGCGCCACCGCCTCGGCGCGCAGCAGGAGCACCGCCCAGCGGAGCGTGCCGGGGACCGGGCCGGAGTCGATCGTCACGCGCGACACGATACCCGTGGGTAGGCGCGGTACAGTGCCGCCCATGCGGGCCGTCCTGGTGGTCAATCCGAAGGCCACCACCACCAGCGAGCGCAGCCGGGACGTGCTGGTCCGGGCGCTGCGCAGCGAAGTCGACCTGTCGGTGCGCTACACCCGCCGGCGGGGCCACGCCATGGACCTGGCGCGGGAGGCCGCCCAGGAGGGCGTCGACCTGGTGGTCACGCTGGGCGGCGACGGCACGGTCAACGAGGTCGTGAACGGCCTGATGGGGGCCGAGCCGCCGACCTTCCGCACCGGGCAGACCCCGGCGGAGCGGCTGCCCGCGCTGGCCACCGTCCCGGGCGGCTCGACGAACGTCTTCGCCCGCGCGCTCGGCCTGCCCCGGGAGTGGCCGGACGGCACGAGCATGATCCTGGAGGGGCTGCGGCTGGGCCGGTCCCGCACCATCGGGCTGGGCCGGGCGGACGACCGCTACTTCACCTTCTGCGCGGGCTTCGGCATCGACGCGGCCGTCATCCAGCGGGTCGAGCAGGCCCGCAAGCGGGGCCGGGTGTCCACCCCGGCGCTCTACTTCCGTTCCACGGTGAGCCAGTACTTCCTCGCCTCGGACCGCCGGCATCCGGCCATCACGCTGGAGCGCCCCGGGGAGGTCGCCGAGACCGATCTGGGCACGGTCATCATCCAGAACACCGCGCCGTGGACGTACCTGGGTGACCGGGAGATCAACCCGAACCCGGAGGCCTCGTTCGACCTCGGCCTGGACGTGCTCGCCATGCGGCGGCTGAAGGTCGCCAGCACGGCACGCACGGTGACCCAGTTCTTCTCGCGGCAGCCCGACCCGCACGGCCGGCAGGTGCTCCGGCTGCACGACGTGGCGGAGTTCACGCTGCTCTCGGCCCGTCCGCTGGCCTTCCAACTGGACGGCGACTACCTCGGCGAGCGGGAAAAAGTCAGATTTGCATCCGTGCCCGCGGCACTGAGAGTAATCTGCTAGGTCTCGGGTACTGCCGTCGGTTGACGCGGACCCCTCACCGCCTCCGGCGGTGTCCGCCACACCGAGGGAAGGTGCCGGAAATGTCAGCAACGTCACGCAGACCGTACTATATTGATCCTCGACTGTGGCACGCCGGGTAACCAGAGCGCTCTGAAACCCGGACAAAAGGGTGGTGAGCCCGCTCACTGTTCGGAGTTTTTCCGAGCGTCACCCTTGACATCACGACAGTTCGTGAAAGTATTCACAAGCGAAGTCGTGTTACCGGGACATTGCCTGGATATGCTCGGCAGGTTGAGCTGTTCCAGCAGGTCCACGGGCCCGCAAGCCTGCTCACGCAGTGCCGAATTGATGGATGCTGACCGTCACCGATCGGCAATGCGGACGCATATAGGAATAGCAACGAAGCGTTATCTGGCCACCCACTTAAGAATGAGGAGTGTTGCCGCCATGGACTGGCGCCACGATGCCGTCTGCCGCGACGAGGACCCGGAGCTGTTCTTCCCGATCGGGACGTCCGGTCCGGCCCTCCTGCAGGTGGAGCAGGCCAAGGCTGTCTGCCGGCGCTGCCCGGTGACCGACCACTGCCTGCAGTGGGCGCTGGAGTCCGGTCAGGACGCCGGCGTCTGGGGCGGGATGAGCGAGGAGGAGCGCCGCGCGGTCAAGCGCCGCGGCGGTCTCCGGGTGCTGCGCGCTCACTCGGCCTGACTCACACGCTGCACGCCCCGGCCGGACACCGGCCGGGGCGTTCTGCTGTCCGGAGCACATGACACCCCGGCTACCCCGGCGCCACCCTGGTTGATCATGTTGGCGATGCGCGTCACACCGGACTGCCGACCGGCACGGCGTCGACCCGCCGCAGCACCAGATCGGCCAGTTCGGGAAGGTCGGTCAGCGGTTCGGCGACCGCCACGGCGCCGGCCCGCTCCGCCGTCGACCGGACCGCGTCGTGGAACAGGCCCGGGGCCAGGAAGTAGGCGGCCACCGCCACCCGACGGGCACCCGCCGCGCGCAGCCGGGACACCGCGACACCGGCGCCCGGTGGCGCCGCCGAGGCGTACGACACCCGGCAGGGCACACCCAGCTCGGCGCCGAGCGCCGCGGCCACCCGCCCCACCGAGCCGCGCGCCCGGGGATCGCGGGTGCCCGCCGCGGCCAGCACCACGGCATCGACGCCGCCCGGCTCCGCCTCGGCCAAGCGGCGGCGCAGCCCGGCCAGCAGCCGGGTGTCCACCGTCCCGTCGGCAGGCCCCAGCACGTCGGTAACCCGTACCTCGATGTCCGCGCCACCCTGGCGGGCCGCCGCCACCGCCGCCGGGACGTCGACCTTCCGGTGGTACGCGGCCGTCAGCAGCAACGGCACCAGCACCGCCCGGGGGTGACCGGCGGCGGCCAGGTCCCGCAGCACCGCGGCGGGACCGGGGTCGGTGTGGTCCAGCCAGCTCGGCAGCACCGGAACGCCGGGACGGGCGGCCGCCACGGCGCGGGCCAGCGCCCGGGTCGCCGCGGCCGCTCGCGGATCCCGACTGCCGTGCGCGACCAGCACCACCGGCGGCTCGGCGGTCAGGTGTGCAGACCGCACTCGGTCTTCTCGAACATGGCCCAGCGACCCGCCCGCGGATCCTCCCCCGCCCGGGTGCGGCGCGTGCAGGGCCAGCAGCCGATCGAGCCGTAGCCCCGGGCGAACAGCTCGTTCACCGGGATGTCGTAGCGGGCGATGTAGGCGTCCACGTCCCGCTGGCTCCAGGCCGCGATCGGGTTGACCTTGACCTTGCCGCGCCGGGCGTCGAAGGCCACCACCGGGGTGTTGGCCCGGGTCGGCGACTCGTCCCGGCGCAGCCCGGCGGCCCAGGCGTCGTACCCGGTCAGCGCCCGCTCCAGCGGCTCGACCTTGCGCAGCTGGCAGCAGTCGTCCGGGGACTTGCTGAACAGCCGGGGGCCGTACTGGCCGTCCTGCTGGCCGACCGTCATCCGGGGGCGGATCGAGCGCACGTTCACGGGCAGCCGCCGGGCCACCTCGTCGCGGACCTTGAGCGTCTCCGGGAAGTGCAGGCCGGTGTCCAGGAAGACCACGTCGACCCCGGGGGCGACCCGGGAGACCAGGTGGGCCAGCACCCCGTCCGCCATCGAGCTGGTCACGCAGAACCGGTCCCCGAAGGTCTCGGCGGCCCAGCGGGCGATCTCCAGCGCGGGCGCGCCCTCCAGCTCCCGGCCGGCCCGCTCGGCCAGCGCGCGAAGCTCCTCCGGGTCACGCCGGGCCGGGTCGGCCGGAGCCGGCCCGCCGATCCCGACCAGGCCCAGGCCGGCGGCGGAGGGCAGCGCGCTCATCGGGTCACCGCCCGGCTCAGCAGGCCGGTGAACTTCACGGTGAAGACCCGGGCGCAGGCGTGGCACTCCCAGGCGCCGTGCCCGGCCTCGTGCGGCCGCAGGTCCTCCTCCCCGCAGTACGGGCAGTAGAGAGGCGCAGATCGGGCATCGCTCATCGCAATTCCTCCTCGTCGACCCTGATCACCCAGTTGGCGAAGCTCTCGCCCCCGGTCCGGCCGGCCAGGTAGCGGCGGGCCAGGCGTTCCACGTACTCCGGAAGCTCCTCGGCGGTGGTCTTCAGGCCGCGCAGCTTGCGGCCGAAACCGGCGGTCTGCCCCGCGGCCATGCCCAGGCCGCCGCCGAGGTGCACCTGGAAGCCCTCCACCTGCCGGCCGTCCGGGCCCACCACGAGCTGGCCCTTGAGCCCGATGTCGGCGACCTGGGTGCGGGCGCAGGCGTTCGGGCAGCCGTTGAGGTGGATGGAGATGTCCGCGTCGAAGTCGCGCAGCCGCTCCTCCAGCCGGGCCACCAGCTCCTCGCCGCGCCGCTTGGTCTCGACGATGGCGAGCTTGCAGAACTCGATGCCCGTGCAGGCCATGGTGCCGCGCCGCCACGCCGAGGGCCGGGCCTCCAGGCCGATCCCGCGCAGCTCCGCCACCAGCGCGTCGGTCCGCTCCGGCGCCACGTCCAGCACCAGCAGCTTCTGGTACGGGGTGAGCCGCACCCGGCCGCTGCCGTGCGCCTCGGCCACGTCGGCGAGCCGGGCGAGCTGGGTGCCGGAGACCCGGCCCACGACCGGGGCGGCCCCGACGTAGTTGTTGCCGTCGCGCTGCGGGTGCACGCCGATGTGGTCGACCGGCTTCGCCGGCAGCGTCGCGGCCGGGCCGTCGAGCAGCGCCCGGCCCAGGTACTCCTTCTCCAGCACCTCGCGGAACTTCGCCACGCCCCAGTCGGCCACCAGGAACTTCAGCCGCGCCCGGTTGCGCAGCCGGCGGTAGCCGTAGTCGCGGAAGATGCCGACCACCCCGGCCCAGACGTCCGGCACCTCGGCCAGCGGCACCCAGACGCCGAGGCGCTTGGCCAGCATCGGGTTGGTGGAGAGGCCGCCGCCCACCCAGACGTCGAAGCCGGGACCGAGCTCCGGGTGCTCGACGCCGAGGAAGGCGATGTCGTTCGCCTCGTACGGGGTGTCGACCAGCCAGGAGATCGAGGTCTTGAACTTGCGGGGCAGGTTGGAGTACGCCTTGTCGCCGACGTACCGGCGGACGATCTCGTCGACCGCCGGCGTGGGGTCGAGCACCTCGTCCCGGGCCACCCCGGCGACCGGGCTGCCCAGCACGACCCGGGGGCAGTCGCCGCACGCCTCGGTGGTCTGCAGGCCCACCGACTCCAGCCGCCGCCAGATCTCCGGCACGTCCTCGACCCGGATCCAGTGGTACTGGATGTTCTGCCGGTCGGTGATGTCGGCGGTGTCGCGGGCGAACTCCCGCGAGATGTCCGCGACGACCCGCAGCTGGGCCAGGGAGAGCTCGCCGCCGTCCACCCGCACCCGGAGCATGAAGAACTCGTCCTCCAGCTCGTGCGGCTCCAGCACGGCCGTGCGCCCGCCGTCGATGCCCGCCTTGCGCTGCGTGTAGAGGCCCCACCAGCGGAACCGGCCGCGCAGGTCCTGCGGGTCGATCGAGGCGAAGCCCCGGTGGGCGTAGATGTTCTCGATCCGGGCCCGCACGTTCAGCGGGTCGTCGTCCTTCTTGATGCGCTCGTTGGCGTTGAGCGGCTCGCGGTGCCCGAGCGCCCACTGCCCCTCGCCACGGGGCCGGCGCGGGGCCCGGGCGACGGGCGCCGGGGTGTCGGGCCGGGTCGTGGTGGTGCTGCTGACCGCCATCGCGGCGTCCTCCGTTGTCTGCTGTGCCTGGAAGCGCGGACGCGGCGGCCGGCCCTGGGTGAGGGCCGAGGACGGCGATGTCGATGACGGCCGGCGCGGAACGCGCCCGAGACGGATGGGTCGGGCGTCGTCAGTCGGCCGGACAGATCGCGCTGCGGACGCGGCCGTAATCGACGTGGCGGCGGGCCACGAAGCGGCGGATGACAGCGGCGGTCATAGCGCTCATGCTCCCACAGCCGGCGAGGACCGGCCAATGACCGAGTGTGTGATCCCACATCACGGGCAGCGGCGGGGCATCGACCTCGTTGATCGGATCCGCCGCGCCGGCCCGACCGGGGAGGGGACAAATCAACGGACCGGCACGGCGGGCGCCGCCGCCGTGTGACGCTGCGGAATGTGAACCCGCCCGCCGATGCCGAACTGTCCCGCGACCGTCGGGGTTGGCTGGTCTGGGCGGCTCCCGGCCTGCTCACCCTGGTGGTCACGCTGGCCGGGATCGGGCACGCGCAGCCGTGGCGGGACGAGCTGGCGACCTGGAGCGCCGCCACCCGCCCGGTCCCCGACCTGGTCCGGCTGGCCGGCACCATCGACGCCGCGACCGGGCCGTACTACCTGCTCATGCACGGCTGGGCCGCGCTGTTCGGCACCTCGCCGGCCGCGCTGCGGCTGCCGTCGGCGCTGGCCATGGCCGGGGCGGCCGCGCTCACCGCCCGGCTGGGCGCCCGGCTGGCCGGTAGCCGGGCCGGGCTGCTCGCCGGCCTGCTCCTGGCGGTCCTCCCCGCTACCTCCCGATACGGCCAGGAGGCCCGCCCGTACGCCCTGGCCACCCTGCTCGCCGTGCTCGCCACGCTGCTGCTGGCCGAGGCGTTGCGTCGGCCCACCTGGCGACGCTTCACCGGGTACGCCGCCGCCGTGGCCGCGCTCGGGCTGCTCCACCTGATCGCCCTCACCCTGCTCGCCGCGCACGCCCTCGTGGTGCTGCTGGTCGCCGCGCGCGGCCCGGCGGCGGCCGGACTCGACCCGCCGGCCGGCCCGACACCCGAGGCCGACGAGGCGCGAGCCGGGACCGGCGGAGCCGCCCCGGCTGCCGGCCCGCCGGCCGGCGCGCGTGGCCCGGGCGTCATCTGGCGGTGGCTGGTGGCGCTGCTGCCGGCGGCCGTCCTGGTCGCCCCGCTGGTGCTGGCGGCCGGCGGGCAGCGCGGCCGCCAGCTCGACTGGGTACGCCTGGTCCGCGTCGACGACCTGGCCGCGCTGCCCGGCGCGCTGGCGCAGAGCGGGGTGGTGGGCGGCCTCCTCGTCGGTCTCGCCGCACTCGGCGCGGGACGGCTCGGCCGGCGGGCGCTGCTGCCGGGGGCCACCGTGCTGCTGCCGGTGCTGCTGCTCTTCGCCGCCGGCACCGCGGTGCCGCTCTGGGTGACGCGGTACCTGGTGTTCACGGTGCCGTTCGCCTGCCTGCTGGCCGGGGCGGCGCTCGCCGGCGTACGCCTGGCGCCGGCGCTGGCCGTGGTGACCCTGGCCGGCCTGCTCGGGCTGCCCGACCAGGCGGCGCTGCGGCGCACCCACGAGTGGCCGCGGACCGCCCCGGTGGACTACGCGGGCGTGGCCCGGATCGTCGCCGACCACGAGCAGCCGGGCGACGGGGTCGTCTACTCGCCCCGGGACAGCTGGCTCTTCCTGGACCTCGGCCTGGCGTACCACCTGGGGGCGCGGCGACCGCGCGACGTGCTGGTGGTGCGCGACCAGCGGCAGCGCGCGGACCTCTGGGCCGCCGAGTGCGACCGCCCGGCGGAGTGCCTGGCCGGTGTGGACCGGGTCTGGCTGGTGGTCACGGGTCGGCGCGCCGACCCGCTGGCGGCGGTGCCCGGCGCCAAGGGCGACGCCCTGCGCGACGCCTTCACGGTCCGCCAGGTCTGGCCCCGCCCCGGCCTCACGGTCGCCCTCCTCACCCGGTGAGCCGCCCCCCCCACCCCAGGACCGCGACGACGACCCGCCCCGGAGCGGGAGGCGCCACGACCCCGGGAGCGGTCAGCCGGCGAGGCGGTCGGCGGTGCCGCGGGCCAGGGGGACGACAAGCACGGCCTCGGTGCCGCCCTCGGCGCCGTTGCGCAGCTCGATGGTGCCGCGCAGCTCGCCGGTGACCAGGGCCCGGACGATCTGGAGGCCGAGGTTGCCGCCCTTCTCGGCGTCGAACTGCTCGGGCAGGCCCCGGCCGTTGTCGGCGACGGAGACGTGCAGCTGCTTGCGGAACCGGTGCGCGGAGACCACCACGGCCGGCTCCGGCGCGCCCTCGGGGCCCGGCGCGCCCTCCTCGCCGGCCGGCGGGAAGCCGTGCTCGACGGCGTTGAGCAGCAGCTCGTTGAGGACCATCACCAGCGAGGTGGCGATCTCGGCGGGGAGCACGCCGAAACTGCCCTGGCGGCGCATGCCGACGGACACCTCGGTGGCCGCCACCTCGGTGGCCGCGCTGGCGACCCGGTCGACGATGCCGTCGAACTCGACCGCCTCGTCGCTGGACATGGAGAGCGTCTCGTGGACCAGCGCGATGGAGGCGACCCGGCGTACCGACTCCTCCAGGGCGACCCGGGCCTCGGGCATGGCCACCCGGCGCGCCTGGAGGCGGAGCAGCGCGGCGACGGTCTGGAGGTTGTTCTTCACCCGGTGGTGGATCTCCCGGATGGTGGCGTCCTTGGTGATCAGGGCGCGGTCGCGGCGGCGTACCTCGGTGATGTCGCGGACCAGGACCAGCGCGCCGATCGGCACGCCCGCGGGCATGAGTGGCAGGGCCCGGGTCAGCATGGTGGCGCCCCGGGCGTCGATCTCCCGCCGGGGCGGGGCCTCGCCGCGCAGCGCGGCCAGCACCGCGTTTCCGGCGTCGGTGCCCTCCAGGGGGTCGGTGGCGAGCCGGCGGTGCAGCTTGGCCAGGTCCTCCCCCACCAGGTGGGAGGCGTAACCCAACCGGCGGTACGCGGACTGCGCGTTGGGGCTGGCGTAGGTGACCTTGCCGTTGGCGTCGAGCCGGACCAGGCCGTCGCCGACCCGGGGCGCCGAGGTGGTCTCCCCGGGGTGCCGGTGCGGCGGGAAGGTGCCGTCGGCGATCATCTGCGCCAGGTCGTCGGCGGTGGTCAGGTAGTTCAGTTCGAGCTGGCTGGGCGTGCGCGCGGTGGAGAGGTTGGTGTCCCGGCCCACCACGGCCACCACCTCGCCGGACTCACCGTCGGCGGTGCGCAGCCGCACCGGGATGGCCTCGTGCCGGGCGGGCACGTCGCCGTACCAGACGGGGTCGCCCTCCCGCCAGATCCGGCCCTGCCGGAGGGCGATTTCCAGGTGCGCCACCTCCGGGCCGCCGACGATCCGGCCGACCTGGTCGTCGAGGTACGCGGTCGGCGCGGTCGTCGGACGGACCTGGGCCACGCAGAGGAACGTGCCGTCGCCGTCGACCGGCACCCAGAGCAGCAGGTCGGCGAAGGACAGGTCGGAGAGGAGCTGCCAGTCGCCGGCGATCCGGTGCAGGTGGTCGATGTCGGCCGGCCGGAGCGAGGTGTGCTCCTCGGCGAGGTCACGGAGGGTGGACACGCTGAACAGCGTGCCACGCCAGGCCTCACATCGTCGCCGTGACCTTCTTCAACCCGCGCGGGGCGTCCGGGTCCTCGCCCCGGGCCAGGGCCAGGGCCAGGGCGAGCCGCTGCAACGGCAGGATGTCGAGCAGCGGGGCGTACCGCTCGTCGACCTCGGGCACGGCCATCCGGGCGGTCGCCTCGACGTCGGCGGAACCGACCACCACGACGTCGGCGCGGCGCTCGCCGAGCCGGGGCAGCACCTCGCGCATCGACTGGCCGCCGGGGCCGGAGCCGACCACGGCGAGCACCGGCACGTCGGGGTCGGTCATGGCGAGCGGGCCGTGCAGCAGGTCGGCGCCGGAGAAGGCGAGCGCCGGCAGGTAGGAGGTCTCCATGAGCTTCAGCGCCGCCTCCCGGGCCGTCGGGTACGCGTAGCCCCGGCCGGTGGTGACGAGCTGGGCGGCGAACCGGTAGCGCGGGGCGAGCTGGGCCGGGGTGGCGTCGGACAGGGTGCGTTCGGCCAGTTCGGGCAGGCGGGCCAGGGCGGCCCGCTCCTCGGCGGGCAGGACGCCGTCGCCGGCGCGTACCCCCTCGACGAGCATGAGCAGCGCGAGCAGCTCGGCCGTGTAGGTCTTGGTGGCGGCGACGGCGCGCTCGTGGCCGGCGGCGATGTCCACGCTCAGCTCGGCGGTGGCCACCAGCCGCGAGTCGGGGTTGTTGGTGACGGCCAGGGTGAGCGCGCCGGATTCCCGGGCCACCCGCAGCACCTCGGCCAGGTCGGGCGAGCCGCCGCTCTGGCTGACCCCGACCACCAGGGCGTCGGAGAGGTCCGGCCGGGCGCCGAAGACGGTGATGGCGCTGGGCGAGGCGAGGCCGGCGGGCAGGCCGAGCCGGATCTCGGCGAGGTAGGCCGCGTACAGCGCCGCGTGGTCGGAGGTGCCCCGGGCCGTGAAGACCACGTGGCGGGGCCGGCGCTCGGCGATCACCGCCGCGACCCGGGCGATCGCCCCGGCGTGCTCGGCGGAGAGCAGGCGCTCGTAGCCGGCCGGCTGCTCGTCGATGTCGGCGGCCATCCCGGCCCCTGGACGCGTCACGGAAGACCCCTTCCTGCGCGATTGCCGCGCGTTCGGTGCTCAGTCTTGCACCTTTCAGGCGTAGCGAGCAACGGAACGAACAGTAGTGCGCAGTGGATCACCATCCGGTCGCATGATCCCCTAGGCTTGCCCGGCTGGCGGACCGACCACCCGAGAGGACGACGTGCCCGAGGACGACCCCGCGCTCTCCGCGGAGGAGGAACTCGCGCTGGCCCGGCTGGCGCTGGCCGAGGGTGACCTCCGGCACGCCGCCGACCACGTCGCCGCCGCGCTCGTCCAGGCGCCCACGCTGCCCGAGGTGCACGAGACGCTCGCCCGGCTCGCCGCGGCCGGCGGCGGCGACCTGGACCTCTTCCCGCTCGGCCACCACGCCTTCGTCGGCGCGGTGGTGGCCCGCGCCCACCTGCTCGCCGCCGCCGGCCGCCCCGCCGAGGGGCTCGACCTGCTGGCCGCGGCCACCGGCTACGCCCCCGCCGCCGAGTGGGCGGCCGTGCCCTGGGTGACCGCGCCCGACCTGCCCGAACGGCTCGACCCCGAGCGCACCGCCCGGATCCTCATGCAGATCTGCGCGGCCGCGCCCGACCCCGTCCCGCGCCGGCTGCGCGACCCGCTGCGCCCGTACCTCACCCTGGCCCGCAACGCGGTCACCGTGCACCCCGCCCACCCGCTGCTGCTGGGCGCGGCGTCCGCGCTGGCCCGGCGCCTCGGCGAGGTCGCCCTCGCCGTCACCTGGGCCTCCCGGGGGGTACGCGCACAGCCCACCAAACTCGGCGAGGTGTGGCTCGGTTACGCGTACCGCAGCGCCGGCCGGACCCGGGACGCGCTCGCCGCCCTCGAACGGGCCGTCGCCCTCGACCCCGACGACCTGGCGGTCTACGCCGACATCGCCGGCACCCTCGCCGACAACGGCCGGCTCGACGAGGCGCTGGCCTGGACCGACCGGGCCCTCACCAGGGACCCTGCCTTCGACTGCGCCGTGCACACCGCGCACCGGCTGCGGTTCCAGCGCGACGGGAACGTGGCCCACCTGGTCGCCCTCGCCGACTTCGTCCGGGACCACCCCGACGACACCCACGAGCACGGCGACCTGGCCGAGTCCTGCCGTGGCCGCCCCTGGCTCGGCCAGGTCACCCCGGCCGGCGGGCCGGTGCTGGACGCGCTGCGCCAGGCGCTCGCCGCCGAGACCGGCGGCCCGGTCGCCGTGCGCCTCGACGGGCTGGAACCGCCGAGCGCCATGCGGACCGCGGCGGCGGCCGCACCGGGACTGGCCGTCGAGGTGGCCGCGGTGGCCGACCCGGACCCGCGCGAACCCCGCCGCGCCACCACCTGCCAGCTCTGGCGGTACGACGGCACGGTGGCCGCGCCCACCCTGCCCACCCCCTCGGCCGAGGCGGCGGAACGGATCCGGCAGCTCGCCCACCCGGCCTGGCCGCACCCCCCGGCCGCGTACGACGCCGCCGTGGCACTGGCCACGCTGGACCTGTCCGACCTGCTCGCCCTGCTGGTGCACCCCCCGGCCGCGCCGGCCACCGCGCTGGGGCGGGTGCTCGCCGGCCAGGACCCGTCGCTGTGGGTGCGCTGCGTGCAGGTCTGGGCGTGCCTCGGCCTGCTGCACCACCGCACCGACGAGCCGTGGGCGGAGTCCACCCGGCGCCGGACGCTGCTCGAACTGGTCTGGGGCGTGGAGGACTGGATCACCGAGGCGGCGTTGTTCGCCCTGGTCACCGCCGCCTGGGTGGACCCCGCCGTACGCCCGGACGTGGCGCGGGCGGTGGCCGAGCGGCTCGCCGACGTGGCGGCCGTGGCCCGCGAGCGCCGGGTGCCGATCGCCGTCTCGCTGGCCCACCTGGCGCTGGCCACCCCGGAGCTCGACCCGGCCACCCGGGAACTGGCCGACACCCTGGTCGCCGGCCCGGCGCCGGTCGCCCCGGCCGGTTTCCTGCGCCGCCTCCGGCACCGCCTGAGTGCCCTCTTCCGCCGTAACTGACGGGAAAACGGCGCGGCCACGCCGTACCCGGTGACGGGTCGGCGTGGCCGCGACGGGTGGGGTCAGGCGACGGGGGCCCTGCCGAGGGCGGCCTCGGCCTGGTCCTCCGGGGTGGCGTCCGCCGGCGGGGCGTCGTTCGACGACCGCAGCGGGACCTCCTTGATGAACCAGGCGAGCACCGGGACCGCCACGGTGAAGAAGACGGCCCAGAAGAAGACGTGCGAGATGGCGTCGGAGAGCCCGCCGAGCACGACCTCCCGCACCGGGCCGGAGAGCTCCTTGAGCTTGTCGAGGTTCATGGCGCCGCCCTCGCCACCGCCCCCGCTCGCGAAGGCCGGACCGGCCGCGGAGTCGGCGAGCCGGTTGGCGAAGATCGCGCCGAAGAGCGAGACGCCGAACGAGCCGCCGATCGACCGGAAGAAGGTGGCCGCGCCGCTCGCCGCGCCGAGGTCCTTCTGTTCCACGCTGTTCTGCGCGATGAGCATCGAGGTCTGCATGAGGAAGCCCATGCCGACGCCGAGCACCACCATGTAGAGCGAGGAGGCCGTCTTGCTGGTGCCCAGGTCGAGCTGGGTCAGCAGGCCCATGCCGGCGGTCATGACCACGCCGCCGGCGATCGGGAAGGCCCGGTAGCGCCCGGTCTTCGTGATGGCCCGGCCGACGACCAGCGAGACCACCAGCATGCCGAACATCAGCGGGAGCAGCAGCAGGCCGCTGTTGGTGGCCGAGGCGCCCTGCACGGTCTGCTGGTAGAGCGGCAGGAAGTTCATGGCGCCGAACATGGCGAAGCCGAGCAGGAAGCCGATCACCGAGATGAGGGCGAAGTTCCGGTTGGCGAACAGGCCCAGCGGCAGGATCGGCTCGGGGGCCCGCCGCTCGACGAGACCGAACGCCACCAGGGCGACCAGGGCGAGCGCCGCGAGGCCGAAGATCTGCGGGGAGGCCCAGTCGTACTGGTTTCCGCCCCACGTGGTGACCAGCACGATCGCGGTGATGCCGACGGAGAGCAGCGCGGCGCCCAGCCAGTCGATCTTGTGCTCGGTGCGGTACTTCGGCAGGTGCATGGTGGTGGCGAGGACCAGCAGAGCCACGCCGCCGAGCGGCAGGTTGACGTAGAACGCCCAGCGCCAGGAGAGGTTGTCGGTGATGAAGCCGCCGACCAGCGGGCCGGCCACCATGGCGATGGCCATGATGCCGGCGATCATGCCCTGGTAGCGGCCCCGCTCGCGGGGCGGCACCAGGTCGCCGATGATCGCCATGACGCCGACCATCAGGCCGCCGGCGCCGAGGCCCTGGACCGCGCGGAACGCGATCAGCTCGATCATTCCGGTGTCGACGCCGCCGAAGACGCTGGAGCCGGACATGCCGCAGAGCGCGGAGCCGATCAGGAAGACGACCACCGCGGTCAGGAACACCGTCTTGCGGCCGTAGAGGTCACCGAGCTTGCCCCAGATCGGGGTGGAGACCGTGGTGCCCAGCACGTACGCGGTGACCACCCAGGTGAAGTGGTCGGCCCCGCCGAACTCGAAGACGATCCGCGGCAGCGCGGTGCTGACGATCATGTTGTCGAGCATCGCGAGCATCATCGCGATCATCAGGCCGAACAGCACGACCCGGACGTTGGGTCTCGCCGTCACCTGTGCTGGTTGACTCATGGGTAAGCTCCCCCGAAGATCTGTGACCAACTTACTTGCCGTCCGGCTAGCTACCTTACTAGCCGGACGGTAAGTTGGGCAGTAGGAACCGTCAAGCGAATTGGGTGGTACGGGTGAGGGAGAGCACAGGCGGCACGCGGGAGCGCATTCAGGCCGTCGCGCTGGAGCTCTTCACCGAGCAGGGCTACGAGAAGACCTCGCTCCGGGAGATCGCCGAGCGGCTCGGCGTGACCAAGGCCGCCCTCTACTACCACTTCAAGAGCAAGGACGAGATCGTCAGCAGCTTCGTCGACGACCGGCTGCGCCGGATGGACGAGCTGATCGAGTGGGCCGGCACCCAGCCGGCCACACTGGCGACCCGGCGCGAGCTGATCAACCGGTACGCGGACGCGATGTTCGCCGGCGAGCTGCCCACGGTCATGCGGTTCTTCGAGCAGAACCAGACGGTGCTCAAGAGCCTCGCCGCCGGGCAGCAGATGCGCGAGCGGATGATGTCGCTGGCGCACGAGCTGAGTCGGGGCGACGACTCCCCCGCCGCCCAGCTACGCGCCGTGCTGACCCTGTTCGCCGTGCACAGCAGCTGGTTCGCGGTCCGCACTCCGGGCATCACCGGCGACGAGCGCCGGAAGATCGCCCTCGAGGTGGCCGACGAGCTGCTCGCGAAGATCGCCGACGAGTCCTGACCCGGGCCGGCCCGCGGCAGGCGGGCGGTGCGGTCAGGCGGGCGGCGTGAGGTCCAGGCGCAGGCCCAGCAGTTCCACGCCGGGCACCGGGGTCCAGTCCTTCTCCGGCGCCCGCACGAAGCCCAGCCGCGCGTAGAGCCGCCGCGCCACGGGGGCCAGCCCGCTGCGTACGCAGATCACCACGGCCGAGCAGCCCAGCCCGGTGGCGCGGGCCACGCAGGCGTCGACCAGGGCCGCCCCGGCCCCCCGGCCCTGCGCCGCGGGGTCGACGGCGAGCATCCGGAACTCGGCCTCACCCGGGCCGGCGAGCTCGGCGTACGGGGTACCGGGCAGCACGAACGTCACGGCGCCCAGCACCTCGCCGGTGACCTTGTCGGCGGCGACCAGCACCTCGCCGGTCTCCGCCCGGGTGGCCACGTCGGCGAGCACCGGGGCGTAGCCGGTCTCGCCCTTGAGCTGCCCGTCGGCCTCGTACGCGGCGACCGTCAGGCGGGCCACCGCCGGGAAGTCCGCCGGCTCGGCGCGGCGGACCAGCAGCCCGCTCAACCGATCACCGCGATGAGGTCACCGTCCTGCACGACGTCGCCCTCGTTGACCGCGATCTGCTGCACGACACCGTCGGACTCGGCGATCACCGGGATCTCCATCTTCATCGACTCCAGGATGACCAGCGTGTCGCCCTCGGACACGGTGTCCCCGGCCGACGCGACGACCTTCCAGACGTTCGCCACCATCTCGGCGCGGATCTCCTCGGCCATCTTCGGGCCCTCCCTCTCGACCGGTGTTCCTGCGAACGGTATCCAATCATGACTCCGCTCACGTCCGGCACCGCGCGCCCGGCACGCCGGATCCGCCCCCACCGGTCCCCGGGCACCGCCGTCGGCACTAGCATCAGCGCCGTCGGTTCCCGGCGCCCGGGAACCGGTACGCGACCTCCGCCGCGCTCGCCCGCGGCCGGACCGTGACCAGCACAAGGAGGCAGAGCATGGCGAAGAAGGCCCGCAAGAAGAAGGCCCGGAAGAAGAGCGGCGCCAACCACGGCAAGCGCCCCAACTCCTGATCCCCGGATCGGAGCGGTGCCGGCCCCCGGGCCGGACACACCGGTGGCCCGGGTCCACGCGGACCCGGGCCACCGGTGTCTTCAGCTCGTGCCCGCTGCCGTCAGTCGGCCAGCTCGCGGGACTCGGTGGTCTCGAAGACCACCAGCTCGCTCAGGCGGACCCGCAGCCGCTCGCGCAGCTGCTCCGGCGCGGTCTCGTTGCCGCAGCAGCGGGCGACCAGCGCCTTCACCTCCTGCTCGATGCCGTACTCGTGCAGGCAGGGCCCGCACTCCTCCAGGTGCTCCCGGATGAGGACGCGGCGCTCCTCGCCACACTCCAGATCCAGGTAGAGGTAGACCTCCGCGAGCACCTCGCGGCAATCCGTCTCGTGCGGCTTCCCACAGCTCACGGTCACACCTCCCGGCCGGCGGCGGCGGTCGAGCCCTTCGACGGCGCGGCGGTGAAGCCCCGCTCCGCCGCGTACTGCTCGAGCAGCTTGCGCAGATTACGACGGCCGCGGTGCAGCCGCGACATCACGGTGCCGATAGGCGTGCCCATCACGTCGGCGACCTCCTTGTAGGAGAAGCCCTCGACGTCGGTCAGGTAGACCGCCATGCGGAACTCCTCCGGCAACTGCTGGAGGGCCTCCTTGACGTCGCTGTCCGGCAGCCGGTCCAGCGCCTCGGTCTCCGCCGAGCGCAGCCCGCTGGACGTGTGCGACTCGGCCTCGGCGAGCTGCCAGTCGGTGATCTCGTCGGTGGGGGCCTGCACCGGCTGGCGCTGCCGCTTCCGGTAGGAGTTGATGTAGGTGTTCGTCAGGATCCGGTACAACCAGGCCTTCAGGTTGGTGCCCTGCTCGAACTGGTGGAAGGCGGCGTACGCCTTCAGGTACGTCTCCTGGACCAGGTCCTCGGCATCCGCCGGGTTGCGGGTCATCCGCAGCCCGGCAGCGTAGAGCTGATCGACGAAGGGCATCGCGTCCCGCTCGAAGCGGGCCCTGCGCTCGTCCGTCTTCTCGGTCGTCAACCGCACGTCCCCTCGCGTCGGATACCTTCCCGCCGAGGATACGCGTACCCGCCTGTCGGCAGATTCACTTCCGGACTGTGTGCCGGTGCTCACGGTCGTCGCCCCCGCGGGCCATTCCGGCGCGTCGAGCAGCTGCCTGAGCTGCCGCGCGTCCCGTTCGTCCCGCTCCCGGCTCCGTGTCTCGGTCGGCACCGGTCACCCCCCTCGGCTGGAAATGTCATCCGGAGGTAGTAACGCGCGCCGTGGGGCGGGACATTCCGTCACCGCCCCACCCGTTCCTGGTCCCGGCCTCGGCCGCGACCGACGCTGGGACCAGGAAGGGCCTGGGAGGGTGGCCCCGGACGCCCGAACCGGACGCCCGACACCACCCGTAGCAACGACCCGCCGCCACCGACGGTCACGCCGGCCCGGCGCCGCCGCCGCGTGTCGCCCGCCCGGCGCCCGGCGGTCGCGGGCCCGGGAGACCCGGTCAGGTGGGGAGCCAGCCCCGGCCACGGAGCCAGTCGCGGACGACGGCGGCCGTGGCCGCCGGGTCGCCGCGGAGGTCGTGCCGCTCCCCCGGACGGGTCACCACCTCGACGCCGGGCCCCGGCTCGGGCACCCCGAACGGGTCCCGGTCGCCGTTGACCACCAGCGTCGGCAGGCCGGTGCGCAGTTCCCCGTCGCGCGACCGTTCCGGGCGTCCGGGCGGGTGCAGCGGGAACGCCAGCGCGACGATCCCGGCCGCGCCCACGGTGTGCGCGGTGCGGCAGGCGACCCGGGCGCCGCTGGACCGGCCGCCGACCAGCCAGCGGGCCGCCTCCGGGTGGCGGGAGCGGAGTACGGCCAGCACCGCCGTCCACGCCTCGTCGAGGTGGCCCGCCGGGGCGGGGGCGCGCCGGCCGGCCACCCGGTACGGCTGGGTCACCCGGATCACGCCCGCCCCGGCGCCGACCAGCGCGTCCCGGACGGCCACCAGGTCCGGGGCGTCCACGTCGCCGCCCGCCCCGTGGCCGAGCACCAGCACGGTGGCACCGCCGGCCGCCGGCAGGTCGGTGTGGACGCGGGCCGGTCCGCGGGGTGTCCCGATCTCGTCGCTGTACCGCACCGGCCCATTCTGCGGGCGGCGCCGGCCGTGCCGGCCCTCAGGTGGAGAAATGCGGTCGCCCGCGCCCCCGATGGCGGGAACGCGGGCGACGGTCGAACGGAAATCAGCCCGATGGCACCAGGGTGAGGAGGCGGTCACGGACCGGCGGGCCGGCCTCGTCGACCGCGTCCGGGTCCGGTTGCACCTCGCTGCGCCAGGCGACCAGCATGGCCCGCCGTTCGCGGGGCGTGGTGCCGCCCCAGACGCCGTGGCAGTCGCCCACCTCCAGCGCCCAGGCCAGGCAGGACCCCTGGACGTCACAACTGCGGCAGAGCGCCACGGCCGCGTCGGCCGGTTCGTTGGGTGCCGGAAAGAACGTCTCCGGGTCCACGCTCTGGCAGGTTCCTCTGGTCCGCCACGCCTCGTCCTCGCGCCGCTCGCGCAGGGCCCGCAGCAGTCGCGGATCTCGCCGCGCGGCGGCCACCTCGTGCGGGCGGGGCATACGTGCCCGTGTCAATACACCCACCTCCCCCGTGGGACCGGCAAAGATCATAAAAGATCGATGGGTGCCATCCGCCCCGTGCGAACAGACGCCCACCACCGGCGCTGTGTTCTATCGCACTTGCGCAGGCGGGGACAAGGGTCTTCGGTAAACATGGCTAAACGGCCGGGCGACGTTTCAGGCGCAACCCCGGCAAATCAGCACACGACAATGTGCTGAGTGTGATCAGAACAGCGTCATTTCCGTGTCAGCCTCCGCACGCGCCAGCGGGACCCGGGCGGTCAGCGCCGGGCCGTCGTTGCGGACGTCGCCGACCGCCGGGGAGACCGGGCGGATCTCCAGCCCGGCGAGCCACTCCGGAGCGGGCGGCGCGAGCAGCGTGGCGGGCTCCCCGGTCGGGCCGAGCCAGGACCCCCAGCGCTCCCGGGGCAGCAGCAGCGGCATCCGGTCGTGCACCTCGGCCAGGTCGCCGACCGCCGCGGTGGTCAGCACGCTGAACGTGAGCCGGGCCTCGCCGTCCGGGTCCCAGACCGACCAGATGCCGGCGAAGGCCAGCACCGAGCCGTCGCGCGGGGTCATGAAGTAGGGCTGCCGCCGGCCGTCGGCCTGCCGGACCCACTCGTACCAGCCGTCGGCCGGGACGAGGCAGCGGCGGCGGGCGAAGGACGGGGCGTACGCCCGGCTGGTGGCGACCGTCTCCACCCGCGCGTTGATCATGCGGGCGGCGCCCGCGGCGGTGCGCGACCAGTGCGGGACGAGACCCCAGCGGCCGACGGAGAGCAGCCGGTGCCCCTCAGGTGCCAGCCGGACGAGCGGCACGGGATCGGTCGGCGCCACGTTGAAGTCGGGCCCGACACCGCCGGTGGAGTCGGACGACTCGAACAGCGCGCTCAGGTCCCCCGCGCTCCGGGTCGTCGCGTACCTCCCGCACATGGCGCCAACGCTAACCCGCCGCCGGCGTTCCGGCTGTCCCGCCAACCGGGAGCAGGCGCGACGCGCGGTTCCACCGACCCGTGGAGTTGGCAGAATGTGAGCGTGGGGAATCTGACCGCGACCCGGCCGCCGCAGCCGTGGACCGCGCCGACCGCGAGCGACCCGGTCGCCGCGACGCTGCGCCTGCCCGGCTCCAAGTCGATGACCGCCCGTGCCCTGGTGCTCGGCGCGCTGGCCAGCGGCCCGTCGACGCTCGACCGGCCCCTGCGGGCCCGGGACACCGAGCTGATGGCCGGCGGCCTGCGCGCGCTGGGCGCGTACATGTCGGTCTCCGACGACGACCGCTGGCTGGTCCGGCCGCATCCGCTGGTCGGCCCCGCCCACGTCGACGTGGGCCTGGCCGGCACGGTGATGCGGTTCCTGCCGCCGGTGGCCGGCCTGGCCGAGGGCCGGGTCACCTTCGACGGCGACCCGCACGCCCGGACCCGCCCGCTCGGCCCGCTGATCGGCGCACTGCGTTCCCTCGGCGTCCGCATTGACGCCCCGCCGGCCGGCAGCCTCCCGCTGGTCGTCCTCGGCGCCGGCCGGGTCACCGGCGGCGAGGTGGTCATCGACGCCTCCGCCTCCAGCCAGCTCGTCTCCGGCCTGCTGCTGGCCGGGCCCCGCTTCGACCGGGGCGTGGTGGTCCGGCACGAGGGTCTGCCCGTGCCGTCCGCACCGCACCTGCGGATGACCGTGCAGATGCTGCGCGCCGCCGGAGCCGCGGTCGACGACACCACCCCCGACGTCTGGACGGTCGAGCCGGGCCCGCTGACCGGGCGGGGCTGGGAGATCGAACCGGACCTCTCCGGCGCGGCGCCGTTCTTCGCCGCCGCCCTGGTCACCGGCGGTGAGGTGACCCTCCAGGGCTGGCCGCGCAGCAGCCTCCAGCCGGTCGAGCAGCTGCGCGGGCTGCTGCACCGGATGGGCGGCGAGGTGACGCTGGGCACCGCCGGGCTGACCGTGCGGGGCACCGGCACGGTCCGCGGGGTGGACGCCGACCTCTCCGACGTCGGCGAGCTGACCCCGGTGCTGACCGCGCTGGCCATGCTCGCCGACTCCCCGTCCCGGCTGACCGGCGTCGGCCACATCCGGGGGCACGAGACCGACCGGGTCGCCGCGCTGGCGAAGGAGTTCACCGCGCTGGGCGCGGACCTCACCGAGACCACCGACGGGCTGGAGATCCGCCCCCGCCCGCTGCGTGGCGGGACGTTCCGGACGTACGCCGACCACCGGATGGCGCACGCCGCGGCGGTGGCCGGGCTGGCCGTCCCCGGCATCGAGGTCGACGACGTCTCGTGCACCTCGAAGACCATGCCGGAGTTCCCGGCACTATGGTCGGGGATGGTGACCGGCAAGAGCTGACGACGGGGGGACGTCCTGGCGACGAAGCGGCGGGAGTACGACGAGGACGACGTCCGGGTCCGACCCGGCAAGTCGTCGCGCCCGCGTACGCGCACCCGGCCCCGGCACGAGGACGCCGTCGACGGGTTCGTGATCGCCGTCGACCGGGGGCGCTACACCTGCGTGTTCCCCGACGCCGGTCCGGACGACCCGACCGTCACCGCGATGCGGGCCCGCGAGCTGGGCCGCAAGTCGGTCGTGGTGGGCGACCGGGTGAGCCTGGTCGGCGACACCTCCGGCGCCTCCGGCGCGCTGGCCCGGATCGTCCGGATCGCCGAGCGCCGCTCGGTGCTGCGGCGCACCGCCGAGGACGACGCCACCACGGCCGAGGGGCGGCTGGAAAGGGTGGTCGTGGCGAACGCCGACCAGCTCGTGATCGTCAGCGCGCTGGCCGACCCGCCGCCGCGCACCGGGTTCATCGACCGCTGCCTGGTGGCCGCGTACGACGCCGACATCGAGCCGCTGCTCTGCCTGACCAAGGCCGACCTGGCCGGCCCGGAGGCGGTGCTCGGCTACTACACCGAGCTGGAGCTGCCGTACGTGCTGATCCGGCCGGACTCGGACCTGGCTGCGCTGCGCGCGCTGCTCGCCGGCCGGGTCTCGGTCATGGTGGGGCACTCCGGGGTGGGCAAGTCGACGCTTGTCAACCGCCTCGTCCCGGAGGCCGGCCGGGCGGTCGGCACGGTCAGCGCGATCGGCCGGGGCCGGCACACCTCGACCAGCGCCGTGGCGCTCCGGCTGCCCCCGCAGCCGAATGCCGACGGTGATCCGGGCTGGATCATCGACACCCCGGGCGTACGCAGCTTCGGGCTGGCGCACGTCTCCGCGGAGAGCCTGCTGCACGGCTTCCCCGACCTGGTGGAGGCGACGGTCGACTGCCCGGCCAACTGCCAGCACACCGCCGAGGAGGCGGACTGCGCGCTGGACGCCTGGGTGGCCGGCGGCAAGGCCGATCCGCGCCGGCTGGCCTCGTACCGCCGGCTGCTGGCCTCCCGCAGCGGCGAGGGCGATCCGCGCGAGCCGGAGCGGAACCCCGGCGACCCGCTCGCCGGTTCCTGACCGGCGGAACCCCGGCCACCCGCCGCTCGCGGCCGCGCGGGCGTCGCTAGCGTGTCGACCATGACCGGGTACGCCGACGACCTCGCCCTCGCCCACCGGCTCGCGGACGCCGCGGACGCCCTCTCCACGGCCCGGTTCCGCGCCCTCGACCTGCGGGTGGAGTCGAAGCCCGACCTGACCCCGGTCTCCGACGCGGACACCGCCGTGGAGCGGGAGATCCGCGCTCTGCTGGCCACCCACCGCCCCGGCGACGGACTGATCGGCGAGGAGTACGGCGAGCAGCCGGCCACCGGCCCGGACGGGCGCCGCTGGGTCGTCGACCCGATCGACGGCACCAAGAACTTCGTCCGCGGCGTACCCGTCTGGGCCACCCTCGTCGCGCTGCTGGAGGGGGACCGGGCCGTGCTCGGCCTGGTGTCCGCCCCGGCGCTCGGCCGGCGCTGGTGGGCGGCGACCGGCGCGGGCGCCTTCGCGGGCCCCGACCTGGCCTCCGGCGCGCCCATCCGGGTCTCCGGGGTGACCACCCTGGCCGACGCCAGCTTCTGCTACTCCTCGCTCACCGGGTGGGAGGAGGCCGGCCGGCTGGAGCCGGTGCTCCAGATCATGCGGGACTCCTGGCGCAGCCGGGCGTACGGCGACTTCTACGGCTACATGCTGCTGGCCGAGGGGGCGCTGGACGTGATGGTGGAGCCGGAACTGTCGCTCTGGGACGTCGCCGCGCTGGTTCCGATCGTCACCGAGGCCGGGGGCACGTTCACCGACCTGGCCGGGCGGCCGACCCTGGCCGGGGACGGCGCGGGCGACCTCAGCGCCATCGCCAGCAACGGCCCGCTGCACGGCGACATCCTGGCCCGGCTCGGCCGGCCGGCCGAGCGCTGACCCGTCGGTAACCTCTATCCTCGCCAGGTGGTCTCCTCCGGTTGGTGCTTCCTGGCGGCGATGATCGTCGCGTACGGCTTCGCCAACCTCCTCCAGTCGGTGGCCGCGGCGCGCACCACCGTGCACCACACCTTCGATCCCGGGCTGCTGCTCCGGCTGGCCAGTCACCGGACCTACCTGGTCGGGCTCTCCTGCCAGGTCGTCGGCTTCGTGCTGGCCTTCCTGGCCCGCCGCGACCTGCCGCTGTTCCTGGTCCAGGCGAGCGTGGCGGCCGGGCTGGGCGTCACCGCCGTGCTCGGCGTGCTGGTGCTCAAGTGGCGGCTGCCGGCCGCCGAGGTGGGGCTGCTGGTGCTCCTGTTCGGCGGGATCACCGCGCTGGTGCTGGCCGCCCAGCCGGCGCCGTCCCGGCAGCTCGGCACCGCCGGGCTGGTCGGCCTGGCGGTGGCGCTGGGGGTGATCGCGGTGCTCGGCTTCTTCGCCGTCCGGCTGCACGGCGCGCCCGGCTCGGTGGTGCTGGGCTCGCTGGCCGGGATGGCGTTCTCCGCCGCCGCCGTGGCGGCCCGGCCGCTCGCCTCGGCCGACTCGGCGGAGGCGTTCGTCCGGGATCCGCTGCTCTACCTGCTGATCGCCCACTCGGTGGTGGGCCAGCTCCTGCTCGGCCTGGCCATGCAACGCGGCTCGACCACGGCCGCGGTGGCCGCGATGGACGCCGCCGGGGCGGTGCCCGCGGCCGTCGTCGGCCTGCTGCTGCTCAACGACCGGATCTGGCCGGGCCGGGAGTGGCTGGCCGGGCTCGGCTTCCTGGTCACGCTGGCCGCAGTGGTCGGCCTGACCCGCTACGCCGAGCCGCAGCACCACCACGCGGTGGCACGGGACCGGGAGCCCGCGATGATCGGCGCCGGCTCGGCCGTGCGCGCCCGGCGCTGAGTCAGGCCGCCTCGACGGGTCCGCGCTGCTCGGCGGCCACCTCGACCTCGACGGGGGCCGGGGCCTCGGCCGGCTTCCGGCGCCCGATCACCCGCTCGTAGAGCCGCTCCAGCGCGCCGGCCGTCCGTTCCCAGGTGTAGCTGCACCGGACCCGGTCCACCGCGGCGTGCCCGTACGCGAACCGCCCGGCGTTGTCGGCGAGGATGCGGCGCAGGGTGACCCCGAGCGTGCGCACGTCCCCGGGTGGCACCAGCTTGCCGGTCACCTCGTCGACCACCGCGTCGGCGATGCCGCCCATGGCGTAGCCGACCACCGGGACGCCGCAGGCCATCGCCTCCAGCGAGACCCGCCCGGCGGACGAGTAGTGCGGGGTGCAGGCGACCACGTCGGCGGAGCGGTACCAGGTGGCCATCTGGTCGTGCGGGACCGCGCCGACCAGCTTCACCTGCTCGGCCACCCCGGTCCGCTCGGCCAGCTCGCGCAGCCGGCGCGCCTCGGCGTGGTTGGCGAGCTGCTCGGCCGGCGGGCCGCCGGCGATGACCAGCTCGGCGTCGCCGACCAGCCGCATGGCCCGGATCAGGTCCTCCTGGCCGTGCCCGGGCGCGAGCCCGCCGACGGAGAGGATGCGGGCCCGCTGGTCGCGGGGCGCCGCCTCGCCGTCGGGGTGGAACTGCGTGGTGTCCACGCCGGTCGGCACCATCGCCACCGCGGTGCGCTGGAGTCCCATCCGGGTCAGCTCGTCGACCTCGTCGTTGCACTGGGCGACCGCGATGTCGACGGCCCGGGTCAGCGCCCGTTCCAGCGGGATCCGCTCCCCCGGCCCGTCGTACTGCCCGCCGAGGTGACGCAACTGCTCGACGCCGAGGGAGTGGAAGGTCTGCACCACCGGGATGTCGGTCTCGCGGACGGCGTGGGCCGCGGCCAGGCCACCGACCCAGTAGTGCCCGTGCACCACCTCGGGGGCCCAGTCGCCGGACCACCGTTGCGCCAGCCAGCGGCCGAACTCGGTCACGTACGGCACCAGCTCGGCGGTGGGCAGCGGGGCGGGCGGGCCGACGGGGACGCGCTCCAGGTGATAGCCGTCCACGTCGACGGACTCCTGGCCCGGCGCGTCGCGGCGCTCGTACACCCGGACGTCGTGGCCCCGTGCGGCGAGTTCGGCCGCCACCCGCGCGATGTGCTGGTGCGTCCCGACGGTGGGACCGTCGACGGACGGGCCGGCGTGCGCGCACACAAGGCCGACGCGCATGGTGCACCTCCATGCGTTCTCGCGAGCGGTGGGGTCCTCCGGTCAGAGGGTCCCATTAACCCGGCCCCGGTGCGCCGAAACCTGGCAGATCGGGAGCGGACCGGCGGGCCGTCGCGCGGATGGGACAGCGGGCGGCACGGTCGCCTTGGGGACAGGTTGCCCGTACGGACCGCGCGCCAACCGTGATCCGGGCGACTCGGGCGGCATGACGGGCCCGGACGGGGGGTACGGGCGAGGAATGCCTCTCACCCGCAGCCTCGACGACTCCACTGTCGTGATCACCGGCGCCTCCAGCGGGATCGGTGCGGCCACCGCGTACGCGGTGGCCCGCCGGGGCGCCGACGTGGCGCTGGCCGCCCGGAGCGAGGAGGCGCTGCGCCGGGTCGCCGACCGCTGCCGGGAGCTGGGCGGGCGGGCCCTGGTCGTGCCGACCGACGTGACCGACCCGGAGGCGGTGGTGCGGCTCGCGGCGCGGACGGCGGCCGAGTTCGGCCGGATCGACGCCTGGGTCAACAACGCGGCGGTGGGCACCGTGGGGCTCTTCGACGAGATCCCGGTGACCGAGTTCCGCCGGGTGGTCGAGGTGAACCTGCTCGGCACCGTGTACGGGACCAGGGCCGCGCTGCCCTGGCTCGAGGCGGCCGGCGGCGGGGTGCTGGTCAACAACGCCTCGGTGCTGGCCGAGGTGGCCATGCCCTACCAGTCGGCGTACAACGCCACGAAGCACGCGATCCGGGGGCTGGCCGACACGGTCCGGCAGGAGCTGCGGGTCACCGGCCGGGGCCACATCTCGCTCTGCACGGTGCTGCCGGCCAGCATCGACACCCCGTTCTTCCGGCACGCCGCCAACCACACCGGCCGGGAGCTGACGCCGCCCCCACCGGTCTACCCGCCGGAGATGGTGGCCGAGACGATCGTGCGGCTGCTGCGCCGGCCACGGCGGGAGGCGTACGCCGGGGGCGCGGCCCGGCTCATGGGCCTCCAGTGGCGGCTCGCCCCGGCGCTGGCCGAGCGGGTGCTCGGCTGGTACACCGCACGCACCCAGTTCGGCCCCGGCGTACGCCTGGACGCCACCGGCAACGTCTTCCACGCCGACGCGACGGCCGAGCGGACCGACGGGTGGCAGGGCCGGCGGGCGCAGCTGATCCGGCTGACGGCGGCCTTCGGCCTGGCGGCGGCCGGAACGGCCGTCGGCACCGTGGCGGCGATGAGCCGGCGTTCCCGGACGGACCGCTCATGAGTCCCGCCGACCGGACTGATGCGCGTCGGGGGGCTGGCATGCACAATGGGACGATCATGCCGACGGACGTGCGCTGCCTGGTGGAGACGGACGAGTCATCCGCCGTCGTCCGGCTGACCGGCGTGCTGGACCTGGCCGGGCTCGACGCCGTCCGGGGCGCGCTGCTCGCCCGGCTCTGGCAGCGGCCGGGGGCGGTGATCGTCGACCTGTCCGGTGTGCGGATCGCCGATCCGGCGGCCCGGGGCGTCCTCGACGAGGTGCATCTCGCGGCGGCCGACTGGCCGGCCGCCGGCCTGCTGGTGCTGGACCCGGCCGGGCGGCCGGGCGGCGCCGCGCCGGTCCACCGGTCCCTCGACTCGGCGCAGGCCGCGCTGCGCGACGCGCCGCTGGCCGCGGTGCTCAGCGCCGACCTGCCCCCGGTCGTGGCGGCGGCCCGGGAGGCGCGGGCACTTGTCACCGACGGCTGCGCCCGGTGGAACGTGCCCGAGTTGGCCGAGCCGGCCACTATCGCGGTCACCGAGATGGTCAACAACGTGGTGGCGCACACCGGGACGCCGATGACCGTCCGGGTGGCGCCCCGGGACAGCGCCCTGCACCTGGCCGTCCGGGACCACTCCCACCGGCGGCCGGCGTACGCCGGGCTGGCCCCGCTCACCTCCACCGGAGGCCGGGGGCTGCTGCTCATCGACACGGTGGCCCGGCGCTGGGGCAGCACGCCGCTTCCGGACGGCAAGGTCGTCTGGTGCGTGCTGCACGCGGAGGACGAGGCCCCGCTCCGCGGCTGAGGCCCCTTTTAGCCCCGTTCCTCCCGATCCACCCCGCCGGTTGCGGTTAATCCGGCGAGCGCAGTGGGTAGTTCCCGGTCATGCGCGACGACGAGTACCCCACCCCCGTGTCCGACCCCGAGGCGGAGGGCCTGCCGGACACCGCCGACGACGACTCGACCGCCAAGGACGACGTGCTGACCGGACGCGAGGCGGACGGGCCGGAGCCGGCCCAGCTGCCCGGCGACCGCACCCCGGTGGCCGTGGACCGCTTCGGCACCACCGCCGAGGAGCAGCTCGACGGCGAGTCGCTGGACTACAAGCTCCAGCGCGAGCAGTACGAGCGACCGGCGGACGACCCGCTGGCCGGTTCCGTCGACCCGGACATCGCGGCCGAGGCGGACAGCGAGGAGGCCGCCGCGCAGGCCCAGCTCGACGCCGACGTGATCGACCCGGGCCCGACCTCCGACCCGCACTCCCCGGTCTCCATCTACGACCACGGCCAGCTCGGCACGGTCGCCGACCACCAGGTGGGGCGGCTGGTCGAGCCGGACGAGGGGGCGCACACCGACCAGGAGACCGACAACGTCGCCTACGACGCCGGCTCGGCCGGGGGCGGGGCGACCGCGGAGGAGCTGGCCGTCCACGAGACCCGGCCGCCCGAGGCGAGCTGAGCCTCAGCCGTCCAGGCCCCGCTCGATCGCGTACCGGGTCAGCTCGACCCGGTTGTGCAGCTGGAGCTTGCCGAGCGTGTTCTGCACGTGGTTCTGCACCGTCCGGTGCGAGAGCCCGAGGCGCTCGGCGATCTGCTTGTACGACAGCCCCTTCGCCACCAGACGCAGCACCTCGGTCTCCCGCTCGGTGAGCCGGGGTGCGTCGTCGTGCGGGGCGGGCGGCGTCGCGGCCAGCCGGCGGTACTCCCCCAGCACCAGCCCGGCCAGGCCCGGGGTGAAGACCGGCTCGCCGGCCGCCGTGCGGCGGACCGCGTCCAGGAACTCGGCCGGCGCGGCCGACTTCAGCAGGTAGCCGGTGGCGCCGGCCTTGACCGCGTCCAGCACGCTCTGCGGCTCGCCGCTGGCCGACAACATCAGCACCCGCACCTCGGGGAGGGCCGCGCGCAGCCCCTGGACCACCTCGACGCCGGAGACGTCCGGCAGTTGCAGGTCGAGCACGACCACGTCCGGGCGGGCCGCCGCGGCCACCCGGACCGCCTGGCGCCCCTCCCCGCTGGTCGCCACCACCACGTGCCCGGCCTCGGTGAGGTCGCGGGCCACGCCCTCCCGCCACATCGGGTGGTCGTCGACCACCATCACCCGGATGCTCACCGGCCGCTCCGCGGCACGGTCAGCTCGATCTCGGTGCCGGTGCCCGGGGCGGAGAGGATGCGCACCTCGCCGCCCAGGTCGGCCACCCGGCCCCGGATGGACTGGGCCACCCCGAGCCGGCCCTGCGCGGCGGCCTCGGCCAGCCGCCCGTCCGGGATCCCCGGGCCCTCGTCGCGTACCGAGACGGTCACCGTCTCCCCCTCGTCCTCGATCAGGACCCAGGCCCGCCCGCCGGCGTGCCGGGTCACATTGTCCAGCGCCGCACCGACCGCCGCGGCCAGTTCGCCGGCCACCCGCCCGGGCAGCGGCACCGGGGTGGCCGGCGCGGCCACCTGCACGCTCGTCGAGGCGTACCGGTCGAGCAGGTCGCGCAGGTCCCGGGCGTCGCCCGCCCCGTCCGGCGCGGCGCGCGCCCGGCCGATCAGCGCGCGCAGCGCGGCCTCCTGCTCGCCGGCCAGCCGGGCCAGTTCGGCGGCCTCGCCGTCCAGGTCGGCGCCGCGCCGCCGGACCAGCGCCAGCACCTGCAGCACCGAGTCGTGGATGTCCCGGGCCAGCCGCTCCCGTTCCCGGGTGGCCGCCTCCAGCTCCACCGCGCGTTGCAGCCGCGCCTCGGCCTCCACGGCCAGCCGGGCCACGTGACCCACCACCACGCCGGCCAGCAGCAGGAGGATCACCCCGGTGAGCGAGGACTGGCCGATCCGCTCCCGGGTGGCCAGGTCGGCCCCGCCGAGCACCAGCGCGGCCACCGCGCCGCGCCGGCGGCCGCCGGAGACCGCCCAGGCCAGCACCGGCCCGGCCAGCCACGCGACGGTCAGGGTGGGCACGCCGGAGGAGAGCGCCGCGCGGCCGATCACCCACGGCGTGGCCAGCATGATCGCCAGCACCACGCCGAGGTCGGCCAGGAGCAGGGGCCAGCGCCGTCCCGCCGGGCGCCCGTAGCCCGCCGTGGTCACCCCGGTCCAGGCCAGCATCCCCAGGAGTACGCCGCCCGCGGCGACCGGGTGCGCGTAGCGGTGGGCGTCGCGGAGGACCAGCGCCCCCACGTACGCCAGCGAGGCGAAGCGGAACACCGCGATGGACCGCCAGAGCGGGACCTCCAGGCCCTCCGGGGACGACGGCATGCGCGACACCCTGCCACAGCCGCGCACCGCCGGGCCGGAAGGTGCGGTGCGAGAAACCCTGACGTACGGTGGAAATGCCGCGAAAATGACCGAGATCCATCGCCGGGACGGGGCCATGACAAACGCAGAATCCCCCGCACCGCGTACGGTTGTGCCCATCGAACCTTCCCTCCTCATCGCCGAGGCCTTCACCCAGGCCCAGGTGACCGAGCTCCGACACTCGGTCACCTCGTGCGCGCACGCGGCGGGACTGGCCGGGCAACGGCTCGACGACTTCGTGCTGGCCGTCAACGAGCTGATCACCAACGCGGTCCGGCACGGCGGCGGGCAGGGCCGGCTGCAGCTGTGGCGCCGCGCCGGCGAGCTGGTCTGCGAGGTCGCCGACCACGGTCACGGGATCAGCGCGCGGCGGCTCAGCGAGCGTGCGCGGCCCGCACCGGACACCGCCGGCGGCTGGGGCCTCTGGCTGGCCCGGGAGCTCAGCGACACCATGGCGGTGGAGACCGGCGAGGCCGGCACGGTCGTCCGGATCACCACGGCGCTGGCCGCCCGGCGCGTCACCCACCCGTCCGACGGCTGACCCGGTCGCGACGGGCGGCCTCAACCGAAGAGGGCGCTCACCGACTCGCCGTTGTGGATCCGCCGCATCGCCTCGGCCAGGGCCGGCGCCACCGAGAGCACCTCCAGCTTCGGCACCCGCTTCTCCTCCGGGATCGGCACCGTGTTGGTGCAGACCACCTCCAGCACCCCGTCCTGCTCGCTCAGCCGCTTCAGCGCGCCGCTGGAGAAGAGGCCGTGGGTGCAGGCCAGCCGGATCGAGCGGACCTTCCGCTCCCGCAGGTGGCTCATCAGCTCGATCACCGTGCTGCCCTTGGCGATCTCGTCGTCCAGCACGATGACGTCCCGGTCCGCCACGTCGCCGATGATCGCGCTGATCTGCACCCGGTCGTCGCTGAACCGCTGCTTGGCGCCGGCCGCGACCGGGGTGCCGAGCATCCGGGCGAACGCCGCCGCCTCCTTGGCGTTGCCCAGGTCCGGCGAGACCACCACGGTGTTGGTCAGGTCCCGGCCCTTGAAGTGGGCGGCCAGCTCGCGCAGCGCGTGCAGGTGGTCCACCGGGACGCTGAAGAAGCCGTGCACCTGCGGCGAGTGCAGGGTCATGGCGAGCACCCGGTGCGCGCCGGCCGAGGTGAGCAGGTCGGCGACCAGCCGGCCGCCGATCGAGATGCGCGGGGCGTCCTTCTTGTCCGACCGCGCGTACGCGTAGTGCGGCAGCACCACGGTGATCCGGCCGGCGGACGCGCCACGGGCCGCGTCGATCATGAGCAGCAGCTCGACCAGGTGCTCCTGCACCGGCGGCACCAGCGGCTGGATGAGGAAGACGTCCCGCTCCCGGCAGTTCGCCTGCAACTGCACCTCGAGGCAGTCGTTGGCGAACCGGGACACCCGCACCGGGTGCAGCGGGACGTCGAGGTGGGCACAGATCTCGGCGGCGAGTTCCGGGTGGGCGGTCCCGCTGAACACGGCAATGTCACGCACGTCTGTTGATCGTACGGGTGGATCGGGGAGAGACGGTGGACGCTCCCGGCGGGTACGGTGCTGCCGTGACCGGAGAGTTCGTCGTCGCCATCGATCAGGGCACCACCTCCTCGCGGTGCATCGTCTTCGACCGGGCCGGGGACATCGTCTCCGCAGCACAGCGCGAACACCGGCAGATCTTCCCGCGGCCGGGCTGGGTGGAGCACGACGCCGAGGAGATCTGGGCCAACGTCCAGCAGGTGGTGCTGGAGGCGCTCGCCGCCGCCGGCACCGGGCCGGACGGGCTGGCCGCCGTGGGCATCACCAACCAGCGCGAGACCACCGTGGTGTGGGACCGGGCCACCGGCCGCCCGGTGGCCAACGCCATCGTCTGGCAGGACACCCGCACCGGGCCGCTCCTGCGCGAGCTGGCCGAGGCGTACGACGAGGAGCGGCTGCGCGCCCGCACCGGCCTGACCCTGGCCACCTACTTCGCCGGCCCGAAGCTGCGCTGGCTGCTCGACCACGTCGACGGGCTGCGCGACCGGGCCGAGCGGGGCGAGGTGCTCTTCGGCACCATGGACAGCTGGCTGATCTGGAAGCTCACCGGGCGGCACGTCACCGACGTGACCAACGCCAGCCGCACCATGCTCATGGACCTGGAGACCCTGGACTGGGATCCCGAACTGCTCGACGCGCTGCGCATCCCCGCCGCGATGCTGCCCGAGATCCGCTGCTCCGCCGAGGTCTACGGCACCGCCGACGGGGTGCTCGCCGGGGTGCCGGTGGCCAGCGCCCTCGGCGACCAGCAGGCCGCCCTGTTCGGGCAGACCTGCTTCCAGCCCGGCGAGGCCAAGTGCACGTACGGCACCGGCAGCTTCCTGCTGCTCAACACCGGGGCCAGCCCGGTCCCCTCCCGGCACGGCCTGCTCACCACGGTGGCCTACCGGATCGACGGCCACCCCGCCGTGTACGCCCTGGAGGGCGCCATCGCGGTCACCGGCTCGCTGGTGCAGTGGCTGCGCGACAACCTCGGCCTGATCTCCACCGCCCCCGAGGTCGAGGAGCTGGCCCGCACGGTCGACGACAACGGCGGCTGCTACGTGGTGCCGGCCTTCTCCGGGCTCTTCGCCCCGCACTGGCGCAGCGACGCCCGCGGGGTCATCGCCGGGCTGACCGGCTACATCACCAAGGGGCACCTGGCCCGTGCGGTGCTGGAGGCCTCGGCCTGGCAGACCCGTGAGGTGGTCGACGCCATGAACGCCGATTCCGACGTGGCGCTGCGCCGGCTCCGGGTGGACGGCGGGATGACCGGCAACACCCTGCTCATGCAGTTCCTCGCCGACGTCCTCGACGTGCCGGTGGTCCGCTCCCGGATCACCGAGACCACCTGCCTCGGCGCCGCGTACGCGGCCGGCCTGGCGGTCGGCTTCTGGCCGGACCTGGGCACGCTGCGCGCCCAGTGGCGGTCGGACGCGCAGTGGACGCCGGAGATGGACCCGGCGCACCGCGAGCGGGAGCTGCGCAACTGGCGCAAGGCCGTGCAGCGCACCCTCGACTGGGTGGAGTGACTCAGTCCCAGCGGTTGCCGGTGAGCTTCTCGTAGACCTCGACGTAGCGGGCCCGGGTCGCCTCGACCACCTCGGCCGGCACCTCGGGGGCCGGCGGCTGCCGGTCCCAGCCGCTGCCGGTGGCCCAGTCGCGCACGTACTGCTTGTCGAAGGAGAACTGGGCGCGGCCCGGCTGGTAGGACTCGGCCGGCCAGAACCGGGACGAGTCGGAGGTGAGCAGCTCGTCGGCGAGGACCAGGGTGCCGTCCGGCGCCCAGCCCAGCTCGATCTTGGTGTCGGCGATCAGGATGCCCCGGTCGGCGGCGATCTCCGCGCCCCGCCGGTAGACGTCGATGGTGATCTGCCGCAGCCGCTCGGCGGTCTCCGCGCCCACCTTGTCGACCACCTCGGCGTACGTGATCGGCTCGTCGTGCTCGCCCTTGGGCGCCTTGGTCGACGGGGTGAAGATCGGCTCGGGCAGGATCGACGCCTCCACCAGGCCGCGGGGCAGCTCGACACCGGAGACCGCGCCGGTGCGCTGGTACTCGGCGAAGCCACCGCCGGTGAGGTAGCCGCGGGCGACGCACTCGACCTGGACCATGTCCAGCCGCTGGCAGCGGATCGCCCGCCCGGCGAACTCGGCCGGCACGTCGGTGGCGGAGATGACGTGATTCGGCACCAGGTCGGCCAGCTGCTCGAACCACCACAGCGACAGGGCGGTGAGCAGGCGGCCCTTGTCCGGAATCGGGGTCGGCAGCGCCACGTCGTAGATGGAGATGCGGTCGGAGGCGACCAGGATCAGGTCCTCGCCGTCGGCGTAGACGTCCCGAACCTTGCCCGAGTGCAGAAGTTCCACGGCGCTAGTACACCATGGGTGGGGCCGCCGCCCGGTGCGGCCACCGGCCGTCCCGTCCGCACCGGCGTTGACACCCCCGCCCGACGCCTGTGTAAATGGTCCATCCGCAGCAGCGGCCCGCAACACGGGAGAAATTCGTGCGCCCACCGCAGTCCGTCCCTCGCCCCGGCGTCGACCGGCGGCGGCTGCTCGGCGCGCTGACCGGGCTGCCGCTGCTCGCCGCCGGGCTGTCCGGCTGCGGCCCGGAGGAGGAGGCCCCGGTCGACGACGGGCCCATCGAGCTGTCGGTGTTCTGGTGGGGTGGGGCCCGCCGGGCCGAGGCGACCGAGAAGGCGCTGCGCCTCTACTCCCAGCAGAATCCCCGGGTCAGCTTCCGGGTGACCTGGCAGGGGCTCACCGGCTACTACGACCGGCTGGCCACCCAGGCCACCGGCGGCAACGTGCCCGACCTGTTCCAGATCGACGACACCCTACTCACCGAGTACGCCCGCCGGGAGATCGTCCTCGATCTCAGCGCCTACGTCGCCGACAACCGGCTCGACCTGCGCGGCCTGCCCGAACATCTGGCCCGCTACGGCCGGGTGGACGAGCGGACCGTGGCGGTGCCCGCGGCGCAGACCAGCGCGGCGCTGGTCTACAACCGGGACCTGCTGCGCCGCCTCGGGCAGCCCGAGCCGCGCACCGGGATGTCCTGGCGGGAGTACGCGCACTGGGCCTCCCGGGTCACCCGCGCCTCCGGCAACCGGGTGGCCGGCACCATGGACCCGTCCGGCGACTACCGGGCGCTCTGGCTCTGGCTGCGCGGCCTGGGCAGCGAGCTGTACCAGGGGCGGCAGCTCGGCTTCAGCTCCGGCGAGCTGCTCGACTGGTTCGAGTTCTGGGAGGTCGCCCGCTACGACCAGGCCACCCCGAGCGCCGCTCTGGTGGAGCAGGCCGACAGCGGCGAGCTGGCCCGCCAGCTCGTGGTCACCGGCCACGCGGCCGCGTCGTTCGCCTGGTCGCACCAGTTGCCGGAGCTGCAACGGCTCACCGACGACGAGCTGGACCTGACCGCCTTCCCGGGCGCGCCCGCGGCGCAGTGGCCCCGGGCCTCCATGTACTGGGCCGCCTTCCGCGGCAGCCGCCACCCGAGCGTGGTGGTCGACGTGATCAACTTCCTGACCACCAACGTGGCGGCCGGCCGGATCCTCGGCATCGAGCGCGGCCTGAACGCCGCCGTCCCGGTCCGCAGGTTCGTCGTCGACGGCGTCACGGACCGGGCCGAGAAGCAGGTGGTGGCCCTCGGCACCGAACTGGACGAGCTGACCGGGCCGGCGCCCGCGCCGCCGCCGAAGGGGCACGCCAAGGTGCGTACCCTGCTCATCGACGCGGCCGAGAGCATCCGCGCCAAGCGCTCGGGCGCCCGGACGGCGACCTCGCGGTTCATGGCCCAGGCGACCGCGGCCCTGGCCGAGTGACCGCCGCCCGCCGCGCCCCCGGGGGCGCGGCGGGCGGACCGGTTCCCGTCAGCGCGGCGGACCGCCGCGCCGGCCCCGCATGAGGCGCAGCACCAGCAGCACGATCACCACGACCACCGCCAGGCAGCAGAGCAGCCCGAGGAAGCCGAAACCGCCTCCCCGGGACCGCCGCCGGGCGGCCTCCACCACCAGTTCCCCCGTGCCCGTGGAGGCCCAGGCCGCGACCGGCACGAACACCGAGAGCACGACCGCACCGAGGACCGCGCTGAGGCGGCCCCACCATCTGTTCCATCCAGACATGCCCCCATCCTCGCCGAGGAGCGCAACCGGGGCAGGACGGACGGGCCGGATCACGGCAGCCGGAAAACGGCGAAAGGCCCCGGAGCGAACTCCGGGGCCTTTCGTGACGAGTAGCGGGGACAGGATTTGAACCTGCGACCTCTGGGTTATGAGCCCAGCGAGCTACCGAGCTGCTCCACCCCGCGTCGGCTTCTACAGCCTATCTCATGTCCGCCGTGGAGATCAGCCGGGTTCCCCGATCCGGCCGGGTGGCGAGGGTCACCGTCGCCGTGCGCGGCGCCCCGGCATGACGAAGGGCCCCGGAGTGAACTCCGGGGCCCTTCGCGACGAGTAGCGGGGACAGGATTTGAACCTGCGACCTCTGGGTTATGAGCCCAGCGAGCTACCGAGCTGCTCCACCCC
>NZ_JANAVK010000002.1:743821-794792 GCF_024213425.1 Micromonospora sp. A3M-1-15 | reverse complement strand
GCGTCGGCTGGTAAACCGTAGCGCACCGACCCCAGGAGGCGCAAAACGGGTCGTCAGGTCAGCCACCTCCGGATCGCCTCGACCGCCCGGCGGCTGTCCGCGTCGAACTGGACGCGTTCGGTGGAGGTGCTCTCCCAGCCCTGCTCCCAGAGCACGGTGACCACGTCGCCGGATCGGATCGCGCGGACCAGGTGAACCTCGTCGCCGCCGGTCGGGTCGCCGTTCGCGTCCCGGTAGGGCGTCCGGGTCTCGAACAGCACCGACTCGTCGCCGTAGCCGGTGTCGGGCAGCAGTCGCTGGCGCACCGTCACCCCGGGCGCGTCGGGGACCGGCCGCGTGGGGCAGTCCGTGACGGCCTGCCGCAGCTCGCGGAGCGCGTCGTCGGCGAGGCCGGTCCGGTAGACGGCGATGCTGTGCCGGTAGCTGCCCGCCGGCACCTCGTCGGCCGCCGCGCCCGCGCGCCGGAAGGGCAACGACCGGGCGCGGCGCGTGACGAGCTGCGCCTCCCCCGGCGTGGCGCCGCAGAGCGCCGGCAGCACCGCTCCGGGGGTGAACTCGTTGCCCGTGCCGGCGTCGTTGGCAACGGGCAACGTGAAGAAGGCCCGGTCGGGGATGGTGGTCGGGGTGGTGGCGGGCGGCCGGGCGCCGGTGGTCGGCGCGCCGGGCGTCCGGGACGGCGCCGCCCCGGTGCGGCCGGTCGAGGGCGTCGGCGAGGCGGTGGCCGGACTGGAGGGTGCGGACGTCGCGGTCGGCGTGGCGGCGGGCGGCCCGGGTGAACGGTCCGGCGCGGCGGCGAGCACCCACCGCGTGCCGGCGGCGGTGCCGGCGACCAGCACGGCCACGGTCAGGGCCCCGAACGCGGCCCGCTGCCGGGCCCGGCGGTCGGCCCGCCGGCGGACCCGGTCCGGGGTCGGGAGCACCCGCTCGTCGGTGTCGGCGGCGAGCGCCCGGTAGAGGCCGTTCAGGTCACGCGACATCATTCACCTCCAGCTCCACGGCGGCCACGCCGGGCAGCAGCTCGGCCAGCCGGGCCCGGCCCCGGGACAGCCAGGACTTCACGGTGCCGGCGGGAACACCGGCCTCCCGGGCGATCTCCTCCACCGACAGGTCGAGCAGGTAGTGCAGGGCGAGGGCCTGCCGGTGCCGGGCCGGCAGCTGCCGGAGCGCCCCGACCAGCAGCACGGTGTCCTCACCCGGCGGTCCGACGTCGTCGGGCGGGCCGGTGCGGCTGGCCGCGAGACGCCAGCCGCGCAGCCGCCGCCAGCGGTCGGTGGCCAGCCGGTTGATCACCAGCCGCAGCCACGCCTCCGGCGCGGGGTGGGCGGCGAGCTTCCCCCACTGCCGCCAGGCCCGGGCGTACGCCTCCTGGACGAGGTCCTGGGCCTCACCGGCGTCGCCGGCCACTGCGCGGCCGTACCGCAGCGCCCGACCCGACGTGCTGCGGTAGAAGTCGTCGAAGGTGTTCGCATCGCGCATCGTGGCTCCCGCCTCCCTGTCGCCCACCTGCTCTGATGACGGTCGAAGCGGGCACCGGGTTGCGGGTGTTCCGTCCGGTAAGCGACACGAGCCCGTGGTCCGGACCGTTACGGGTCACGGACCACGGGCTCGCGTGGTCGGCTCGGCGTCAGCCGTTCGGTGACGGCGAGGACGAGGGCGAGGCCGGTGGCGACGCGGACGGGCTGCCGCTCGGGGTCGGGCCGGGCGACGGGTTGGCCGCTGCCTGGGCCTGCTGGAACGCGGCCATCGCCTCGTCCAGCGCCTTCAGCGCCCGCCCGTACCGCTCGAAGTCGCCGGACGCCTGCGCGGCCTTGACCTCGGCGATGGCGCTCTGCACCTTGCCGGCCGCCTCGGCCAGCTCGCCGGTGAGCACCGGCGGGGACGTGCCGCCGGTCGTCGGCGGGTTGTCACCGGTGCTCGGCGGCGGACTGCCGGCGGCCGCCCGCTTGCCCTGCTCGACGAGCTGCTTGATGCCGTCGCTCAGGTTGTTCGCGAGCACCACGTACGAGCCGCCGTCGCCGTAGGAGAGCAGCACCTTCTGCAGCAGCGGGTACGCGTCCTGGTTGCTGCTCTTCACGTAGACCGGCTCGACGTAGAGCATGCCGTCGGCGAAGGGCAGCGAGAGCAGGTTGCCGTACTGCACCTGCGCCTGGTTGGAGGAGAGCAGGTTGAGCTGCTGCCGGATGTCGCCGTTGTTGGTCATCTGCTGGTGCACCTGTGTCGGCCCGGAGATCCGGGTCTGGTCCGGCAGCTCCAGCACCTCCAGTTGGGGCCGCCCGTCGACGTACGACCCGGAGACCAGCGCGGCCAGGTTCTGCCGCCCGTTCGGGGTGACCGCCGCGGTGAGCTGGAAGCGCGGTGACTCCTGCCCCGGGAACTGGGTGAACAGGTAGTAAGGGGGCTGCTTCTGCCCGCTGTCCGGCGCGTCCGGCACGTTCGGCACCTGCCAGAAGTCCTGGCCGGAGTAGAAGTCGCCGGGGTCGGTGACGTGGAACTTGGTGAGCAGGTTGCGCTGCACCTTGAACAGGTCGGCCGGGTAGCGGAAGTGCTCGGCCAGCTCCGGCGGGATGTCGCCCTTGGGCAGCACCAGCTCGCCGCCGAACGCCTTGTTCCACGCCTTGAGCACCGGGTCGGAGTCGTCGAACTGGTAGAGCTTGACCGTGCCGTCGTACGCGTCGACGGTCGCCTTCACCGAGTTGCGGATGTAGTTGACGTTCTCCCGGGCCAGCTGGAAGGTGCCCCGGCCGGTCAGCTCGTCGGCCGTCTCGGCCTGCAGGTTGACCCGATCGGCGTACGGGTAGGTCGCCGCCGTGGTGTAGCCGTCGATGATCCAGAGGACCCGGCCGTTGACCACCGCCGGGTACGGGTCCCCGTCCAGCGTGAGGAACGGCGCGACCTTCTCCACCCGGTCCCGCGGGTTGCGCACGTAGAGCAGCTTCGAGTCGTCGTTGACCGCCTCGGAGAGGAGGAAGTTCGACTCCTGCTCCTTGATCGCGTAGAGCAGCCGCCGGGTGAACGAGCCGATCTCGACGCCGCCCTCGCCGGTGTAGGTGTAGTACTGCTCGCCGCCGGTCGAGGTGGGTCGGTCGAACTCGACGTTGCGGTCACCGGTCTGCCCGACGATCGCGTAGTCGTCGGCCTCCATCCGCTCGCCGTAGTAGATCCGCGGCTGCTGGGCCGGAATCTGCTCGGCCTGCGAGGAGCACGCCTCCTGGGCCTTCTCGCCGAGGAAGCCGGAGACGAAGTACGGCTGGCCGCCGCAGACCACCTGGTTCGCCGGGGCCCCCACCAGGCCGTACCCGTGGGTGTAGACGGTGTGCCGGTTGATCCAGTTGTTGTTGGGCAGCTCGCCGTAGTTGATCTCCCGGACGCCGACCACGTAGTCGGAGGTCCTGCCGGCGTTCGCGTACCTGTCGATGTCCAGCTTCGGGCCGAAGTCGTAGAAGCCGCGGACCTGCTGGAGCTGCGTGTACGTCTCGGAGACCAGTTGCGGGTCGAGCAGCCGGACGTTCTGCACCACCGAGGTGTCGGTGGCCAGGCTGGCCGGCGGGATGAGGTTGTCCGCCGCGTAGCCGGCGCTCTTCGTGCCGGTCAACCCGAAGGCGGCCCGCGTCGCCTCGATGCTGCGCTCGATGTACGGCGCCTCCTTGTCCCGGGCGCTCGGCTTGACCTCGAAGGTCTGCACGGCCCACGGGTAGATGCCGCCGATCGCCACGGCCGAGACGCCGAGCAGGGCGAGCGCGATGCCGGGCCAGACCAGGTTCCGCATCCACGCGTTGGAGAACACGATGATCGCGACGGCCACCACCACGGCGATCCAGGCGAGGATCTCCTTCGCCGGCAGCAGCGCGTTGATGTCGGCGTAGCCGGCGCCGTAGAGCTTGGCGCCCTCGTTGTACTCCAGCAGCATGGCCCGCTGGTCCAGCACGTACGCGATGGCCTTGAGCACCACGAAGACCGCGACCAGCGAGCTGAGGTGGGCCCGGGCCGCGTTGGTCATCCGGTCACCGACGCCCTGGAGCCGCACCCCGCCGAAGATGTAGTGCACGGCCAGCGCGCCGAGCAGCGCGAGCACCACCGCGGTGAAGCCGACGCCGAGCAGGTAGCGCCAGAACGGCAGCTGGAAGACGTAGAAGCCGATGTCGATGCCGAACTCCGGGTCCTTCACGCCGAAGCTGCCGCCGTTGCGGAACAGCAGCCACTGGCTCCACCGGCTCTGCGCGGAGAGGCCGGCGAAGAGCCCGATGACCGCGGAGGCCAGGGCGATCCAGGTGCCGAGCCGGGGGCTCAGCAGCATCCGGTAGCGCTCCAGGGTCGCCTGCTCGGCGGAGTGCGGGCGCAACTGCGGCCGCACCCGGTACGCCAGCCACAGGTTGCCCGCGATGATCGCCGCCATGCCGAGCCCGATCACCAGGAACAGCAGCAGCCGGGTGGCGAGCACGCCGGTGAAGACCTGGGTGTAGCGGACCTCGTCGAACCAGAGCCAGTCGGTCCAGGCGTTGACCCCCCACCCGAGCAGGGTGAAGAACACGAACACCCCGATCAGGACCCCGATGGTGACGCGTCCGCGCCGGCTCATCCTCGGAAGGGGGCTGCTCCGCATGACCACTGTTGGCTCCGCACGCTCGATGTGATCGGCTCCGACCAGGCACCCAGAGTACGGGGTGTTGCTGAACACCTCGGGTCAAGGTCACGTCACGATCGTCCGGTGACCCGTCGCGGGGCCCGTCAGCAGCGGGTCGGCTGCCCTCCCGCGCGCAGCTTCTCCAGCGCCGTCAGCGCGTCGTCCAGCGTCGCCACCCGCAGCAGCGGCAGGTCGGGCTGCGGGTTGCGGACCGCCTCGGCGCAGTTGTCGGCGGGCACCAGGAAGACCTTCGCACCGGCCTCCTTCGCGCCGACCAGCTTCTGCGCGATGCCGCCGATCGGGCCGACCCGGCCCTCGTCGTCGATGGTGCCGGTGCCGGCGATGACCTTCCCGCCGGTCAGGTCGGCCGGCTCCAGCTTGTCGATGATGCCCAGCGTGAACATCAGCCCGGCGCTGGGGCCGCCGATGTCACCAAGGTCGATCTTGAGGGTGAACGGGTGTGGCTGCTGCTGGTCGATCTCGACGCCGATACGCGGCCGGCCGTCCTGCTCGCGGCTGGTCACCGTGGCGGTGGCCGGCGCGCCGGCACGGGTGTAGCCGATCTTCAGCGCGGTGCCCGCCGGCTTGGCGCGGATCAGCTCGGTGAGCCGCGCCGCGCTGGTCACCGGCTGGTCGTCCACCGAGGTGATCACGTCGTTGGGCTTGAGCACGTCGACCGACGGGCCGCCCGCGGTGACCGCCTTCACCAGCACCCGGATCGGGTAGCCCAGCTCACGCAGGGCCGCCGTCTCCGCGCTGGTCTGCGAGTTCTGGAAGTCCTCGGCGTTGCGCTGCTCGACCTCCTCCTGCGACTCCCCCGGCGGGTAGACCAGCTCGCGCGGCACCACCGCCTCGTCCTTGGAGAACCAACCGGCCAGCGCCGACCGGAGCCGGACGGTGGGCTGCACGCCGACCGTGGTGAGCCGGAGCTGCCCGGCGGAGGTGGACGTCGACCGGCCGGTGACCTGGATGATCTCCTTGCCGTCCGCACTGCCGAGGGTGTTCACGGTCGGACCGGGACCGAGCACCACGTACGGGATGGGCACGCTCAGCACGCCGACGCTGAGCAGGGCGGTGAGCAGTGCACCGAGGAGTACGGTCACGCCGCGACGTCTCATGCGCCAGAGCGTACCGATCCGGCCCGGAACGTCCGGCGCGGTGACCACCGGACTTCGCCCTCAGCGCAACGCCGACGCGCACGACCTGCGGCGCGGCCCGCGTACCGTAGACGTCGTGCCTGATATTCCGTTCGGCTTCGCGCTCCCGGGTGGGCAACCACCAGACCCCAACGATCCCGCGCAGATGCAGCAGTTCATGTCGCAGTTGCAGCACCTGCTCTCCGCGCCGGGCAGCGGGCCGGTCAACTGGGACCTCGCCCGGCAGGTGGCCGCCAGCCAGCTCGCCGCCGCCGGCGACCCGGCGGTCTCGCCGTTCGAACGCAACGCGGTGGAGGAGGCGCTGCGCATCGCCGACCTCTGGCTGGAGCCGGCCACCTCGTGGCCCTCCGGCATCCGGACCTCGGTCGCCTGGAACCGCAACGAGTGGATCTACAAGACCCTCGACGTGTGGCGCAAGCTCTGCGACCCGGTGGCCAGCCGCATGGTCGGCGCCATGGGTGACCTCGTGCCGCCGGAGGCCCGGGCCCAGCTCGGCCCGATGCAGTCGATGGTCGCCACGCTGGGCGGCGCGCTCTTCGGCGGCCAGCTCGGCCAGGCGCTCGGCTCGCTCGCCGCCGAGGTGCTCTCCGCCGGCGACATCGGTTTGCCGCTCGGCCCGGCCGGCACCGCCGCGCTCATCCCGGCCAACATCCGGGCGTACGGCGAGGGCCTGGAACTGCCCGAGGACGAGGTGCGCCTCTACGTGGCCCTGCGCGAGGCCGCCCACCAGCGGCTCTTCCAGCACGTCCCGTGGCTGCGCGGGCACGTGCTCGCCGCCGTGGAGAACTACGCCGCCGGCATCCGGGTCAACCGGGAGGCCATCGAGGAGGCGATGGGCCGGGTCGACCCGACCGACCCGGAGTCCATGCAGGCGATCGCCCTGGAGGGCATCTTCACTCCCGAGGACACCCCGGCGCAGAAGGCGTCGCTGGCCCGGCTGGAGACCGTGCTCGCCCTGGTCGAGGGCTGGGTGTGCCACGTGGTCGACAGCGCCGCCGGCGACCGGCTGCCCAACGTCGTCCGCCTCGGCGAGGCGTTCCGCCGCCGCCGGGCCGCCGGCGGCCCGGCCGAGCAGACCTTCGCCGCCCTCGTCGGCCTGGAACTGCGGCCGCGCCGGCTGCGCGAGGCGACCGTGCTCTGGTCGGCGCTCACCGAGCACCGCGGAATCGCCGGCCGGGACGCCGTCTGGGGCCACCCCGACCTGCTCCCCTCGGACGACGACTTCGCCAACCCGGAGGCGTTCGCCGCGACCACCAGCGACCTGGACGAGGAGCTGGCGAACTTCGACTTCACCGCGCCCGGCGCGCCGGAGGAGCAGGCCCCGGGCGAGGACGACGACAAGTCCTGACGCCGCACGTCGCCGGGGCCCGCACGAGTGTTCGTGCGGGCCCCGCGCGTCAGCCGGGCTGGCCGGAGAGCAGCGCCCGCGTCGCCTCCCAGCCCTCGAAGGCCGGGTCGAGGGTGGCCAGGTCGGCCGGGCCGCGCAGCCGGCGCCAGCCGGCGGTGACCGCCACGTCCCCGGGACGCGGGGCGGCGGCACGCACCTCGGCCGGCGCGGTCTTGTCCAGGTCCAGTGCCGGCAACCACTCCGGCACGGGCAGCCGGGCGGCCACCCCGAGCAGCCCCGCCCCGTTGCCCTCGACGGGGGCGACCGCCACCGGACGGCTGGACAGCGGCCGCAGCAGCTTGCCGAGGGTCAGCCCCGGCACGTCGGGCGCGTCGGCGACCACGACGGCCGCCTGGTCGTATCCGGTCAGCGCGGCGAACACCGCGGTGGCGGTGGGTTCGGGCACCTCGTACACGGCGGTGCCGGGCCAGACCACCTCGTCGGCCAGCCAGCGGTCCTCCGGCGTCACCGCCACGGCGGTCTCCACCTCGTTGAGTGTGGCCAGCAGGTCCACCACGTCCTCGGCGAGCGCGCTCCGCCACCGCACCGGATCGATCCCCGGCGGCGTCCACCTGACCGGGGCGAGCAACGCCACCACCACACGTCGAGCCACCCGACGACCCTAGCCCTCCGGGTACCGCCGCCCTGTCAGCGCCATGGCCACCCGTCGGTGGATCGTCGATCATGAAGTCAGCTGCGACAACGCGGGCGAACCGCGCCGCTCACTTCATGATCGACGCAGCGGGGGGCGCGGGGGTCAGTCGGCCAGGGGGACGCCGGAGGTGGCGGCTACGCCCTCCAGGTAGCCGCGGGCGCGCTCGGTCTTCGGGTAGCGGCCGACCAGGGCCCAGAACTGGGCGTTGTGGCTGGGCACGACGAGGTGCGCCAGCTCGTGCAGCAGCACGTAGTCGATCACCCAGTCGGGCATGTCCTGGATCCGGTGGGAGATCCGGATGGTGCGGTCGGCGGGGGTGCAGGAACCCCAGCGGCCGTTCTGGTTGGTCACCCAGCGGACGCTGGCCGGGACGGCGGCCAGCCCGTGCTCCGGCAGGTAGAGGTTGATCAGCCGGGTGGCCCGGGCCAGCAGTTCGGCGTCGGAGCGGGCGAGCCGGCCCTCGCGGGCCGCGAGCCGGGCCAGCATCCGGTCGACCCACTCGCTCTCCTCGGCGCGGGAGAACTGGTCGGGGATGAGCACCACGACGCGCTCCCCGTCGCGGTACGCGGACACCGTGCGCCGCCGGCGCTGGCTGCGCCGTACTTCGACGACGGGCTTCCGCGTCGCGGCCATCACTGGTCCGCGCAGCCTCGGATGACTGTCACGAGGGAAAGCTAATGCGTACTGACCAGGGGTCCGCAAGAGTCAACACGACGACACGCGCCCGGAAAATGGCGGTTGGTCGTCAGGAGTCCCGAAAAATTTCTTTGCGGCGGCAGTTGACCATCACCTGCCGGCCCCTGTCAACGTTAAGTGATCTACGGACGGGCGGTCGCGCTGGGGGCCTCCCGAAGGGGGATCTGAGGGCATTCACCCGGCGTGTCCCCGCGAAACTGACTTATCCGACGTAACTCGGCATGCACACTCTTGCCGTCGACTTACTCACAGAGTCGACGCGCAGCTGACATGGAACCGCCCAGACCTGGGTAGGGTCCGCCAACCAGCGGTCACGCGAGTGGCCGTGGAGAACCCCCCGGCGCCGGCGCCACCCGTGGCCCGCCGCAGGGAACCCGCCGGAGGCGTCCGGCGGACGAGACGAGGAGGGCTACCGTGGCCGACCAGGCCCAGACCTACAACGGTTACTGCGTGAAGTGCAAGGAGAAGCGGGACTTCGAGGGCCGCGTGGAGGTCTCGAAGACCGGCATGAACATGGCCAAGGGCAAGTGCCCGGTATGCGGCACAACAGTGAACCGCATCCTGGGCAAGGCCAAGGTCTGACCCGTCCCGGGTCGCACGGGGGAGGGGTGGCCGGCGGCCACCCCTCCCCCGTCGCATAGCCGACAGCAGCTACCGGCGGGTTGTGGACAACCCCGGTTTTCCTGTGGACAACGCTGGCCACGGCCGAGCGCACCTGTGGACAACGATCGACGGAGAGCGCGGACACGGTCACGATTCGTGGTGTGACCGACCCGATGCCGCTCGCCCGTCCGACGCTGCTGCCCGGCCTGACCCGGCTCTGGCGGGACCGCCACACCCTCCAGCTCGGGGTGGAGCCCGGCCGGGCCGTGCTTCTCGAGGTGACCAGCCCGGGTGCGGCTCGCCTGCTCGACCTGCTGGACGGCACCCGGAGCGAACGGGCCGTGCTGACTGCCGCGACCGCCGCGCGGGTGCCTCCGGCCGAGGCCCGGGTGCTGCTCGACACGCTCCGGGCCGCCGGTCTGGTCGTACCCGCGCAGAGCCTGCTCCCCCGCGAGCTCACCGGGCCGGTCCGGGCCCGGCTCGCCGGGGAGGCCGACGCCCTGGCCCTGGCCGTGCCGGCCCTGCCCGGCACGCCGGCCCGGGTGCTGCGCCGCCGCCGGGCGGCCCGCGTGCTGGTAACCGGGGCCGGGCGGCTCGGCGCGGCGGTGGCCGTCGCGCTGGCGCAGGCCGGTGTCGGGCACGTCGTACCCGAGCTGGCCGGGCCGGTCCGCCCGGGTGACCTGGTCGGGACCGGCCTCACCGGCGCGGAGCTGGGCCGCCCGCTGGCGCCGGCGGTCCGCGCGGCGCTGGCCCGGTGCGCGCCCGGCACGGCGACCGGGCCGCTCCGGCCGGACCGGTCCGACCTGGTGGTCCAGCTCGGGGCGGACCGCCCGGCGGCCCTGCTCGCCGCCGGGTACGCGCGGCGCCGCCAGCCTCATCTCCTGGTCGACCTGCGCGGCGGCGTGCCGGTGATCGGCCCGCTGGTCCGCCCGCCGGTGGGCCCCTGCCTGCGCTGCGTCGACCTGCACCGGACGGACCGCGACCCGGAGTGGCCGGCGCTCGCCGCCCAGCTCGCGGCCGGCGACGGCGACCGGGCCTGTGCGGCCACCACCCGGCTGGCGGCGACGGCCTACGCGGCGGCCGAGGCGTTGACGCAGCTCGACGGTGGCACACCGGAGACCCTCGGCTGCGCCGTGGAGATTCCGGGGCCGGGCCGCTTCCGGCACCGCCGGTGGCCGCCGCACCCCTCCTGCGAGTGCTCCGGGCGTCGCCCGATCCGGTCGGGCGCGCCCGCTCCCGGCCGCACAGCAGCAGCGGGCCCCTCGAGTCGGTAACAATGACCGGGTGACCGACATCCCGCGCCGGGCCGTGTCCCGGACCGCCAAGCTCGCCGCTCTACCGCTCGGTTTCGCCGGTCGGACCGTCCTCGGCATGGGCAAGCGCGTCACCGGGCTCGCGTCCGACGTCATCTCCGCCGAGATCCAGCAGCGCACCGCCGAGCAGCTGTTCAGCGTGCTCGGGCAGCTCAAGGGCGGGGCCATGAAGTTCGGTCAGGCCCTGTCGGTCTTCGAGGCGGCGCTGCCGGAGGAGATCGCCGCCCCCTACCGGCAGGCGCTCACCAAACTCCAGGAGGCCGCCCCGCCGCTGCCCGCGGCGACCGTGCACAAGGTGCTGGCCGAGCAGCTCGGGCCGGACTGGCGGGACCGGTTCGTGGAGTTCAACGACACCCCGGCCGCCGCGGCCAGCATCGGCCAGGTGCACCGCGCGGTCTGGCGCGATCCGGGATACGGGCCGAACGGCGGCCCGCGCCACCGGGACGTGGCCGTGAAGATCCAGTACCCGGGCGCCGGGGACGCCCTGCTCGCCGACCTGAAGCAGCTCTCCCGGCTGGGCGGCATGTTCCGCGCGATCCAGCCCGGGCTGGACGTCAAGCCGCTCCTGGTCGAGCTGCGCGAACGGATCACCGAGGAACTGGACTACGAGCTGGAGGCCGAGTCGCAGCGCGCCTTCGCCGCCGCGTACGCGGACGACCCGGACATCTACATCCCGGAGGTGCTCGACGCCGCGCCCCGGGTGCTGATCACCGAGTGGGTCGAGGGCACCCCGCTGGCGCAGATCATCCGGGAGGGCACCGAGGAGCAGCGCGACGAGGCCGGGCGGCTGATGGCCGAGCTGCACCTCTCCGCGCCCATGCGGGCCGGGCTGCTGCACGCCGACCCGCACCCGGGCAACTTCCGGCTGCTCCCGGACGGCCGGCTCGGCGTGATCGACTTCGGCGCGGTGGCCCGGATGCCGGAGGGCACCCCCGAGCCGATCGGCCGGATCGCCGCGCTGGCGCTGCGCGGCGACGCGGACGCCGTGGTGGCCGGGCTGCGCGACGAGGGTTTCGTCAGCCCCACCGAGCCGATCGACGCCGAGGGGGTGCTGGACTTCCTCCGGCCCATGCTGGAGCCGATCGCCGCGGACGAGTTCCGGTTCACCCGGGCCTGGCTGCGCGGCGAGGCGGCCCGGCTGGCCAGCCCGCGCTCCCCCACCTACCAGCTCAGCCGGCAGCTCAACCTGCCGCCGTCGTACCTGATGATCCACCGGGTGACGCTGGGCTCGATCGGGGTGCTCTGCCAGTTGGAGGCGAAGGCGCCCTACCGGGCGATCCTGGAGCGCTGGCTGCCCGGTTTCGCCCCGGTGGGCTGACCTCCGCGTACGCCGAAGGGGCGGCGACCATCCGGTCGCCGCCCCTTCTGTGGTGTTGGATCTAGAGAACGCCCAGGTCGCGAGCCGACTGGCTGCGGCTACGCATGGCGACGGTACGGGCGGAACGGGTTGCCTCAGTGCTCGTGGTGGTGCCAGCCTGAGGCCGGCGCATTCGAGCCCGGGACAACGCTTCGTGGAGTAGTTGCATCTCGGTTCCATTCGGCAGGTGCAGCATGGTCTCGGCTTTCTCGCGGCCGGTGAGTGTCACCGGCGGGGACGTTGGAACGGGGTTTTGTCAGGCTGCCAGCCGGACGGAGCTACGCGACTCGGACAGCCCACTGGCCGCCAGTCGCGCCTCCGCCTCGACCCGGAGCTGGGCGTCACGGGCGAGGTCCTCCTTGCGCGGACGGCCACGGGGCCGCTTGCGCGGGACGACCGCGCCACGCTCGAAGATCTCGCCGCCCCAGACGCCCCAGGGCTCGGCCCGCTCCACCGCGCCGGCGAGGCACTCGACGCGCAGCGGGCAGTCCCCGCAGAGCGACTTGGCCAGCTCGAGCTCGGCAGGCGAGTCGGAGAACCACAGGTCGGGGTCGAACTTCCGGCAGGGCAGGTTCGCCTCCACCTCGACGCTCACGTCGAGTGGGGCCAACGCCAGACTCATCCTCCGGTCACCTCTCTCTCACTTCGATCTCGTGGATCGCATTCGTTCGGCACTACGGCAGTGCAAAAAAACTGAGGCCGCGGATCCCGGTGTGCGGGTTCCGCGGCCTCGAGGTGAGCCGGTGGTCTGGATCAGACCGGTCTACCTCGAGGTGGAACGCCGCGGACATCCGTGCGCTTCTTGACGTCACCGATGCCCATGCCCGTGAAGCCACTGGTCCCCTCGATCTCCGCGAGCGGCGCGACGGTCAGGTTCAGCTCGGCCTGAACCTGGACCTGGTGCACCTGCGGAGCCGACGGTCGAGCGGCAAGGGCCACCCGGACGGACGACAGCGGAGCGCAGGCAGCTGGCATCGCCGCCGGACGCTCATAGGTGAAGATCTCCACGGGTGCCACCTCCCTCAACGTTCCTCGTGCCGACCATGGACTCATCCCCCGTGAGCAGCCAGAATGGCGCCGCTCGCGAGGTGTGTCCTGAGGCTATTCCTCGCCTCGGGGCGAGGGCAAACGATTTACGGCTAGATTTCGAAACTTTTCTGCGGGCCGACCTCGTCCACCCCCGCACCGGCCACCAGGGCCAGCACCGTATCCCCGTAAAGTCCCAGTTTGCGGGGGCCGATACCGGCGATCGCGATGAGTTCCTCGGTGCGTCCCGGCTTCCGCTCGGCCAGCGCGGTGAGCGTGGCGTCGGTGAAGACGACGTACGGCGGCACCTTCTGTGCGCCGGCCACCCGCTGCCGCCACTCGCGCAGCCGCTCGTACAGCTCCTCGTCCAGATCGGACGGACAGGTCGGGCAGCGGCCCAGCTTCCGGTCCGCTCCGGCGAGCAGGGTGGCGCCGCAGATCCGGCAGGAGACCACCTGGGCGCGCCGCCGCTCGGTGCGCCGGGCCGCGCCCCCGCCGGCCCGCTCGCCGCCGCCGGAGCGGTCCAGCTGCGGCAGGAACCGGGACGGCCGCCGGGCCCGGCCGCCGGGCGAGCGGGCCGCCGCGTACGACAGCCAGAGCCACTCCCGCGCCCGGGTGATCCCGACGTAGAGCAGCCGCCGCTCCTCCTCGACCTGCTCGGGGGTCTTCGCGTACGTGGTGGGCAGGGTGCCCTCGGCCAGCCCGACCAGGAAGACGGCGTCCCACTCCAGGCCCTTGGCCGAGTGCAGTGAGGCCAGCGTCACCCCCTCCACGGTGGGCACGTGCTGCTGGGCGGCCCGCCGGGCCAGCTCCTCGTTGAAGTCGCCGAGGGTGACCGGGCGCTCGATCGCGACCGCCTCACCGATCGGCACCACCTCGGGCGTCGCCGCGTACTCCTCGGCGAGCTGGACCAGGGCGGCCAGCGCCTCCCAGCGCTCGCGCGCGGCCCCGCCGGCCGGGGGCGCGTCGGGCGCCCAGCCGACCGCGGCGAGCCCCTCCACGACGGCGACCGGCAGCGGGGTCTCCCCCGGGATGGACCGGGTGGCGGCGCGCAGCGCGATCATCGCCTGGCGCACCTCGGGGCGCTCGAAGAAGCGCTCCGCCCCCTGCACCACGTACGGCACCGCGGCCTCGGTGAGCGCCTTCTCGTACGCCTCGGACTGCGCGTTGGTGCGGAACAGCACCGCGATCTCCCGGGCCGGGGTGCCGCCGTCGATCAGCGCACGGCAGCGGGCGGCGACCGCGTTGGCCTCGGCCGGCTCGTCGGTGAAGATCCGCAGATCGGGTTCCGGGCCGGGCGGGCGCTGGCCGTGCAGCTCCAGCCGGAGCCGCGCCTCGGCGCCCCGCGCCTGGGAGATCACCGCGTTGGCCAGCCCGACGACCTGCGGGGTGGAGCGGTAGTCGCGGACCAGCCGGACCATCGTGGCGCCCCGGTAGCGGCGCGGGAAGTCGACCAGGTAGGAGGAGGTCGCCCCGGTGAACGAGTAGATGGTCTGGCTGGCGTCGCCCACCACGGTGAGGTCGTCCCGGCCGCCCAGCCAGGCGTCCAGCAGTCGCTGCTGGAGCGGGTTGACGTCCTGGTACTCGTCGACCACGAGGTGCCGGTACTGCCCGCGTACCTGCTCGGCCACGTCGGCGTGCTCCTCGATCCCCCAGACCGCGGCGCGCAGCATGTCCTCGAAGTCGATCACCCCGTTGCCGCGCTTGAGCCGCTCGTACGCGGCGAAGACGTCGGCGACCTTCGCCGGCTCGTACGGGGTCTCGCGCAGCGCCTTGGCCGCGGCCACCACGTACTCACCGGGCTCGACCAGCGACGACTTGGCCCACTCGATCTCGCCGGCCAGGTCACGGGCGGCGGCCCGGTCGGCGCGCAGGCCCACCTTGGCGGCGGCCAGCGTGACCACCCGCACCTTGCTGTCCAGCAGCTCGGGCATGGCCCGCCCCTCCAGCAGCCGGGGCGCGAAGTAGCGGACCTGGCGCAGCGCCGCCGCATGGAAGGTGCGCGCCTGCACACCTGGCACCCCGAGGACGGCGAGACGGCTTCGCATCTCGGCGGCGGCCCGGGCCGTGAAGGTGACCGCCAGCACGTGCCGGGCGGAGATGTCGCCGCTGAGCGCGCGGTGGGCGATCCGGGAGGTCACCGCCCGGGTCTTGCCGGTCCCGGCGCCGGCCAGGATGCAGACCGGGCCGGCCGGGGCGGTCACCGCGGACCGCTGCTCCGGGTCGAGGCCGGCGAGCACCCGTTCCGCCGCTGAGTGAACCACCACAGCCAGGAATCATTCCAGCCTCCGGTGATGTTGCAGCCATTAGCCTGGCCTGATCGGACCGGGCGCGAGTCACCCCTTGGAGGACCTGACCATGTTGACGATGTATTCCACCTCGTGGTGCGGCTACTGCCACCGGCTGAAGTCGCAGCTCGACCGGGAGGGCATCGCGTACGAGGTGGTCGACATCGAGCAGGACACGAAGGCCGCGGAGTTCGTGATGAGCGTCAACGGCGGCAACCAGACTGTCCCGACGCTGCGGTTCGACGACGGAAGCGCCCTGACCAACCCGTCGATCGTCCAGGTCAAGCAGCACCTGACCAGCATCGCCGGCTGACCCGGCCGCACCCGGCCACAGCGGCCGCCCCCGGGAGGGGGGCGGCCGCTGTCGCGTCTCAGGGCGTCCGGCGCCGGCGCGGCGCGGCGAGCACCTCGTGGTCGAGCGGGCGGCGCGGGGCCGGGACGTGGACCAGGACGGGCCGGGGCGCGGTGAGCCGGCGGCCGCGCCAGAGGTAGAGGCCGGCGGCCGTGGTGGTCACCCCGACCAGCGCGAAGAGCAGGCGGTAGTCGAAGACGCCGACGAGCAGCGCGCCGGCACCGATGGAGACCGCCTGCGGGCCGCTCACCACCGCCTCCGCGGCGGCGGCGACCCGGCCCAGCAGCCCCGGCGGGGTCCGCCGCTGGATGAGCGTGTTCAACCCGACCATGGTCAGCGGCAGGGAGACCCCGGCCAGCAGCAGCGCCACCACACCCAGCCAGAGCCGGGGGTACGCGAGCGCCAGCGCGGCCGGCCCGAAGAAGCTCACCCCGGCGGCGAGCGCGCCCACCTCACCGGCCCGGCGCACCACGGTCGCCGAGACGAGCCCGCCGACCAGCCCGCCGACCCCCTGCACGGTGACGAGCACGCCGACGAACGCGGCGTCCCGGCCCAGCCCCAGGTCGACGTACGCGAAGATCAGCGACTCGGTGAAGCCCATCATGAGCGAGCCCAGCCCGTACCCGAGCAGGGCCCGGCGCAGCGCGGGGTCGCCGGCCAGGTGCCGCAGCCCGGCGCCCAGCCCGGCCGGCCAGCGGCGCGCGGACCGGGCGGGTGTGGCCTCGGTGACCCGGAGCAGGCCGACCACCGCCGCGGCGGTGAGGAAGCCGGTCATGGCCAGGGCGACCAGCAGCCAGCCGCCGACCGCGGCGTAGAGCCCGGCCCCGGCCAGCGGGCCGACCAGCCGCAGTCCCTGCCGGACGGTCTGGAGCACCCCGTTGGCGTCGGCCAGCAGGTCGCTCGGCACCAGGTGCCGGATCAGCCCGCTGAGCACCGCGCTCAACGTGATGTACGACAATCCGTAGAGCCCCGCCACCACGTAGATCAGCCAGACGTCGGCACGGTCGTGGACCGCGAGGAGCGGGCAGAGCAGCACGGCCGTGCCGAGGTTGGCGGCCACGAAGAAGGGCCGGCGGCGGCAGCGGTCGACCACCCAGCCGACCAGCGGCGCCAGCGCCATCGGCGCGATGACGGCGAAGATGGTGGCACCGGCCATGCCGTCCGACCCGGTCAGGTCCTTGACCCAGACGGCCAGGGCCAGCAGCAGGATCGACTCGGCCGCCATGCTGGCCAGCAGCGCGACGAACAGCAGGCGGAAGTCGGGGCGGCGCAGGACGGTGCGCATCGGGTTCCCTCCGGCGGGCGTGCGCCATGGGGCGCGTCGGGGGCGGGCGCGCCGGTGAAGGCACCCCTCCACGGTCCTCTTTTTGTCGCGTGACACGCCCCCGCCGGAACCTCCGGCGCCGGTCGCGCCGTCCATACTGACCGTGGGGGGCGAATTTCATACAGTTACCGTCGCGTCCTGCGACGGTCGACGGGAAAGAGGACACCGTGCCTCCTGCCGCACCAGGCCCGATCCTGCGCCGTCGCAGGCTCGGCACCGAGCTGCGCCGGCTGCGTGAGCAGGCCGGCCTGACCGGCGACCAGGTCATCGAGCGGATCGGCTGGGCCTCCGCCTCCAAGCTGTCCCGCCTGGAGAACGGCCGCAGCCGCCCCGACCCGGACGACGTCGGCGTCCTGCTGACCCTCTACGGCGCGGAGGGCGAGCTGCGCGAGGAACTGCTGGGGATCACCCAGGAGGCCGGCGACATGCGCGGCTGGCTGCGCAACTTCCCCGTGATGACCCAGCAGCAGCGCGGCTTCGCCGAGCTGGAGGCGGGGTGCGCGGAGATCTCCGAGTACAACCCCGTGCTGGTGCCGGGGCTGTTGCAGACCCCCGGGTACGCCCGGCACCGGATCATGTCCGCGGCCCGGGTGGCCGAGCAGGCCGGCGACCAGGAGATCGAGGACCCGGAGACCGAGGTACGCGCGCGGCAGGCCCGCCAGTCGCTGCTGACCCGCTCCCCCGACGCGCCCCGCTACACGGCGGTGCTGGAGGAGGCGGCGCTCGGCCGCCGGGCCGGTCCGCCCGAGGTGCTGCACGAGCAGATCGTCCACCTGTGCGAGCTGGCCATGCTGCCGAACGTGACGTTGCGCCTGCTGCTGCGCGACACCCGGGTGGGCGACTGGTACCTGCCACCCACCGCCTTCTCGGTCTACCGGTTCGCCGATCCGCTCGATCCGGAGACGCTGGCCATCGAAGGTGGGTTCACCGACGTCATGTCGACCGAGGTAAACACCCTAAATCGCTATAAAGTGGTGTTCGAGTGGCTATGCTCGGCGGCGCTCTCCGCATCGGACACCCTTTCCTGGCTGATCGAGGCGACGGGACGGCTGACCGACACGGCAGCCGAGTCCACAGTGGCGTTCGGGCCGGCAACGGCGCCGACCCAGCGCCGCCGCGACTCGGGGCGCCTGACGACGGACCGGTGATCCACGGACACCCGTGCGGCCCGCGGCGTCACTCGTCCCCATCGGAGCACTCCAGACCAGGAGCAGAACCATGAACGAGATCCGCAACAGCTCGTCCGAGCAGCTCGCCGGCCTCGCCTGGCGCAAGAGCACCCGCAGCCAGACCTCGAACTGCGTGGAGATGGCGCCGCTGCACACCGGGCCGGCGGCCGTCGCGCTGCGGGACAGCAAGGACCCGCGCGGGCCGGTGCTGCTGTTCAACCGGGCCGGCTGGCTCGGCTTCATCGCCGGCGCGAAGAACGGCCAGTTCGACCTGAACTGATCCGGCGAGGTCGCGGGGGCCGCCGGTGTGGCACCGGCGGCCCCTTGCGCGTCCACCCCCGACAACCGTGCTGAGCTGAGGTCACCCGATCGGTCGACGGCCCGGGCAATAGGCGAGTTTCACTTGCTGTGACCACGCGCGGGCGTAACATGACGCAAGAGTGACGTGGAAGTTGCAGAGTGCATCCGTCCGTCCGTACCGGGGGACACCATGCGGTTCCTGATCGTCCGCACCGAGATCCGTGCCGCCGCCGACACCGACATCGCCGCCGCCTGGGCCGGCGGGGGCCGGCTGCGGGACGAGACCAGCGCGCCGGAACCGCGCCGCCAGGTCGTCCACGCCGAGGACCGCGACGCGGCCCTGCTGCTCGCCCGGGCGCTGTCCACCGTGGGGGCCGTCCGGGCCGGTCGGCACCGGGTCAAGGTGCTGCCGATCACGGACTTCGACCCGGCTCACCCGTACCACCTGGGCAGCGGTTGACCCGCCACTGACGTCCGTCGTGGCCGGACCGGCTCCCCCGCCGCGTTCCACGCCTCACCCGGCCACGACGGCCCGTGTTCCCGGCCCGAGACCGCCGCGGCAACGACGGTCCCGGGCCGGGGCCGCATCCAGCCCGTGTTCCCGCCGGTCAGCAGTGGCCGTCGAGCCAGCGGTGGACGAGGAACAGGGCGATCGACGAGGGCGGTGGGAGGAGCAGGCGGTCGCCGCCCTCCACGCGGACCGGCTCGTCGGCCAGCGCCGCGCCGATCTCCCGCCGGGTGAACCAGCGCGCGTGGGCGATCTCGGCCGGATCCACCCGGATCGGCGCGTCGGCGTCGGCGCGGGCCAGGAAGCCGAGCATCAGCGAACCGGGGAACGGCCAGGACTGGCTGCCCGCGTACCCGATCTCCTCGACCACGACGCCGACCTCCTCGCGGACCTCGCGCAGCACGGCGGCCTCGGCCGACTCCCCCGGCTCGACGTAGCCGGCCAGGCAGGAGTAGCGGCGCAGCCCCGGGGTGCTCGGCCAGGTGGCGTTGTTGCCCAGCAGGCAGCGCCCGTCCGGGCCGTCCACGCCGTCGTGCACCAGCACGATCATGGCCGGGTCGGTACGCGGCCAGATCCGGCCGCCGCCCGGGTCGACCCGGGACCAGCCGGCCTCGTCCACCTCGGTCGGATGCCCGCTGGACGAGGAGTAGCCGTGCCGGGTGTGCCAGTTCATCAGCGCGAGCGCCGTGGTGAAGATCCCGGCGTCCCGGTCGGTCAGCAGGTGGCCGACCTCGCGCAGGTTGACCCGGCGGGTGCCCGCCAGCTCGGGCAGCCGCGAGTCCACCGCGAAGATCGGCACGCCGTCCGGCTCGACGCCGAGGAACATCGGCACCGACCGGGGCACCTCGGGCAGCTCGCCCGGGCCCACCAGCACCAGCTCCGGCGGGGCCGCCGCGCCGCGGACGAGGGCGCGGCCCTCGTCGGCCGAGTCCAGCACCAGCACCCGGGCCTGCTCCCACGCCTCGGCGAGCCAGCCCGGGTCCGTCCGCCGGTGTGCCGCCCGGTCGAGCGTGGACCGGGCGAGCGGCGGGGCGGGCTCGCCGGTCATGAGGACTCCGTGCGGACCGGGGTGAGCGTGGCGAGGCTGTCGGCCACCCGCTCGGCGTCGCCGAGCACCACGGTGACCGCCTGCGCGGGCGCGAGGTAGCGGGCCGCCGCCGCGGTGACGTCGTCCACGGTCGCCGCCGCCAGCCGGGCGGCGTGCTCGGCGAGGAAGTCCAGCCGCAGCCCGTTGCCGGCGTACGCGCTCGTCAGCGAGGCCAGCCCGGCCTGGGTGGACATGCCGAGCTGGAGGGTGCCGAGCGCGTACTGGCGTGCCTGCTCCAGCTCCTCCGGCTTGGGCGGCACGGTGGCCAGCCGGCCCAGCTCGTACAGGGTCTCCAGCAGGGCGGGCGCGGTCACCTCGGTGGCCACCTCGGCGGCGGCGACCAGCACGGACCCGGCCACCGAGTGCTCGACCAGCGAGTGCGGCCCGTACGTGTAGCCCTTGTCCTCGCGGATGTTCTCCACCCAGCGGGAGGAGAAGTAGCCGCCGAAGACCAGGTTGGCCAGTTGCAGCGCGGCGTGGTCGGGGTGGGTCCGAGGCACCGCGGGGAGCGCGATCCGCAGCGAGGACTGCACCGAGCCGGGCCGGTCGACAAGCAGCAGCGGGCCGGGCTCCAGCGGCGGCGCGGGCGGCAGCTCGGCCGGCTGCCCGTCCCCCTGCCAGCCGGAGAGTGCCCGCTCCGCGGCGTCCAGCGCCCGCTCCGGCTGCACGTCGCCGACCAGCACCAGCACCGCGCCGGCCGGGTGCACCCGCTCGGCGTGCAGGCGGCGCAGCACCGGCGGCTTCACGGCGCGCACCTGGTCGGGCTCGGGGGTCTGCACCGCGTACGGGTGCCGGCCGTAGATCCGCTTGAGCAGCGCGGTCCGGGCGAGGTGAGCGGGCTGGCTCTGGGCCACCTGGATGCGGTCGACCAGCCGGTCCCGTTCGGTCTCCACCCAGTCGGCCGGGTAGGTGGCCCCGGTGAGCACGTCGGCGAGCAGCTCCAGCATCCGGTCCAGGCCGGTGACCAGGCCCGCCCCGGAGAGCATCAGCCGGTCCGGGTCGACGCCCGCGGACAGCCCGCCGCCGACCTTCTGCAGCTCCGCTGCGAGCTGGGTCGCGGTGTGCGTCTCCGTGCCGGAGAGCAGGGTCTGCGCCAGCATCCCGCCACGAGCCAGGTGGGTACGCCCGAACGGCATCCAGAGCCGCAGCTCGACGAGCGGGATCGCGGTGCGGCGTACCGCGATCACGGTGAGCCCGTTGCCGAGCGTGCGTTCGGCCTGCTGGGGCAGCTTGAGCCTGCGGTTGGGCCCGAGCGCCGGCAGCGGCCGCGTACCCGTTTCGACGGTTGTCATCGGGCGCCTCCGGCGATGACCTCGATGGACGCGCGGCGCTCCGGCCGCAGGGTGGCGGCGGCGGCGCGGACCTGCTCGTCGGTCACCTCGCCGACCAGCCGGGGCAGCTCGTTGAGCAGGCCGGGCTCGCCGCGCTGCTGTTCCAGCACGGCCATCCGCAGCGCCCGGCCGAGCACCGCGTCGGTGTCCCGCAGCAGGTGGGTCGCCATGCGGGCCTGGGTCCGGGCCAGCTCCCCCTCGGTCAGCCCGTCGGTGGCCAGCCGGTCCAGCTCCTCGTCGACGGTGCGCAGCACCTTGTCCACGTCGCCGCCGGGCGGCAGGTGGGCCTGGAGCAGCAGCGCGGTGGGGTCGCGCACGTCGAACGGGTCGCCCATGAAGCCGAGGTAGCCGCCCAGGCTGGTGACCGAGCGGTCCCGCTGGACCAGCCGCTCGACCAGCCGGGAGGCGTCGCCGTCGGTGAGCACCTCGGCCAGCACCACGTACGGCAGGTAGCCGGCGAAGTCGGTCACCGGGTCGGGCACCCGCCAGGCGCCGGCCACCGCCGGCAGCGGGGCCAGCTGATCGGTGTACGAGGTGCGCCGCTCGGCGGTGAGGTCGGGCTCGGCGAAGTCGGGGCGCTCCGGGGCGGGCCGGGCCGGCACGTCGCCGAAGTGCCGCTCGACGAGCGCGGTCGCCTCGGCAACGTCGACGTCCCCGCTGACCGCGAGGACGGCGTTGCCGCTGGCGTAGTAGCGGCGGAAGAAGTCGGCCGCGTCGCCGACGGTGGCGGACTCCAGGTCGTCGAAGGAGCCGTAGCCGTCGTGCGCGTTGGGGAAGGTGTCGAACATGACCGGCGGCAGGGTGAGCCAGGGGAACCCGCCGTACGGCCGGTTGAGCACGTTGACCCGGATCTCCTCCTTGACCACGTCGACCTGGTTGCGGAGGTTCTCCTCGGTCAGCCGGGGGCCGCGCATCCGGTCGGCCTCGAGGAAGAGCGCCCGCTCCAGCGCGTTGCTGGGCAGGGTCTCGTAGTAGTCGGTGTAGTCCAGGTGGGTGGAGCCGTTGAAGGTGCCGCCGGCGCCCTGGACGTGCCGGAAGTGGGCCAGCTTCTCCAGGTTCTCCGAGCCCTGGAACATCAGGTGCTCGAAGAGGTGGGCGAAGCCGGTGCGCCCCTCCGGTTCGGAGCGGATGCCGACGTCGTAGACCACCGCCACCCCGATGACCGGGGCGCTGCGGTCGGGCGTGAGCACCACCCGCAGGCCGTTGTCGAGGGTGAACCGCTCGACCGGGTATTTCGTCGCTGGAATTTTCGCTCTCCGCGTCGGCACGAGATCGACCCTAACGCGTCCGCCGCGCCCGCACCGGCGGTGTGCGCGGGCCCACCGGACGGCGGTGCCGGGCGGGGGCCGACCGGTGTGGCTATCTCCACCGAACAGGTAGGAGTTGCCGAGAATCCCCAGGTCGCGTGTCCCGGATTCTGGATGGGTCTTGACGCCGCTCGGCGCCTGCCCCAGTCTTCCTATCAACTAAGTAGGAATACTGCGGATTGGATACACGATGAGACGGCTCCCCTTCCGCCGCCTGGTCACCCTGGCCACCCTCGCCGTGGTCGGCGCGGCCACCCTGGGCGCCACCGCGGCCTGCGGCGACGACAGCGACGACGACGCCGGTGGCTCCGGTCCGGTGACGCTGCGCCTGGGCTACTTCCCGAACATCACCCACGCGCCGGCCGTGGTCGGCGTGGAGAAGGGCATCTTCAAGGAGAAGCTGGGAAGCGACGTCACGCTGGAGACCAAGACCTTCAACGCCGGCCCGGCGGCCATCGAGGCGGTCTTCTCCGGCGCGCTCGACGCCACGTACATCGGCCCGAACCCGACCGTGAACGCCTTCTCGAAGTCCAAGGGCGAGGCGGTCCGGGTCGTCTCCGGCGCGGCGTCCGGCGGCGTCGCCCTGGTGGTGAAGCCGGAGATCACCTCGGTGGAGCAGCTGCGCGGCAAGAAGATCGCCACGCCGCAGCTCGGCAACACCCAGGACGTCGCGCTGCGCTACTGGCTCAAGGAGAAGGGCCTCCAGACCACCAAGGAGGGCGGCGGCGACGTCAAGGTGGTCCCCCAGGAGAACGCGCAGACCGTCGAGACCTTCGGCACCGGCGCCATCGACGGCGCCTGGGTGCCCGAGCCCTTCGTCTCCCGGCTGGTCAACGCGGGCGGCAAGGTGCTGGTCGACGAGCGCGACCTCTGGCCGGACAAGAAGTTCGTCATCACCAACCTGCTGGTCAGCACCAAGTTCCTCAAGGCGCACCCGGACGTGGTGAAGAAGCTGGTCGAGGGGCAGGTCGCGGCGAACGAGTTCGTCAACAGCAAGCCGGACGAGGCCCAGCAGGCCATCTCCGACCACATCGGCAAGATCACCGGCAAGCCGCTGGACCTCAAGCTGATCAAGCAGGCCTGGCCGACGCTGGAGTTCACCAACGACCCGATCCCGTCCTCGCTGAAGGCCGGCCTGGACCACGCCGTCGCCGTCGGGCTGACCCAGCCGGTGGACCTGAACGGCCTCTACGACCTGAAGTACCTCAACGAGGTGCTCAAGGCGCAGGGCAAGGCCGAGGTCGTCCAGCCGTGACGTCGACCACGACGACCCCGCGCAGCGCGACCGGCTCGGTCGCGCTGCGCGGTGTGACCAAGGTGTACGGCCAGGGCGAGAACGCCGTCCTGGCCCTGGACGGGGTCTCGCTGGACGTCGCCCCGGGCGAGTTCGTCTGCCTGGTCGGCGCGTCCGGCTGCGGCAAGAGCACCCTGCTCAACCTGGTGGCCGGGCTGGACCGGACCAGCGGCGGCCGGATCGACCTGGGCGAGGGGGTCAACCCCGGCCTCATGTTCCAGGAGTCGGCGCTCTTCCCGTGGCTCACCGTCGAGGGCAACGTCGAGGTGCCGCTCAAGCTGCGCGGGCTGCCCCGCACCGAGCGCAAGGCCCGCGTCGCCGAGCTGCTGCGCACGGTCCACCTGGCCGACTTCGCCCGCAAGCGCCCGCACCAGCTCTCCGGCGGCATGCGGCAGCGGGTCGCGCTGGCCCGCACCCTCGCCCTGGACACCCCGGTGCTGCTGATGGACGAGCCGTTCGGCGCGCTCGACGCCATGACCCGGGACATCCTGCACGACGAGCTGGAGCGGATCTGGTCCGAGCGGAAGCTCACCGTGATCTTCGTGACCCACAACGTCCGCGAGGCGGCCCGCCTCGCCGACCGGATCATCCTGCTCTCCAGCCGGCCCGGCCGGATCATCTACTCCACCGAGGTCGACGTGCCGCGACCCCGGCGGATCGACTCGCCGGAGATCGCGGCCATCGCCGCCGACGTCACCGACCGGCTGCGTATGGAGGTGGGCCGCCATGGCCAGTGACACGCTCGCCGGGGCGCCGCGTACCGACGCGGAGATCTCCGGCCTGGACGCCCTGGAGATCGCCGGCCGGGAGAAGGCGCCGTCCCGGCTGCGCCGGGTGTGGTCGGCCACCTGGCCCAAGCTGGCCGCGCTGGCCCTGGCCGTCGCCCTCTGGCAGGCCGTGGTCTGGACCGGCTGGAAGGACCCGTGGGCGCTGCCCGGGCCGGTGGTCGTCTTCGAGGACCTCGCCCACTACGTCGGTAGCCCGGCGCTCTGGCACGGCCTGGCCACCACGGCCCGACGCGCCGCCGTGGGCTTCGCCGCCGCGGTCGCCGTCGGCCTGCTGCTCGGCCTCGCGGTGGCCCGGGTGAAGGTGCTCCGCGCCGCGCTCGGCTCGATGATCACCGCGTTGCAGACCATGCCGTCGATCGCCTGGTTCCCCCTCGCGATCCTGCTCTTCCAGCTCAGCGAGCAGGCCATCTTCTTCGTGGTGGTGCTCGGCGCGGCGCCGTCGGTGGCCAACGGCGTCATCCACGGCGTCGACTACGTGCCGCCGTTGCTGGTCCGGGCCGGCCGCAACCTCGGCGCCCGCGGGCTCAACCTGTACCGGTACGTCATCGCGCCGGCCGCGCTGCCGGCCATCGTGGCCGGACTGAAGCAGGGCTGGGCGTTCGCCTGGCGGAGCCTGATGGCCGGCGAGCTGCTGGTGGTCATCGCCACCCGGACCTCGATCGGCGCGCAGCTGACCTACGCCCGGGAGCTGAGCGAGGCGCCCCGGCTGATGGCCATCATGATCGTCATCCTGGTGGTGGGCCTGCTGGTGGACGCCGCGTTCGGCGCGGCCGACAAGGCGATCCGCCGCCGCTGGGGCGTGCTGGACCAGGCCGGCAACTGAGGCCGTGTACGTCTCCGCGCGCGCCGACTACGCGCTCCGGGCCATGCTCGCCGTCGCCGACGCCGCCGGGTCCACCGGCGACGGGGGGTCCGGCGCCGGCGAGCTGGTCAAGGCGGCGAGCCTGGCCGAGCGCCAGGACATCCCGCTCAGCTTCCTCCAGGGCATCCTGCTCGACCTGCGCCGGGCCGGGCTGCTGCACAGCCACCGCGGCACCGAGGGCGGGTACGCGCTCACCCGCCCGGCCGCCGAGATCAGCGTCGGCGACGTGCTGCGGGCGGTGGGCGGCGCGCTGACCAGTGTCCGGGGCATGCCCGCCGGCCACGACGGCTACCACGGGGTGGCCGCCGGGCTGCGGGACGTCTGGCTGGCGGTGGACGGCGCGATCGCCCTGGTGGTCGACCGGACCACCCTCGCCGACCTGCTGGCCGACCGCGCCGCGGCGTCCTGACCACCGTCGGCGGGGTCGGCCGCGGCTGCGACGCGGCGCCCTGACCACGTTCGACGGGCTCGGGCCGCGGGTGCGACGCGGCCCGGACCCGATCGACTCCGGCCCGGCGGGCCGTGCGGTGTCCCGGCACGCCGGACACCGCCGCTCGCCAGGCCGGAGTGGAGGATCAGCCCCGACGGCGCGGGCGGCGGGACCGGGCCGGCCGCGAGGCCGCGGTGGGGTGCGGCGCGGGCGGCGGGGTGAGGGTCACCGGGACACCGGTGGGCTGGCGCGCGCCGGTGACGCGGGCCAGCTCCTCGTCGCCGGCGCGTACCCGGGCGGTGTGCGGGGTGATGCCGGCGACGGTCATCAGCCGGGAGACGTCCCGGCGCTGCTCCGGCAGGACCAGGGTGACCACGGCGCCGGACTCGCCCGCACGGGCGGTCCGCCCGCCCCGGTGCAGGTAGTCCTTCGCCTCGGTCGGCGGGTCGGCGTTGACCACCAGGTCCAGCCCGTCCACGTGGATGCCCCGGGCGGCCACGTCGGTGGCCACCAGCGCGGTGACGTGGCCGGTGCGGAACTGCTCCAGGATCCGGGTGCGCTGCGGCTGGCTCTTGCCGCCGTGCAGCGCGGCGGCGCGTACCCCCTTGGCGAGCAGTTGGCGCGCGACCCGGTCGGCGCGGTGCTTGGTCGCCATGAACAGGATGGTGCGGCCCTCGCGGGCGGCGATGTGGGCCAGCGCGGCCGGCTTGTCCTCCGCCTCCACGTGCAGCACGTGGTGGGTCATGGCGGTCACCGTGGCGGTGCCCGGGTCGACGGAGTGCGACACGGGGTTGCTCAGGAAGCGGCGGACCAGCCGGTCCACGCCGCCGTCCAGGGTGGCAGAGAACAGCATCCGCTGGCCGTTCGGGTCGACCTGCTCCAGCAGCTTCGTCACCTGCGGCAGGAAGCCCATGTCGGCCATCTGGTCGGCCTCGTCGAGCACCGTGACGGCCACCTGGTCGAGCCGGGCGTCGCGGCGGGCGATCAGGTCGTGCAGCCGGCCCGGGGTGGCCACCAGCACCTCCGCTCCGGCGCGCAGCGCGTCCGCCTGCCGCTGGAGGGAAAGCCCGCCCACCACGGTGGCGCAGCGCAGCCCGAGCGCCCGGGCGTACGGGGTGAGCGCCGCGGTGACCTGCTGGGCCAGCTCGCGGGTGGGCACCAGCACCAGCGCCAGCGGGCGGCCCGGGCGGGCCCGGCCACCGGCCGTGCGGTGCAGCAGCGGCAGCCCGAAGGCCAGCGTCTTGCCCGAGCCGGTGCGGCCGCGGCCGAGCACGTCGCGGCCGGCCAGCGAGTCCGGCAGGGTCGCCGCCTGGATGGGGAAGGGCTCGGTGATGCCCTGCGCGGCCAGCTCGGCGACAAGCGCCGGGGCCAGGCCGGTGGCGGCGAAGGTGGGAACGGTCATGGTCATGCGAAAAGCCTTCCTCGACGCGGCACGTGTCGAGGAAGGGCGCCGACGAGCGGCGCGTCACCGGCGTCGCCGGTGGTCACAAGCACGAACCGAAAGGTACGGGCCGGCCCGCCGCAGCACGCCACGTCCCGCGGAGCGGGTGGGCGGCGCAGCGGACCGGCCCGTCACCGCGCCCGGGGGGGGGCGCGATGGGTGTTACCGGATGATCCGAAGATCAGAGCGGACGGATGTTCTCCGCCTGCGGGCCCTTCTGGCCCTGGGTCACCTCGAACTCGACCCGCTGGTTCTCGTCCAGGCTCCGGTAGCCGGAGGTCTGGATCGCCGAGAAGTGGGCGAAGACGTCGGCGCCGCCGTCGTCCGGGGTGATGAAGCCGAAGCCCTTGTCAGCGTTGAACCACTTGACGGTGCCAATTGCCATTTGTTTCGTCTCCTTGACGGAACGTTCGGACCCGCACCTGTTGCGGACCGAAGGGAGCACACCGCACGCGTGTGCGCGGTGTACCTGTCGCTGCTGGTCGCCCCGCCCGGAGAACTCCGGACACAACAAAGAGCGCCTGGGGCCACAATCCGCCAGGCGCACACAGAGTCTCTGGAAACCAAAACTGCAACGCGCCTAACCTACCACGTTCTCCGCAACGCCGCGCCCTCTGTCGGAAATTCCGGTACCGCGGCGACGAGCGCGGTCAGCCCCTCGGCGTCGAGCAGGTCGGCCGGGCGGACGGTCACCCCGTCCCGGACGTAGTGGAAGGCGGCACCGACCCGGTCGACCGGCACCCCGGCCAGCTCGGCCCAGGCCAGCCGGTAGACGGCGAGCTGCACGGCGGCGGCATCGGCCTCCCGCCCGGCGGGCTGCCGGCCGGTCTTCCAGTCGACCACGTCGAAGCGGCCGCCGGGGCGGGCGAAGACGGCGTCCATCCGGCCCCGGACCACCACCCCGGCGATCACTGTGGCGAAGGGCACCTCCACCTCCACCGGCACCCGGTCGGCCCACTCGCTGGCCAGGAAGCGCTCCTGGAGCTCGGCGAGCGCCTCGTCCGGGGCGGCGTCGTCGTCGGCCGCGCCGGGCAGCTCGTCCACGTCGAGCAGCCGGTCGGCGCCGAAGCGCTGCTCCAGCCAGGTGTGGAAGGCGGTGCCCCGCCGGGCGTACGGGTTGGGCTCGGTGGGCATGGGGCGGCGCAGCGTCCGGGCCAGGGCCTCCGGGTCGCGGCGCAGCGCCACCAGCTGGGTCACCGACAGGTGTCCGGGCAGCTCCACCTCGACCGCCTCGGCCCGCCGGGCCAGCTCGGCCCGTTCGGCGAGGAGCAGATCGGCCTCCCGCCGCCAGCGGGCCACCTCGACGTCCTCGGCGGACACCGGCGTGTCGGCGTCGTTTGCCCGTGCCGACGTGTCGGCTTCCCCGGCCGGTGCGGACGTGTCGGCGTCGGCGGGCGCCGGCGCGGGCGCCGCGGCGGCCGCCAGCAGGGCCTCCTCGCGGCGGGCCGCCTCGGGGTCGGCCAGGTAGCGGCGGACCAGGGCGGCGGCCTCGGCCAGCGCCGGCCGGCGGGCGCCGAGCGGGTCGGCCGGCCACTCGGCCCGCAGCACCGTCTCGGTGGTCGGGTTGACCGCGTCCCCGGCCGGTTCCGGCGCCCAGGCGTCGACCAGGTGACCGTCCCCGCCGGCCAGGCAGGCGTCGTGCACCTCGCGGAGGAAGACCGAGGGGCCGCGGAACCGCTTCGTCCCCTCCCCCCACCAGTAGCCGGAGCAGAGCAGCAGCCGGCGGGGCCGGGTCACCGCCACGTACGCCAGCCGGCGCTCCTCCCGCTCGTCGTGCGCGCGCCACGCGTCGGTGAAGTCCTCCACGGCCCGGGCCACCCCGCGCTGGTCCTCCGCCCCGGACAGGCCCAGCTCGGGCAGCCCGTCCGCGTCGCCGCGCAGCGGGAACGGCAGCACGCCGAGCCCGCCCAGCCAGTGGTCGGAGTTGCGCACCGGCCCCGGCCAGACGCCCCGGGTCAGCCCGGCGACCGACACCACGTCCCACTCCAGCCCCTTGGCGGCGTGGGCGGTGAGGATCTGCACCGCGCCTTCCACCACCTCGACCTCGCCCGGGGTGAGGCCGCGCTCCTCGTCCTCGGCGGCGGCCAGGTAGGCGAGGAACCCGGCCAGCGTGGCGCCGGGGGTCTCGCCGCTGAACCGGGCCGCTACGTCGCCGAGCGCGTCCAGGTGGGCGCGGGCCAGCCCGGCGTCACCGGCGCCGTCCCGGCCGGCCCGGACCGCCACCTCCACGTCCAGGCCGATCGTCCGCTCGATGTCCGCGATCAGCTCCGGCAGGGACTGGTCCAGCCGGTAGCGCAGCAGCGCCAGCTCCATCCCGTACGACCGCAGCCGCGCGTACCCCTCCGCCGAGTACGCCTGCGCCGGCCCCAGGTCGGCCAGCGCCTCGACGAGGGTGGCCTCGTCCAGCGCGTCCACGCTGATCTCCGGCCCGTCGTCGCCGGTCACCTCCCGCCGGGCCCGCGCGATGGCCCGGGCCCGCCGGTGCAGGGCGACGAGGTCGCGCGGCCCGATCCGCCAGCGCGCGCCGGTGAGCAGCCGCAGCAGCGCCGCCCCGTCGGTCGGGTCGGCGAGCACCCGCAGCGTGCAGACGACGTCCCGGACCTCGGGGGTGTCCAGCAGCCCGCCCAGCCCGACCACGTCGACCGGCAGCCCGCGGGCGCGCAGCGCCGCCTCGATCGCCGGGATCTGGCTGCGCAGCCGGACCAGCACGGCCGTGGTGGGGCGCCGGTGCGCCGGGATGTGCTCGGGCAGCGAGTCCGGCATCCCGGCCGCGCCGCGCCAGGCGGCCAGCACGCTGTCCGCGATCCAGTCGGCCTCGTCGGCGTACGTCTCCAGCAGCGCGCAGTGCACGGTGCCGGCGGCCCGCCCGCCGGGGCTGCGGTGCGGGATGGGGTCGCGGACGCTGAGCGCGGCGCGCAGCTCGGGCACCCGGGCGCCGGCCGCCCGCAGCGGCACCGACAGCGCGTTGGCGACGCCGAGGATCTCCGGCCGGTTGCGCCAGCTCGTGGTGAGGCCGAGCACCTCGGCGGCGGCGCCGTCGGTGCGGGCGAACTCGGTGGGGAACCGGTCCAGCGTGCCGGCGCTGGCCCCCCGCCAGCCGTAGATGGACTGGCAGGGGTCGCCCACCGCGGTGACCGGATGGCCGCCGCCGAACAGCGCGTTGAGCAGCACCACCTGGGCGTGGCTGGTGTCCTGGTACTCGTCGAGCAGCACCACCCGGAACCGGTCCCGCTCGATCACCCCGACGCCGGGGTGGTCGCGGGCCACCCGGGCGGCCCGGGCCAGCTGGTCGGCGAAGTCCATGGCCTCGAAGTCGTCCTTGCGCCGGCCGTACGCGCGGACCAGCGGGAGCAGCTTCAGCCGGGTCTGCTGGAGCTGGAGGGCCTTGCGCACGTCGGCGTAGACCCGGCCGGGACGGGACTGCACCTCGGCGAAGAACCGCCCGGTCCAGGCGGCCAGCTCGTCCGGGTCGACCAGGTGCTCGTCCAGCTCGCCGGCCAGGGCGAGCACCGCGTCGGTGATGGTGGACGGCATCCGGTCCACCTCGGACATGTCACCGTCGTAGTTGCGCACCAGCAGGTCGACGAGCTGCCAACGGGACGCCTCGGTGAGCAGCCGGGTGGTCGGCTCGTAGCCGGCACGCAGCCCGTGCTCGGTGACGATGCGGCCCGCGTACGAGTGGTAGGTGGAGACCGTCGGCTCGCCCGCGAGGGGGTCCTCGTGCGGGTCCCGGCCCTGCCGGCCGAGCCGGCGGATGAGCTGGTCGAGCCGGGTGCGTACCCGGTGCGCCAGCTCGCCGGCCGCCTTGCGGGTGAAGGTGAGGCCGAGGATCTGCTCGGGGCGGACGTACTGGTTCGCGACCAGCCAGACCACCCGGGCGGCCATCGTCTCGGTCTTGCCGGAGCCGGCGCCCGCCACCACCAGCAGCGGCTCCACCGGCGCGGCGATGATCGCCGCCTGTTCCCGGGTGGGCGCCGGCAGCCGGAGCAGTTTCGCCAGCTCGACCGGGGTGTAGCGGGGACCGGCGTCGGCGGTCCGGGGCGCCGGGGTGGCGGTGGCGCTGAACAGGGTCGGCTGCGTCGTCACTGTGCCCTCTTCGTTCGCGACTGCGGGGCTCGCAGAACCGGCTCACTCCTCGCGCTCACGGTGCCCTCTTCGTTCGCGACTGCGGGGCTCGCAGAACCGGCTCACTCCTCGCGCTCACGGGTTCTCCGCGGGGGGCTCGACGACCTGGCGGCCCTGCCCGGAGACCGGGCAGCTCGTCCGCACCGGGCAGACCCGGCACTTCGAGTTGGCGACGGCGGCGAAGGTGGCGGCGGCCATCGTGTCGGCGGTGCGCCGGACCAGCGCGGTGGCCCAGCCGGCCTCGGGCCCCTCCCCGGCGGCTGCCTGCGCCTGCTCCTTGGCGTCCTTCGCGCCGGTGCCGAGCTGCACGAGCGCGGCGCCCCCGGACTCCTCGCCGAACTCGGCGAACGCCCCCGCCTCCACGGCCGCCTGGTAGGCGCCGAGCTGCGGGTGCTCGGCCACCTCCCGTTCGGTGACGGCGGTGGACTTCCCGGTCTTCAGGTCGATGACCACGAGCCGCCCCTCGGCGTCGACCTCCAGCCGGTCGACCCGGCCGGTCAGCTGGACCGGCCGCTGCGGGTCGTCGAGGCGGACCGCGAACTCGTGCTCGATGGCGAGCAGCCGCCGCGGGTTGCCCGCCAGCCAGCGCAGCAGCTTGTCCACCATGGCCTCGGCGCGGGCCCGTTCCGGGCCGACCATCCAGCGGGCGGCCAGCTCGATGGCGTCGAACCGGGCGGCCACGTACTCCAGCAGGGCGGTCCGGTCGACGCTGGCGTCCTCGGCCAGCATGGCGGCGGCGTGCACCAGGTTGCCGACGCCCTGCGCGGCGCTGGCCGGGGCGCTGCCGCCGTGCCGCTCCAGCAGCCAGCGCAGGCTGCACCGCAGCGCGCTCTCCATGGCCGACGGGGTGACCCGCACCGGCTCGCCCTCGTCGACCAGCGGCCGGTCGTCGGAGAGGCCACGCAGCCCCCACCAGTCGTCCGGGTGCGCCCCGGGCACCCCGGCGGCGGCCAGCCGGGCCAGCTCGGCCGCCGCCGCGCGCCGCCGGGTGACCGGCACCGCCGGGTCGGTGACCGCGGTACGCAGTTCCGCCACCAGCGCGGACAGGGTGAGCCCGCGCGGCGGCAGGGTGACCAGCAGCGCGCCCGGCGTCCCGTCCTGCGGGTCCTCGTCCCCGGCCGGCACCGGCCCGTCCGGCGCCGGCAAGGTCAGCGCGGCGCCGTCGCCGGGTCGCCCGGCCACAAGGGCCGGAATCCCGGCGGCGCCGTCGCCGGCACGCCGGTCCCGTCCCCGGCCGGCGACCCCGGTCGAGACGGCGCCGCCGGTCGGGCCGTCACCGGTCGGGCCGCCCCCGGTCGAGGCGCCGCCGGTCGGACCGCCACCGGCCGGACCGCCGCCGGTCGGGGCGCCGCCGGTCGGGGCGCCGCCGGTCGGGCGCGGTCCGGGTTCCGGGGCGGGCGGGGTCGTGCCGCCTCCGCCGACGGCGGGCGGGTCGGTGGCGGCCAGCTCGTGCAGGAAGCGGCTGGGCTGCTCCTCGTGGTCGTCGCCGCCCACCGCCGCCGAGGCGACCGCGGTGACCAGCAGCCGGAGCCGGGCCCGGCTCACGGCGACGTGGAACAACCGGCGCTCCTCGTCCAGCAGCGCCGAGGTCTGCCCGACCAGGCTGGCCCGCAGCCCGGCGCCGTCGGCGCGACCGGCCAGCACGTCGACCAGCCGCTCCGAGCCGAGCAGGCTGCCGCGCAGCCGCAGGTCCGGCCAGACGCCCTCCTGCACCCCGGCGACGACCACCAGGTCCCACTCCAGGCCCTTGGCGGCGTGCGCGGTGAGCAGGCGTACGGCCTCGCCCCGGTCGGCGCTGGCGGCGAGCGTGTCGGCCGGCAGCTCCTGCCCCAGCACGTGGTCGAGGAAGACCTCGGTGCGCGCGCCGGGCAGCCGGTCGGTGAACCGGGCCGCCGCGTCGAAGAGGACCATGACGGCGTCGAGGTCGCGGTCGGCGGCCTCGGCCCGCCAGCGCTGTGCCGTCTCGTGCTCCCCGGTGGCCGCCCGGCCGCGGGTGATCGCCCCGGCCCAGCGCTCGGCGAGGCCGCTCTCGCGCCACACCGCCCAGAGCACGTCCTCGGCGGTCGCGCCGGGGGTGGCGGCGGCCTGCCGGGCGGTGTCCAGCAGGTGCGCCACGGCCTGCGCCGGGGCGGCCCAGCGCCGCTCGACGGTGGCCAGCTCGGCCGGGTCGCGCAGTGCCTCGACGATCAGCTCGCCGGAGGGGCGGCGGTCGCCGGCGGCCAGCGCGAGCGCGCGCAGCCCCTGGCGCAGCCGCCGCTCGGCGAGCGGGTCCGCGCCGCCCAGCGGCGAGTGCAGGAGGGCGACCGCCGACTCCTCGTCGAGCCGCTCGGGGTCGAGCGCGCAGCGGAGCAGGAGCAGCAGCGGGGCCACGCCGGGCTGGAGGTGCAGCGGCAGGTCCTCGCCGTGCACCACGGTCGGCACCCCGGCGGTGTGCAGGGCGCGCCGCAGCGAGGGCAGCTGCCGGCCGGTGGAGCGGACCAGCACCGCCATCCGGGACCAGGGCACCCCGTCGAGCAGGTGCGCCTCGCGCAGGGCGTGGGCCAGCCAGGCGGACTCGCTGGTGGCCGAGCGGAAGGTGCGTACCTCCACTGTGCCGGGCGGGGCGTCGGGGAGCGGGCGCAGCCGCCGGTGCGCCGCCGGGCCGCGCAGCCGCCGGGCCAGCCGCGCGGTCGCCGCCAGCAGCTGTGGGCCGGCCCGGTAGGAGGTGGTCAGCGTGACCTGGGCCGCCGGCGCTCCGGAGGCGGTGCGGAACCGGTGCGGGAAGGTGGTCACCCCGGTCGGGTCGGCGCCGCGGAAGGCGTACGTGGAGGAGTCCGGGTCGGCGAAGGCGACCAGGGACTTGCCGCCGCCGGCCACGACGGCGAGCAGGTCGAGCTGGGCGGGGTCGGTGTCGGCCAACTCGTCGACGTAGACGTGGGCCAGCCGGCGGCGCTCGGCGGCCAGCAGCTCCGGGTCGTCGAGGAGCATGCCGGTGGCGGCCCGGACCAGCTCGGCCGGGTCGTACGCGATCGAGCCCCGGTTGCTCACGTCGCGCAGGGCGAGGACGGCCACGTACTCGCGGAGGAAGCGGGCGGCGGCCGGCCAGTCGGCGCGGCCCAGCTTCTCCCCCAGCCGGGCCAGCTCGACGGGGCCGACGCCCCGCTCGGCGGCGCGCATGAGCAGGTCGCGGAGCTGCTGGGCGAACGCCCGGGTGCGCAGCGCCGGGAGCAGGTCCTCCGGCCACCCGACCGGGTCGTCCGTCGGCTCCTCGCCCACCACGTCGAGCAGCTCGCGGATGATCAGATCCTGCTCGGGGCCGGTGAGCAGCCGGGGCGAGGGTTCACCGCGCTCGGCGGCGGCCCGGCGGAGCAGCCCGAAGGCGTACGCCGGGAAGGTGCGCACCAGTGGCTCGCGGACCACGCGGTGGCCGTTGCCGGCGATCCGCGCCTCGATCCGGTGGCGCAGGTCGGTGGCGCCCCGCCGGCCGAAGGTGAGCACCAGGACGTGCTCCGGGTCGACGCCCTCGGCCACCCGGGCGGCGACCGCCTCGACCAGGGTGCCGGTCTTACCGGTGCCGGGGCCGCCGACGACAAGCATCGGCCCGTCGGTGTGCGCGACGACCTCGGCCTGCACGGGATCCGGCCGGAGCAGCGGCGGGTGCGCGGCATCGCCCGCGGACCCCCCGGATCGCGGCTCCGTCCCGGCCGGCCCACCGGACCGACCACCCCCCTGCCCCGCCCCGGCGACGCGGGAGACCCCCGTCCCCACGTCACCGGCCCGGCGCACCAGCCGATACGCCTGCATCCCCGACATCCCACCACGCTGGTACGACACCCGAAAACCCACCGCCCCCGCCCGCCGCCCTCGCCCGCCGCCCTCCGCCCGCCCCCGCTCGCTGATCATGAAGTTGTTGTCACGACACGCCGGCATCGAGGGCAATAACTTCATGATCACCGAGAGCGGTCCGGGGGCGGCACGCGGTCAGGTGAGGCGGGTGTCCAGGAGGTCGAGCGCTTCGGGAACCGTGTTCGCCACCAGGAGGAGGTCCAGGCCGGCCGGCTTGAGGAAGTGCTGGTCGGCCAGGGTGCGCAGCCAGTCGAGGAGGGGGCGGTAGAAGCCGTCGGCGTCGACAAGCACCATGGGCTTGGCGTGCATGGCCAGGGTGGCGGTCGTCCAGACCTCGAACAGCTCGTCCAGGGTGCCGAGCCCGCCGGGCAGGGCGACGAACGCGTCCGACTTGTCGATCATCAGGGTCTTGCGGCTGGCCATCCCGTCGGTGACCAGCAGCTCGTCCGAGGCCAGGTCGGCGACCTCCAGGTCGACCAGGGCCTGCGGGATGACACCGAGCGTCCGGCCGCCGGCGGCCCGCGCCCCGTCGGCCACCGCGCCCATCATGCCCACGCACCCGCCGCCGCTGACCAGGGTGTGCCCGCGCCGGGCCAGCGCCGCGCCGGTCTCGGTGGCCAGATCCAGCCAGCGGGCGTCGAGGGTACGCGAGGACGCGCAGAACACGCAGACGTTGGCCATGGTCAGCCCTGCTCCGCCGGCCCTTCGGGGGCGGCCTCGGCGGCGGCCTGCTGGTCGGCGGCCACCCGGGCGACCGCCTCCTCGCGGACCGCCTCCTGCTCGGCGGAGAGCACCGCCTCGGCCTCCACGATGTGCCGGACCGCCTCGTTGACGTCGTCGGTGAGGCAGATCAGGTCCAGGTCGGTCGGGCCGATCTTGCCCTCGGCGGCCATGCTGTCCCGCAGCCAGTCGAGCAGGCCCCGCCAGTAGTCGACGCCCATCAGCACCACGGGGAAGCGGGTCACCTTGCCGGTCTGCACCAGGGTGAGCGCCTCGAAGAGCTCGTCCATGGTGCCGAAGCCGCCGGGCAGCACCACGAAAGCCTGGGCGTACTTGACGAACATGGTCTTGCGGGCGAAGAAGTAGCGGAAGTCGATGGCCAGGTCGACCCAGTCGTTGAGGCCCTGCTCGAACGGCAGCTCGATGCCCAGCCCCACGGAGAGCCCGCCCGCCTGGCCGGCGCCCCGGTTGGCCGCCTCCATCACGCCCGGCCCGCCGCCGGTGATCACCGCGTAGCCGGCCCGGGCCAGCGCGCCACCCAACTCCTCGGCCAGCCGGCACTCGGGGCTCTCCGGCTTGCTCCGCGCCGAGCCGAAGACGCTGACCGCGGGCGGCAGGTCGGCGAGGGTGTCGAAGCCCTCGACGAACTCGGACAGGATGCGCAGCGCCCGCCAGGCGTCCTTGGTCTTCCAGTCGCCCCGGCCGCGGGAGTCGAGCAGCCGCTGGTCGGCGGTGCTGGTCGGGATGGCCCGGTTGCGCAGCGTGACGGCGCCCCGGTGCCGTTCCCGGCTCGGACCGTGGCCGGGCGGCCGGCCGTTGCTCTGGCTCATGGGGCCACCGTAGTGGAGGCGGGGCGACGCGGTGCGGAGGCGGGCGAGCCGGAGAAATTCTTCGTGATCATGGGCAACTAAATGGCTCGCTCGTACGTCTTACTATTCACATACCGGGTATGCCCCGGCGACGCGCCTTCGGGGGAGGAGCCAGCGTTGATCAGCAACAGCGAGATGATCCGGATTCGCCGGCAGATGCAGCGGCGGATCCGTGACGTGGTGGCCGAGCGCCGCCGCGCCCGGATGATGGAAGCCCACCACACCGACCTCACCGGCGAGAGCACCGAGACGGACACGCCGCTCACCACCACCGTCTGACGGTCCGGCCGGCCGATCCGGGGGTCCGCGTCAGCGACGCGGGCCCCCGGTCGTGTGCTCAGGACGAGGCGAGCCAGCGGTGCAGGGTGGCCGCGCCGTCGCGGATCTTGGTCAGCTCGACGTGCTCGTCCTTGTGGTGGGCCAGGTTGGGGTCGCCCGGACCGAAGTTCAGCGCGGGGATGCCCATGGCCGCGAACCGGGCCACGTCCGTCCAGCCGAACTTGCCGATCGGGGCCGCGCCGACCGCGCCCAGGAACTCCTGCGCCGGCGGGTTGTCCAGGCCCGGGGCCGCGCCGGCCGCCGCGTCGGTGACCGCGAGGTCGAAGCCGGCGAAGACCTCGCGCAGGTGCGCCTCGGCCGCGGCCGGGTCACGGTCCGGGGCGTACCGGTAGTTGATCTCGATGTCGCAGCGGTCCGGGATGACGTTGCCCGCCACCCCGCCGGTGATGCGCACCGCGTTCAGTCCCTCGCGGTAGTCGCAACCCTCGATGGTCACCCGCCGCGCCTCGTACGAGGTCAACCGGCGCAGCACCTCGCCGGCGCCGTGGATGGCGTTCACCCCGTGCCAGGACCGGGCCGCGTGGGCCCGCTCGCCGTGCGTGGTGACGATCGCCCGCATGGTGCCCTGGCAGCCCGCCTCGACGATCCCGTACGTCGGCTCCAGCAGCACCGCGAAGTCGGCCTCCAGCCACTCCGGGTGCGCCTCGGAGACCAGGGTGAGGCCGTTGTACCTCGACTCGATCTCCTCGGCCTCGTAGAAGAAGTAGGTGACGTCGTAGCGCGGGTCGGGCAGGGTCACCGCGAGGTGCAGCGCGAAGGCCACGCCGGACTTCATGTCGGAGGTGCCGCAGCCGTACATCAGGTCGCCGCGCATGGTCGACGGGAAGTTGTCGTTCAGCGGGACGGTGTCCAGGTGGCCGGCGAGCACCACCCGCTGCGCCCGGCCCAGGTCGGTACGCGCCATGACCGTGTTGGAGTGCCGGTAGGTGGTGAGGTGCGGCACGCCGCGCAGCACCTCCTCGACGCAGTCGGCGATCGCCTTCTCGTTGAGGGAGACGGACTCGATGTCGACCAGCGCGCGGGTCAGCGCCACCGGATCGGCCAAGACCTCGGGGGTCAACGGGTTCTGCATGTGTGGCACGGTACCGTCATTTTCGTGACGACCGCACAGTCTGCCTGGGGCATCGGCCTGGCCACGATCACCGCTGAAGACCAGGTGCTGGACACCTGGTACCCGACCGGCAAGCTGGGGCTCGGCGAGCTGCCGCTGGTCCCCGGCGAGGACCAGGCCGACGTGCTCGACCTGCCGCCGGGCGCGATCGGGGAGCGGGCGCTGCCCGGCCTGCGCACGGTCCAGGTGGTCACCGTGATCGGCTCGCTGGACGACCCGATCAAGGACGCCGCCGACGCGTACCTCCGGTTGCACCTGCTCTCCCACCGCCTGGTGCGGCCCAACGAGCTGAACCTCGACGGCATCTTCGGCAAGCTGGCCAACGTGGCCTGGACCTCGGCCGGGCCGTGCCCGCCGGAGCGGGTCGACGAGCTGCGGGTCATCGAGCGGGCCGCCGGCCGCCACCTGAGCGTCCACGGGGTCGACAAGTTCCCCCGGATGACCGACTACGTGGTCCCCGCCGGCGTGCGGATCGCCGACGCCGACCGGGTCCGGCTCGGCGCGCACCTGGCCTCCGGCACCACCGTGATGCACGAGGGCTTCGTCAACTTCAACGCGGGCACGCTGGGCACCTCGATGGTCGAGGGCCGGATCGTGCAGGGCGTGGTGGTCGGCGACGGCTCCGACATCGGCGGCGGCGCGTCGATCATGGGCACCCTCTCCGGCGGCGGCACCGAGAAGGTGCGCATCGGCGAGCGGAGCCTGGTGGGCGCGAACGCCGGGGTGGGCATCACGCTGGGCGACGACTGCGTGGTGGAGGCGGGCTGCTACATCACCGCCGCCTCCAAGATCAGCCTGCCGGACGGCCGCGTGGTCAAGGCCCGGGAGCTGTCCGGGGTGGACGGCCTGCTGTTCTGGCGCAACTCCGTCACCGGCGCGCTGGAGGCGAAGCCGCGTACCGGCCGGGGCATCGAGCTGAACGCGGCGCTGCACGCCAACGACTGACCGGCGGCGCGGACGGGCCGGCCCGCTGCGGGCGAGGACGGCATACCCCCGTATGCAGTCGGACGTCGCCAGTCCGACGGAACCGGCACCGCGTCCACCGTCGCGGCCGGCATGATCCCCGGGTGACCGCCATGAAGGACCGCATGCTCGCCGGCGAGCCCTACATCGCCGACGACCCCGAGATCATCGCCGACCTGGACCGGGCCGCCCGGCTCAGCGAACGCTTCAACCGCAGCTCCGCCGACGACCCCGAGGGGCGCCTCGCCGCCCTGCGCGAACTGCTCGGCTCGGTCGGCGAGGACACCTGGGTCCGGCCACCGTTCCACTGCGACTACGGCTACCAGACCCACCTCGGCCCGCGCTGCTTCGTCAACTTCAACACCGTGTTCCTGGACGTCGCCCGGATCAGCATCGGCGCCGACGTCCAGATCGGACCCAACGTGCAGCTGCTCACCGCCACCCACCCGGTCGAGCCGGCGGCCCGGAGGGACAAGTGGGAGGCGGCCGAGCCGATCACCATCGGCGACAACGTCTGGCTCGGCGGCGGGGTCATCGTGCTGGCCGGCGTGACCATCGGGGCGAACACCGTGGTCGGCGCCGGCGCCGTGGTGACCCGGGACCTACCCCCCAATGTGGTGGCCCTGGGTAACCCCGCCCGCCCCGTCCGGAACCTCGAACAGGCCACCTGAGCTGCTAAAACAGCCCTTCGGCCCGAGTGCGGATTCCGCACGGAGGGTGCACTCTGGGTAGTGACCGGTTCACCCAGGGGGCGCGATGGAACGGGTGCTCGAACTGCGGGTCCACGGGGTGTCGAACACCCCGCCCGACCAACTGCTCGGGCTGCGCCCCGGCCCCGGCGGCGACGGGGCGCAGCCCGGACTGGTCGCCGGCGGGGCGGTCACCGGCTTCTACCGCGCCAGCACCGCCGGCCGGGACGACCCGATCGCGGTCGAGGCGTACAGCTGGGGGCAGTTGACCTCCGGCGCGCGGACCCGGCGCGACGTCGAGCGGGCCCTGTGGACGCTGCTGCTCCCCTTCACCCTGGCCAACGTGGCGCTCTACGCCCGCACCGGCATCCCGGCGGACCCCGACCAGGAACGCTGGGCCAGCCGCTCCGGGATCACGGCCTGGCTCATCCGGCTGTTCTGCCTGAGCCTCACCGCCACCCTGGTGATCACGGCGACCGGCATCGGTGTCGACCTGATCGGCTGGCAGTGCGTCGGCCTGGACTGCCTCGGCCACCTCCCCGGCCCGTGGGAGTTCCTCGGCAACCAGTGGTGGCGCCAGGACACCCGGGCGCTCGCCGTGGGGTTGCTGCTGCCGCTGCTCCTGCTGGCCGGCCTCGGCCTCGTCGCCTGGCGCACCTACCAGTACGAGGCGGAGATGCCCGCCGAACCGCACCCCGGCCAGGACGGCTCCCCGGTCGAGCGGCCGGAGCCGCTGGAGAACCCGCTCCAGGACCCGACCTTCTGGAACGGCGAGGGGCAACTGCGCCGGGCGGCCGTGCTGCACCTGTGCACCGGGGCGGTGGTCGCTGCGGCGGTGCCGGTGGCCGCGGTGATCATCATGGACCCGCCCCGCGGGCCGCGGGCCGCGGTCGCCTGGGCCACCGTCGGAGTGCTCACGGCCGTCGTGGCGATCGCGGTGGTCGCCCTGGGCCGGCCCTGGCTGACCCGGCGGCAGGGCGCCACCCCGCTCGGCCGGTGGAGCGCCGCCGTGGCCCTGCTCACCGGGCTGGGGCTGGCCGGGACGTTCACCCTCCTGCTGCTGCCCGACGGTCCGGCCGGCCGGCCGCTGTCGGCGTACCGGCCGCCCACCGGGTGCGTGGCCGACCCGGGCATCGCCGGCTGCCGGACCGACCGGTCGCTGCCCGGGTACGACACGGCGGTCGCCTGGCTCGCCACGTACCAGCTGCTGCTGCTGGTCACCATCGGCGCGGTGAACCGCTCCGGGCGGCGGGCGCTGGTCGGCCCGGTGGCGGGCAGCGTGCTGCTGCCGCTCGGGGTGGCCTGGATCGAGCGCGGTCTGCCCGGCCTGCCCGGCGCACCGGACGGGCTGAGCGTCTGGATGCTCGCCGTGCCGGCCATCGCGGTCGCCCTGACCGGGCTGCTGCTGCCGCGCACCCGGCCGGCCGTGCCGGTGCAGCCGCTCGGCGCGTACACCGATTTGGCCTGGGGCGGGCGTGGCCCCGCGCTCATCGCCGGCTTTGGCTGGATGATGGCGGTGGCCTACTGCGCCGGCCTGCTCTACTGGGTCAGCGACCGGCTCGACAGCCGGGCCGACCCGAGCGGCCACAGCCGCGTGGTGCCACCGCTCGCGGTCTTCTGGACGGGGCTGGCCTGCGTGGTCGGCCTGGTCGCCCTGCTCGCGCTGCTCGTCCGGGCGGGCGTGCTGCTCCAGTCGCTGCGCCGGGCCGAGTACGCCGCGCTCACCACCGACGGCGCCGGCCTCTCCGCGCACGACCTGCGCCGCTGCCGCGACGTCAGCACGTTCCGCGCGCTGCACCGGCTGGTCGGCGAGCACGCGGCCCGACTGGTCGGCTGCTACGCGACCCTCTCCGTGGTGCTGGTGACGCTCTGCTGCGCGGCCGCGCTCTCCCGGAGCCGGCCCAGTCCGCTCTCCCCCTCCGGCTGGCACACCGTCGTCCACTGGACGGCCAACCAGGGCGACACCATGCTCGGCTGGCTACCCGTGGTGATCAGCGCGCTCGGACTGCTGGTCTACCGCACCGACACGGTGCGCCGCTCGGTCGGCGTCATCTGGGACGTCGGCACCTTCTGGCCCCGCGCCGCGCACCCGCTCGCCCCGCCCAGCTACGCCGAGCGCGCCGTGCCGGAGCTCCAGACCCGGGTCGCCGGGCTGCTCGCCCTCCCCCCGCTGCACCCCGACCGGATGGACGGGGTGATCCTCTCCGGGCACAGCCAGGGCACCGTCATCTGCGCCGCCATGCTGCTCCAACTGCCCCGCCGCTGGCGGCGCCGGATCTGGTTCTTCTCCTACGGCTGCCAGCTCACCCGGCTCTACGGCCGGGTCTTCCCCGCGTACTTCGGCCCGGAGCGGCTGCGCACCCTGGCCCGGGCGCTCAGCTGGCCCGGCGGCCACGTCACCTGGACCAACTTCTGGCGCGACACCGACCCGCTGGGCTGGCAGGTCAGCGCCGGGGAACGGGACGTGCCGGTGGTCGACCCCGAGGCGCTGCACCCCACCGGGGGCGAGGTGGCCGACCCGCCGATCCGCAACCACAGCGGCTATCCCGAGGCGGCCGAGTTCATCCGCGAACGGGCGGTGGTGGCCCGGCTGCTGCGCCGGGCCGTGCCGTCACCCCGGCAGCGGGTCGGCTAGCCGGACCACCAGGTCGGCGTGCCCCGCCGTGCCGGCGACCAGCCGGGCGTTCGCCTCGTCGCTGCCGAGCGCCCAGGCGCGGGCCTGCTCCGGCGACTTCCCGTACGCCTCGTGCCGGGCGGTGAGCCGGCGCACCCGCAGCTCCGCGTCGAGGTCGAGGAACCAGACCTGGTGCAGCAGCGTGCGCACCTCCTCCCACGGGTCGTCGCGCAGCAGCAGGTAGTTGCCCTCCGTCACCACCAGCCGCACCTCGGGCGGCACCTCGATCGATCCGGCGACCGGCTCCTCCAGATCACGGCGGAACGCCGGCGCCCACACCGAGGTCGGCTCCAGCCGGCGCAGCCGGCGCAGGACGGAGACGAAGCCGTTGACGTCGAACGTGTCCGGCGCGCCCTTGCGCGCGTCCCGGCCCAGCCGGACCAGCTCCGACTGCGCCAGGTGGAAGCCGTCCATCGGCACCAGCCGGGCGGCCGGACCGACCTCGGCGACGAGCCGCTCGGCCAGCGTGGACTTGCCCGCCCCGGGCGCCCCGGCGATGCCGAGCAGCTGCCGCGGGCCGTCGGCGGCGAGGGCCCGGGCCCGGGCCACCAGCTCGCCGAGCGGGAGCACCTGCGCGGGCGGCATCAGCCGAGCACCGGTTCGCTGATGGTGAACCGGGCCTCGACCGCCGCCTGCACCGGTTGCGGCTGCGGATCCAGCTCCAGCTCGGGGGCGGTCTCCCCGGCCCGGCCGAAGCCCGCCTTCGCCATCATGGGCGGGGCGGCGGCCAGGCCGGTGTCCGCCAGCTCCAGCAGGGCGGTCACCCGGGCGCCGAGCGCCTCGGCGTATTCCCGGGCACGGGCCAGGGCGTCCGCGATCGCCGCGTGCCGCGCCTCCCGGTACGCCGGGCTGTCCGGCCGCAGCGACCACCACGGACCGGCCACCTCGACCTGCTCCTGGTCGGCCAGGCGCAGCATCAGCTCGCCGAGCGCGGTGAAGTCGACAACGGTGACCGTGGTGGTGACGCTGCCGTGGTAGGCCACCACCCGCTCGCCCGAGCGCTTCGTCTCCGGCCAGACCCGGAGCTGGCCGGTCTCCCGCCGCTCCACGGCGGGCTCGGCCGCGTCGAGCAGCACCCGCACGGCGGCGGTCCGCTCGGCCAGCCGGGTCAGCGTGGTCTCCCGGTCGCGGTCCCGCGCGGTCGCGGTCACCGTGAACCGGGCCAGCTCGGGGGCCACCTCCCGGTACGCCTCGCCGCGTACCGCCACGACCGGTGCGTCCGCCATGGTCCTCAGCCTAGTGGCGGGGTGACCGGAAGGTGCGCCGTGTAGGTGACCGCGCCGCCCGCCACCCGGCAGCCGGTCAGGTGGCCGCCGGCCGCGCCCAGCTCCCTCAGGTAGGCGAGTTCCCCGGCGTGGTCGGCGGCGGCCGGGAACTCCCGCCGGTGGGCGGTGAACGCGCGCCCGCGCAACGCGGCCCGGGCGGTGCGGCCCTCGGCCAGCCGGCCGGCCAGCTTCCCGGGGTCGCCGGCCCGCAGCGCCTCGGCCAGGTCGTCGAGGTACGCCCGGACCGCGTCCAGCTCGGCCAGCACCCGCTCCCGGTTGCCGAGCAGCATGTTCGCGGTCCGTTCGGGTGGGCCGCCGGCCACGCGGGTGCCGTCGGAGAAGCTGCCGGCGGCGAGCGCCAGCACCGCGTCGCGCAGGGCCGAGCGCTGCACCGTCCCGGCCAGCGCGCCGGCGAGCAGGTGGGGCAGGTGCGAGGCGAGCGCGGCGGCGCTGTCGTGCTCCGGGGCGGACATCGGCACGACCCGGGCGTGGAAGACGTCGATGAGCAGCGCGGCGAGCCGCCGGAACGCGCCCATCCCGGTCGGCCCCGGGCAGAGCACCCACGCCGCCCCGTCGAGCAGCCCGGGGCTGGCCGCGCCGAGACCGGCCCGGTCGGCGCCGGCCATCGGGTGGCCGGGCACGAACCGGTGCCCGAGCCCCTGCGTGGTGGCGGCGGTGGCCACCTCGGCCTTCGTGCTGCCCACGTCGGTGAGCACGCAGCGGTCGTCGGTGGCCGCGGCCACCCGAGCCAGCGTCGCGGGCAGGGTGGGCAGCGGGCCGCAGAGGAACACCACGTCCCGGCCGGCGACCGCCTCCTCGACGGTGTCCGGCGCGGCGACGCCCTGTTCGCCGACGCGCCGCCGGGTCGCCGGATCCGGGTCCCAGCCGGCCACGTCGACCCCGGCGTCGCGGAGCCGGAGCAGCACCGACCCCCCGATCAGGCCGGTGCCGACCACCGCCACGCGTGCCTGCCCGCCGGCCCCGCCCACCATCGGCCCACCTCGGCGTCCCGTCGTCCGGAGCCGGCCCGGCCCCGCTGCAAGTCCCGCCGAGGATACCGTCCGGTGCTCAGCCCTGGCTGTCCGTCACCGTCCGCCGCCACCGGGTGAACGCGCTCCCCGGATCCCCGAGGTACGACCACGGCAGCTCGGTGACCAGGTCACCGAGCGCCTGGAAACGCTCCGCCGCGGCGGCGTGGTCGCCGCCCACCGCGAAGCACATGGCGAAGTTGTTGTGCGGCTGCGGCCAGCCCGGGTACCGGCCGTGCTCCGGGTGGCGCACCGAATGGTCGGCCGCGGCGCGCAGCTCGGCGAGCACCTCGGGATCGCGGAGGTGGGCGTCGTCCTCGCCGGCCGGCAGCTTCAGCCACATCTCCAGGTGGGCCGCCGCGACCAGATGGGCCAGGCCGCTGGCGGCCGGCGCCTTCGCCGCCGCGCTCCGGGCGAACTCGAACATCTCCTCGTCGCTGCCGAACCACTTGGCGCACCGGTACTGGAGCATCTGGACGTGGGCCAGCCGGTGCCAGGGGTGGCGGGCGACCACGTCGGCGAAGCGCCGCGCCGCCTCGTCCCGGTCCACCTGGCGGCCCCGCGCCGAGGTGACCAGGAAGGCCCGGGCGGTGGTGTCGTCCGGGTCCCGCGCGGCCACCTCGTCCAGCAGGTTCTCGGCGAAGGTCAGCCGCTTGCGGAACTCGCGGAACTGCTCCTGGCTGGTCAGCGAGGAGGACGCGCCGCCCCGGGCCTCCCAGGCCCAGTGCACCGCGTGGGTGCCCCGGACCAGCAGCGGGAGGGTGGCGCGCGGCTCGGCGTCGGCCCATTCGCCGATCCACTCCTGCACGCCCGGCACCCGGCCGGCGGCGTGCAGGCAGAACGCCTGGTGGTCCGGGTCGGTGACGGTGACCAGCACGTCCCGGGCGGTCCGCCAGTCCCGCCGGGCCAGCGCCTCGGAGAGCGCCCGGGCGGCCGGGTCACCCATCGTCGGGTCGACCGGCAGCGCCGGTCCACTCTGCTGCTTCGTCCTCCGCCGGAACGGCCACATGCTCTCGTCCTCCCCCGTGCGTGTCGACGAAGATCGTAGGGCGGCCCGCATGGGCACGGAAGGGGGTTGTCCGAGCAGCGTTCACGTCGTACGGTCCCCCGGCGGCCCACCGGACGGGCCGGTCCAAACGGGGGAAAGGATGCACATGTCCGCCACGTACCGGGCGCTCGCCTCGGTGGTCATGTTGATCGGTTTCTACGTCGTCGCGCTGCTCCAGCTCGCCGCCGTGGCCGCGCTCGGCGTCTGGCTGTTCAGCCACACCAGCGGCCTGGTCACCGGCAAGCTGCTGCTCCCACTGGTGGTCGCCCTCGGCGCCGTCGGGGTCGGGCTGTGGAAGGCGATCCGTACGAGGAACGAGCCGGCGCCCGGCCTGATCCTGGACGAGCGGGCGGCGCCGTGGCTCTGGGCCACGGTACGGGAGCTCGCCACGGCCGTGGGCACCCGCGCGCCCGACGAGATCCGCCTGGTGCCCGAGGTGAACGCGGCGGTCGGCGAACAGAGCCGGCTGCTCGGCCTCGTCGGCGGCCGGCGGACCCTCTACGTCGGACTGCCGCTGCTCCAGGCCATGCGGGTCGACCAGCTCCGCTCGGTGCTGGCGCACGAGCTGGGCCACTACTCCGGCCAGCACACCCGGCTGGGCGGCGTCGCCTACCGGGGCCGGCTGGCCATCGGCGAGACCATCGAGCGGATCAGCCCGCGCAACCCGATCGGCTGGGTCTTCAAGCAGTACGCGAAGCTCTACCTGCTGGTCGACAACGCCGCGTCGCGTCGCCAGGAACTGGAGGCGGACCGCGCGTCGGTGCAGATCGCCGGGCACCAGGCCGCGGCCTCGGCGCTGCGGACCCTGCCCGCACTCGACGCGGCCTGGCGCTTCTACGAGACCCGGTACGTCGACCCGGGTTGGTCGGTCGGGCTGGCGCCGGACGACTTCTTCGGCGGCTTCGGCCATCTCCTCCAGGCGCGCCGGGACGAGATCGACGAGCTGCGGGAGAACGCCCCGGAGGGGCCGGCGTCCCGCTGGGACACCCACCCGCCGATCGGCGCCCGCGTCGCCGCGATGGGCCAGATTCCTCCGGTGCACGTCACGCCGGACGACCGCCCGGCCTGGACCATGCTCGCCGACGTGGTGGGCGCCGGCCGGGCGCTCCAGAGCCTGATCGTCGCGCACGGCTCCCGCCGCCTGCTGCCCTGGCCGGAGTTCATCGCCGAGTCGATCGCCGCCGGGGTGCAACAGCGGGCGGACCGGATCTACCGCGCGGCCGGACGGTTCACCGGCACGCCGGAGCCGGGCCTGCCCACCGTGCTGGACCTGGTCCGCGCCGGCCGGCTCGGTGAGTTCGCCGAGCAGTTCTTCACCGACACCACCCGCCGGGAGGCGGCGGCCGCCTTCGCCGGCCCGATGGAGACGCTGCTCGACAACGCGGCGGTCCGCTCGGGCCGGGCGTACTGGCAGCTCTCCTGGTCCGAACCGGCCCGGCTGGTCGGGCGTTCCGGCGAGCCGTGGGACCTGGCCGAGATCGCCAAGCTGGCGGTCGCCCCGGAGACCCTGGACGTGGCGCTCGCCCGACTGGCCGAGCTGGGCGTCGACGTGCGGCAGTCGAGGGTGGTCCAGGCCCGGGCCTCGGCGCGGAACGCCGACCTGATCGCCGCGCTCGCGAACATCAAGATCGACGGCCGGGAGCACGACGTGTACGTGCTGGACAACGGCCTGGTCCTGGTCCCCGACCCGGGGAAGGCGCACGAGGGTGAGAAGCGGCTCAAGGAGGTGCTGAGCGCTTCGCCGGTCGCCGAGGTGGCCAGCCGGAACCCGTTCCTGCCCTACGAGGAGATCCGCTCGGTCGAGGTGACCAAGCGGGTGCCGCTGAAGGCGGCCATCACCCTCCACGACGGCCGGACCGTGCAGGTGCAGGAGCTGATGGCCAGCGAGTTCCTGGAGAAGCACAGCCGGGACACGCTGCTGCGGGTGTTCGAGCAGATCAACGACTGACCCGGTCGCGGCGGCCGGCCCTGCTCGGGCCGGCCGTCGCGGCGACGGCGGTCAGAGCTGGGCGAGCCGGCCGGCGACCGCGTCGACGTGCTCGTCCGACTCGGTGAGCGCCACCCGGACGTGCCGGGCGCCGGCCGGGCCGTAGAAGACGCCGGCGGCGACCAGAATGCCCCGGCGGGCCAGCCAGTCGACGGTCTCCCAGCAGTCCTCGTCCCGGGTCATCCAGAGGTAGAGCCCCGCCTCGGAGTGCTCGACGGTGAAGCCGGCGCCGGTGAACGCGGCGTACAGCTTCTCCCGCCGGGCGCGGTAGCGCTCCCGCTGCGCGTCGGCGTGCGCCTGGTCGCCCAGCGCGGCGACCATGGCCGCCTGCACGGGGGCCGGCACGATCATCCCGGCGTGCTTACGGATCTTGAGCAGCTCGGCCACCAGCGCCGGGTCACCGGCCACGAAGCCGGCCCGGTAGCCGGCCAGGTTGGAACGCTTGGAGAGCGAGTGCACCGCCAGCACGCCCTCGTACGACCCGCCGCAGACCTCCGGCGAGAGGACCGAGACCGGCTCGGCGTCCCAGCCCAGCGGCAGGTAGCACTCGTCGCTGGCGACCACCGCGCCGCGCTCGCGCGCCCAGTCGACGACCTTGCGCAGGTGACGGGCGGGCAGCACCCGCCCGGTGGGGTTGCCGGGCGAGTTCACCCAGACCAGCCGGACGCGCGGGTTGGGGCCCAGGGCGGTCAGCGAGTCGCTGCGCACCGTGGTGGCGCCGGCCAGCCGGGCCCCGTCCTCGTACGTCGGGTAGGCGATCGACGGCACCACGACCACGTCGCCGGGGCCGACGCCGAGCAGCGTGGGCAGCCAGGCGACCAGCTCCTTGGAGCCGATCGTGGGCAGCACACCCAGCCCGTCGACGCCCGCACCGCAGGCGCGGGCCACCCAGGCCGCGATGGCGTCCCGCAGCGCGGGGGTGCCCGCGGTCAGCGGGTAGCCCGGCGCGTTCGACGCGTCGGCCAGCGCCTGCCGGATCAGCGCCGGCACCGGGTCGACCGGCGTGCCCATCGAGAGGTTGATGAGACCGTCCGGGTGCGCCGCGGCCGTCGCGGCCGCGGCGTCCAGGGTGTCCCAGGTGAAGTCGGGCAGCCGCGACGAGACCGGCGCGGGCCGGTTCAGTTGCCCTCTCCGCGCGGCGGCTGCGCGGCCACGAAGGTCGCGTCCTTCTCCACCTTGCCGATCTTGGAGGCGCCGCCCGGCGAGCCCAGGTCCTCGAAGAACTCGTAGTTCGCCGCGGTGTAGTCCTTCCACTGCTCCGGGACGTCGTCCTCGTAGAAGATCGCTTCGACCGGGCAGACCGGCTCACAGGCACCACAGTCGACGCACTCGTCGGGGTGGATGTAGAGCATCCGATTGCCCTCGTAGATGCAGTCGACCGGGCACTCCTCGATGCATGCCTTGTCGAGCACATCCACGCACGGCTCGGCGATGATGTAGGTCACCGGTCTTCTCCTCCGCAAGACTCGTCGCGATCATCCGCGACGGTTAGAGCCTAGTATCTCGCCGGGGAGGGGGTCGATCGTGCTCCGACAGCAGGACGTGGGACACCGGATCGTGGTCCGCCGGATTGTGGGGATTCGCGAAGGCCGACCGCTCTTCTCGGACGCCCTGGGCGAACTGGTCGAGCTGAGCGAGACCCACATCACGCTGGCCACCGACCGGGGCCGGCTGCGGGTCCCGGTGGACCAGGTGCACCGGGCGAAACGGGTGCCGCCGGCCCGCCGGCCGACCGCCGCCGCCGTCATCGCCCTGGAGCTGGCGGCCGACGAGGCGTGGCCCGCCCCGGTACGCGGGCGGCTCGGCGACTGGCTGCTGCGCAGCGCCGGGGGCTGGACCGGCCGGGCGAACAGCGCGCTGCCGGTCGGCGACCCGGACCGCCCGCTGCCCGCCGCGCTGGACGCCGTGCAGCGCTGGTACGCCGAGCGCGGCCAGCCCGCGATGGTGAACACCCCGCTGCCGCTGGCCGCGCCCGTCGGCGCCGAGCTGGACGCGCGGGGCTGGACGGCCCGGCCGCCGGTGCTGGTGCAGACCGCGCCGCTCACCGCGCTGCCGCCGGGGCGCCCCGGCCCGCCCCCGGTCGAGCTGGCCCCGGCGCCCTCGGCGGAGTGGCTGGCGGTGGCCGCCGGCCGCAAGGGTGGGCTGCCCGACGACGCCCGGCACGTGCTGACCGCCGTGGACCGGATCCGCTTCGCCCACCTGCACGTCGACGGCCGGCTGCTCGCGGTGGGCCGGGGCACGGTCACCGGCGAGGGGCGCTGGCTCGGCCTCACGCTGATCGAGGTGCTGCCGGAGGCACGGCGGCGCGGGTTCGCGGGCGCGGTCATGCGGTCGCTGACCGACTGGGGCCGGGCGGAGGGCGCCACCCACGCGTTCCTCCAGGTGGAGCAGCGCAACACCGGCGCCGTGGCCCTCTACCAGGGGCTCGGCTTCACCACCCACCACACCTACCTGACCCGGGTCGCCCCGGACTGATCGAAGGGTTCCGGCAGGTCGTCCGGGGTACGGAGATAGGCGTACCCCGGTGAGGAAGGACCTGCTCGATGGCCAAGCAGCACATGGCGCGGCGCGGCAACGGCGCGGCGGCGACGAAGAACCAGCCCGGCAACCAGACGCCCAACACCCCCGACATCAACGAGAGCGAGATCGCCCGCTTGAAGGTCGACCAGCTCCGCGACCGCCTCCGCCGGCGCGGCGTCACCGGCACCGCCGACATGCGCAAGCCCGACCTGGTCGACGCACTCGTCCAGGCCCTCCGCGAGGGCCGCAAGACCACCCGTTCCCGCGGCGGCTCGGGTTCCGGTCGCGACCGGGCCTCGTCCGCCTCCGGTCCCGGCCGGCGCGGCACGGGCGGCCGCCCGGGCACCGCGCCCCGTGGTCGCGGCAACGGCGGGGAACAGCCGGGCAACCAGACGCCCAACACCCCCGACATCAACGAGAGCGAGATCGCCCGCCTGAAGGTCGACCAGCTCCGCGACCGCCTCCGCCGGCGCGGCGTCACCGGCACCGCCGACATGCGCAAGCCCGACCTG
>NZ_JANAVK010000002.1:130267-743721 GCF_024213425.1 Micromonospora sp. A3M-1-15 | reverse complement strand
CGGCGTCACCGGCACCGCCGACATGCGCAAGCCCGACCTGGTCGACGCACTCGTCCAGGCCCTCCGCGAGGGCCGCAGGACCACCCGTTCAGGTGGCCGCTCCGGCTCCCGGGGCGGCTCCGGCTCGACCACGCGCCGTCCGGCCACGCCGGCGGACGCGGCACCGGACGCGACGGAACTCGCCGAGGTGGAACGGCGAGCGGCGGAACTCGCGGACGTCGCGCCGCAGGCCCCGGAGGTCGAGGAGGTCGAGCGCCGCGCCGCGGAGCTGGAGGGCGCCGGCACGGAGGCGACCCCGTTGCCGGCGCTGCCGGCGTCCCCGGCCGACCGCGCGCAGCGGGACGGGAAGGACGGCGGCTCCGGCGCCCGCGTCCCGCGGCACCGGTCGGGCGCCCACGACGCCGTCGCGGACGAAGGCGACCGGCAGCCGGTCCGGGTCACCGGCGACGCAGGCCCCGGGGCGGCGTCGACAGTGGCGGCGGCGGACCGGGTGGTGGCCTCGATGGTGCCGCCGGAGGTGGACCGGGTGGACGAGGTGGTCACGCCCGAGGGCACCATGATCACGACTGGCGCGGGCCAGGCCGTCGAGTCGGTCGACTCGCCGCCCCTTCCCGGCACGCGGAAGCCCCGGCCGTAGCCGGCGCACGACAGCCGCACACCGCAGCGGGCCGGTCCCGCCCGGACGCCGCGCCCCAGGGCCGGCGCCGGGCGGGATCCGTCGCCCGGGCCGGCTCCGCCTCAGCGGCGGACGACCTTGCGGGGCTTGGCCTTCTTCAGCTCGGCGTAGCGCTTGAGCTGGCGGGAGCGGTAGTCGCGGCCCAGCGCGGTGAGGGTCAGGTAGCCGACCAGCACACCGGCCACGGTGGCCGCGAGGTAGAGCCAGATCTGGGCGAAGAAGAGCCCGGCGCCCCCGTCGAACGGGTTCTCGCCGACCAGCAGCGGACCGACGAAGACGGTCAGCGCCAGCGCCGCGACCACCGCGACGGCCAGGTCGCCGGTCCAGTGGCCGGCCGGCCGCTCCGCGCCCCAACGGAACGCCGTCCCGGCCAGGATCAGCCCGACCACCAGGAACATCGCCAGCGACACCCGGCCGGCGGCCGTGTCGTCGTCCGGGTAGGCGAGCTTGATGACCACCCGCGCCACCACGTTGACCACGAACAGCGCGGCCGCCAGCACACCGACCGCACGCCACCGCTGGAACATCGCACGCCTCCCGCCGTACCGCCCGCCCCCACGGTGGGCTCCTGGCAGAGATATCTACCACCGCAACCTGTGCGGCGTCTGCACCCTCAGCGGACGGCCGGCGGCACCACGATCTGCCGGAAACCCATCACCGCGAAGGTGATCGCGCCCGCCACGATCAGCCCGAGGCCGAGCACGTTGTCGCCGCTGAGCGCGAGATCGCCCTCGACGGTGCGGAAGCCGCCCGCGACGATCACCACGAACCAGGGCAGGGCCGCCAGCGCCGCCGCCCAGCGGGTGCCGACCGCGACGTGGGCGAACCAGCTCAGCAGCACCGTCAGCACCACCACCGCGGCGATCCCGCCCACCGCCAGCGGGATGCCGACCAGGGCCTTGCCGGCACCGCCGGACCGGCCCTTGACCACCTCCCAGGCCCAGGTGGCGAAGAGCAGGTCGAGCACCGCGGCGAGGACGCCGGCCCAGACCGCCACCACCCCGCCGGCGACGCGCAGCACGAGGTCGACCGCGCGGCCCGACGGCTCGGGCGGCGCGGCGGGCTCCTGTTCGGGGGCGACCGACATGGGTACGGCGGGCAGCGTCACCGGAGGCCGGCCGCCGTGACCGGGGACCGGTCCGGCGCGTCCAGCGCCAACCCGGCGAAGAGGTCGTCCTCCCAGCCGTACGGGCCGCTGCCCGGGCCCTTCTCGCCGACCGCGAGGGTGAAGTACTCCACCCCCATGAACTCGGCGCCGAAGTTGCCGGCGATCGAGTAGAGCCAGGAGTTGGCCGGGATCTGGGTGGCGTGCGCCCGCATCGCCGCCTCCTTGGCGACGTGCTGGTCGGTGCCGTCGATGCGCGCGGCGATCCCCTCGTCCAGGGTGCCGAAGGGCAGTTCGTCCACGCTCTCGATGCCGGCGAAGGGGTTGTCCGACGACTCGGTGAACGCGTCCAGGCCGGCCTCCAGCACGCCGCGCGGCATCGCGGTCCAGTAGACCTTCGCCGGGGCGACGCCCTCGGCGGCGGCGAGTTCCACGCCGCGCATGGCCACCCGGTGCGCCTGGATGTGGTCGGGGTGCCCGTAGAAGCCGTTCGGGTCGTACGTGATCATCACCTGCGGGCGGACCTCGCGGATGATCTCCAGCAGGTGGCCGGCGGCCTCGTCGAGGTCGGCCTGCCAGAACGCCCGGGGGTGCTCGTTGGTGGCGAGCCCCATCATCCCCGAGTCGCGGTAGCGGCCCGCGCCGCCGAGGAAGCGGTGGTCGGTGACGCCGAGCGCCGCGACAGCGGCCGCCAGCTCGCCGATCCGGTAGCCGCCGAGCTGGTCGGCCTCGGCCGCGGCGAGCTGGGCCAGCGCCGGCACGTGGATCTCGCCCTCCTCGCCCAGCGTGCAGGTGACCAGGGTGACGTGCGCGCCGGTCGCGGCGTAGTGCGCCATCGTCGCGCCGGTGCCGATGGACTCGTCGTCGGGGTGCGCGTGGACCAGCAGCAGGCGTCGGTCGGGCAGCGTCGTCACGCCCGTCACTCTAACCGGCGGTCCTGCCCGCCCGATGCTTACGCGTCCGCCCAGGTCGGCCACATCACGCCCGGCGCGCGCCTACTCTCTACAGGCGTGGACTTTCCCGAGCTGGCCGCCCGCACCCGTCGGTTCAGCCACGGGGCGCCGCGCTCCGTCTCCGTCGCCGACGACGGTTCCCGGGTCATCTTCCTGCGCTCGTCGGGACCGGAGGACCCGGCCGACGCGCTCTGGCTGCTCGACGTCGCCTCCGGCGAGGAGCACCTCGTCGCCGACCCGGCGGTGCTGCTCGGGACGGACGGCGAACCGGTCGAGCTGGCGCCGGGCGAGCGGGCGCTGCGCGAGCGGCTGCGGCTCAGCGCCGCCGGCATCGGCTCGTACGCCCTGGACGGCGCCGGCCGGGTGGCCGCGTTCGCGCTCGCCGGCCGCCTGTTCCGGGCCGACCTGGTGCACGGCGACGTGGTCGAGGTGGCCGCCGTCGGTCCGGTGATCGACCCGCGTCCCGACCCGACCGGCGAACGGCTGGCCTACGTGACCGACGCCGCCGAGGGGGTACGGCGGGGCCAGCTGCGCGTGGTCGAACCGGACGGCACGGACAACCTGCTCGCCGGCGAGGACAGCGGGGTGACCTGGGGGCTGGCGGAGCACATCGCGGCCGAGGAGTTCGGCCGGTTCCGCGGCTACTGGTGGTCCCCGGACGGGCGCTCGGTGCTGGCCGCGCGGGTGGACGAGTCCCGGCTGGACCGCTGGTACCTGCACGACCCGTCCGACCCGGCGAGCCCGCCGACGTCCGTCGCGTACCCCCGGGCGGGCGGGCCGAACGCGGAGGTCAGCCTGCACCTGCTCGACCTCGACGGCGGCTGGGTCGACGTGCACTGGGACCGGGAGACCTACCCGTACCTGACCTCGGTGGACTGGGCCGACGGCGGCCCGCTGATCACGGTGCTGAGGCGGTCGCAGCAGCACGGGCTGGTGCTGGCCGTCGACCCGCGCACCGGGGAGACGCAGGTGCACGCGGAGCTGGCCGACCCGCGCTGGGTGGAGCCCATCCCCGGCACGCCGGCGCACCTGCCCGACGGCCGGGTGCTGGTCGGCGGCGAGCTGGCCCACGACGGTTACGACGCCCGCTGCCTGTTCGCCGACGGCACCCTGCTCACCCCGCCCTCGCTCTACGTGCGGCGGGTGGTGGGGCGGCTGCCGGCCGGCCCCAACTCGGCGGCGGACCTGCTGGTCGAGGCGAGCGAGGGCGAGCCGAGCCAGCGTCACCTCTACCGGGTGCGGACGGCGATCGGGGGCGGGGTGGACGCCCGCCGGATGGGCAGCGACCCCGGCTGGCACACCGCGGCGATCGGCGGCAGCACGCTGGTGGTGGGCGTGGCCTCGCTGGAGCACCCGGGCACCCGGTGGCGGGTCTGGCACGGCGACCGCGAGGTGGGCGAGCTGGGCTCGCGCGCGGCGACCCCGCCGTACGCGCCGCGGCCCACGCTGGTCCGGGTGACCGACCGGCGGCTGCCGAGCGCCGTGCTCTACCCCGGTGAGCACGTGAAGGGCACGAAGCTGCCGGTGCTGCTGGACATCTACGGCGGCCCGGGCCACCAGGAGGTGATCGCGGCGCGGGGGGCCTGGCTGGAACGGCAGTGGTGGGCCGAGCAGGGCTTCGCCGTGGTGACCATCGACAACCGGGGCACCCCCGGCATCGCCCCTTCGTTCGAGAAGGCGATCCACCGGCGGGTGGCCGACGTGATCCTGACCGACCAGGTGGACGCGCTGACCGCGCTCGCCGGCAAGCACCCGGACCTGGACCTGGAGCGGGTGGCGGTGCGCGGCTGGTCGTTCGGCGGCTGGCTGGCCGGGTTGGCGGTGCTGCGCCACCCGGAGCTGTTCCGGTGCGCGGTCGTCGGCGCGCCGGTCACCGACTGGACGCTGTACGACACCGCGTACACCGAGCGCTACCTGGGGATGCCGGACGACGGGATGGACGTGTACGCCCACCACTCCCTGGTCGAACTGGCCGCCGAGCCGGTCGGCGACCCGGCGCAGGCCCGGCCCATGCTGCTGGTGCACGGCCTGGTGGACGACAACGTGCTGGCCGCGCACACGCTGCGGCTCTCGGGGGCGCTGCTGGCGGCCGGCCGGCCGCACGCCGTGCTGCCGCTCACCGGGGCCACCCACCTGGCCGCCGGCGGGGTGGGCGAGCGGCTGCTCCGGCTGGAGCTGGACTTCCTCCGCCGACACCTGTGACGCGCGAGGGCCCCGGCCGGATCGGCCGGGGCCCCGCACGTCAGGCCACTACTGCTTCACGTAGACGTTCGTGAAGGCGGGGTAGCCGAAGATGCTGGACAGGTAGATCCCGCCCACCTTGGAGCCGTGCAGGTAGTAGCCCTGCTCGACGAAGAGCGGCACGGCCGGGGCCAGCTCGGTCATGATGCGCTTGTCGAGCTTGGCCCACTCCTTGCCCTGCTCACCGGCGGGCATGGCGAGGATCCGGTCGAACTCCTTGTTGATCTCGTCGCTGTTCACGTACGAGGTGTTGCTGTTGCTCTCGGCCTTGATGGTGCGACCGTCGAAGAGCACCGGCAGGATCGCCGCACCGCTGGGCCAGTCGGCGGCCCACTGGTCGGTCCAGAGGTCGTACGGGTTGTTCTTCTTGCTGGTCTCGTCGAGCTTGGCGTCGGTCGGGATGGTCTTCACCGTGATCTTGAAGCCGGCCTTCTCCAGGTTGGCCTTGAGCTGGGTGGCCAGCTCCGGCGAGTCGTCGCTGATGCCGAGCACCAGCTCCGGGGTCTTGCCGGCGAGCAGCTCCTTGGCCTTCTCCACGTTGCCGCTCGGGCCAGCCGGGTAGGCGTCGTAGTTCTCCCAGCCGATGGTCGACGGCGGCATCAGCGTGGTGACGGCCTTGGCGGACGCCTCACCGCCGTACGCCTTGATGAAGCCGTCCCGGTCGATCGCGTAGTTGAGCGCCTGGCGCACCGACAGGTCGGTGACCCGCTGGGTGTTGATGGTCAGCCGCCACAGGCTCGGGGTCTGGCCGCGCACCGAGCGGTCCTTCAGCGTCGCGTCGCCGGTGACCCGGGCGACCAGCGCCGACGGCACGCCGTTCCAGGCCAGCGCCGCCTGGTCGTCGCCGTTGTCGGAGATCACCCGGTTGGCGCCCGCCTCGGCGTCCGGGCCGTAGTTCCAGACGATCTTGTCCGGGTACGCGTGCCGCACCGGGTCGGTCTTCGGGTCCCAGTTCTCGTTCCGCTCCATGACCAGCTCGACACCGGCGGTGTTCTTGGTGATCTTGTAGGGCCCGGAGGAGAACGGCTGGTTGTCCAGGTTGACGCCGGTGTCCTTGTCCGCCTTCAGCGGCGCGGTGTACGGCAGCGACGCCGCGAACGGCAGGTCACAGTGCGGCTTGGCGAACTCGAACTTGAGCGTCTTCGCGTCCGGCGCGGTCAGACCCGGCGGCAGCGAGGTCTTGTTCGCCTTGAAGTTCCACTTGGTGTCGTACTGCGGGTCGTTGGCGAGCCACTCCTGCAGGTAGGTCGGGCCGCCGGTCAGGTCCGGGTCGAAGGAGCGGGCGATGCCGTACGCGATCTCCTTGGAGGTGATCGGGCTGCCGTCCTCGAACTTCACCCCGTCCTTGATCTTGAATTCCCAGACCTTGCAGTCCTTGTTGACGTCGGTGCCCGGGGTCTCGGCCAGGTCGCCGACCAGGGTCACTTTGCCCGAGCCGTCGTCCTTGAACGTGGTCAGGAAGCGGCTGTAGAGCGGGGCGTTCATCAGACCGGCGAACGAGTAGACCCGCTGCGGGTCGAGGTGCGAGATCTTGGTCTCCCGGATCACCCGGAAGGTCCCGCCCTTGGCGGCGCCGGGCACCTCGGCGGCCGGCCCCATCGAATCCTTGGGGTCGGTGGCGATCGAGCCGCTCTGCACCCGGTTCTCACCGGAGCCGCCGTCGGTGCCCTTGTTCTCGCTGCACGCCCCCATCACCACGAGCAGTGCGAGCGCGCCGCCCGTGGCGGCTGCCCTCTTCAGGCGCATCTGCGCCTCCTCCCTATCACGGAGCCTCGTCAGACGACGTAGGAAAACTACGGTTTGTGTAACAGAGAGCGGTGGATTTCTCCACGCCCTGCCGGGTGCCGTTGCGCTATCGCAACCGGACCCGGGGGTCGATGGCCGCATAGAGCAGGTCGACCACGATGTTGGCGACCACGATGAAGACCGCCGAGATCAGCACGGTGGCCATGATGGTCGGTAGGTCACCGGAGCGGACCGCGTCCACGGCGGTGCGGCCGAGCCCCTGGATGCCGAAGGTGGTCTCGGTGATCACCGTGCCGTCGAGCGCGCTGCCCACGTCCAGGCCGGCGATGGTGACGATCGGGGTGATCGCCGCGCGCAGCGCGTGCCGGCCGTACACCTTCCGTTTCGGCACGCCCTTGGCCCGCGCGGTGCGGACGAAGTCCTCGGAGAGCGTCTCCAGCATCTGGGCCCGGGACAGCCGGGCGTAGATCGCGGAGAAGAGGAAGGCCAGACAGAGCCAGGCCAGGACGAGCCCGCTGGCCCACTTCACCGGGTTGTCGAAGATGGAGGTGTAGCCCGGCGTCGGGGTGATCCGCAGGTTGTACGTGAAGATGAGGAGCAGCACCGCGCCGACGAAGTAGAGCTGCATGGAGGCGCCGGCCAGCGAGAAGCCGATGGCCAGCCGGTCCAGCAGGGTGCCCCGTCGCAGCGCCGAGACCATGCCGAGCCCGACGCCGAGCACCAGCCAGAGCACCGCCGCCGGGATGACGATGCTCAGGGTCACGGGGAGCACCCGGGTCAGGGTGTCGGTGACCGCCTCGCTGTTGACGTAGGAGTAGCCGAGGCAGGGGGCGTCGCACCGGCCGCCCTGGGAGCTGCCCAGGTCCCGCCCGGTGACGATGCCCTTCATGTAGTTGGCGTACTGCTCGGGCAGCGGGTCACGCAGGCCCAGTTCCTCGCGGACCCGCTCCAACCGTTCGGCGTTGCAGTTCTTCGGGCACATGCCGCTGACCGGATCGCGGGGCAGGCCGAAGAACATCAGGAAGCTGAGCACGCTCACCGCGAAGAGGGTGAGGACCGCGGTGAGCAGCCGGCGTACCAGGAATCGGGTCATGAGGCTCCACCCCTACCGGGACGACTTCGGGTCGAGCGCGTCACGCAGCGCATCGCCGAGCAGGTTGAAGGCGAGCACGAGGATGAAGATCGTGACGCCGGGGAAGAACACGTACGCCGGGTCGGTCTGCAGGTACGGGATGCTCTGGAAGATCATCCGGCCGAAGTCGGCGGTGGGTTCGAGGATGCCGATGCCGAGGAAGGACAGCGCCGCCTCACCGGTGATGTACGACGGCACGGCGAGCGAGAACGCCACCAGGATCGGCGCCCAAAGGTTGGGCAGGAGCTGCCGGAACAGCATGTGTCCCAGTCCGGCGCCGCTGGCCCTCGCCGCCTCCACGAACTCCCGTTCACGCAGCGAGATCACCTGGCCCCGGACCAGCCGGGCGGTGCTCGTCCAGCCGAACGCGGCGAAGATGCCGATGAGCACGGCCACCTGGAACGCCGGCGGCACCTCCTCCCGCGGGCCGTAGAAGCGCAGCCCCACGGTGGGCACCACGGCGAGGGCGAAGATGAGGAAGGGCAGGGCCAGCGCCACGTCGGTGATCCAGCTGATCACCGTGTCGACGATCCCGCCGAGGAAGCCGGCGAGGATGCCGGCCGCCACCCCGATCGCGGTGGTCACCAGTGCGGCCGCGAACGCGATGAACAGCGACGTCCGCATGCCGTAGATCATGCGGATGAAGATGTCCCGGCCGAGGCGCGGCTCCAGCCCGAACCAGTGGTCGCCGGTGATCCCGCCGACGTAGCCCAACGGCATGCCGTTGCCGTCCAGGAGCTGCTGGAACTGCTCGTTCGGGCCGACGCCGTAGAGCTTGGAGATCAGCGGCGCGGCGAGCGCCAGCACGACGAAGAGGACCAGCACGACGCCGCTGACCATGGCCGTGCGGTCCCGGCGGAGCCGGGCCCAGGCGAGCTGGCCGGGCGACCGGCCGACGATGCCCTGCTCGTCGGGCTTCACGGGGTCGGCGGCCGGCTCCATCTCGGCCCGCGCCGCGCCCTCGACGGGGGACAGGCTCATTGCGGCAACTCCTCGGTTCGCGACTGCGGGGCTCGCAACACCGGCTCACTCCTCGCGCTCACGGCACCTCCACGCGTTCGCCGGTGACGACGCCGATCGGCCCGCTCTCCGGGTAGTGGCAGGCGGTGGCCTGGTTGCCGCCGTCCCGGCTGACCAGGGCGGGTTCTTCGGTGGCGCAGCGTTCCTGGGCTTTCCAGCAGCGGGTGCGGAAGCGGCAGCCCGACGGCGGGTTGAGCGGGGTGGGCACGTCCCCGGCGAGGCGGATCCGCCCGGCCGGCCCGAGGGCCGTGACGTCGGGGATGGCCGAGAGCAGGGCCCGGGTGTAGGGGTGCTGGGGCCGTTGGTAGATGTCGTCGCGGTCGCCGATCTCGACGATTGTGCCGAGGTACATGACGGCGACGCGGTGGCAGAAGTGCCGCACCACGGCCAGGTCGTGGGCGATGAAGACGAAGGCCAGGTCGAGGTCGCGTTGCAGGTCGCGCAGCAGGTTGATGACCTGGGCCTGGATGGAGACGTCGAGGGCGCTCACGGGTTCGTCGGCGACGATCAGCTTCGGCCGCAGCGCCAGGGCGCGGGCGATGCCGATGCGCTGGCGCTGCCCGCCGGAGAACTCGTGCGGGTAGCGGTTGTAGTGCTCCGGGTTCAACCCGACCAGCTCCAGCAGTTCCTGCACGCGTTTCTTGATCCCGCCGGGCGGGTTGATGCCGTTGACCTGCAACGGCATGGCCACGATCCGGCCGACGGTGTGCCGGGGGTTCAGCGAGGCGTAGGGGTCCTGGAAGATGATCTGCAGGTCCTGCCGCAACGGCCGCAACGCACCCCGGCGGGCGTGGGTGATGTCCCGCCCGGCGAACTCGATGGTGCCGGCGGTCGGCTCCAGCAGCCGCACCAGCATCCGACCCGTCGTGGTCTTCCCACAGCCGGACTCCCCCACCAGGCCCAGCGTCTCGCCGGGGCGGACCTCGAAGTCCAGGCCGTCGACCGCCCGGACGGCGCCCTTGCCGCGGAAGCCCTCGCGCACCGGGAAGTGCTTGGTCAGCCCCCGCACGCGCAGCAGCGGCTCGGTCTCGGTGCTCATCGGGCCACTCCCACCTGGGCGATGTCCTGCTGGTAGAGCCGGGTGCGCTCCTCGGCCGGCAGGTGGCAGGCGACCAGGTGCCCGCGCTCGGTGGCCGGAAGCAGGTCGGGCACCTCGGTGCGGGAGCGGTCGCCGTTGCGGCCGGCGTACCGGCAGCGGGGATGAAACGCGCACCCCGACGGCAGATTAATCAACGACGGCGGATTGCCCTTGATCGGCACCAGATCCGCGTCCGCGTCACCGTGCAACGACGGCACACTCGACAACAATCCCCACGTGTACGGATGCTGCGGCCGCCGCAACACCTGCTCCACACTCCCGTGCTCGACCGCCCGACCCCCGTACATCACCAGCACGTCGTCGGCCATCTGCGACACCACACCCAGGTCGTGGGTGATCAGGATGATCGCCGACCGGAACTCCTCCTGCAGATCACTGAGCAGATCCAGGATCTGCGCCTGCACCGTCACGTCCAACGCCGTGGTCGGCTCATCGGCGATCAACAGATCCGGATCGTTCACCAGCGCCATCGCGATCATCGCCCGCTGCCGCATACCCCCGGAGAACTCGTGCGGATACTGATCGAACCGCTTCGCCGGCTGCGGGATGCCGACCCGGCCCAGCATGTCCACCGCGCGGGTGCGGGCCTCGCGCTTCCCGGCCCGCGGATGATGCACCCGGTACGCCTCCGCGATCTGCTTGCCCACCGTGTAGTAGGGGTGCAGCGCCGACAGCGGGTCCTGGAAGATCATTGCCATGTCCCGGCCCCGCAGCCGCCGCACCTCCTCCTCCGGCAGCCCCACCAGCTGACGCCCACCCACCGAGATCTCCCCGGTGATGGCCGCCCGCTTCGCGTTGTGCAGACCCAGGATCGCCAGCGACGTGACGCTCTTCCCCGACCCCGACTCCCCCACGATGCCCAGCGTGCGACCCCGCTCCACGGCGAACGACACCCCGTCGACGGCCCTGACCACGCCGTCCTCGGTGTCGAACCGCACCTTCAGGTCCCGGACCTGGAGGTACGGCCCCTCGCCGGAGCGCTGCTCCGGCACCTCGGGACGGTCCGGCTCCCCGGACGGCACCGACTCCGACCTGCCCATGACCGCCTCCCTCAGTGGTGAAGAGAACCTACAGGAAACTCCTGGAGGCGAAAATAAGCTACAAGCGGCGGCCTGTCAGCGGCCTGAGCGTAACGACTAGGTTTCCGACCTGAACAGCCCTCACCTGCGCGTCCGCGCGTCATGACTCGCCGTGATGACTCGCTCATCGCACGTCAAGTGCGACGATGGACCGCGCGACCACCGGAGGATTTCCGCCGGCACGAGGTGGAGGTGACCATGACCGCGGCGGTGTTCGACCACGACGGCCCGTGGACCGAGGAGGAGTACCTCGCCCGGGGCGAGACGCAACAGCGCGTCGAACTCTTCGACGGGAGTCTCCACGTGACGCCGGCGCCCACCCCGCGACACCAGCGCATCCAGCGCAACCTCGGCAACATCCTCGAAGTGGCGGCACGCGAGGTCGGCCTGGAGTTGCTGGAGGGGGTGAATGTCCGCCTCAAGCCGGGGCGGATCCCCGTCCCGGACCTGGTCGTCACCGAGGCGATCGACTTCGACCGGCCGGTGATCGAGGCCGACGACGTCCGGCTGGTCTGCGAGGTCATCTCCCCGAGCAACGCGGCCACCGACAAGGTGCTCAAGATGCACTACTACGCCGCGGCCGACATCGAGTGGTACCTGCTGGTCGAGCAGGAGACCGGCACGCTGCACCTCTACCGGCGGCACGGCCGGCACTACCGCGAGGAGTCGGTGACCAAGCCCGGCGCGGTGCTGGAGCTGGCCGAGCCCGTCCGGGCGACGATCCGGCCGGAGGATCTCGTCCCCTGACGGATGTCCGCCCGGTCGCCTAGGGTCGGGCGCATGACGGGATTCGACGCGGCGACCGCCGCCGTCCAGGCCGCCCTCGACGCGGGAGCCCGCTACGCGGACGCGCGGGTGATGCACCGCCGCTACGAGTCGATGTCGGCCCGCAACGGGGACATCGAGGAGCTGACCCAGGACGAGAGCATCGGGCTGGGCGTCCGCGCCCTGGTCGGGTCGAGCTGGGGCTTCCACGCCGTACCCGAGCTGTCGGACGCCGCGGCGCGCGACGCCGGCCGGCGCGCCGCGGCGATCGCCACCGCGAGCGCGCGGGTCCCCGGCCCGCCGATCGACCTGGTCGCGGTCGAGGCGACGGTGGCGAGCTGGGCCTCGGCCTGCGACGTCGACCCGCTCGGCGTGCCGCTCACCGACAAGGGCGACCTGCTGGTACGCGCCACCGCCACGATGCGGGAGCACGGCGCCGACCTGGCGGAGGGGCTCTACCAGATCTGGGACACCACCAAGTGGTTCGTCTCCAGCGAGGGGCACCGCATCGACCAGCGCATCCGGGAGTGCGGCGGCGGCATCTCGGCCACCTCGATCGGCGACGGCGAGACCCAGCGCCGCTCCTATCCGAGCTACCGCGGGCAGTACGGCACCACCGGCTGGGAGCTGGTCACCTCGCTCGACCTGGCCGCGCACGCCGCCCGGATCGCCGAGGAGTCCCGGGAGCTGCTCACCGCCCCGGAGTGCCCGTCCGGCGAGACCGACCTGATCCTCGGCGGCGAGCAGCTCGCCCTCCAGATCCACGAGTCGGTCGGGCACGCCATCGAGCTGGACCGGATCCTCGGCTGGGAGGCCGCCTTCGCCGGCACGTCCTGGCTGGACCTGAGCCGGCTCGGCACGCTGCAGTACGGCTCGGAGCTGATGAACGTCACCATCGACCCGACGATCCCCGGCGCGCTGGGCAGCTTCGGCTTCGACGACGAGGGCTCCCCGGCGGCCCGGCGGGACGCGGTCCGCGAGGGGCGCTGGGTAGGGGTGCTCGCCGGCCGTGACTCGGCCGCCGTCGCGGGCCTCGACTACGGCGGCAGCGTACGGGCGGACGGCTGGGCCCGGCTGCCCATGGTGCGGATGACCAACGTGGGTCTGGAACCGGGCCCGCACACGCTCGACGAGATCATCGCCGCCACCGACGACGGGGTGCTGATGGACATCAACCGGTCCTGGTCCATCGACGACAAGCGGCTCAACTTCCAGTTCGGCTGCGAGGTCGGCTGGGAGGTGAAGAAGGGCCGGCGGGGGCGGCTGCTGCGCAACCCCACCTACACCGGGATCGGGCCGGTGTTCTGGCGCTCGATGGACATGCTCTCGTCGGAGATCGTGCCGTGGGGCACGCCGAACTGCGGCAAGGGGCAGCCCGGCCAGACCGGGCACACCGGCCATCCGGCCGCACCGGCCCGATTCCGCAACGTCCGGGTGGGGGTGCGGGCATGACCGAGGTGGACCTTGCCGGCCGGGTGGTGGAGCTGGTCCAGCGGCTGGCCGGGCCGGGCGCCGAGGCCGAGGTGGTGGTGACCCGGGCCGACCTGGCGCTGACCCGCTTCGCCAACTCCTTCATCCACCAGAACGTCGCCGAGTCGGGCACCACGGTCCGGCTCCGGCTGCACGCCGACGGCCGGACGGCCGCGGGCAGCGGCAGCCTGGTCGACCCCGACGGGCTGGCCGCGCTGGTGGAGCGGACCCTGGCCGCGGCGCGGCTCTGCCCGCCCGACCCGGCCTGGCCGGGGCTCACCCCGCCCGCGCCGGTCCCGTCCGGCGCGGGCGTCGACGAGGCCACCGCGGCCGCCTCGCCCGACGAGCGCGCCGCCCGGGTACGCGCCTTCGTGGACGCGGTCGACGGGCTGGAGGCGGCCGGCTACTGCCGGACGGCGCACCGGTCGGGGGCGTTCGCCAACTCGGCCGGGCACTCCGCGGTGGGGCGGGCGGCCGAGGCCGCCATGGACGGCATCGCCCGGACGGGCGGCGCCGACGGGGTGGCCCGGCAGTGCGCCGACCGTCTCGCCGACCTCGACGGCGGGGCCCTGGGCGCGCGGGCGGCGGCGAAGGCGCGGGCTGCCGCCGACCCGGTCGAACTGCCGCCGGGCCGCTACGAGGTGGTGCTCGAACCCGCCGCCGTGGCCGACCTCCTGCAGAACCTCGCCTGGTACGGCTTCAACGGCAAGCGGTACGCCGAGCGGCAGTCCTTCGCCCAGCCGGGCACCGCCCAGTTCGACCCGGCGGTGACCCTGCTGGACGACCCGCTGCACGCCTCCGGCCTGCCGTACGACCTGGAGGGCACGCCCCGGCGGGCGCTGCCGCTGGTCGAGGCGGGCACCACCCGGGCGGTGGCGCACGACCGGCGCAGCGGCGCCGAGGCGGGCACCGGGTCCACCGGGCACGGGATGGTCGGCGCGTCGACCTTCGGCCCGCTCCCGCACAACCTCCGCCTGCTGCCGACCGGCGCCCCGACGGAGGTGGTTGCCGGGCAGCTCAGCGCCGGGGTGACCGGCGCGGTGGCCGACCCGGACACCGCCGCGCTGGTCGCCGGGATGGCACGGGGCCTGCTGGTAAGCGATTTCTGGTACACCCGGGTGCTCGATCCGAAGCAACTGGTCGTCACGGGGCTGACCCGCAACGGCGTCTGGCTGGTGGAGGACGGGGTGCCCACCCGGGCGGTGCGGGATTTCCGGTTCACCGCGTCATACCCACGGGCGTTGGGTCCGGGCCGGGTGCTCGGCCTCGGGCGGGCGCCGGTCCGCCAACCGGACCGGATGGACGGCTCCTGGTGGGAGGCTCCGGCGCTGCGGCTGGCGTCCTGGAACTTCACCGGCGGCGCCTCCGGCTGACGGCCCAAGATATTGATCTTGGTTCGGGTCTTTCCAACCTCCCGGACACACGGGACACTGCGTTGCGCGGCCGGGCCGCGAAGATCGGCGTAACGTGTGTCACTTAGTTGCGCCGGTTCGCCGGTGCGGCCTGCGCGTGCGCAAGACGTGGCAGTGGACGCGGTCTCGCCGGTCCGCTGACCGGTACGGAAGCTGATCCGCCGCCCCGCGAGGGCGCCGTCAGGGAGACGACTGAATGACATCAACGGCAACGAGGCCGCGAGGGGCGCGGGCACGCGCCGCGATAGCGGCCAAGACGTTGCGAACCGACCGCTGGTGGTTCGCGCCACTGATCACCGTCGTCGGGCTCAGCGCCTGGGTCATCTACGCGACGGTCCGGGTCTTCATGCACAAGTGGTACTGGGTGGACCAGTACCACTACCTGACGCCGTTCTACTCCCCCTGCGTCACCGAGCGGTGCGTCGAGGGCTCCTCGCACTTCGGCAGCTTCCTGCCGGGCTGGTGGATCATCCCGGACGCGGCGCTGACCCTGCCGTTCCTGCTGCTGTTCCGGCTCACCTGCTACTACTACCGCAAGGCGTACTACCGGTCGTTCTGGCTGTCGCCGCCGGCCTGCGCCGTGCCGGACGGGCACCAGGCGTACGGCGGGGAGACCCGGTTCCCGCTGCTCGGCCAGAACCTGCACCGCTACTTCTTCTACGCCGCCGCGATCATCTCGCTGATCAACACCTACGACGCCATCTACGCGTTCCACTCGCCCAAGGGCTTCGGCTTCGGCCTGGGGAACATCGTCCTGCTGGTCAACGTGGTGATGCTCTGGGCGTACACGATCTCCTGCCACTCCTGCCGGCACATCATCGGCGGGCGGCTCAAGCACTTCTCCAAGCACCCGCTGCGCTACCGGGCCTGGACCGGCGTGTCCTGGCTGAACGTCCGGCACATGCAGCTCGCCTGGATCACCCTCGGCACCCTGGCCCTGACCGACTTCTACGTCATGGCGGTGGCGGCCGGCTGGTTCAACGACCTGCGGTTCATCAACTGAGAGCCTGGACATGACTGAGACGCGAATCGAACGACACCACTACGACGTCGTCGTGATCGGGGCCGGCGGCGCCGGCCTGCGCGCGGCGATCGAGGCCCGGCTCGCCGGCAAGAAGACCGCGATCATCTCGAAGTCGCTGTTCGGCAAGGCCCACACCGTGATGGCCGAGGGTGGCGCCGCGGCCGCCATGGGCAACGTGAACTCCCGGGACAACTGGCAGGTGCACTTCCGGGACACCATGCGCGGCGGCAAGTTCCTCAACAACTTCCGGATGGCCGAGCTGCACGCGAAGGAGTCGCCGCAGCGGATCTGGGAGCTGGAGACGTACGGGGCGCTCTTCGACCGCACCAAGGACGGGAAGATCTCCCAGCGCAACTTCGGCGGCCACGAGTACCCGCGGCTGGCGCACGTCGGCGACCGGACCGGCCTGGAGCTGATCCGCACCCTCCAGCAGAAGATCGTCTCGCTCCAGCAGGAGGACAAGCGGGAGTTCGGCGACTACGAGGCCCGCATCCGGGTCTTCTCCGAGACCACCATCACCGAGCTGCTGCTCGACGGCGACCGCGTCGCCGGCGCGTTCGGCTACTACCGCGAGTCCGGCGAGTTCATCCTCTTCGAGGCCCCGGCCGTGGTCCTCGCGACCGGCGGCGTCGGCCGCTCCTACAAGGTCACCTCGAACTCCTGGGAGTACACCGGGGACGGTCACGCCCTCGCGCTGCGCTCCGGGGCGACCCTCATCAACATGGAGTTCCTCCAGTTCCACCCGACCGGCATGGTCTGGCCGCCCTCGGTGAAGGGCATCCTGGTCACCGAGTCGGTCCGCGGCGACGGCGGGGTGCTGAAGAACTCCGAGGGCAAGCGGTTCATGTTCGACTACGTCCCCGACGTGTTCCGCAAGCAGTACGCGGACAACGAGGCCGAGGCGGACCGCTGGTACAAGGACCCGGACAACAACCGGCGCCCGCCGGAGCTGCTGCCCCGCGACGAGGTCGCCCGCGCCATCAACAGTGAGGTCAAGGAGGGTCGGGGCACGCCGGCCGGCGGCGTCTACCTGGACATCGCCTCCCGGCTGCCGGCCGAGGAGATCCGCCGCCGGCTGCCCTCGATGTACCACCAGTTCAAGGAGCTGGCCGACGTCGACATCACCAAGGAGCCCATGGAGGTCGGCCCGACCTGCCACTACGTGATGGGTGGCGTCGAGGTGGACCCGGACTCCGGAGCGGCGTACGGCACCGTGCGCGGGCTCTTCGCGGCCGGTGAGGTCTCCGGCGGCATGCACGGCTCCAACCGGCTCGGCGGCAACTCGCTGTCCGACCTGCTGGTCTTCGGCAAGCGAGCGGGCGGCCACGCCGCCTCGTACGCCGACCAGCTCACCTCGCGCCCGGCGGTGTCGGTGCGGGCGGTGGAGGCCGCGGTGGAGACGGCGCTGGCCCCGCTCCAGCGGGACACCGGCGAGAGCCCGTACGCCCTCCAGCAGGACCTCCAGGCGGTGATGGGCGACCTCGTCGGCATCATCCGGCGGGAGGGCGAGCTGGTCGACGCGCTGGCCCGGCTGGCCGAGCTGCGCGAGCGGGTGGCAAAGGTGAGCGCGGCCGGCGGCCGGCGCTACAACCCGGGCTGGCACCTCGCCCTGGACCTGCGCAACATGCTGGTGGTCTCGGAGTGCACCGCGAAGGCCGCGCTGGAGCGGCAGGAGTCGCGCGGCGGGCACACCCGGGAGGACTACCCGGGCATGGACCCGAAGTGGCGGCGGGTCAACCTGGTCTGCTCGCTCGACGGCGACGCGGTCCGGCTGACCCAGAAGCCGCTGCCGAAGATGCGCGCGGAGCTGATCTCCCTGTTCGACCGGGCCGAGCTGGCCAAGTACCTGACCGACGAGGAACTCGCCGAGTTCGACGCCCTCACCCAGGAGGCGGGCAACTGATGGGAACCAAGCGACCCTTCCGCATCTGGCGGGGCGACGAGAACGGCGGCGACCTGCGCGACTACACCGTCGAGGTGAACGAGGGCGAGGTCGTCCTCGACGTGATCCACCGGCTCCAGGCCACCGATGCGCCGGATCTGGCGTGCCGGTGGAACTGCAAGGCCGGCAAGTGCGGCTCCTGCTCCATGGAGATCAACGGCAAGCCCCGGCTGAGCTGCATGACCCGGATGTCGACGTTCGAGGAGGGCGAGACCGTCACGGTCACGCCGCTGCGCACCTTCCCGGTCATCCGGGACCTGGTCACCGACGTCTCGTTCAACTACGAGAAGGCGCGGGAGACCCCGGCGTTCGCGCCGCCGGCCGACGTGGCCCCCGGTGACTACCGGATGCAGCAGGTGGACGTCGAGCGCTCGCAGGAGTTCCGCAAGTGCATCGAGTGCTTCCTCTGCCAGAACGTCTGCCACGTGATCCGCGACCACGAGGAGAACAAGCAGGCGTTCTCCGGTCCGCGGTTCTTCATCCGGGCCGCCGAGCTGGACATGCACCCGCTCGACGCGAAGACCGACCGCAAGGAGTACGCGCAGTCCGAGATGGGTCTCGGATTCTGCAACATCACCAAGTGCTGCACCGAGGTCTGCCCGGAGCACATCAAGATCACTGACAACGGGATCATCCCCATGAAGGAGCGGGTCGTCGACCGCAGGTACGATCCCCTTGTGTGGCTTGGTAGCAAGATCTTCCGGAGGGGTCAGGTGCCTCAGACCAGCGTGACCAGCGGGCATTCGAGCGGTGCCGTGACCGCGAGCGCCGTCCACGGCGGGGTGCACTCGCACGCCGGCGGCTCGCACGACGCGGTGGCCGAGCGGCAGGCGCAGCAGGGCGTCAACTGGCACCGCGAGGTGCCGCACCCGACCGCCCCCGCGGTCGACGTCAACGGCAAGCTGCCGCTGACCGAACTGACCTTCGACCGGGCCGCCGCGCCGTCGCCGTTCGGCGACGACGTGACCTTCCCGCTGCCGCCGGAGCACCTGAACTTCGCCCACCCGCAGCAGGACGAGCCGAAGCACTGAGCAGCACGCCGACAACGATGACGGGGGCCGCGGCACATGCCGCCGGCCCCCGTCCCGTTTCCGCCCCCACGTCCGCTTCCGGCGCTCAGGCGCGGGCGAGCAGCGGGCGCAGCGCGGCGACGATCGGCACGTCGGCCGGCAGCCAGGGGACGGCGTCGAGTTCGGCGGCGGAGAGCCAGCGCAACTCGGAGTGCTCCAGGGCCTTGGGTTCGTCACCGTGGAGCAGGCGGGCCAGGTACACCCGGAGGACGGAACGGCCGTGGGCCATCCGCACGTCGCGGCCGAGCCGGTCGCCGACCTCCACGCGGACGCCGAGTTCCTCGGCGCACTCGCGGACCAGCGCGTCGGTCTCGATCTCTCCCGGCTCCACCTTGCCGCCGGGAAACTCCCAGCGACCGGCCACCTCCGGCGGCGCGGAGCGCTCGCAGGCGAGGACCCTGCCATCCATGATGATCGCGGCGCCGACGACCACTCTGGGCTCCCGTCGGTCCTGCCCGTTCCCGCTAACCCGTTCGGTCCGCACGGGCGTCCAGCGTGCCAGATCAATCGGCGGTTTGGGTAGCTGAGTCGGCCGTCAGGTCAGCAGAACACGGAAGTGTGGGCGTGGACACACCATCTGTGCGACGACAGACTAGAGGGCGTCGACTGGGACACGGGATGGCGACGATTTGGCCACAAGCCGGCAACGACGCCTGGGAGGTGCGGTGATGCGCGTGCTGTTCAACGGCCGGGCGAAGCACGACTACCTCAGCGACGCCCTCGCCCTGCTGTCCGGTTGGACCCGCGAAGGCGAGCAGATCCGACGCACGCTCGTGCTCGACGACACCCAGCACGCCGCGCTCACCGAGCGGGTCGCGGTGGTGGCCGACGCGCTGCGGCTGCGCCCGGAGATCAGCCGCCGGGCCGACCGCACCCACATCAAGGTGGGCCACGGTGACGGCGAGCCGCTCACCGAAGGTGAGGTGCTGCTGGCCGCGCGCATCGAGGACGCGGTCCGCGCGGTCACCGCCCCCTGAGCGGTTTCCTGACAGGTTCCTGAAAGTTTCCGGTTAGCAACTAAATCCGAATGGGTAGGACTTCCGTGACAGGGAGCCGCAAGGTTCCCGAAAACGACGGAATGTGCGATAACCCCTTTTAGGAGCTGACCATGACGACGCCCACCGCGGCCACGAACCGGGCAACCGACCACGTGCACACCGACCACGTCGACCGCGACGTCCGGCACCCGCACCGGCACGGCGAGGAGACCAAGCCGGCCTGGAAGACCACCGAGCTGGCCGTCTACCTGCTCTCCGTCATCGGCGTCCTGATCGCCTCGAACGCCGTCGGCGACGGCGCCTCGAACAACGGGGGCGACTACTTCGCCGCCGACAAGGCCTGGTGGTACATCACCCTGCTGACCGTCGGTTACCTGATCAGCCGCGGCCTGGCCAAGGCCGGCAGCCGCAGCCGCGACCACGACCCGCGCGTCGACCACTGACCCACGACTCCGGCAGCCCCGTCCACGAGGACGGGGCTGCCGTCGTTCACTGGCGCACCCCACCTACCGTCGGGGACATGGCCGACCCGACGTACGACCGCAGGGAACAGTTCCAGCAGATCCAGAGCGGGCTCCTGCCCGGGGAGCAGATCATCGCGGTCTACGACGCGATCGGCACGGGCACCGGGTTCATCGGCCTGACCGACCGCCGGGTGATCATCCAGGACCGCTCCTTCGTCGGGAAGCGGTACGCCATCACCAGCATCCCGTACGCGAAGATCACCAGCGTGAGCGTGGTGAGCAACAAGTCGTGGGGCGGCTCGTTCTTCTCCACCGGTGCGATCGCCGTCCACGTCGGCACGCACACCTACGAGGTGGAGTTCCGGGGCGCGCAGAAGGCCCACCACGTGCACAACGTCATCCTCCACCACATCTCCTGACGTGCCGGTCGACCTGTCGGCGGCGCTCTACGACGCGGAGAACGCGTGGGGGCGCGACGACGACTTCTTCCTCCGCTTCGTCGGGGCGGCGCCGAGCCGCGTCCTCGACCTCGGCTGCGGCACCGGCCGGCTCACCGTGGCCCTGGCCGCCGCCGGCCACCGGGTCACCGGCGTCGACCCGGAACCGGACTCGCTCGCCGCGGCCCGGGCCAAGCCGGGCGGCGACCGGGTCACCTGGATCTCCGGCACCGCCGCCGTGCTGCCCGACGCGGCGTACGACGTGGCAGTGCTGACCAGCCACGTGGCGCAGGAGATCCGGGAGGACGGCGCGTGGGCGGACACCCTCCGGCACCTGCGCCGGGTCCTCGTCGACGGCGGCCGGCTGGCCTTCGACTCACGCGATCCGGCCGCGCGACGCTGGGAGCGGTGGAACCCCGCCGACTCCCGCCGCCGGATCGCCCTGCCCGACGGTACGACCGTGGACGGCTGGACCGAGCTGACCGAGGTCCGCGACGGCCTGGTCGGCTTCCTGCACCACTACCTGCTGCCCGGCGGCACAGCGGTGCGCAGCCCCGGCACGCTGCGCTTCCGCACGGAGGCGGAGCTGCGGGCCGCCCTGGCCGGGGCGGGTTTCACCGTCGACCGGGTGCTCGGCGGCTGGGCCGGGGAGCCGGCCGGCGCGAGCGACGACGGAGAGCTGATCGTGCTCGCCCGCGCGGCGCGGTGACCCCGGGCCGCGAGGACCGGGTCAGCGCCGGTAGGCCAACCGGAAGTCGAGCGCCCAGTCGGTCCCGTTTTCGGACCGCTCCCAGCGGCCGTCGATCGCGGCGCCGTCCTTGCGCAGCGTCCCGGTGAACCGCTGGTGGAAGCCGGGCGCCGCCCGCCACATCCGCCAGTGGCCGTCGCCGAACGTCATCCGGTAGACCCGGTGCACCCCGCGGGCGTCGGCGTAGAGCACCGTGAACTCCTCCCCCGCGTCGTCCAGGCCGATGAGCTGGGTGGTGGGGAGGGGATTGTTCTCCCGCCAGGCCCGCGGCGCCGTCTCCGGCACCGGCTCGGCGTCGCTGAACTGGCGGAGGAACCGGCCGTCCTCCACCCAGGCGAACTCCGTCCAGCCGGCGCCGAGGCCCTCGACCTCGGGCTGCACGCTCCACCGGCCGACGAGCACGTCGAGCCGCGCGAGCGCAGGATGCCGCTTCCCCATCCTCGTCCTCCTCCTGCCGCGGGGAACCCGGTGCTCGCCGCCGCCTGACAGAATCGCCCGCATGCGAGGGCTGTTCGCAAGGGTCAGGGAGTGGCGCACCAGCCGCAGACCGACCGTACGCCGGATCCGCCGTGCCCTGGTGGTGGTCGTCGCCGGCGCGGCGCTGCTGGCCGCCGGCACCGCGGCCTGTGTGGTGTGGGTCCGCGGCGGCGCCGAGGGGCACCTGTTCGCCGAGGCCGACGTGCCGGAAGCCCCGGTCGCCCTGGTCCTGGGCACCAAGGTGGAGGCCGACGGCACCCCGTCGCCGTTCCTCGCCGGCCGGCTGGAGATCGCGCAGCGGCTCTACGCCGCCGGCAAGGTCCGGGTCATCCTGGTCTCCGGCGACCACATGAACTACGACTACGCCGAGCCCGACGCGATGCGGCGCTGGCTGGTCGACCGGGGCGTGCCGGCGGAGAAGGTGGTGCTGGACCACGCCGGCTTCGACACCTACGACTCCTGCGCGCGGGCCCGGCGCGTCTTCGGCGTGGAGCGGGCCACCGTGGTCACCCAGTCCTTCCACCTGCCCCGCGCCGTGGCGCTCTGCCGGCACCTCGGTGTGGCGGCCAACGGCGTGGGCGACGACACCGCCCGCCGGTACGCGGACCGGTGGCGGGTCAGCGCCACCCGGGAGTACGGCGCCTGCGTGAAGGCCGCGGTGGACGTGCTGTCCGGTCGCGATCCCGTCCACCTGGGCCGCCGGGAGACCGGAGTGGACGACGCCCTGCGCGCGGGGTGACGTTCGGCGTCCGGGCGGCGGTAGGGTCGCGGCGTGGTGAAGCTGGCCGAGGAGACGTTGGTGGCGGTCGGTCGGATGACCGTGGCGGCGACCGAGCTGGAGCACGTGCTGTCCCGGATCGGCGCGGGTGACGCGGACGCCGACGAGATCTTCGCGCGAGCCGGGGCGCCGCTGGTCGCGGCCCGCGCGGCGGCGTTGTCCGCCGGGCCGGCGTTCCGCGAGGAGTACGCCAACCTCGTCGAGGGGGCGGCCACCCAACTGGCCGTGGGCCAGGCCGCGCTGCGGGCCGTGTGGCGCGGCGGCCGGACCGACCCCGCGCTGTTCGACGAGATCACCGTGCGCCTGCTGCGCTGCCGGGACGCCCTGCACGAACGAATCCTCGTCCCGACCGAGGGTTGAGCGAGCCGTCTCTCCGGAGTCGAGGGACGGCCCGGGCGCCGGCCTTCGGGCGGGGTCGGGCGCCGGCCCGATCGGAGCTATCGTCGCCGGATGCCCGAACTGATCGCGCCCACCGTCCGGCTGCACGCCGCCTGGCTGGCGGCCCACCAGGAGTGGGGTCCCGGCCGCCACGAGGACGGCTTCGGGCTGCGCCCCGCCGACGAGGTGGTCTCCCCCGCCGGCTTCGCCGCCTGGGTGGCGCGGATGGCCGAGGAGGCGCACCGGGCGCCGGATCCGGGCGGGGTGCGGTGCACGTACCGGTGGATCGTCGAGGGCGACCGCGTGCTCGGCGGGATCGCGTTGCGGCACGAACTCGACGACTTCCTGCTGCGGGTCGGCGGCCACATCGGCTACGGCATCAGGCCGTCGGCGCGGCGGCGGGGCCTGGCCACCTGGGCGCTCGGCCGGATGCTGGAGGAGGCACGCGGCCTCGGCCTGGACCGGGTGCTGGTCACGTGCGCGGACGGGAACGTCGCCTCGGCCCGGACGATCGAGCGCCAGGGTGGCGTCCTCGAGGACATCCGGGACACCGAACTGGGCCGCGCGCGGCGCTACTGGATCACGCTCCAGGTCGGTCCGGGCACCACCGCCGACTCGACGGGCCCTAACATCACCTGAATGGCAACGCGGCTTGTTCAGATCAACATGAAGGCTCGGGACGACTCCGCGCTGGGCGCTTTCTGGGCGGCGGCGCTCGGCTGGGAGGTCTCCAGCGAGGGACCGGGGGTGACCAACCTCGAACCCGAGGGCTTCGTCTACCCCGACCCCGTCGCCGTCTGCCTCGACCTCATCGCCTCCCCGGAACCCAAGACGGTGAAGAACCGCGTCCACGTCGACCTCGCCACCACCTCGGCGGCCCACCAGGCGGAGGTGGTCACGCGCCTGAAGGATCTCGGCGCGACACCCGCCGACGTGGGCCAGGGCGACGTCCCATGGACGGTCATGGCCGACCCGGAGGGCAACGAGTTCTGCGTGCTGGACCCCCGACCGCTTTACCGGGACACCGGACCGATCGCCACGGTCGTGGTCGACTGCGCGGATCCGCGGGCCATGGCCCGCTTCTGGGGCGAGGCCATGGACTGGACCCTGCACGAGGTGACCGACCACGACGCGGTGCTGCGCTCCGCCAAGGGCATCGGCCCCTATCTGCGGTTCCTCCGCACACCCGACCCGAAGATCGGGTGGAACCGCGTCCACCTCGACGTCCGCCCCTATCCGGGCGACGACCTGGAGGCCGAGGCGGCCAGACTGCGCACGCTCGGCGCCACCGCCGTCGACCTGGACCAGGATGTCCCGTGGAAGGTCCTCGCCGACCCGGAGGGCAACGAGTTCTGCCTCCTGACCCCGGCCTGACCCTCGTCAGCCCGCCCCCTACGCCCCGCGGGCCTCCAGCGTGGCCAGGTCGCGTCGGGCGTACAGCCGGTGCTCCCACTCCTCGTTGAGGACGATCAGCAGGCACTTCCGCACCGGGTAGCTGCGCGGCTCCGGCCAGCCGGGGCCCTCCACCGGGGCGGTGTGGCCGTCCAGCGACTCGTCGGTCAGGCCCTCGATGACCTGGCGCACCGTGGACATCCGGTCGCGGCGCAGCGCCAGAACCGCCCCGAGGGAGGGTCGGGCGGCCCGGTCCCGCGGCACGCCGGGAAGGTCCGGCATCTCGTCCCAGGGGAGGTCCAGAGGGTCCCACGGTGACGGGTCGCCGAGGATGGCCCGCCCCACCCATGAGTCGGTGGCGAAGACGAGGTGCCGCAGCGTCTCGATGAACGACCACTCACCGTCGACCGACTCATGCAGCAGCTCGGGTCGCAGCCGACCGGCCCGTTCGACGGTCTCACCCCAGAGCCGCTCGAGAATGTCCCACGCCTCGCGGAAGCCGGCGGGGTCGGTCGGGCGCATCCTGGGCCGGTCCGGGTAGCGCCGGTCCAGCTCCGCCTCCACCAGCGGCCCGACGTCGACGCCGTTGATCGTCAGGTTCTCAATCTCGCCGTGGATGTCCACGCCGACCAGGTCGACGCCGCGCATGGTGACCCCGCTCAGGTCGACCCCACGGAACCGGGCGCCGGACAGGTCGACGGTGTGGAGCTGGGCGCCGCTGAGGTCGACGCGCTCGAACCGGGAGCCGCGCAGATCGGCGGCAGTGAATTCAGCCACGCGAGCAGGCTAACCTCGGGCACCGGCACTCCGCGCTCCCGGCGACGGCTCGTACAGTTCCGTCGTGGACAGTCGAGGTTCCGGCAACGAGGAGTTGGTGACCGCACGGCTGTCACTGCGCCGCCCCACTCCCGCCGACATCGACCTGATCCACGCCATCCACAGTGACCCGCGAGCCTGTGCCCACAACCCGACCGACATGCTGAGCACCCGCGCCGAGGCGGAGGACCGCTACCGGCGGTGGGAAGAGCACTGGCAGCGCTGGGGCTTCGGGTACAGGGTCGTCCACGCCGATGGAAGACGCCTCGGCTTCTGCGGCATCAAGGTCATGACGTTGAGGCGTCGCGAGGTCCTCAACCTGTTCTATCGCCTCGACCCGTCCGCCTGGGGCGATGGGATAGCCACCGAAGCGGCCACCGCCGTCGTCGGTTGGGCCACCGCCCATGGCCCCCGCCATCCCGTCATCGCCCGGGTCCGGCCCGAGAACACGGGCTCCCAGCGGGTCGCTGTGCGAGCGGGCCTCCATCGCGCCGAACACCTCGACAGCCACGGGGAGGACGGCCTCGACTGGATCTTCACGTCGCACTGGCCCTGAGAGTCCTCGCGCAGCGGGTCCACCAACCGGATGCTCACCGACCTGCGCGCCCACCCCACCGAGTGGGAGAACCACACCCTCGAACGCTTCCTGGGGGCGGGATTCAGACGTTGAAGCGGAACTCCACCACGTCGCCGTCCTGCATGACGTACTCCTTGCCCTCGATCCGGACCTTGCCGGCGGCCTTCGCCGCCGCCATCGATCCGGCATCGACCAGGTCGGCGTAGGAGACCACCTCGGCCTTGATGAAGCCGCGCTGGAAGTCGCTGTGGATGACCCCGGCGGCCTCCGGCGCGGTCGCGCCGACCGGGACGGTCCAGGCCCGCGCCTCCTTGGGGCCGGCCGTCAGGTACGTCTGGAGCCCGAGCGTGCGGAAGCCGACCCGGACGAGCTGGTCCAGCCCCGGCTCGGACTGCCCGATCGACTCCAGCAGCTCGCGGGCCTCGTCCTCGGGCAGGTCCACCAGCTCGGACTCGATCTTGGCGTCCATGAAGACCGCCTCGGCGGGCGCGACCAGGCCGCGCAGCTCGTCGAGGAACTCGGCGTTGCCCAGCTCGGCCTCGTCGACGTTGAACACGTAGAGGAACGGCTTCGTGGTGAGCAGGTGCAGCTCGCGCAGGTGCTCCAGCTCGATCTTGGCGGCGGCGGCGCCCGCGTACAGGGTGGTGCCGCCGTCCAGGACCTCGACGGCCTTCTTGGCGGCCTCGACCGCGGCGGCCCGGTCCTTGCGGAGCTTGGCCTCCTTCTCGAGCCGGGGCAGCGCCTTCTCCAGCGTCTGGATGTCGGCCAGGATCAGCTCGGTGTTGATCGTCTCGATGTCGTCGGCCGGGGAGACCTTGCCGTCGACGTGCACCACGTTCGGGTCGGAGAAGGCCCGCACCACCTGGCAGATCGCCGAGGCGTCGCGGATGTTGGCCAGGAACGCGTTGCCCCGACCCTGCCCCTTGGAGGCGCCCCGGACCAGGCCGGCGATGTCGACGAACGAGACCGGCGCCGGCAGCACCTTCTGCGAGGAGAAGATCTCGGCCAGCTTGGCCAGCCGCTCGTCGGGGAGCCCGACCACGCCGACGTTCGGCTCGATGGTGGCGAACGGGTAGTTCGCGGCGAGCACGTCGTTCTTGGTCAGCGCGTTGAACAGGGTGCTCTTGCCCACGTTGGGCAGGCCGACGATGCCGATGGTGAGACTCACGACGAGCCAGCTTACGCGGTTCGCCGCCGGCACCGGGCAGGCAGGTCCGCCCGGGCCGGAATTGGGACGGCCGTCACCGCCTGCCGGTGCGCCCCGCGGTCAGGCGGCCAGCAGGCGCGGCTCGATCCGGGTCTCGCGCACGCTGCCGTCCTCGGCGCGGGCCAGCTCGTACGCGGCCACGCCCTCCCGGTCAGCGACCGCTTCGGCGAGCCGGGTGCCCCGGTAGATCAACCCGACGCCGTCGTCGGTGCAGTGGCTGGTCGGCAGCGTGCCGTCGCCGACCAGCCGGTGCATGAGCGGCCGGCGCTGGTCCTCGCTGTCGTAGTGCACGCCGTTGCCGTACGGGAGCCAGCCCAGCCCCTCGGTGAACGGCCGCAGGGTCGGGCCGTAGCTGTCGGTGGCGCCGCCGACGTGCCAGCAGATCGACCCGGCGGAGACCCCGCCGAGCACCACGCCGGCCTCCCAGCACTCGCGCAGGATGTCCGGCAGGCCGTGCACCCGCCACACCGCGCAGAGGTTGGCCACGCTGCCGCCGCCGACCCAGATGATGTCCTGCGCGAGCAGGTGGGCGCGGATGTCCTCGACGTTGGGCATCGGGTAGAGCGCCAGGTGGGACGGGCGGAACCGGGTGCCGGCGAAGGCGCCGTAGAACACGGTGAACGAGGTGGGCTGGTCGCCGACCGCCTGGTTGAGGTAGCAGACCCGGGGCGCGTCGCCGGCCTGCGCCAGATCGGCCATCAGGTCGAAGAGCTGGCTGGGCCGGGCGTCCCAGGGGCCGCGGTGCCGGCTGAAGAAGCCCATGCTGGTGGCGACGATTGTGGGTTCGGTGGCGGGCATGGCCGTCCTTCCGGTCGGTTGACGATCGAGATCATCCTGCCCGATCCGGCGGCTCCGCCTCGGCCGCGGCGAGCAGGTCGCGCAGCAGGTCGGCCAGCCGGTCCCGGTCGGCCGGGGGCAGCGCGTCGAGGATCCGCCGCTGCACCTCCAGCCCGGCCTCGGCCGACTCCTCGACCACCCGGCGACCGGCGTCGGTGAGGCTGACCCGCAGCGCCCGCCGGTCGGCCGGGTCGGGCGAGCGCCGGACCAGGCCGGCCCGCTCCAGCCGGTCGAGCCGGCCGGTCATCCCGCCGGAGGTGAGCATCAGCGAGGCCGCGAGCGCCTTCGGCGCGAGGGTGTACGGCGGGCCGGACCGGCGCAGCGCGGCGAGCACGTCGAACTCGCCCCGGCCGATGCCCCAGCCGGCGTACACCTTCTCCTGGCGGTCGCCGACCAGCCGGGCCAGCCGGTAGATGCGGCCGAAGACGGCCATCGGCTCGGGCCGCATGCCGGCCCGCTCCCGGCGCCACTGTTCGACGATCAGGTCCACGTCGTCCGTTGCCACGGCTGTCGATTGTGCCGCACCTCGCACTTCCGTTTTCACTCGGGACTGACTAGCTTAGCTCTAAGCTACTTAGCGCCGAGGGAAGAAGGCCGTCATGACCCGCCGTTGGACCGACGCCGCGCTCACCGCCGTCGCCCCGACCACCTGGGGCACCACCTACCTCGTCACCGCCGAGCTGCTGCCCGCCGACCGGCCGCTCTGGTCCGGCGCGATCCGCGCCCTGCCGGCCGGCCTGCTGCTGCTCGCGCTGACCCGCCGGCGGCCGCACGGCGTCTGGTGGGGGCGGGCCGCAGTGCTCGGCGCGCTCAACATCGGGGCGTTCTTCCCGCTGCTCTTCGTCGCCGCGTACCGGCTGCCCGGCGGCACGGCGGCCGTGCTCGGGGCCGCCCAGCCGCTGCTGGTCGCCGCGCTCACCGTCGCCCTGCTCCGCGACCGGCCCGGCCGGCCGGCGCTGCTCGCCGCCCTCGCCGCCCCGGCCGGGGTCGCCCTCGTGGTGCTGCGGCCCGGCGCCGGCCTCGACCCGCTCGGCGTCGCCGCCGGCCTGGCCGGCACCGCGGCGATGGCCGCCGGCCTGGTGCTCACCCGCCGCTGGGGCCGGCCGCCCGGGGTGGGCACCCTGGCCGCGACCAGCTGGCAGCTCGTCGCCGGTGGCCTGCTGATCGTGCCGGTCGCCGCCGCCGTCGAGGGCGCGCCGCCCGCGCCGGACGGTCCGGCCCTGCTCGGGTACGCCTGGCTCGGGCTGGTCGGCACCGCGCTGGCGTACGCGCTGTGGTTCCGGGGTGCGGCCCGCCTGCCGGTGACCCGGGTGTCGGTGCTCGGCGCGCTCAGCCCGCTGACCGCCGCGACCCTCGGCTGGCTGGTGCTGGGGCAGGCGCTCAGCCCGACCCAGCTCGCCGGCTTCGCGGTGGCGGTCGCCGCCATGGTGCTCGGCCAGCTCCCGGACCGGACCGCGCGCGGCGAGCGGGGCGGCCAGCCGGCGCGCCGCCGACTGATCGGCCAACCCGCACGCGGCCGGCTGGTCGGGCAGCCGACGCGCGGTCGGCTCGTCGGCCAGCCCGCGCGCGGCCGGCTGGTCGGTCGGCCGGCGCGTAGTCAGCCGGCGCGTAGCCGGCGCCAGGCGTCGGCCGGGGCCTCGGCGGCCACACCCTCGGGCAGCGCGCCGGGCGGCAGTTCCGCCGCCGCGGCGAGCGGCAACGTGAACCGGTGCGCGGCGGACGGCGCGGCCGCGTAGGACTGGTCGAGCAGCCAGCGGACCTCGTCGACCGTCCAGCCCAGCCCGGCCCGGCCGGCGAGCTCCCGGACCAGCCGCAGGCCGACCCGGGTGTCGTCGTCGTAGAAGCGCATGCACCAGTGGTGTGCCCACATGCCGAGCGCGCGCAGCCCGGCCGCGTCGAGCGAGCCGACCAGCCGGCCGCAGGCGGTGTCGGGAAAGGCGCGCCCCGGGTCGTCGGCCCGGTCCCGTTCGATCGCCCCGTAGGCGGCCGGCGCCACCACACGCATCCGGTCGTAGAAGCCCTGCACCACCGCACCGTCCAGCCGTGTCCGCCCCGACCGCATCAGCGGACACCCCGCCCGGCCACGCTCGCCATGCCCCGCACCTTTTCTTGAGTTGGTGGCGGGACCGTACCGGCCACTACCGACACTTTCCCCGGCGAAATCCGTTGCCACGCCAGGGATAGCTGGCCTGAGCTGGGGCGTCTGTATCTGTGACGACGACGAGCGGGAGGGTGGGTGGACGAGGACGACCGGGCCCGGCTGGCCGAGTTCGTGACCAGCCGCACGCCGGCGCTGATGCGGGTGGCCTACCTGCTCACCGGCGACCGGCACGCGGCCGAGGACCTGTTCCAGTCGGCGCTGGCCAGGACCATCCCGAGATGGCGGGCGCTGCGGCACGCCGACCCGGAGGGCTACCTGCGCACGGTCATGTACCGGGAGCAGGTGAGCTGGTGGCGGCGGCTGGGGCGACGCCGGGAGACGGCGCTCACCGGGGCCGACGAGACGGTCCAGCCGGACCCGAGCGGCGGCACGGACGTACGCCTGGCGATGCGGGCGGCGCTGCGGCTGCTGCCGCCGGCCCAGCGCACGGTGCTGGTCCTGCGCTACTACGAGGACCTCACCGAGACCCAGGTCGCCGAGGCGCTGGGCTGCACGGTCGGCACGGTACGCAGCCGGACCCATCGTGCGGTGACCCGGCTGCGCCAACTGCTGCCGGACGTCGAAATCCTGGAGGTACGGCGGTGACCACGCCCTTCGAGGACCTCATCCGCGCCACCCTCTCCGACCTGGCCGAGGAGGCACCCCGAGTGCAGGACCAGTTGACCCCGGCGGAACGCCGGTTCCGGAACCGCCGGCGCACCACGCTGACGCTCGGCGCGGCGGGCGTGGTGGCCGCCGCGCTGATCGGCGCGCCGATCGCGATGGCGGCCGGCGGCGGGGACGCGCCCCGCCCGGCGGCCCCGCCGTCGGCACCGCCGACCCCCGTGGCCGTGTCCCCGTCCCCCGCCGAACCCACGGCGGTCCCGTCGCCGAGCGGCCCGCCGACGGCCGTGCCGAGCCCGCCCGGTGACCCGACGGCCCCCTCCCCCAGCGCCTCGTCACCGGGCCGGCCCGGCGGCCCCCTGCCCAGCCCGACCCGGCCGGGCGAACCCACCCCGGTCCCCTCTCCCAGCGGCGGCCCGGGCGAGCCCGAGCCCTTGCCCACCCCCTCCCCGACCCCGCGCGACTGACCCGCTCACCCCCGCCCGCCCGGCCACCCGGCGGGCGGGGGTGAGCGGTCGCGCACGGCCGCGTCCGAATCCCGCCAGCCGAGGGCCCGACCTGCGAGGCAGGATCGGTGTCATGGAACTCGACTTCGAGCGGTGCTACCGGGCCGTCGACAGCCGCGACCAGCGGTTCGACGGCTGGTTCTACACCGGCGTGACGTCGACCGGGATCTACTGCCGGCCGTCCTGCCCGGCGACGACGCCGAAGCGGCAGAACGTCCGGTTCTTCCCGTCGGCCGCCGCCGCGCAGGGCGCCGGGCTGCGCGCCTGCCGCCGCTGCCGCCCCGACGCCGCCCCGGGCTCGCCGCAGTGGGACGTCCGGGCCGACGTGGTCGGGCGGGCGATGCGGCTGATCGCCGACGGTGTGGTGGACCGGGACGGCGTGCCGGGGCTGGCGGCGCGGCTGGGCTACACCGAGCGGCACCTGCACCGGATGCTCCGGGCCGAACTGGGCGCGGGGCCGCTGGCGCTCGCCCGCGCGCAGCGCGCGCAGACCGCGCGCATCCTCATCGAGACCACCGGGCTCGGCCTGGCCGAGGTGGCGTTCGCCGCCGGGTTCGGCAGCGTCCGGCAGTTCAACGACACCGTCCGCGAGGTGTACGGGGCCACCCCGTCCGAGCTGCGGGTCAGCCGGGGCGGGCGGCGGGCGGTCGGCGGGGCGGGCACCATCACGCTGCGGCTGGCGTACCGGCCGCCGTTGCACACGGGGGCGCTGCTGGACTTCCTGGCGCTGCGCGCGCTGCCCGGCGTCGAGGAGGTGCGCGACGGGGCGTACCACCGGGGGTTGCGGTTGCCGCACGGGCCCGGCACGGTGTCGCTGACCCCGGCCGACGGGCACGTGGCCGCCACCCTGCGCCTGGCCGACATGCGCGACCTGGCCCCGGCGGTGGCCCGCTGCCGCCGCCTGCTCGACCTGGACGCCGACCCGGTCGCGGTCGACGCCATCCTGGCGGCGGACCCCGCCCTGGCCCCCGCGGTGGAGGCCGAACCCGGCGTCCGCCTCCCGCACGCCGTGGACGGCTTCGAGATGGCCGTCCGCGCCATCACCACCCAGCAGATCTCCCTCCGCTCGGCCAGGACCACCCTCACCCACCTCCTGGCGGCCACCACCACCGCACCCTCCGCCGAGGCCGACGGGACGGCCGCGCCCGACTGCCCGCGGGCGTTGCGCGCGTTCCCCAGTGCCGAGGAGGTGCTCGGCGCGGCGGACGACGCGTTCCGGATGCCGGGGGCCCGGCGGGAGACGATCCGGGCGGTGGCCCGGGCCGTGGCCGACGGCTCGCTGGACCTGGCTCCGGGCGGGGACCGCGAGGAGGCGGTGCGGCGGCTGGCCGCGCTGCCCGGGGTCGGGCCGTGGACCGCGGGCTACGTGGCCATGCGCGCGCTCGGCGACCCCGACGTCCTCCTCCCCACCGACCTGGGCGTACGCCGGGGCGCCGCCGCCCTCGGCCTGCCCGACGACCCGAAGACCCTGAACGCGTACGCGGACCGCTGGCGCCCCTGGCGGTCGTACGCGGTGATCCGACTCTGGAGAGCGGCATGACCACACTGGACAGCACCGTCATCGACACCCCCGCCGGCCCGCTCAGCGTGCTGGCCGGACCCGACGGGGCGGTACGCGCCGCCGGCTTCACCACCGACCCGGCGTCCCTCGTGCCCCTGGTCCATCCCGGGCTGCGCGGCGCGCTGCGCGAGCGGGCCGACCTCGGGCCGGTGACCGCCGCCGTGCACGCCTACCTGGCCGGGGACCTGGTCGCCATCGACACGGTCCCGGTCGAGCAGCGGACCGGCGGCGCCTTCCTGGGGCACGCCTGGGAGGTGCTGCGCGACGTCAAGCCGGGCGACCCGGTGACGTACACCGGTTTCGCCGCGCTGGCCGGGCGGCCGGCCGCGGTCCGCGCCGCCGCGGCCGCCTGCGCCCGCAACGCCGCGGCGCTCTTCGTGCCCTGCCACCGGGTGCTGCGCACCGACGGCACGCTCGGCGGCTACCGCTGGGGGCTGGACGTGAAGAAGTGGCTTCTCGGGCATGAGGGACGGGTGACGGCTAGCTGACAGCCGAACTGTCGCCCGGTGCCGCTACCGTCGGGTAGTGCCTGCGCAGAGCGACGGCAACCCCGCGGCGTGTCACGACGCCCGTCCCCACCCGCTGCACAACCTCTGGCGACTGCGTGCCTACCTGCGCCCGCACGCGGCGGAGTTCGCCTGGCTGCTGCTCGCCGCGCTGGCCGCCACGGCGGCGAGCCTGGCCGTGCCCCTCGTGGTGCAGCGGGTGGTGGACGGGCCGGTGGCCCGGCACGACGTGGCCGGGCTGCTCCGGCTCGGCGCCCTGGCCCTGCTGCTCGGCCTAGCCGAGGCCGTGCTGATCTTCACCCGGCGGTGGACCCAGTCCTCCTCCTCGGTCGGCATGGAGGCGGCCATCCGGGCCGACATCTACGCCCACCTGCAACGCCTGCCGGCCGGCTTCCACGACCGGTGGCAGTCCGGCCAACTGCTCTCCCGGATCACCAGCGACCTCTCGGTGATCCGCCGGTTCCTCTCCTTCGGCCTGCTCTTCCTGGTGCTCAACCTGATCACCTACGCCGCCGTGGTGGTGCTGCTGATCCGGCTGCACCCCTGGCTCGGCCTGCTCGTGGCCGCCAGCGCGGTCCCGCTGTTCCTGATCAGCCGGCGGTTCGCCCGGCACTACCACGCGGCGTCCCGCCGCATGCAGGACCAGCAGGGCGACGTCGCCACGCTGGTCGAGGAGACGGCGCAGGGGCTGCGCACCACGCGGGCGTACGGGCGGGGGCCGGAACTGGCCGCCCGCTTCGCCACCGGCGCCCGCCGGCTGCACGACACCGGGATCGGCAAGGCCCGGCTGCTGGCCCGCACCTCCGCGCTGTTCGACCTGGTGCCCAACCTGACCCTCGGGGTGGTGCTGGTGGCCGGCGCCGCCGCCGTGGCCGGGGGCGGGCTCACCATCGGCGAGCTGGTCGCCTTCGTCAGCCTCCAGCTCATGCTGATCTGGCCGGTGCAGTCGCTCGGCTGGATCATCGCGAACGGGCAGGAGGCGGCGACGGCCGCCGACCGGATCCAGGAGGTGCTGGACACCCCGCCCACCATCGTGGACGCCCCGCACGCCCGCGCGCTGGACCGGGCCGAGGTGCGCGGCCGGCTCCGCTTCGAGCGGGTGAGCTTCCGCTACCCCGGCAGCCCGGCGCCGGTGCTGCGCGAGGTGGAGCTGACCGTCGAGCCGGGCGAGACGCTGGCCCTGGTGGGGGCGACCGGCTGCGGCAAGAGCACCCTGCTGTCCCTGGTCCCCCGGCTGCACGAGGTGACCGCCGGCCGGATCACCCTGGACGGGCACGACCTGCGCGACCTGCGGCTCGGCTCGCTGCGCCGGCTGGTCGGGGTGGCCTTCGAGGAACCGACCCTGTTCTCCATGTCGGTCTGGGAGAACCTGACGCTGGGCCGGCCGGACGCCGGCGAGGAGGAGGTCCGGGCCGCGCTCGCGCTGGCCCAGGCCGAGTTCGCGCACGACCTGCCGTGGGGGCTGGCAACCCGGGTGGGCGAGCAGGGGCTCTCCCTGTCCGGCGGGCAGCGGCAGCGGCTCGCGCTGGCCCGCGCGGTGCTCGGCCGGCCCGCGCTGCTCGTGCTCGACGACCCGCTCTCCGCGCTCGACGTGCACACCGAGGCGCTGGTCGAGGCGGCCCTGCGCCGGGTCCTGCGGGACACCACCGCGCTGCTCGTGGTGCACCGGCCGTCCACCGTGGCGCTCGCCGACCGGGTGGCGCTGCTCGACGGCGGCCGGATCGTCGCCGTCGGCACCCACTCCGAGCTGCTGGCCAAGGTGCCGGCCTACCGGGCGGTGCTCTCCGCCGAGCCGGAGCGGTGGGCGGACGGCGTCGGCCTGGTGCGGTCGTGAGCGGGGCCGCCCCCCGGGTGCCCCGGCAGCGCGGCGACCCCGACCTCGACCCGTCCCGGCAGCGCGGCGACCCCGGTGCCGACCCGTCCCGGCAGCGCGGGGACCCCGACCCCGACCCGTCCCGCGAGCGCGATGGCCCCGACCCTGACCCGTCCCGTGAGCGCGATGGCCCCGAACCGGCCCGGCAGCGCGGGGACCCCGACCTGGCCCGGTGGCGCGGGCGGGCCGTCGACCCAGACGCCGACCGCAGCCGGGCCGAGGACTCGTCGCCCGAGGCGGTGGCGCGGCTCCGGGCCCGCAGCCGGGCCCTGCTCCGCGAGCTGCTCCGCCCGCACCGCACGCGGCTCGGCCTGGCGGTGTCCCTGCTGCTGGCCCAGAACGCCGCCGCGATGGCCGGCCCGTACCTGGTGATGCTCGGCATCGACCGGGGCATCGGGCCGCTGCGGGCCGGCGACCCAGGCCCGCTGGTCGCCGTCGCCGCCGCGTTCGTCGTCGCCACCGGCACCGAGTACGCCACGCGGCGCGCCTTCCTCGCCCTCGCCGCCCGGATCGGCCAGGCCGTCCTGCTCGACCTCCGCGGGCGGGTGTACGGCCACTTCCTCCACCTCGACGTCGGCTTCCACGAGCGCTACACCTCGGGCCGGATGGTGTCCCGGCTGACCAGTGACCTGGACTCGATCGCCGAGCTGGTCGACGGCGGGATCGACAAGCTGGTGATGGCCGCCCTGTCGGTGCTGTCGGTGGCGGGCATCCTGCTCTGGCTCGACCTGCCGCTGGCCGCCGTCACCCTGCTCGCCTTCCCGTTCCTGTTCGCGCTGTCCCGCTGGTTCGCCCGCGCCTCCGCCGGGGCGTACCGGCGGACCCGGGAGGCCGTGGCGCTGGTCATCGTGCACTTCGTCGAGTCGCTGCGCGGGATCCGGGCGGTGCAGGCGTACCGGCGGGAGTCCCGCAACCAGCGCATCTTCGCGGCGGTGAACGACGATTACCGGCAGGCCAGCCTGCGCGCGTTCCGGCTCATCGCGGTCTACTCGCCGGGCATCCGGCTGATCGGCAACCTGACCGCCGCGGCGGTGCTCGGCTACGGCGGCTGGCGGGTGCTGGGTGGGCGCACCGAGGTCGGGGTGCTCGCCGCGTTCCTGCTCTACCTGCGCCGGTTCTTCGAGCCCATGGAAGAGCTGAGCCAGTTCTACAACGCGTTGCAGTCGGCCACCGCCGCGCTGGAGAAGCTGGCCGGGGTGCTCGACGAGCGGCCGGCGGTGGCCGAGCCGGCGCGGCCCGTGCCGCTGCCCGCCGGCCCGGGACGCGGGGCCGTGGTGTTCCGCTCCGTCCACTTCGGCTACCGGCCGGAGGCGCCGATCCTGTCCGGGCTGGAGCTGACCGTGCCGGCCGGGCAGACCGTCGCGCTGATCGGGCCGACCGGCGCCGGCAAGTCCACCATCGCCAAGCTGCTGGCCCGGTTCCACGACCCGGATGCCGGCACGGTCAGCCTGGACGGGGTGGACCTGCGCGACCTGGCCGACGCCGAGCTGCGCCGGGCGGTGGTGCTGGTCACCCAGGAGAACCACCTGTTCAGCGGCTCGGTCGCGGAGAACATCCGGTTCGGCCGGCCGGACGCCGACGACGCCGCCGTGGAGGCCGCCGCCCGGGCCATCGGCGCGCACGACTTCATCGCCGCGCTCACCGACGGGTACGCGACCGACGTGCACCGGCGCGGCGGCCGGCTCTCCGCCGGGCAGCGGCAGCTCGTCGCGTTCGCCCGGGCGTTCCTGGCCGACCCCCGGGTGCTGATCCTCGACGAGGCCACCTCGTCGCTGGACGTGCCGACCGAGCGCCTGGTGCAGCGGGCGCTGCACAGCGTCCTGCGGGATCGCACCGCGCTGGTGATCGCGCACCGCCTCTCCACCGTGGAGATCGCCGACCGGGTGCTGGTCCTCGACGGCGGCCGGATCGTGGAGGACGGGCCCCCGGCCGAGCTGGCGGCCGCCGGCGGCCGGTACGCCGCCCTGCACCGCCAGTGGCGCGACTCCCTCCTCTGAGCCTCCCGCGCCGCCCACCGGAACGACCTCCGAGATCTTGGAGAGATAGTGCCCCTGGAGGGGCCGATTCCTTCCAAGATCTCTACGGCTGCCGGTGACGCCGGATACCGCCACGAGGCGAAAGGCGTGGAGCGGCACGGATCGGCTGCCTACGATCGGCTGATGACCGATACGGCGAGGACGGCCCGCGCCGGCGTCCCCGAGCGTCCGACCCTGGACGGCATCGAGGAGACCTGGGCGCGCCGCTGGCAGGAGGACGGGACGTACGCGTTCGACCGCGGCAAGGAGCGGCAGGACGTGTACGCGATCGACACGCCGCCGCCGACCGTATCGGGCGAGCTGCACATGGGGCACGTCTTCTCCTACACCCACACCGACACGGTGGCCCGGTTCCAGCGGATGCGCGGCCGGACGGTCTTCTACCCGATGGGCTGGGACGACAACGGCCTGCCCACCGAGCGGCGGGTGCAGAACGTCTACGGGGTGCGCCCCGACCCGGCCCTGCCCTACGACCCGGACTGGCAGCCGCCGGCCGCGCCGGTGAGCGAGGCGGCCCGGAAGGACCCGGCGACGATCTCCCGGCGCAACTTCATCGAGCTGTGCGAGGTGCTGACCGCGGAGGACGAGAAGGTCTTCGAGGCGCTGTGGCGGCGGCTCGGGCTGTCGGTGGACTGGTCGCTGACCTACACCACGATCGGGCGGGTGGCCCGGGCGACCAGCCAGCGGGCGTTCCTGCGCAACCTGGCGCGGGGCGAGGCGTACCAGGCCGAGGCGCCGACGCTCTGGGACGTCGGGTTCGCCACGGCGGTGGCCCAGGCCGAGTTGGAGGACCGGGAGCGGCCGGGCGCCTACCACCGGCTGCGCTTCCACGGCCCGGGCGGGCGCGAGGTGCTGATCGACACCACCCGGCCGGAGTTGCTGCCGGCCTGCGTGGCGCTGGTGTGCCACCCGGACGACGAGCGCTACGCGGACCTGGTGGGCAAGTCGGTGCGCAGCCCGGTCTTCGGGGTCGACGTGCCGGTGCGGGCGCATCCGCTGGCGGACCCGGCCAAGGGCACCGGCATCGCGATGGTCTGCACGTTCGGCGACCTGACCGACGTGACCTGGTGGCGGGAGCTGCGGCTGGACAGCCGGGTGGTGATCGGCCGGGACGGCCGGCTGCTGCCGGAGCCGCCGGCCGGGGTGCCCGCCGAGCCCTACGCGGCCCTGGCGGGGCAGACCGTGAACGGCGCCCGGCGGACGATTGTCGAGCTGCTGGGCGACGCCGGTGACCTGATGGGCGAGCCGCGCCCGATCACCCACCCGGTCAAGTTCTACGAGCGCGGCGACCGGCCGCTGGAGATCGTGTCCACCCGGCAGTGGTACCTGCGCAACGGCGGCCGGGATCCCGGCCTGCGCGAGGAACTGCTGGCCCGGGGGCGGGAGCTGCGGTGGGTGCCGGAGCACATGCGGCACCGTTACGAAAACTGGGTGAGCGGCCTGACCGGTGACTGGCTGGTCAGTCGGCAGCGCTTCTTCGGCGTGCCGGTGCCGGTGTGGTACCGGCTCGACGACGCTGGCGAGCCGGACTGGTCCCAGCCTCTCACGCCGGACGAGTCGATGCTCCCGGTCGACCCGTCCAGCGAGCCGCCGTCGGGCTACCAGGAGGGGCAGCGCGGGATGCCGGGCGGCTTCGTCGGCGACCCGGACGTGCTGGACACCTGGGCCACCTCCTCGCTGACCCCGCAGATCGTCGGTGGCTGGGAGACCGACGAGGACCTGTTCCGGCGGGTCTTCCCGATGGACCTGCGCCCGCAGGGGCAGGAGATCATCCGCACCTGGCTGTTCGACTCGGTGGTCCGGGCGCACCTGGAGCAGGGCGTGCTGCCCTGGCGCGACGCGGTGCTCTCCGGCTGGATCCTCGACCCCGACCGGAAGAAGATGTCCAAGTCCAAGGGGAACGTGGTCACCCCGATGGCCCTGGTGGAGCAGCACGGCTCGGACGCCGTCCGCTACTGGGCCGCCAGCGGCAAGCCCGGCATGGACCTGGCCTTCGACCCGGCGCAGATCAAGGTGGGTCGCCGGCTCGCCACGAAGCTGCTCAACGCGTCGAAGTTCGCCCTCGGGCTGGGCGTCGCGGACGCGCTGCGGGCACCGGCGAACGCGCCGCTGGACACCGCCATGCTGACCGAGCTGTCCGGCGTGGTCACCACCGCGACCACCGCCTTCGACGACTACGACCACACGGCCGCGCTGATCGCCACGGAGGCGTTCTTCTGGCGGTTCTGCGACGACTACATCGAGTTGGTGAAGGAGCGCGCCTACGGCACCGGGCCGGGGGCCGACTCGGCCCGGGCGGCGCTGGCCACCGCGCTCTCGGTGCAGTTGCGGCTCTTCGCCCCGGTGCTGCCCTTCGTCACCGAGGAGGTCTGGTCGTGGTGGCGGTACGGCTCGGTGCACCGGGCGACCTGGCCGACCACGTACGAGGTGGGCCGGGCGGTGCAGGGGCCGGGTGACCCGGAGCTGCTGCGGCTGGCCGCCGACGCGCTGGGCCAGGTGCGCCGGGCCAAGTCGGAGCGGAAGCTGTCGATGAAGGCGGAGGTGCCGCTGGCCGAGGCGCTCGGGCCGGCCGCCCTGCTCGACCGGCTCACGCTGGTGGCCGACGACGTCCGGGCGGCGGGCCGGATCGCCAAGCTCGACCTGCTGCCCGACCGCACCACCGAACTCGTCGTGGCCTGCGCCTTCTGAGTTGCCGCACGGGGCCCCGCCCGACCGACCTGGCCGGTCGCGTCGGGCGGGGCCCGGTGCCGCGGGTCAGCTGGTCTCGCCGGCCACGCTGAACGAGCGGAGGCGGTCGATCGCGAGGACGGTGAAGCCCACCGCGATCAGCGCGCTCATCACCGCGGCGACCGGCACCGACACGTCCGTGGCGAGCAGCTCGGTCGGCGCGATCCGGTCGGCGAGGGCGATCACGTACTGCTGGATGGAGAGCACCTTCGTGCCGCTCACGAAGTTGCCGAGCAGCCCCTCCCAGATCAGCACGTAGACGAGGCCGAGCAGCACCGGCCGCCGGGTGAGCAGGCTGAGCGCGACGAAGAACGCGCAGTACGCCAGCGCCCCGATCGACGCGGCGACGGCGAGCGCCAGGCCGAGGCGTACCGAATGGGCGAGCACGCCCGCGACGTAGAGCGGCACGGCGACGGTGACCGCTGTGACGCCGGCGGCCACGGCCAGCTTCGGCAGGACGATCTGCCAGCGCGGCAGCGGCTTGGTGAGGATGTGCACCACCGTGCCGTCGTCGATCTCCGCGCCGAGCACGCCGGTGCCGACGATCAGCGCGACGACCGGCAGCACCACGGCCAGGCCGAGCCCGACCAGCACCGCGGGCCCCCACTCGCCCGGGTCGACGCCGAGCGAGCGGGAGAGGATCGCCAGCGCCAGCAGCAGCCCGGGCAGCGGGAGGAGCAGCAGGAACCGGCGCCGGCCGAACAGGCCGCGCGCGGTGATCCAGGAAACGGTCGACATCTCAGCCTCTTTCGTTCGTGACTGCGGGGCTCACTCGCTGCGCTCGTTCACTCCTCGCACTCACCGGTCAGCTCCCCACCAGGTAGGAGAAGACGCTCTCCAGCGATTCGTCCTCGGGCGTCAGCGACCGGACCCGGAGGCTCCGGGCCAGCGCGATCTTCGGCAGCGCCCGGGTGAAGGCCCCGTAGTCGCCGGCCCGCACGGTCAGCCCGTCCCGGCCCAGTTCCACCCCGGTCACCGACTCCTCGGCCATCAACGCGACCGCGAGAGCCCGGTCGTCGGTGGAGCGGACCAGGAAGACGTGCGGCCGGTTGGTCATCAACCGGCGGATGGTGCGGTAGTCGCCGGAGGCGGCCAGCCGGCCGGCGACCATCACCTGGACGGTGCCGGAGACCTGCTCGACCTCCTCCAGGATGTGCGAGCTGAACAGGATGGTCCGGCCCGCGTCGCCGAGGCGGTGCAGCAGGGCCATCATGTGCAGCCGCTGCCGCGGGTCCATGCCGTTGAACGGCTCGTCGAGCAGCAGCACCCGCGGGTCGTGCACGAGGGCGGCGGCCACCCGGGTGCGCTGCCGCATGCCCTTGGAGTAGGTGCCGATCTTCCGGTCCTGCGCGGATTCCATCTCGACCAGCGCGATGGCCCGGCGGGCCGCCGCCTCCGGGTCGGGCAGCCGGTGCAGCTTGGCGCTGGCCAGCACGAACTCGTACGCGCTGAGGAAGGTGTGCACCGCCTCCCGCTCGCTGACAAGGCCGAGCCGCCGGTAGACCTCGGGATTGCGCCAGGTCGGCGCGCCGTCGAGGGTGACCGCGCCCCGGGACGGGGAGAGGAAGCCGGCCATCATGTGCAGCAGGGTGGTCTTGCCGGCGCCGTTCGGGCCGAGCAGGCCGGTCACCCCGGGGCCGAGCCGCATGGTGACGTCGTTGACCGCCACCACGTTGCCGTACCAGCGGGACACGCCGGCCAGGTCGAGGGTGGAGGCCGGGGTGGCCGGGGCCGCCGGCTCCGCGCTGATCGTGGTCATCGGGCGGCCACCTTCCGGTATCGCAGCAGCAGCAGGGTGACGCAGCCGGCCACCAGCAGCGCGGCGACGGCCACGTAGACCGGCCCGAAGCCGCCGATCTGATAATCCTCGCTCTGCCCGTTGGGAACGAGCAGGTCGCCGAGGGTGTACTCGCCGACGGCGTGGATCAGGGCGGTGGGCGAGCCGAGCATCGCGAGCTCGTTGACCGTGCGGGACGGCATGATCGACAGGATGCCGACGATCGGGGCGGTCATCAGGAACACGGCCACGATTCCGCCGGCCGCGAACGCCCGCTTGCCGGTGAGCGAGGCGATGAGCAGCCCGACCGAGGCGAAGACCACCGCCCAGAGCGCCGCGTAGAGGAGGCCGGGCAGCAGGTCGAGCAGCTCGTCCCAGACCCCGCCCAGCCCGTCCTTGGTGGTGAACGCGGCGCCCAGGAACATCACCAGCTGGGGCGCCCCGAGCAGCAGCCAGAGCGCGGTGACCAGCGACCCGAGCTTGGCCAGCGCGTAGTCGCCGCGCGGCAGCGGGCGGGAGAAGTAGAGCGGCAGCACGCCGCTGTGCAGGTCGCGGGAGACCAGCTCCGGCCCGACCACCGCGACGAAGAAGATGACCAGCCAGCTCATCGCGTCGGCGAACTGGGCGTACGTCATGACGACCTGGCCGGTCTGGGTGCGTACGGCGGTCAGCCCGGCGGCGACGATCAGCACGATGCCCATCACCAGCCAGGGAAAGATCTTCGCCTTGGCGGAGCGGCCCAGCCCGAACGCGGTCCGCAGGCCGTGCAGGTAGAGCGCGCCGAACACGTGCCGGCGGCCGAGCCGCGGGCCGGTGTAGCGCTGGTAGCCGATGTCGTGGATGACGCCGGTCGGCTCAGACATGGCTGGGCTCCCTCGTGGCGAAGAGTTCGGCCACCCGGTGCCGCCGCTGGTCGAGCCGGTGCAGCGGCAGGTCCAGCTCGGCGACCGCGCCGATGATCAGGTCGTAGGTGGCGTCGTCGGCGAGCGGGACGAGCAGCAGCCGCCCCTCCCGGGTCACCGGCAGGTCGAGCGCCGCGAGCCGGGCGGCCAGTTCGTCCGTGCCCTCGCTCACCTCGACGGCGAGCACGTCGGTGGCGGTGGTCATGGCGGAGATGCGGTCGGCGCGCAGCAGCCGGCCGCCGTCGATGGCGACCAGGGTGTCACAGATCCGCTCCACCTCCCCGAGCAGGTGCGAGCAGACCACCACCGAGATGCCGAACTCGGTGCCGATCCGGTGGATCAGGGCGAGCATGGCGTCCCGGCCGGCCGGGTCGAGGCCGTTGGTCGGCTCGTCGAGCAGCAGCAGGTCCGGGTCGTGCACCAGCGCCTGGGCGAGCTTCACCCGCTGCTTCATGCCGGTGGAGTAGCCACCGACGGCCCGGTGCCGCTCCTCGTGCAGCCCGACGTGGCGCAGCGCCTCGGAGGCCCGCTCCCGGGCCACCGTGCGGGGCAGCCCGCTGATCCGGCCGAGGTGGGTGACCAGTTCGGCGGCGGAGAGGTCGGGCGGGAGGGCGTCGTGCTCGGGCATGTAGCCGACCCGGGCACGGACGGCCGCGGGGTCGGTGGTGGGGTCGAGGCCGAGCACGGAGACCCGACCGCTGGTCGGGGCGAGCAGGCCCAGGAGGATCTTGATGAGGGTGGACTTGCCGGCGCCGTTCGCGCCCACCAGTCCGATGATCCCCGGCTCGACCGACACCGTGAGGTCGGCCAACGCGGTGACCCGGCCTCCGTACGTCTTGGTCAGCGACTCGGTCGCGAGCAGTGTCACGACGCCCAGCGTAGAAAGCGTGGGCCGCCCCGGGTACCGGGAAACGCTCGGGGTTGCCCCTGATTCCGCCCGGACGGGTCGGTAAGGCTTCCGTAAGCGGCCGGACCGGTGACCGCGGGCCGCCGCGACGGGAGACTCGACGCATGTCGATCCGCCTGCTACGCGCGCCGCTGACCTGGGTCGCGGTGGCCGTCCTCGCCGCCGGCGCGGCCACCGGCCTGTACTGGTTCCAGCCGTGGAAGCTGGTCACCGACACCGAGGTGCACGAGGAGCTCACGGCGGTCTCGGCCGAGCCGGCGCCCCCGCCCGGCGCCGCCTCGCCGTCCGCCGCCCCCGCGTCCACCGGTCCGGTGCTGGTCAGCCGGGGTGACTTCGTCAGCCACGAGCACGAGACCCGCGGCGGCGCCCGGATCGTCCGCACCGCCGACGGCCGGCACCGGCTGGAACTGGTCGGGCTGGACACTTCCAACGGTCCGGATCTTCAGGTCTGGCTGACCGACCAGCCCGTTCGGACCGGGCCGTCCGGGTGGCGCGTCTTCGACGACGGCCGGCACGTGGCGCTCGGCCCGCTCAAGGGAAACCGCGGCGACCAGGCGTACGAGATACCGGCCGGGACCGACTTCAGCGGGCTGACCAGCGTCTCGATCTGGTGCGAGCGGTTCGCCGTATCGTTCGGCGCGGCCCCGCTCGCCGCCGCCGGCTGAGACCGCCCCGCGTCGGCCGGTTTGCCGGCCAGTGACCGCGAGGTGGAGTGGCGCTCTCGACCGATCGCCGGTGGGCTGAGAAACTGTGTGCCGGCCGGTGAGTTGGGGGTTCGATGAGCAACGGGTGGGTGCTGCCCGAGGACGTTTTGCGGGACGCGCCGGCGTACGCGCCGAGGCCCGCTGAGCTGGCCGATCTGGAGTTGCTGCTGACCGGGGCGTACGCCCCGCTGACGGGCTTCATGACCCGCGCCGACCTGGCCTCGCTGGGCCGGCGCGGCCGGCTCGCCGACGGCACGCCGTGGCCGGTGGCGGTGACGCTCCAGGTGCCGGCCGCGCTCGCCGGCGGGCTGGTGCTGGACGACCCGCTGCGCCGGGCGCTGGTGCTCACCGACGGTGAGGGCGCCCCGGTGGCGGCCATGGACGTGACCGACGTCTGGCCGGTCCGCGAGGGCACGGTCGGGGTGGGCGGGGCGGTCCGCCGGTTGGGCGACGGCGGCCACGGGCCGTTCCAGCGGCTGCGGCGCAGCCCGGACGAGATCCGGGGGCTGCTGCCCCCGGGTCGGGTGCTGGGTGTCTTCGCCGACCGTCCGCTGCACCGGCCGCAGCTCGCGCAGATCGCGCACGCCGCCCGGACGCTCGGCGCGCACCTGCTGGTGCTGATCCCGGCGGGCGAGGAGGCGATCGGCGGGCTGCCGGCCGAGGCGCTGGTGCGCAGCGTGTTCGCCGCGCGCGACCGGATGCCCCCGGCCACGCTGGTGGCGGTGCCGCTGGCGAAGCGACGCGACGAGATCAGCGACGCGCTGCTGCGGGCGCGGGTCGCGGCCGCGTACGGGGTGACCCACCTGCTCTCCACCGAGGGCATGCTCTCCGGGGCCGGCCTTCGGGTGCTGGTGCCCCGCGAGCTGGCCTACGACAACCGGGACGGGCAGTGGCGGTGGCGGGAGGACATCCCGCCGCGCAACCGGCGGCTGGCGCTCAGCCAGGAGGAGATCGACGACCTGCTGGACCGGGGCTTCCCGCTGCCCGAGTGGCACACGCCGCCGGCGGTGGCCAAGGAGCTGGCCCGGGCCCGCCCGCCGCGCCGGCACCGGGGCCTGGTGATCTTCCTGACCGGCTTGTCCGGCTCCGGCAAGTCGACAATCGCCCGGGGCCTGGCCGACGTGCTCCGCGAGGGTGGCGACCGCTCGATCACCCTGCTCGACGGCGACGTCGTGCGCCGGGAGCTCTCGGCCGGGCTGGGTTTCAGCAAGGCCGACCGGGACCTCAACGTGCGCCGGATCGGCTGGGTGGCCGCCGAGATCGCCCGGCACCGGGGCGTCGGCATCTGCTGCCCCATCGCCCCGTACGCGGCCGCCCGGGCCACCGCCCGGGAGATGGCGCAGGCCGCCGGGGCCGGCTTCCTGCTGGTGCACGTGGCCACCCCGCTGGAGGTCTGCGAGCAGCGCGACCGCAAGGGCCTGTACGCGCGCGCCCGGGCCGGCCTGATCACCGGGATGACCGGGATCGACGACCCGTACGAGGAGCCGACCGACGCGGACCTGGTGGTGGACACCACGGACATGACCGTCGAGGAGGCGGTGCAGCGGGTGATGGAGCACCTCACCGAGACCGGCTGGGTGGAGCCCCGCCTCCAGCCCGCCTGATCCGCACCACCGACCCACCGGCCGCCGCCGCCCCGCTCCCGGGACGGCGGCGGTTCCGCGTCTGCTTCCGTTGTTCCCTGCTGCGCGGTAGTGTTCGTCTTTGTTGGAACGCGTTCGACCGCGTGGAGACGGGGTCGGGAGTCGGGAGGTGACGGCGGGTGCTGGCACGGCAGCGGCAGGCGGTCATCCTGGAACGGGTCCGCGCCGCCGGAGGCGTCCGGGTCACCGAGCTGGCCGCCGAGTTCGGCGTCTCGGACATGACGATCCGGCGGGACCTGGAGACGCTGCACGAGCAGGGCCTGCTCGCCAAGGTGCACGGCGGGGCGACGCTGGCCGGGCCCGGCTCGACCGACGAGCCCGGTTTCCGGGCCAAGTCGGTGCGGCAGTCCGTGGAGAAGGCGGCCATCGCCGCCCGGGCCGCGCAGCTCGTGCGCCCCGGGGCGGCCATCGCGCTCTCCGCCGGCACCACCACCGCCGAGCTGGCCCGCCGCCTGACCGACGTTCCGGGCCTGACCGTGGTGACGAACTCCCTGCCGGTGGCCGAGATCCTGCACGTCGGCGGCCGGCCGGACCAGACCGTGGTGCTCACCGGCGGGGTGCGCACCCCCTCGGACGCGCTTGTCGGCCCGCTGGCCGTGGCCGCGATCGGCGCGCTCCACCTGGACCTGCTCTTCCTCGGCGTGCACGGGATCAGTGAGCGCGCCGGCTTCACCACCCCCAACCTGATGGAGGCGGACACGGACCGGGCGCTGGTGGCGGCCGCCGACCGGCTCGTGGTGCTCGCCGACCACACCAAGTGGGGCACGGTCGGCATCTCCTCGATCGTCGGCCTGGACGCGGCGGAAGTGCTGGTCACCGACGGCCGGTTGGCACCGGACGCGCGACGGGTACTCGAGGACAGGGTGGGCGAGCTGGTGATCGTGGCGGGCACGGAGGGTGCGGAGTGAAGCGTACGCAGATCGAGCTGGCCGACGGCCGCGAGTTGATCTACTTCGACGAGCGGGACGACGCGGTCCGCGACCAGCCGGACCGGCGGGAGCTGCCCCCGCCGCCACACGCCTCGCAACTCCGCTACGACCCGCTGACCGACGAGTGGGTGGCGGTCGCGGTGCACCGGCAGACCCGGACCTTCCTCCCCCCGGCCGACCAGTGCCCGCTCTGCCCCTCCCGGGGCGACCGGCTCAGCGAGATCCCCGCCCCCGACTACGACGTGGTCGTCTTCGAGAACCGGTTCCCGTCGCTGAGCCAGCGGGTCGCCGAGGAACCGGCCGAGATCACCCCGTTCACCCCGGTCCGCCCCGGGCGCGGCAAGTGCGAGGTGGTCTGCTTCACCGACGACCACAACGCCTCGTTCGCCGGCCTTCCACCCAGCCGGGTGCGCACCGTGCTCGACGCGCTGGCCGACCGCACCACCGCGCTGAGCGAGCTGCCCGGCGTCGAGCAGATCTTCCCGTTCGAGAACCGGGGCGTGGAGATCGGCGTGACCCTGCACCACCCGCACGGCCAGATCTACGCGTACCCGTTCGTCACGCCGCGCACCCGGACCATGCTGGCCGCCGCCCGCCGGCACGCCGAGCGCACCGGGGGCAACCTCTACGCCGACGTGCTCGCCGCCGAACGCGCCGCCGGCGACCGGGTGGTGGCGAGCAACGAGCACTGGACGGCGTACGTCCCGGCGGCGGCCCGCTGGCCGTTCGAGGTGCACGTGGCGCCGCACCGCCCGGTGCCGGACATCCCGGCCCTGGACGACGCCGAGCGGGACGCCTTCGGGCCGCTCTACCTGGACGTGCTGCGCCGCTTCGACGGGCTGTTCGACATGCCCATGCCGTACATCGCCGCCTGGCACCAGGCGCCGGTGCACGTCGACCGGGAGCTGGGGCACCTGCACCTGCAGCTGTTCAGCATCCGGCGGGCCAAGGACAAGCTGAAGTACCTGGCCGGTTCCGAGTCGGGGATGGGCGTGTTCATCAACGACATCGCCCCCGAGCGGGCCGCGGAACTGCTCCGCGCCGCCTGACCGCCCGCCCCACAACAGGGCGCGGGGGGCCCGGGACAGGGCCCCCCGCGAGGGAAGGGACGGCTGGCTGTGCGCGACAGCCGGGAAGGTTGGCTGATCGGCGCTCAAGCCGCGAGGCGACCGCGGTCAACCTTCCTGGACGGGACTGGCATCACGTCCACCCTGCTCAACGAGGCGTGCCCGCCCCGGGTGACGCCAGCGGCGGACACGAGGGAGCCCCGCCGGCCAGGCCGGCGGGGCTCCGGTGCGAACGGTGACGGTCAGGCCGACAGCTTGCGGGCCAGGTTCTCGTCCAGCGCGTTCATGAACTCGTCGGTGGTCAGCCACGGGGCGTCCCGCGAGATGAGCAGCGCGAGGTCCTTGGTCATCTGGCCGCCCTCGACGGTGTCCACGATGACCTGCTCCAGGGTGTTGGCGAACTCGGTGACCGCCGGGGTGTTGTCCAGCTTGCCCCGGTGGGCCAGGCCACGGGTCCAGGCGTAGATCGAGGCGATCGGGTTGGTCGAGGTCTTCTCGCCCTTCTGCCACTGCCGGTAGTGCCGGGTGACGGTGCCGTGCGCGGCCTCCGCCTCGACGGTACGGCCGTCCGGGGAGAGCAGGACGGAGGTCATCAGGCCCAGCGAGCCGAAGCCCTGCGCGACGGTGTCGGACTGCACGTCACCGTCGTAGTTCTTGCAGGCCCAGACGTAGCCGCCCTCCCACTTGAGCGCGGCGGCGACCATGTCGTCGATCAGCCGGTGCTCGTAGGTGATGCCGGCGGCGTCGAACTCGGCCTTGAACTCGTTCTCGAAGACCTCGGCGAACAGGTCCTTGAACCGGCCGTCGTACGCCTTGAGGATGGTGTTCTTGGTCGACAGGTAGACCGGGTACTTGCGGTCCAGGCCGTACCGGAACGAGGCGCGGGCGAAGTCCCGGATCGACTCGTCGTAGTTGTACATGCCCATGGCGATGCCGCCGCCGGGGAAGTTGGCGACCTCCATCTCCATGGGGGCGCCGCCGTCGGCCGGGGTGTAGGTGATGGTCACCTTGCCGGGGCCGGGGACGACGAAGTCGGTGGCCTTGTACTGGTCGCCGTGCGCGTGCCGGCCGATGACGATCGGCTTGGTCCAGCCGGGGACCAGCCGCGGCACGTTCGACATGATGATCGGCTCGCGGAACACGACGCCGCCCAGGATGTTGCGGATGGTGCCGTTCGGCGACCGCCACATCTTCTTCAGGCCGAACTCCTCCACCCGGGCCTCGTCCGGGGTGATGGTGGCGCACTTGACGCCGACGCCGTGCTCCTTGATGGCGTTCGCGGCGTCGACGGTGACCTGGTCGTCGGTCGCGTCGCGGTGCTCAATCGACAGGTCGTAGTAGTGCAGGTCGACGTCGAGGTACGGCAGGATCAGCTGCTCCCGGATCTGCTTCCAGATGATCCGGGTCATCTCGTCGCCGTCGATCTCCACGACCGGGTTGTTTACCTTGATCTTCGCCATCGGCCGGCGCTCCTCTCGGGGGACACGTGCTCAAGCAGTACGAGCGTACTGGAAACTGACCGGGGCTCCCCAGCCGGCCTCACCCCGCGGGAAAACGGGGTCGCCCGGGACGGGCCGCGGTGACATCCTTCCCGGATGCCGCTGACTCACACGGTCGGGTCTATCACGGTCACCGCCCTGGTCGACGGAGCGGGTCCCTTCTTCCAGCCGCGCGCCGAGGCGTTCCCGGACGCCACCGGCGACCAGTGGCGCGAGGCCGACCGGCGGGACCCCGACAGCGTCACCCCGGACGGCCGCTGGTGGCTGCCGTTCCGCGCGTTCGCGCTGCGTACCGGGGACGGGCCGGTCACCCTGGTCGACGCCGGGATCGGCCCGGCCGACGCGCTCGCCGCGGGCTGGGCGCCGGTGCCCGGCCGGCTGCCGGCCGAGCTGGCCGCCGCCGGCATCGACCCGGCGGACGTACGCACCGTGGTGCTCACCCACCTGCACACCGACCACATCGGCTGGGCGGGCCCGCTCTTCCCGAACGCGGACCACCTGGTGCAGCGCGCCGAGCTGGCCGCGCTGGAACTGTTCCACCCCGAGCTGCCGGCCCGGCTCCTGGGGCCGTTGCGCGCCGCCGGCCAGCTCCGGGTGGTCGACGGCGACACCGACCTCACCCCAGGGGTACGCGTGCTGAGCACGCCCGGCCACACCCCCGGCCACCAGTCCGTGCTGGTCGACGACGGCGACGACCGCCTCCTGGTGACGGGCGACCTCCTGGTCCACACCCTCCAACTGCTCGACCCCGCCCTCGCCTACGCCCACGAGGAGAACCCCACCCAGGCAGCGACCACCCGCACCACCCTCCGAACTCCCTAACCCCAAAAACCCTGGCCACCCCCCACCTAGGCCACCCCTTCACCCCCCACCCCCACCCCCACCCGCGTTGATCATGAAGTATTGCCACGACACGCCGAGGCGGGTGGCAATAACTTCATGATCAACGCGCCGGGGGGCGGGTCGGGGCGGACGGGAGGGGGCCGGGGCGGGATGTGCGGAGGGGCGGGTCGGCGTCGGCCGGCCCGCCCCTCCGGGGTGGTTCGTTCTCGGGGTCACATGTTGGCTACGTCGGCCTGCTTGGCGCGGACGGCCTCGGCGGCGTCCTTCAGGGCGGCCAGCTCGTCGGCGTCCAGGTCGGTCTCGACGACCCGCTTGACGCCCTCGGCGCCGATCTCGGCCTCGACGCCCAGGTAGACGCCGGAGATGCCGTACTGCCCGTCGACCCAGGCGCAGACCGGCATGACCTCACCGGAGTCCTCGGCGACGGCCTTGGCCATCCGGGCGGCGGCGGCCGACGGGGCGTAGTACGCCGAGCCGGTCTTCAGCAGCGCGACGACCTCGGCGCCACCGTTGCGGGTCTTGACGACCAGCTCCTCGATCTGCTCGGCCGGCATGGCCTCACGCAGCGGCTTGCCGTTCACGGTGCTCTTCGACGGGACCGGCACCATGGTGTCGCCGTGCGAGCCCAGGGTCAGGGTCTTCACCGACTTCACCGGCACGTTCAGCGCCTCGGCCACGAAGTTGGTGAACCGGGCGGTGTCGAGCATGCCGGCCTGGCCGAGCACCCGGTTCTTCGGGAACTGGGTGGCGAGCTGGGCCAGCGCGGTCATCTCGTCGAGCGGGTTGGAGACGACGATGACGACGGCGTTGGGGGCGTACTTGGCGACGTTCTCGGCGACCTGGCGGACGATCTTGGCGTTGGTCTCCAGCAGGTCCATCCGGCTCATGCCCGGCTTGCGGGGCAGGCCGGCGGTGATGACGACGACGTCCGAGCCCTCGATGGCCTCGTAGCCCTCGCCGTTCGGGCCGGTGGTGACGCCGACGACCTTGGTCTCGAAGCCCTCGACGGCGCGCGACTGGTTGAGGTCCAGCGCGAGACCCGCCGGCTTGCCCTCCACGATGTCGGTGATCACGACGGTGTCGAAGACGTCGTACTCGGCCAGGCGCTGTGCGGTGGTGGAGCCGTAGAAGCCGGCCCCGACGACAGTGACCTTCTTACCCATGGTCGTCCCACTCCCTGATACCAGTCGGTTTTCCGGACCGTATCAGCCATCCTGGCACCGATCGGGCCAGGGGCGGACGGTTATGACGTGCCTGGGCGACTCAGTGCTGCCGCTCGGCCCGCTCGACGACGTTGGTCAGCAGCATGGCCCGGGTCATCGGGCCGACGCCGCCCGGCATCGGCACCAGCTTGCCGGCCACCCCGGCCACCTCCGGGTCCACGTCGCCGGTGTAGCGGCCCTTGCCGTCGGCCCCGATGACCCGGGTGATGCCGACGTCCACGACGGTCGCGCCCGGGGTGACCATGTCGGCGGTGAGCAGGCCCGGCACGCCGGCCGCGACGATGACGATGTCGGCCTCGCGGGTGTGCGCGGCGAGGTCGAGGGTGCCGGTGTGGCAGAGCGTCACGGTGGCGTTCTCGCTGCGCCGGGTGAGCAGCAGGCCCAGCGGGCGGCCGACGGTGTTGCCCCGGCCGATCAGCGCGACCTTGGCGCCGCGCAGGGGCACGTCGTGCCGGCGGAGCAGCTCGACGATGCCGCGCGGGGTGCAGGGCAGCGGGGCGTCGTAGCCGAGCACGAGCCGGCCCAGGTTGACCGGGTGCAGGCCGTCGGCGTCCTTGTCCGGGTCGATCAGCTCCAGCGCCCGCTGGGTGTCCAGGTGCGCCGGAAGCGGCAGCTGGACGATGTAGCCGTGGCAGCCCGGGTCGGCGTTCAGCTCGGTGAGCACCGCGTCGAGCTGTTCCTGGGTGGCGTCGGCGGGCAGCTCCCGGCGGATCGAGGCGATGCCCACCTCGGCGCAGTCGCGGTGCTTGCCGTTGACGTACGCCTGGGAACCGGGGTCCTCCCCGACCAGGACCGTGCCCAGCCCCGGCGTGATGCCGCGCTCCGCCAGCGCCTTGACCCGTGTCCGCAGCTCGTCCTTGATCTCCGCCGCGGTCGCCTTGCCGTCCAGGATCGTCGCCGTCACGACTGGATCGTCTCACGCCCCGCGCCCGCCCGGCCGACGACGGTGAACGGTGACGAACCGTTACGTGGGGTTAGTCACTGAGAGTCACCGACTGTGCATCGCGCCACGGCCCGGGACGGGCATCGAGCATCGGAGGGGACGGCACGGACCAGCGCGGTGAATCCGCCCGAACAGTCCGTGACCGTACTGCACGGCGCAACAGGGCGGCGGCAAACGCCCTGCTGACCACACCTGTTGCGACATCTCCATAGCAGGCCGGGCCGGCGACGACAAGCCGCATCGGCACAATCCGTTACCGGTTCGCAACGCTCCCGTTGTCGACAGGCCCCATCGCGACCTACCGTTACCGCTCGTTGCGCAGAGTCACCCAGCGTCGGGCCTGACTGCGCAGCGTGAGGAGATGAGGAGAGTTCATGCGTGTTCGTAGACTCGCCGCCTGGACCGCCCTCCCGCTCGCGGTGACGCTGGGCCTGGCGGCCTGCGGCAGCGGCGGGAACAGCGGATCGAGCGGCAGCGGCAAGGACGCGGCGGTCAGCATCCAGATTTCCGAGCCGCAGCACCTGGTCCCGACCAACACCACCGAGACGTCCGGCTCGCAGGTGCTCGCCGGTCTGTTCAGCCCGCTCGTCGACTACGACGCGCAGAACAAGCCGTACGAGGTCGCGGCCCAGTCGGTGACGCCGTCCGACAACAACAAGGTCTGGACAATCAAGCTCAAGGACGGGTTCACCTTCCACAACGGCGAGAAGGTCACGTCCGACGACTACATCAACGCCTGGAACTACGGCGCGTACGCGCCCAACGGCCAGGGGGCCAGCTACTTCTTCGAGAAGATCGCGGGCTACCAGGACCTGCAGGGTGAGAAGCCGAAGGCCAAGGCGATGTCCGGCCTGAAGAAGCTGGACGACCTGACCTTCCAGGTGACGCTCGCCGAGCCGTACATCGACTTCAAGTCCATGCTCGGCTACACCGCGTTCTACCCGCTGCCGGAGGCCGCGTTCTCCGCGCCGGGCGTGCTCAACGACTCGTACGAGCAGGCGCCGATCGGCCAGGGTCCGTTCAAGATGAAGGGCACCTGGCAGCACGACAGCAAGCTCGACGTCGAGCGCTACGACGCGTACCCGGGCGAGAAGCCCAAGGTGAAGGACGTCGAGTTCCGGGTCTACCAGCAGCTCACCGCGGCGTACTCGGACCTGCAGTCGGACAACCTCGACGTGCTGCCGACGATCCCGACCGAGAACCTGAGCACCGCGCCGACCGACCTGGGCGACAACTACCAGACCAGCCCGATGTCGTCGTTCCAGTTCCTGGCCTTCCCCACCTTCGAGAAGGACTACAGCAACCCGGACGTGCGCAAGGCGATCTCGATGGCGATCGACCGTGACGAGATCACCAAGTCGATCTTCAAGGGTTCGCAGCAGTCGGCCCGCTCGTTCGTCTCGCCGGTCCTGCCGGGCTACCGGGACAACACCACGGGTGCCGCGGGTCAGTTCAACCCGACCGAGGCCAAGAAGCTCTACCAGGCCGCCGGCGGCCCGTCGAAGATCACCATCTCCTACAACGGGGACGGCGGTCACAAGGACTGGGTCGACGCGACCTGCAACCAGCTCAAGGCCAACCTGGGCGTGGACTGCGTCGGCTCGGCCGAGCCGAAGTTCGCCGACCTGCTGACCAAGGTCGAGAAGAAGCAGCCGGTGGGTCTGTTCCGGATGGGCTGGGTCATGGACTACCCGTCCATGGAGGACTACCTCGGCCCGCTGTACAGCACCAACGGTTCGTCGAACTACTACGGCTACAGCAACCCGGAGTTCGACCGCCTGGTCAAGGAGGGCTCGGCCGCGCCCACCCAGGCCGAGGCGATCAAGAAGTACCAGCAGGCCGAGGACATCCTGGCCAAGGACATGCCGGTGATCCCGCTCCGCTTCGGCGAGAACGTGTACGGGCACTCCAGCAAGGTCGGGAACGTCCAGATGGACCTGTTCCAGCGGGTCAACCTCGTCAAGATCGAGGCGGCCAGCTGAGCTGACCACGGCACGGGCCACCCGGAGCGATCCGGGTGGCCCGAGCACGTGGTCGCCGGGGCCGGAGGGCACCGGTCGCCATTTTCCGGTACGCCAGAGATGTCATCCTGCGCCCCTTTCGCTCTTTTCCGGAGAGACTGCAAGCATGTTCCGCTTCATCCTGCGGCGCCTCCTGCAGATGGTCCTCGCGTTCTTCGGGACCACGCTGATCGTCTACGCGCTGATGTTCGCCGGGCAGGGCGACCCGATCCAGGCCCTCGCCGGGGAGCGGCCGGTGACGGCAGCCCAGCGGGCATACCTGACGCAGAAGTACCACCTGGACCAGACCGGCGTGGGCGGCTTCTTCTACCGCTACCTCGACTACGTCAAGAACCTGCTCCAGGGCGACCTGGGCCAGTCGCTCACCGGCCGGCAGATCGGCGACATCCTCCAGCAGGCCTGGCCGGTCACCGTGCGACTGGCGCTCATCGCGCTCGCCGTGGCCATCATCTTCGGCGTCACCGCCGGCGTGATCGCCGGCATCCGCCGGGCCAGCATCTTCGACAACTCGACGCTGGTGCTCACCCTGCTGGTGCTGGGCATCCCGACCATCGTCCTGGCACCCATCGCCCAGTACTTCCTCGGCGTCAAGTGGCAGCTCTTCCCGCCCACCGCCGGGGCCCAGCCGAGTTTCTACGCGCTGCTGCTGCCCGGCATCGTGCTCGGCTCGCTGTCGCTGGCCACCGCCCTGCGGCTGACCCGCACCTCGGTGGCCGAGAACCTGCGCGCCGACTACGTGCGGACCGCCCGGTCGAAGGGCCTGGTCAAGCGGCGCATCGTGAGCGTCCACGTGCTGCGCAACTCGCTCATCCCGGTGGTCACCTTCCTCGGCGTCGAGCTGGGCAACCTGATGAGCGGCGCGATCATCACCGAGGGCGTGTTCAACATCCCCGGCGTGGGCTTCAACCTCTTCCGCGGCATCCGCACCGAGGACGGCCCACTGGTGGTCGGCATCGTCAGCGTGCTCGTCGTGGTCTACCTGATCTCCAACCTGGTGGTGGACGTGCTCTACGCCGTCCTCGACCCGAGGATCCGCTATGAGTGAGCGCAGCGAACGAATCATCAACGCGGTGTGTGGGTCACTCGTGTCCGCGCCGAGCCGAGCGAGGTGCGGGCATGAGTGATTTCGAGACCGTCGCGGCGACCGAGAACCAGGCCGCGCGGCGGGGTGTCTCCGGCGAGCCCGGCGCACCCAACCAGGTCGGCGCGCCGCAGAAGCCACGCAGCCTGGCCGGCGACGCCTGGCGGGACCTGCGCCGCAACCCCATCTTCTGGATCAGCCTGGGCCTGGTCGTGCTGTTCACCGCGATGGCCGCCGTGCCGTCGCTGTTCACCGCCAACGACCCGCGTGACTGCCTGCTCTCCCGGCAGCACGCCGGGCCGTCCGGCGGGGCCATCTTCGGGTACGACTTCCAGGGCTGCGACGTCTACGCCCGGGCGGTCTACGGCACCCGGGCCTCGCTGCTCGTAGGCGCCCTCGCCGCGCTGGCCACCGGCGTGATCGCGCTGGTCGTCGGCATGCTCGCCGGCTACTTCGGCGGCTGGGTGGACGCGGTGCTCTCCCGCGTGATCGACATCGTGCTCGGCATCCCGCTGCTGCTCGCCGCGATCGTGCTGCTCAAGCGGCTGAGCACCAGCAGCGACAACGTCCGGCTGTTCGCGGTGATCTTCGTGCTGGCGGTGCTCGGCTGGACCACCGCGGCCCGGGTGATCCGCTCCTCGGTGATCACCGCCAAGGAGCAGGACTACGTCTCCGCGGCCCGGATGCTCGGCGCCCGCAACGGCCGGATCATGTGGCGGCACATCCTGCCGAACGCGCTCGCCCCGGCGATCGTGGTGCTCACCATCGCGCTCGGCTCGTTCATCGCGGCCGAGGCGACGCTGAGCTTCCTCGGCATCGGCCTGAAGGCCCCGACCATCTCCTGGGGCCAGGACATCGACACCGGCCGCATCCACATGCGGGAATCGGCGACCCCGCTGATCGTCCCCTCGGCCTTCCTCGCGCTGACCGTGCTCGCCTTCATCATGCTGGGCGACGCGATCCGCGACGCCTTCGACCCGAAGCTGCGGTGATCCTCGTGACCCAGTCCGCGGTCCGGCCCACGCCGGCCTCCCCCACCCCGCCCGGCGGCCACCTGCTCGAGGTACGGGACCTGCACATCGAGTTCCGCACCCACGAGGGCGTGGCCAAGGTCATCAACGGGGTGACGTACCACCTCGACGCGGGCGAGACCCTGGCCGTGCTGGGCGAGTCCGGCTCCGGCAAGTCGGTCACCGCCCAGGCGATCATGGGCATCCTGGACACGCCTCCGGCGCACGTCCGCTCCGGCCAGATCCTCTACCAGGGTCGGGACCTGCTGACCCAGTCCGAGGAGCAGCGCCGGCAGGTGCGCGGCAAGGAGATCGCCATGATCTTCCAGGACGCGCTCTCCGCGCTGAACCCGGTCTTCCCGGTGGGCTGGCAGATCGGCGAGACGCTGCGCCAGCGGGAGGGGATGTCCCGCGCCGACGCCCGCCGGCGGGCCGTCGAGCTGATGGACCTGGTGAAGATCCCGGCCGCGGCGAAACGGCTCGGCGACTACCCGCACCAGTTCTCCGGCGGCATGCGGCAGCGCGTCATGATCGCCATGGCGCTCGCCCTGGACCCGAAGGTGCTGATCGCCGACGAGCCCACCACGGCGCTCGACGTCACCGTGCAGGCCCAGATCATGGACCTGCTGGCCGACCTGCGCCGCGACCTGAACATGGCGATGATCCTGATCACCCACGACCTCGGCGTGGTCGCCGGCGTCGCGGACCGGATCGCCGTCATGTACGCCGGCCGGATCGTCGAGCACGCCGACGTGCGCTCGCTGTACCGGGCGCCGGCCCACCCGTACACCAAGGGGCTGCTGGAGTCGATCCCGCGCCTGGACGTCCGCGGCCAGGCGCTGTCGACGATCAAGGGGTTGCCGCCGAACCTCATGCGGATCCCCTCCGGCTGCCCGTTCCACCCCCGGTGCCCGTACGTGCAGCAGGTCTGCGTGGACGTGGTGCCGCACGACCTGGTCCTCGGCGACGGCCGGACCAGCGCGTGCCACTTCGCGCAGGAGGTCCGTGATGACAGCGCCCGCTAGCCCGACCAAGGTGCGCGGCGAGACGATCCTCTCGGTCGACAACCTGGTCAAGCACTTCCCGATCAGCCGGGGCGTGCTGTTCCAGAAGCAGATCGGCGCCGTGAAGGCGGTCGACGGGGTCAGTTTCGAGCTGCGCCGCGGCGAGACGCTCGGCGTGGTCGGCGAGTCCGGCTGCGGCAAGTCGACCCTGGCCCGGCTGCTCATGCGGCTGGAGACGCCGACCTCCGGCCGGGCCACCCTGGAGGGCCGGGACCTGTTCAAGGCGTCCGGGTCGGAGCTGCGCCGGCTGCGCCGCAACATGCAGATGGTGATGCAGGACCCGTACACCTCGCTGAACCCGCGGATGACGGTCGGCGACATCATCGGCGAGCCGTTCGAGATCCACTCGGACGCGGCGCCGAAGGGCAGCAAGCGGCAGCGGGTGCAGGAGCTGCTGGACGTGGTCGGGCTCAACCCCGAGCACGTCAACCGCTACCCGCACCAGTTCTCCGGCGGCCAGCGGCAGCGCATCGGCATCGCCCGGGCGCTGGCCCTGCGCCCCGAGGTCATCGTCTGCGACGAGCCGGTCTCCGCCCTGGACGTCTCCATCCAGGCGCAGGTGATCAACCTGTTGGAGCAGCTCCAGGACGAGTTCGGGCTGTCGTACATCTTCATCGCGCACGACCTGTCGGTGGTCCGGCACATCTCGGACCGGGTCGCCGTCATGTACCTCGGCAAGATCGTGGAGATCGGCACCGAGGAGGAGATCTACGAGCGGGCCACCCACCCGTACACCCAGGCGCTGCTCTCCGCGGTGCCGGTGCCGGACCCGGACGCCCGCGAGGACCGCACCATCATCCGGCTGACCGGCGACGTGCCCAGCCCGGCCGACCCGCCCTCGGGCTGCCGGTTCCGCACCCGCTGCTGGAAGGCGCAGGAGGTCTGCGCCACCCAGGAGCCGCACACGGTGCTCCGCGCGGCGGACCCGCACCCCTCGGCCTGCCACTTCGCCGAGGTGCGCCCCGGCGCCTGAGCCGGCACGACGGAGGCCCCGTCCCCCGGAGGAAGGGGGGACGGGGCCTCCGCACAGGTGGCCGGTCAGAGCTGGGCGAGACCGAACGCCCAGATGCCGCGGCCATGGGTCGCGACGTAGATCGAGTTGTCGGCCGCGTTGTACTCGACGTCCATGCCGACGGTCAGCGGCAGGCCGGCGCCGAGCCGCTGCCAGTCGGTGGCGCCGGGCGCGCGGTAGAACGTGGCCAGGTCGGTGGCGAGCACCAGCGCGCCGGTGGACAGCTCCTTGATCGAGCTGGCCGGCACGTCCGGCAGGTTCGCCGAGACGTCCTTCCAGGTCACGCCCGCGTCGGTGGTCTCGAAGACGTGGCCGTAGCCGGCGCCCGGACCCTCGGTGAACCGGCGGGAGAAGCCGTTCACCGCGACGAAGGCGTGCGACGGGTTCGCCGGGTCGATCCCGACGCCCTGGAGGAACCGGTTGGGGAAGTCACCCGGCAGGGTGACCTGGTGCCAGCTCGACGGGTCGGTGACCTTGCCGACGGCGAGGCCCCGGGCGAACCCGGCGTTGTTGCACGGGCCGCACCAGCCGACGTACGCCGTCCCGCCGGAGACCGCCACCGAGGTGGCGGTGTGGCCGGCGCCCAGGTTGAACACGTTGGTCCAGCCCTTGCCGTCGGAGATCGAGTAGCCCTTGGTGTTGACCCAGACGTGCTGGCCACCGGCGACCCAGACGTTCGCGTCGTGGTCGTCCGGCGCGAAGGGCGCGATGAACCGGGCCGGCTCGTCGCCCGGCGACGAGGTGTACGGCTGGATGTCCCGCGAGGTGGAGGTCTCCGCGGTGCCCGGGCCGGGGTTGGCGTTGCAGTTCTCGGTCACCCGCATGGCCAGGTTGGTGTACTCCTGGACCTGCCGGCAGCCGTTCGCCGGGTCGGCCTGGGAGTCGCCGCCGTCACCGCCGAAGTGCGAGCCCATCACAGTGTCGCCGGGGCGCAGGATGGAGGTGCCGTTGTCCTGGAGACCGCCGGAGACGATGGTGCCGGCCTTCGCCGGGTCCCGGCCCAACGCCACCGAGTAGTACTGGAGCGCGTCGATGGTGCCGTCGTTGAGGCTCTGCCAGTCGGTGGCGTGCCCGGCCTTGTCGGTCTTGCCGTTGACCGGCCGGCGGTAGACACCACCGTCGTTGCCGACGTAGACGAACCCGTTGCCGACCGCCACCGAGTGCTGGTCGGAGTGGGTGGTCTTGCTGCACTTGTTCTGCGCGTCGTAGATGTTCCAGCAGGCGAAGCCGAAGTTCCAGTACGGGCCCACGGTCTTCCAGTTGGCGCCCGCGTCGTACGACTCGTAGACCTCCTCCAGGCCGGCCCAGACGTGGTTCGGGTCGGCCGGGTCCACCGTGAGGAACTGGTTGTACCAGGCCTGGATGCCCGGGCCGTAGCCCTTGCCGATCACCGTCTGCTTGAGCGCGGAGCCGGAGTTCCCCAGCTTCGCCGAGTCGGCGATCTTGCTCCACGGGCCGGCGGGGTTGCCGTTGTTCGAGACGTAGATGCCGTCCAGGTAGCTGTTCACGTTGCCGGCGGGCTTGTTGAGCAGCTTCGGCGACTGGTTGATCGCGTAGAGCTTGCCGCCGTCGGCGGAGAAGGCGAAGGTCACGTACCCGATGTCGTCCGCCGGAATGGAACCGGTCGGGTTGACCTTGGCCCAGCCACCGGCGGTGTAGTCGGCGGTCTCGTAGAAGCCGTTGTACGTGTCGCCCGAGCGCCACGCCGAGGCCACCACCACGTGCTTCGCGTTGCGGGGGTCGCCCGCCACGTCGTTGACGATGTTCTTGTACGCCGCGTTCGCGTCACCGGCGTTGGCGCCGCCCGGCAGGTAGCTCGGGTTCGGCGCGAACTCCAGCTTCCAGGCCCCGGACCCGCTGCTCATCGCGTGCGAGAACAGGCCCCGGTTGGTGGCGGCCCAGACCTTGCCGTCGAAGAAGCGCAGCTTGTTGATGACCGTGCTCTCCAACTCGGACCCGCCGACCCGGTCAGTGGCCTTGAAGGCGCCGGTCCGCGGGTCGGCCAGCCGGTAGACGCCGGCGCCCACGAACGACGTGGCGCCCGTGTTCCCCTCACCGGTCGCGTACCAGAGCGAGCCGTCCGCGGCGAGCACGACGTCGCCGCTGGACAGGGTGGGCAACGCGTCCGCGATCGGCGTCCAGCTCCCGCCGCCGATCGAGGAACGCCACACGCCACCGTCGGCGCCGGCCGCGTACACGAACCCGTTGTTGTCCGCGGCGAGGCCCGTCATCCGGCCGGTGACCAGGCCGGCGCCGCCCGAGGAGTTGGACGCGTAGTCGCGGTAGCGCGGGTCGTCGCCGTCGTACTTGATCTTCGTGACCTCGCGCCAGGTGCCCTTGGTCGCCGGCAGCGCGTTGAGCTGGCTCAACGCGTTGGCGTACGCACCAGGCGCGACGATGCCCGGCGCGTAGCGGGCCTGGGCGAACTGCTCGGCGATGGTGCGGGCCTCGAAGGCCTCCTCACCGGCCTCCTCCGACTCCTCGCCGGCCGCCATCTCCATGAACTCCCTGGGGTGCCAGGGCATGTTGGCGCCGGGCTCGTCGGCCAGGCCGAGCTTCTCCTGTACCTCGTGGTTGGTGGCGACGACGCCACCGAGCGCGGCGGTCAGCACCAGCGCGCCCGCGATTGTCGCCGGCTTGCGCCAGCGGAGTGTGGACATGTGAATCCTCCCGGATTCGAGGGGGTACCGGGCCGGCGGCCCGGGACGGAAGACCATGGACGGACGGCGCGCGAGCGCGCCTACCGGTGGACGGACGGACCGTCCGAGCGGGACCCTGCGCGGCGGAACAACCCGGACGGATCTCGGGTCACGTCCGGCGGCGACGCGGGCAGGGTCAGGCGGAAGCCGGTGGGCCGCGGGTGGCCAGGGTGCCGCGCGGCGGCATCGGGAGGGCCGGCTGGCGGCGGTGGATCGCGACGGCCACGCGCTCGGTCGTGCCGACGACCCGCGGGGGCGCGGCCGGGAGGACGTCGTCCGGTCCGTCACCGGCGGTGACGCCGGCGCGGTGGTCGCCGCAGGGCCCGCCGGAGGACTCCGTCCACAGCTCCGACGGGGCGTGGCCGGGCGTGCGGGGCGCGCCGGCGGCCCGGGGGTCGCCGGAGAGGGCGGGACGGTCCGGCGGGGTGACCGGTGTGTCGACGGCCCGTCCGTCCGGTGGAAGGACGGCGTGGTCGACCCGGTGGATCGACAGGTGCGCGGCGGTGACCACCGCGCCGGGCTGGTGGCTCTCCGCGCAGGCGGGCGCGCCCAGGCCGGCCAGGACGAACGCCAACGCGACGACGACGGTGCTCAACCGGTCGAGTGCGCGCATGGGCAAACCTGTCCGAGGCGGGAGGCCGCTCGAGCGGGCGGCGTGACGGCCGCGGGGCGGGAGCGAATCGAGCAGGGAACGGGAGGGGTCGATCGCTTGCTGCGGGACAACGCTAGCAACAACTTTCACAACCCGGCAACGGTCGACCCTCGTCCTTTCGGCTGGTCAGCCGTCCACTCGTGACATCCTCGGAACCGGGACGGGCATCACATGAAACAGGGGCGCGGCCGGTCGGCCGCGCCCCCGTCCCGGGTCGAAGATCAGTGGAAGAAGTGCCGGGTGCCGGTGAGGTACATGGTCACCCCGGCCTCCTTGCAGGCGGCGATGGTCTCCTCGTCGCGGATCGAGCCGCCCGGCTGGACGATCGCCCGGACGCCGGCCTCGATGAGGATCTTCGGGCCGTCGGCGAACGGGAAGAACGCGTCCGAGGCGCAGACCGAGCCGCGGGCGCGCTCGGCGCCGGCCCGGCTCACCGCGAGCTGCGCCGAGTCGACCCGGTTGACCTGGCCCATCCCGACGCCGACGGTGGCGCCCTCCCGGGCCAGCAGGATCGCGTTGCTCTTCACCGCGCGGACCGCCCGCCACGCGAACGCCAGGTCGCGCAGGGTGGCCTCGTCGGCCGCCTCGCCGGTGGCCAGCGTCCAGTTCGCCGGGTCGTCGCCGGCGGCGTCGATCCGGTCCCGCAGCTGCACCAGCACCCCGCCGGTGACCTGCCGCCACTCGGCCGGCAGCGGGTCGAACGCGGGGGCCCGCAGCAGGCGGATGTTCTTCTTCCCCCGGAGGACCTCCAGGGCGCCCTCGTCGAAGCCCGGCGCCACCAGCACCTCGGTGAAGATCTCCGCGACCTGCCGGGCCAGCTCGACCGACACCGGCCGGTTCACCGCGATCACCCCGCCGTACGCGGACACCGGGTCGCAGGCGTGCGCCCGGCGGTGCGCCTCGGCCACGTCCGCCCCGACGGCGATGCCGCACGGGTTGGCGTGCTTGATGATCGCCACCGCCGGCTGCTCGGGGAAGTCGTTCGCGGCCCGCCAGGCGGCGTCGGCGTCGACGTAGTTGTTGTAGGACATCTCCTTGCCGTGCAGCTGCTCCGCCTGGGCCAGGCCGGCCGGGCTGGCCGGGTCGGCGTAGAGGGCGGCCGCCTGGTGCGGGTTCTCGCCGTAGCGCAGCACCGCCTGCCGGCGCAGCGCCAGCCCGGCGAACGCGGGCCAGCCGTCGCCGGCCGGCGCCAGCTCGCGGGCGAACCACTCGGCGACGGCCACGTCGTAGTCCGCGATGTCGGCGAACGCGCGGGCCGCGAGCGCCCGCCGCTGGGCCAGGGTGAAGCCGCCGTCGGCGAGCGCGGCCCGCAGCGCCGGGTACGCCGCCGGGTCGGTCACCACGGCCACCGAGGCGTGGTTCTTGGCCGCGGCGCGGACCATGGCCGGACCGCCGATGTCGATCTGCTCGACGCACTCGTCCTGGCTCGCGCCGGAGGCGACCGTCGCCTGGAACGGGTAGAGGTTGGAGACCAGCAGGTCGATGCCCGCGATGCCGTGCTCGTCGAGCTGGGCGGCGTGCGCGTCCTTGCGCAGGTCGGCGAGGAGTCCACCGTGGATCTTCGGGTGCAGGGTCTTGACCCGGCCGTCGAGGATCTCCGGGAAACCGGTCACCTGCTCGACCGGGGTCACCGGCACGCCCGCGCCGGAGATCGTCGACGCGGTGCTGCCCGTCGAGACGATCTCCACCCCGGCGTCGTGCAGGGCCCGGGCCAACTCGACCAGGCCGGTCTTGTCGTAGACGCTGACCAGCGCCCGCCGGATCGGGCGGCGGATGTCCTCAGTGCTGCTCACGGAACGGTGACCTTTCTGCCGGTGATCGTCCAACCTTCACGGACCAGCCGACCGACCTGCTCGACGAGCTGGCGCCGCTCGGCGGACTTGATGCGCTCGGTGAGCGTCTCCTCGTCGTCGTCGTCCAGCACCGGCACGGCGACCTGGGCGACGATCGGGCCGGTGTCCATCCCGGCGTCGACGAAGAACAGGGTGGCCCCGGTGACCTTCACGCCGTACGCCAGCGCGTCCCGGGGACCGTGGATGCCGGGGAACGCCGGCAGCAGGGTGTTGTGCGTGTTCAGGTAGCGGTCGCCGAACGCGGCCAGGAAGTGCGGGCCGACGAGCTTGAGGAAGCCGGCGCTGATCACCAGGTCCGGCCGGTGCTCGGCGACCCGGGCGGTGAGCGCCCTGTCCCAGTCCTCGCGGGTCGGGTGGTCCTTCAGTCGCTCCACGAAGGCCGGCACGCCGGCCGCGGCGGCCCGGTCCAGGCCGGCGATCCCGTCGCGGTCGGCGCCCACGGCCACCACCCGGGCCCCGTACGCGGGGTCGGTGGCGGCGTCCAGCAGGGCCTGGAGGTTGCTGCCGGAGCCGGAGACGAGGACGACGAGGCGGGCGACGGACGCGGGCTCGGTCACGCGGCAACCCTATCGGGCCTGCTGGCGTGTCCGACGCTCGGGCGGCCACGCCTCGGGTGATCTCCCTCGTGGCGTCGGCACGATACGCTGCCGTCGCCCGGTGCCGTGCTCACGCCCGGCCCGGCGTCGGCATCGTGACCTTGGTCCCGGGCCCGTGTGCCGCGGGCGTCCCGGTGTCCGGGCGGAATGATGAGCGGCAGACAACCGACCATGGACCGTCGACCCCCAGTTTGAGGAGCGCTCCGCAATGCAGCCCGGTTACCCCGGTCAGGACCCGCACGGCCAGCAGCCGAACCAGGATCCGACCTCCCCGCAGTACGACCCGTACGCCCAGCCCCCGCAGGCGCCCCAGTACGGCCAGCAGCCCACCTCGGGCCAGCCGTACGGCCAGGACCCGTACGCCCAGCCGCCGCAGGCCCCGCAGTACGGCCAGCCGACCTCGGGCCAGCCCTACGGCCAGCCGACCTCGGGCCAGCCCTACGGCCAGGACCCGTACGCGCAGCAGCAGCCGTACGGCGCCGCGCCCCAGTACCCGGCCACCGGTTACCCGACCGGCGGCGGCCAGAACAACACGCTCGGCCTGATCGGCATGATCGCCGGTATCGCCTCGATCGTGCTCGGCCTCTGCTGCCCGCTGATCGGCATCCCGGCCGGCATCGCCGGCATCGTGCTCGGTGTCATGGGCCAGAAGAAGGTCCAGGCGGGCGAGGCGAACAACGCCGGCCAGGCCAAGGCGGCCCTCATCTGCGGCGGCATCGGTGTGGTCATCGGCATCATCAACGCCATCGCCGGCGCCGCGATCAACCTGAACAACTTCGGTTCCTGAACCGGCTTTACGAGGGGGCGTCCGGCACCGCCGGCCGCCCCCTCCGCCGTCTCCGGCGCCGGTCAGCTCTCCGCGCGGCGCGGCGGCGGGGCCGTGGGGCGGGGCGCGGTGGGAGCGCCGCTCAGGGTGCGGCCGGCGGCGGCGCCGAGGACGGCGCCGACCGCGACCACCAGGGTGGACACGCCCGCCACGGGCCAGGGCGACGGGCCGATCTCGGCCAGCCGGCCGGCGCCCAGCGGACCGCCGGAGGCCACCGCGGCCAGGCCGAGCAGGACACCGGCGACCGGGCCGGCGAGCGCCGCCGGGACCAGCAGCGCCGACCACCCGACCGGCGCGCGCTCCTCGGCCGCGACCCGCAGCAGCCGGCGGGCCAGCAGCCAGCCGGCCGCCATGGCGGCCAGCACCGGCACCGCGAGCAGCCCGGCGCCCAGCCCGTCCACCGGGCCACGCGGCAGGCCGGCCAGCAACGGTACGGCCGGCAGCGCGCCCACGGAGACCTCGCTGGTCCGCACGGCCGTGTCGGTGCCGACGGCGAACCCGGGCCCGAGCAGGTAACTGGCCGACCAGACGGTGGCGTTCGGCGCGTACGCGAGGCTGACCAGGGTGATGCCCGCCTGACCGGCCACCCCCGTCCGGTACGCCCCGATCATGTCGGCGGCGTCGCCGCCCCCGGTCGCCACGGCCAGCCCGGCGGCCCCGGCGCCCGCGCCGAGCAGCAGCAGGCCGGCGACCAGCCCGGTGCGCACCCCGTCGCGCAGCGCCGCCGGGGTGCGGCGGGCCAGCAGCACCCAGACGCCTGTGGTCCGCAGCGCGCCGACCAGGGCGGCGAGCCCGCCGAGGACCGCGAAGGTCAGCCCGGCCCGGACCGGGGACACGCGCAGCCCACCCGCACCGACCACGATCGCGGCGAGGGCACCGAGCAACGCGTACCCGATGCCGACCCCGACCGCGACGGTGAGCGCCTGCCGGGGAGAGCGGCCGCCCCGGGCGCCGATGGCCCGGCTGACGTGCACCCCGGCGCGGGTGAGCCGCCAGACGGCCAGGGCGGTCAGGGCGAGCGGCGCCAGGCCGAGCGGCCCGGCGGAGGTCTCCAGCGGCACGCCGTGGCCGAGCAGCCAGCCGACCAGTCCGGCGCGGAGCGCGCCGGTCAGCGAGCCGGCGTCCTCGCTGAGCTGGGCCAGGCCGAGCACCAGGGTGACCGGCAGCCAGGACGTCACGGCGGCCCAGAGGGCCGCCACCCCGGCGGCGACGGGCAGCGGGGCCCGGCCGCGCGGCGACTCCCCGGACCGGGGCGCGGGCACCCGCGGCGCCGGCCCACGGCCGGTCGGCCGGGCTCCGGCGGCGACTTCGGCGGCGGGGCGGCGGGGCTGGTCAGGGGTGACGCGTGACATCGGCTCTACTCTGGCATGCCGCGCGGGCGACGGCAGTCCGATACCGCCGCGGGACCGCGGCGAGTTCCCTGATCCACCGGCTCGGGGGCCCCGATCCGGTTTAGCCTCGGCCCAGGACGCGACCTTTCCTGTCGCGGCACCGACCGCTCGGAGGAAGCCGTGAACGCTCCGTATCCGCCGCCCCCGCCGCCACCGGCCGCCGGCCGGGACCGGACCACGCTCTGGGGCATCCTGGGGATCGTCACCGGCCTGCTCTGCTGCGGCATCCTGGGCATCGTCTTCGGCTACCTGTCGATCCGGGACGCGAAGCGCTTCGGCAAGTCCCAGCTGCTCGGCTGGCTGGCCATCGCGTTCGGCGTCATCAACCTCATCGCCAGCGCCATCATCCGGTCCCGGGGGAACTACTACTCCCCCTACTGGTACCGGTAGGAAGCGCGAGGGGGCCGACCGGACACGGTCGACCCCCTCGGCACGTCACGGGACCGCTCAGCGGCCGGACATGATCTCCCGCATCAGCTTGGCGGTCTCGGTCGGGGTCTTGCCGACCTTCACGCCGACCGCCTCCAGCGCCGCCTTCTTGGCGTCGGCGGTGCCCGCCGAGCCGGAGATGATCGCGCCGGCGTGGCCCATGGTCTTGCCGGGCGGGGCGGTGAAGCCGGCGATGTAGCCGACCACCGGCTTGGTGACGTTGGCCTTGATGAACTCGGCCGCCCGCTCCTCGGCGTCGCCACCGATCTCACCGATCATGACGATCGCGTCGGTCTCCGGGTCCGCCTCGAACGCGGCCAGCGCGTCGATGTGGGTGGTGCCGATGATCGGGTCACCGCCGATGCCGACGCAGGTGGAGAAGCCGATGTCGCGCAGCTCGTACATCATCTGGTAGGTCAGCGTGCCGCTCTTGCTGACCAGGCCGATCCGGCCGGAGCCGGTGATGTCGGCCGGGATGATGCCGGCGTTGGAGGCGCCCGGCGAGGCGATGCCCGGGCAGTTCGGGCCGATGATCCGGGTCCGCTCGCCCTTGGCGACGTTGTACGCCCAGAGCGCGGCGGTGTCGTGCACCGGCACGCCCTCGGTGATCACCACGGCCAGGTCGATGCCGGCGTCGATCGCCTCGACCGCCGCGGCCTTGGTGAACTGCGGCGGCACGAAGATGACCGTGACGTCAGCCCCGGTCTCCTTCATGGCGTCCGCCACGGACGCGAACACCGGCAGTTCGGTGCCGTCGAAGTCGACCTTCTGGCCCGCCTTGCGCGGGTTGACGCCGCCGACGACGTTGGTGCCGGCGGCGAGCATCCGCCGGGTGTGCTTGGAACCCTCGGAACCGGTCATCCCCTGCACGATGACCTTGGAGTCCTTGGTCAGCCAGATAGCCATTGTCAGACCCCCGCAGCTGCCAGCTCGGCGGCCCGCTCGGCCGCGCCGTCCATGGTGTCGACCCGCTGGATCAGCGGGTTGTTCGCGCCGTCGAGGATCGCCCGACCGGCCTCGGCGTTGTTGCCGTCGAGGCGGACGACGAGCGGCTTGGTGGCCTTCTCGCCGCGCTGCTCGAGCAGCGCCAGCGCCTGCACGATGCCGTTGGCGACCGCGTCGCAGGCGGTGATGCCGCCGAAGACGTTGACGAAGACGCTCTTCACCGACGGGTCGGAGAGCACGATCTCCAGGCCGTTCGCCATGACCTCGGCGCTCGCGCCGCCGCCGATGTCGAGGAAGTTGGCCGGCTTGACGCCGCCGTGCCGCTCACCGGCGTACGCGACCACGTCGAGCGTGGACATGACCAGGCCCGCGCCGTTGCCGATGATGCCGACCTCGCCGTCGAGCTTGACGTAGTTGAGGTCCTTCTCCTTGGCGGCCTGCTCCAGCGGGTCCACCGACGCCTGGTCGACCAGGGCCTCGTGGTCCGGGTGCCGGAACGCGGCGTTCTCGTCGAGGGTGACCTTGGCGTCCAGCAGCAGCAGCTTGCCGTCCTTGGTCGTGGCCAGCGGGTTCACCTCGACCAGCGTGGCGTCCTCGGCGACGAACGCCTGCCACAGCTTGACCGCGACCTCGACCACCTGGTCGGCGACCTCGGCCGGGAAGCCGGCCGCGCCCACGATCTCGCGCGCCTTGGCCTCGTCCACGCCGGTGTTCGCGTCGATCGGGGCCTTGACGACCTTCTCGGGGGTCTCGGCGGCGACCTGCTCGATGTCCATGCCGCCGGCGACGCTGGCGATGCAGAGGAAGGTGCGGTTCGCCCGGTCGAGCAGGTACGAGAAGTAGTACTCCTCGGCCACGTCCGCGGTCACGGTGATCATGACCTTGTGGACCGTGTGACCCTTGATGTCCATGCCGAGGATGTCGGTGGCACGGGCCACCGTCTCCTCCGCGCCCTCGGCCAGCTTCACGCCGCCGGCCTTGCCGCGGCCGCCGACCTTCACCTGCGCCTTGACGACCACCCGGCCGCCGAGGCGCTCGGCGATCGCGCGGGCCTCCTCCGGGGTAGTGGCGACGCCGCCGGCGAGCACGGGCAAGCCGTGCCGCTCGAACAGGTCCCGCCCCTGGTACTCGTACAGGTCCACGATTGCGCGTCCCGTCCCGTCTCCGCGGCGCGCCGTCGCGCCGCCACCAGCGTTGGAAAATCAGTTTGACGCCTGTCATCAGATGAGACAGGTCATTTGCCGCAGCCTAACGAGATGGGAACCGGCGGCAACCGAGCGGGTGCACGGTGTGCGGTAATGCACAGCCGTCTGTGCCCCGCCGGGCTCAGCCCACCCGGCAGCGACCGGCCGCGTATCCGACCACGGCTCGCATGATCTCGTCCTCGCCGCGGTCGGCGTGGTTGACCGTGGCGGTCAAGCCGGTGCCGAAGAACGCCTGCTGCATCCCGGAGTCGAGCGCGGTGAACGCGCCCAGCCCGCTGCCGGCCCGCGGGTCGCGCGGCTTGACGCAGAGCATCTTCTCCAGCGCCCACCGCCGCAGGTAGATCCGGTCGATCGCCTCCCACGGCAGCCAGATCGCCTGCCCCCGGGTCGGCCGCGTCTTGATCCACAGCCCGGCCGGCCCGAGCGCGAGCACCGGACCGCCCGATGAGACCAGCCAGAGCTGGAGGCCGACCGGCACCGCGAAGAAGAGCAGCACCACCGGGACGATGAAGAGCAGCCCGGCGCCGCCGCCCTCGGACGACGCGGCCAGGCCGATCGGGCAGGCGATCACCAGCCCGACCACCAGGGTCACCAGCCCGAGGGTCAGCGCCCGCTTGCCCAGGCTCGGCCGGACCACGAACGGCAGGTCCTCCGGGATCCGCTTCGCCGTCGGCGGCGGCTGCGCCGGCCCGACCCCGAAGGGGTACGCCTGCGGCGCGGCCGGCCAGCCGGGCGCGGGCTGCTGGTGGGGAGCGCCGTGCTGCTGGTGCGGAACGGGCCAGCCCGGTGCGGGCTGCTGGTGCGGAGCGCCCCAGCCACCCGGAGCCGGCTGCTGCGGCGCGGGCCAGCCTTGGCCGGGCTGCTGCGGCGCGGGCCAACCCTGGCCGGGCTGACCGGGCTGCTGCGACGCGGGCCAACCCTGGCCGGGCTGCTGCGGCGCCGGCCACCCGGCGGGCGGTGGGGGCGGCGCGGGCCGGCCGCCGGCGGGGTCGGGCTGCGGGTACGGCGGCTGGGTCACGGCGGGCTCCCGGCGGGGGTCGTCGACCGCGGGACGCGGTCCGGGCAGGCACACGATACGACCCGGGCCCACACCGCGAGGTCCGGCGGAGAGCGGCCCGTCCGAGGTGTCCGGAACGGCGGCCGTCAGCCGTCCGGGGGATGTTGTGGAACGGGCGTAACCCCCTGTTGGGGGCGTCGTTGAGTCTGATGTCGGAGCGCTGGTCAGGCGCGACGACGGGAGCGGCCGATGCCCTGTCGGTCGAGGGGTGGCGGCGGGGCATCGTGCATAGAGGGGCCGGGCGTGTGAGGGGTGCGTCCGGCCCCTCCCCCTGTCCAAAACCCGGCGACCCGCCCACCTCCACGCCGACGTGCAGAGTCGATCAAGAGGTTTGCGTCGGGTCCGGACCCGTTCCTGACGCGAACTTCTTGATCAACACTTGGGGCGGCGCGGGGGTCAGGCGACCGGCTGGGCGACGTTCTCCCGGACCCACTCCACGATCGACTGGGTGGTGGCGCCCGGGGTGAAGATCTTGGCGACGCCGAGCCGCTGGAGCTCCGGGATGTCGGCGTCCGGGATGATGCCGCCGCCGAAGACCACGATGTCGGCCGCGTCGCGCTCGGCGAGCAGTTCGAGGACCCGCTTGAAGAGCGTCATGTGCGCGCCGGAGAGCACCGAGAGGCCCACCGCGTCGGCGTCCTCCTGGATCGCGGTCTCCACGATCTGCTCCGGGGTCTGGTGCAGGCCGGTGTAGATGACCTCCATGCCCGCGTCACGCAGGGCACGGGCGACGACCTTCGCGCCCCGGTCGTGGCCGTCCAGGCCGGGCTTCGCGACGACGACCCGGATACGAGAGCTCATCAGCGCACACCTTTCACCGGCTCCGGCACTCCTGACCTGAACGAACGGTAACCCGCCCCACCCGGGCCCGGAAACCCGGGCTGCGCCTTACCGTCCCACCCCGCTCGCGGGAAGCCGGACACCTCCGCCGATCGGTTACTGTCCGCGACGAACGGGCAGTTGCGGGGCCACCCGACCGGGGGCACGAGCTATGACAAGAGCGGATGGAAACGGACAGAACGAAACGCCAATTCGGCGCTTCGGCTTGTGACAGGAGTGGCGGTTGGCTAACGTGTCCACGGTTGTCATCAGGTCCACGGACGGGTGACGACGCGACACCGGAGGTTCGACCGAGCTTCACCGAACGGTCCGGAGTCGCATCGGATCCCCGACAACGGAGGGTGTGCGTGCGCCAGCGCCTGTCGTCTGAGCCCGATAGATATCGCGGCCGCCGCCGCGTACCCACCCCCCCGCGGAGCCGCTACGCCGCGGTCGTCACCACCGCCTTCGTGGGCGCCGGCATCGTCGCCCTCGGCGCGAACGCCCTCCCCGACGCCAAGAGCGTCAGCCCGTCGGTCCTCGACGAGCTCAAGCAGGCCTCGATCACCAGCCAGGACGCCGCGGCCCGGGCCGACAGCGCGGACCGCGCCACCCGTGACGACCGCGCCGGCGGCAAGACCGCCACCGAGCAGGACACCTGGCTGCTCCCCCTGCACGGCTACGACTTCCAGTCGCCCTACGGGATGCGCTGGGGCAAGCTGCACACCGGCATCGACCTGGTCGCCCCGGAGGGCACGCCCTACCGGGCGATCCACGACGGCCAGGTCACCAAGGCCGGCTGGTTCGGCGGCTACGGCTACGCGGTGATCGTCCGGCACGCGGACGGCAGCGAGGCCATCTACGGCCACTCCTCGGCGGTGACCGTCAAGGAGGGCCAGCAGGTGAAGGCCGGCGACCAGCTCGGCCTGGTCGGCAACACCGGCCACTCCTACGGTTCGCACCTGCACCTGGAGATCCATGTCAACGGCGAGCCGCGGGACCCGGTGCCGTGGCTCAAGGAGCGCGGAGTGGACATCCAGCTCGAAGTCGAGGCAATCTACAGCGAGGTAGCCGCGTCCTGACGCTGCGTATCGCCCGTTGACCGCCCGGATCAGTCGATCCGGGCGGTTTCGTCTGCGGCAAAGTCTGCTGGGTCACAGCGCCGATTGTGGCCGGGACCACAGGCGATCATGATCCTTTTCGGCAGCAAACCGGCCAGGTCGGCGGAAACCTGGACAGGTCACGTCACCGGCCCCACCGGTCCTCCGGAACCCCGTACCCGGCGGCCTGCCGACCGACACCAGTATTTCGAGGTCACGTGCCCCTCGACTGATGAAGGTTTCCGTGCAGGAAGACAGCTCCATCCAGAACGAGAACACCCCGGACAACGCTCCCGCCCGGCACCGGCGGCAGCGCCCGGTCCGGCGTACCGCATATGTCGTCGTCGGCGCGGTGGCCCTGCTCGGCCTCGGCCTCGGGGGTGTCTCCGTCGCCACCGTCGACCACGGCGCCCCGACCCCCGCCGCGGTCGACTTCGACGCCCAGGCGCGTGCTGAGGCCGCCGCCCGCGCCGACCGCTCCGCGCGCGAGTCGACCGCCCCGGTCACCCCCTCGGCCACCCCGGCCAGCCCGTCGCCGAGCCCGAGCACGGCCAGCCCGAAGCCGACGAAGACCGCCTCGGCCAAGCCGAAGCCGAAGAAGACCACCAAGCCGAAGCCGGCCTGGGTCATCCCCATGACGGGCGCCGAGATCACCTCCTGCTTCGGGCAGCGGTGGGGCACCCTGCACGCCGGCATCGACTTCGCCATGCCGGCGGGCACCCCGATCCACGCCGCCGCGGCGGGAACCGTGGTCAAGGCCGGCGACGCCGGCGACGGCTACGGCAACTCCGTCTTCGTCGACCACGGCAACGGCTACCTGACCCACTACGCCCACCAGAGCCGGCTGATCGTCAGCGTCGGCGACAAGGTGAAGGCCGGGCAGGTCATCGGCTACGAGGGCTCCACCGGCGACTCCACCGGCCCGCACCTGCACTTCGAGGTGCACAAGGGCGCCATGTGGAACCAGATCGACCCGGCGCCGTTCCTGCGCGCCCGGGGCATCGACGTGGCCTGCTGACGGCCACGGCACGAGGGAGGGGCCCGGTCCGGCACGTCGCCGGGCCGGGCCCCACCCGGTTCAGAGCTTGTCGATCGGGGCGTGCCGGAGAACCAGCCACATGGTCTGGTCGCCGAAGTCGATCTGCGCGCGGGCGCCCGGCCCCTGCCCCTCGACCGCCAGCACCCGGCCGAGGCCGTAGCGCTGGTGGTTGACCCGGTCGCCCACCGAGACCTTGGGCGCCTGCTTCAGCTCGCTCGCGGTGGCCAGCCGGCTGGCGTCCACCCCGAGCCGCTTGGCGAGCTGGGTCGCCTTGGGCGTGCCCCCGGTGAAGCCGCCGCGCCCGCCGGGCACCCGGTCCGCCCGGCCGCCCACGCCGCCGCCCCCACCGGCCCACGAGGTGTACGACCCCTCGGTGCGCTCCCAGCGGACCAGCTCGGTCGGCAGCTCCTCCAGGAAGCGCGACGGCGGGTTGTAGGCCGGCGCGCCCCACGCCGAGCGGGTGACCGCCCGGGACAGGTAGAGGCGCTGCCGGGCCCGGGTGATGCCCACGTACGCCAGCCGCCGCTCCTCCTCCAGCTCGCGGGTGTCGCCCAACGAGCGCAGGTGCGGGAAGACGCCGTCCTCCAGGCCGCTGAGGAACACCACCGGGAACTCCAGCCCCTTGGCGGTGTGCAGCGTCATGAGGGTCACCACGCCCTGGTGGTCCGGGTCGTCGGCGGGGATCTGGTCGGCGTCGGCGACCAGCGCCACCTGCTCCAGGAAGCCGGCCAGGGTGGCCCGCTCGTCCTCCTCGCCCAGAGCCTCGATCCGCTCGGTGTACTCCCGGGCGACGCTGACCAGTTCCTGGAGGTTGTCCACCCGGCCGGCGTCCTGCGGGTCGAGGCTCTCCTCCAGCTCGGCCAGGTAGCCCGAGCGGGTCAGCACGGCCTCCAGCACCTCCTCCGGAGTGCCGGTGGCGGCCAGCCCGCGCGCGTCGTCGAGCAGCGCGACGAACTCGGCGATGCCGTTGGCCGCCCGGGTGGAGATGCCCGGCGCGTCCTTGGCCCGGCGCAGCGCCGCGCCGAAGGAGATCCGGTCGCGGCCGGCCAGCGCCTCCACGCACGCCTCGGCGCGCTCCCCGATGCCCCGGCGCGGGGTGTTGAGGATCCGGCGCAGGCTGACCGTGTCGTCGTCGTTGACCACGGCGCGCAGGTAGGCCAGCGCGTCGCGGACCTCCTTGCGCTCGTAGAAGCGCACCCCGCCGACCACCTTGTAGGGCAGGCCGACCCGGATGAACACCTCCTCGAAGACCCGGGACATGGCGTTGGTGCGGTAGAAGACGGCCACGTCGCCCGGGCGGGTATCGCCCGCGTCGACCAACCGGTCGATCTCCCGGGCCACCCAGTCCGCCTCGGCATGCTCGGTGTCGGCCACGTAGCCGACGATCTGCTCGCCGGCCCCGGCGTCGCTCCACAGCCGCTTGGGCTTGCGGGAGGTGTTCCGGTCGATCACCGCGTTGGCGGCGTTGAGGATGGTCTGGGTGGAGCGGTAGTTCTGCTCGAGCAGGATCGTCCGCGCGTCGGTGAAGTCGCGCTCGAACTCCAGGATGTTGCGGATGGTGGCCCCGCGGAACGCGTAGATCGACTGGTCGGCGTCACCGACCACGCAGAGCTCGGCCGGCGGGATGCCCTCCGTGCCGGAGACCAGCTCCTTGATCAGCACGTACTGGGCGTGGTTGGTGTCCTGGTACTCGTCGACCAGCACGTGCCGGAACCGGCGCCGGTAGCTCTCCGCCACGTGCGGGTGCGACTGGAGCAGGTGCACCGTCGTCATGATGAGGTCGTCGAAGTCCAGCGCGTGCGCCTCGCGCAGCCGCCGCTGGTAGAGCGTGTACGCCTCGGCCAGCGCCCGCTCGTTGGGGCCATTGGCCCGGCCGGCGAACTCCTCAGGGTCGACCAGCTCGTTCTTCAGGTTGGAGACCTGGGCGGCCAGACCGCGCGCCGGGTAGCGCTTCGGGTCCAGGTCGAGCTCGCGGGCGACCATCTGCATGAGCCGGCGGGAGTCGTCCGCGTCGTAGATCGAGAAGGTGGACTTCAGGCCGGCGTGCTCGTGCTCGGCCCGCAGGATCCGGACGCAGGCCGAGTGGAAGGTCGACACCCACATCAACCGGGCACGCGGGCCGACGAGAGCGGCCACCCGCTCCTTCATCTCGCCGGCGGCCTTGTTGGTGAAGGTGATCGCGATGATCTCGCCGGGGTGCACGTCCCGCGCGGCGAGCAGGTAGGCGATCCGGTTGGTCAGCACCCGGGTCTTGCCGGAGCCCGCGCCGGCGACGATGAGCAGCGGGGAACCGGCGTGGGTCACCGCGTCCCGCTGGGGGCCGTTCAGGCCGGCGAGGAGTGCCTGCGGGTCCGCCGGCCGGGCCCCGGGCCGGTGCGGCGGGGTCGGCCGGGGCTCCGGCGCGGGCGGGGACGCGGGGATGTCGAAGAGAGGATGCATCGCACGGCGAGTCTATGCCGACGGCCGGACACTTCCCGCCCACGCGGCCCGGGCGAGACGAAGGCGTCACGTCCCACCTGTTGGCGGGTTTCCTTGCGCGCCCGCCCCGCGGGTCGGCATACTCGACGGCGTGTTCGGTCAGCGCTTCTACTTTTACTACGGCACCGGGAGTCCGGCAGCCGTGGGTCGCGCCTGATCACAGACCTACGAAAAGCCCCGGGCTCCTGGAGCCCGGGGCTTTTCCGTCCCGGGATCCGGGTACCGGGCCCGAGACCCCGAGGGGTACGACGATGATGACTGACGTGGTGGAGTCCAGCGGCGGCCTGGCGCGGCACGACGGGCCCGCCGGCGGTGACCCGACCGGGGCCGCGGCGGCCCGGACCGGCACCGGCGACTCGGCGGCGGCCGAGCGGATCAGCGAAATCCGGGAGCGGATCGACGAGATCGACCGCACGATCATCGCGCTCTGGCAGGAGCGGGCCGCGCTGTCCCAGGAGGTCGGCGCCACCCGGATGGCCTCCGGCGGCACCCGCCTCGTGCTCTCCCGGGAGCGGGAGATCCTGGAGCGGTTCCGCCAGGCGCTCGGCGCGGACGGCACCCAGCTCGCGCTCCTGCTGCTGCGCGCCGGCCGCGGACCACTGTGAGGGCCCCGGCGGCACGGCAGCCGCCGGATACGACGAACCGCCTGCCGGCGTCGGGGTGACGCCGGCAGGCGGTCCGGGGTGGATCAGGCCGCCTCGTGGGTGGCGACGATCTCCCGCTTCTCCGCGAAGTGGCAGGCGCTCGGGTGGTCCGAGCCCCGCCGGATCTGGAGCAGCGGCACCTCCTGGGCGCAGATGTCCTGCGCCTTCCAGCACCGGGTGCGGAACCGGCAGCCCGAGGGCGGGCTGATCGGCGAGGGGACGTCACCCTGGAGCCGGATGATCGCCTTGCTCTCCCGCACGGTCGGGTCGGGCACCGGCACCGCCGACAGCAGCGCCTGGGTGTAGGGGTGGGTCGGCCGCTCGTAGATCTCGTCCTCGGTGCCGACCTCCACCATCTTGCCCAGGTACATCACGGCGACCCGGTCGGAGAGGTGACGCACGACCGACAGGTCGTGGGCGATGAAGACGTACGAGAGGCCGAACTCGGCCTGGAGCTTCTCCAGCAGGTTCATCACCTGCGCCTGGATCGACACGTCCAGGGCCGACACCGGCTCGTCGCAGACGATGACCTCGGGCCGCAGCGCCAGCGCCCGGGCGATGCCGATGCGCTGCCGCTGGCCGCCGGAGAACTGGTGCGGGTACCGGTTGATGTGCTCCGGGTTGAGGCCGACCAGGTCGAGCAGTTCCTTGACCTTGTCCCGGCGGGACCGCCGCGGCGCCACCTCGGGGTGGATCTCGAACGGCTCGCCGATCAGGTCACCGACCGTCATGCGCGGGTTCAGCGAGGTGTACGGGTCCTGCATCACCAGCTGGATCTGCCGGCGCAGGCGCCGCAGCGCGCCGCCGGAGAGCTTGGAGATGTCCTGGCCCTTGTAGAGCACCTGGCCGGCGGTCGGCTTCTCCAGGTTCATCAGCACCCGGGCCAGCGTCGACTTGCCGCAGCCGGACTCGCCGACCACGCCGAGGGTCTCCCCGGCCTTCAGTTCGAAGGAGACGCCGTCGACCGCCTTGACCTGACCGATGGTCTTCTTGAACACCACACCCTGGGTCACGGGGTAGTACTTGACCAGGTCACGGACCTCGATGATGTTCTCAGTCACGATTCACGAGCTCCTCGGCGAAGTGGCAGGCGCTGGCCCGCCCGCGGCCCAACTGCAGCAGCGGCGGCACCTTCTCCCGGCACACCGGCTGCGCCATGGGGCAGCGCGGGTTGAAGGCGCAGCCCGGCGGGATGTTCATCAGGTTCGGCGGGAGGCCCTTGATGGTACGGAGCTCCTGCCCCTTCTCGTCCATCCGCGGGATCGAGTTGAGCAGGCCGAGGGTGTACGGGTGCGCCGGCTTGGCGTACAGGTCGTACACGTCGGCTTCCTCGACGATCCGGCCGGCGTACATGACCGCGATCCGGTCCGCGACGTCGGCGACCACGCCGAGGTCGTGGGTGATCAGGATCATGCCCATCTGCCGCTCCCGCTGGAGCTCGCCGAGCAGGTCCATGATCTGGGCCTGCACGGTCACGTCCAGCGCGGTGGTGGGCTCGTCGGCGATCAGGACCTCGGGGTCGAGCGCCAGCGACATGGCGATCATGGCGCGCTGCCGCATACCACCCGAGAACTGGTGCGGGTAGTTGCTGTACCGGCCCTTGGCGTTCGGGATCTTGACCTGGTCGAGCATCTCGATCGCGCGCTTCTTGGCGTCCGAGCGGCTCATGCCGCGCCGGATGCGGAACTGCTCGGCGATCTGGAAGCCGACGGTGAAAACCGGGTTGAGGGCGGAGAGCGAGTCCTGGAAGATCATCGCAATGCCTTCACCACGGATCCGGCGCCGCTGCTCGGGGGACATCTTGAGCATGTCCTTGCCGTGGAAGCGGACCTGGCCCCCGGTGACGAAGCCGGGCGGGGTGTCGAGGATGCCCATGACGGTCTGCGCGGTGACGCTCTTGCCGGAGCCGGACTCGCCGAGCACGGCGAGGGTCTCTCCCGCGTCGACGTGGTACGTCACCCCGTTGATGACCTTGGCGACACCGTCCCGGGTGCGGAACTCCACCCGCAGGCCGTCGACCTCGAGCAGGCGGCCCGAGGGGCGGCCGGATCCGTCGGCGCCCGGCGCGGACTGCTCGGACACGAGAATGTCGGACAACTCAGTTCCCCTATCGGAGCTTCGGGTCGAGGGCCTCGCGGACCGCCTCGCCGAGCATCACGAAGCTCAGCACGGCGACGACGAGGAACGCGGAGGGGAAGAACAGCAGGAACGGCGAGACCCGGATGTAGTTCTGCGCCTCGCTGATCATGATGCCCCAGGAGACCACCGGGCTCTTGAGGCCGATGCCCAGGAAGGACAGCGTGGCCTCCGCGCCGATGAACGAGCCGACCATGATCGTGCCGTACACCAGCAGTGGCGCCAGGCAGTTCGGCAGCAGGTGCTTGAGGATGATCCGGCCGGTGCCGGCGCCCAGCGCGCGGGCCGCCACGATGTAGTCGGCCTCCTTGGTGGCGAGCACCGAGGAGCGCATCAGCCGCATCACGACCGGCCAGCTCAGCACGGTCAGGGACATGATGACCAGCCCCATGATCGTCCACTCGCCGTTGTCGGTGCCCGAGCCGTTGAACGTGGTCAGGATGACGATCGAGCCGAGCACGAACGGCAGGCCGAAGAAGATGTCCGCGATCCGGGACAGGACCGCGTCCACCCAGCCGCCGCGGTAGCCGGCGATGATGCCCATCGCGCCACCGAACAACAGGGTGAGGATGGTCGACAGGAGCGCCACCACGATCGAGGCGCGGGCGCCGTAGATGACCCGGGCGTAGACGTCACGGCCCTGCACGTCGTAGCCGAACCAGGCGTCGGCCGACGGCTCGACCCGGCTGCGCCCCAGCGCGCCGTTCACCGCGTCGCCGGAGGTGAACAGCGAGGGGAACGCCGCCATCACCACGAAGAGCAGGATGAAGGTCGCGGAGATCCAGAACAGCGGCTTGCGGCGCAGGTCCCGCCAGGCGTCGCCGAGCAGGCCGCGCGGCTTCTGCTGCTTCTGCGCGCTCTCCGGCAGGCCGGCGTTGGTGGGCGCACCGGAACCCGCCTCGGTCGGCATGGTCGCGGGCGGCGTCGAGACGATCGACGCGGTACTCGGGTCACTCATAGCGGATCCTCGGGTCCAGGGCGGCGTAGAGCAGGTCCACCAGCAGGTTCATCACGAGATAGACGAGCACCAGCACCACCACGATGCCGACAACGGTAGCGCTCTCCTTGGTGACGATCGCCCGGAGCACCTGGCGGCCGATGCCGTTGATGCCGAAGATGCCCTCGGTGATGATCGCGCCGCCCATCAGGGCGCCGAGGTCGGTGCCGAGCAGGGTGACGACCGGGATGAGCGAGTTGCGCAGCAGGTGCACGCCGACGACCCGGCGCATGGGGAGGCCCTTGGCGATGGCCGTACGGACGTAGTCGGCCCGCCGGTTCTCGGCGATGCTGGTCCGCGCCACCCGGGCGATGTACGCCATCGAGGCGCTGCCGAGCACGAAGCCTGGGACGAGCAGCTCGCTGAACCGCATCTCGTTGGAAACGGTGGGGGTGATGATGCCCCACTTGACGCCGAGGAGCCACTGGAGCACGAAGCCGATGACGAAGACCGGCAGCGCGATCAGGAACAGGGTGGAGACAAGGACCAGGTTGTCCAGGAAGCCGTTGCGCCGGAGACCGGTCAGAACGCCCGCACCGAGGCCGATGATGGCTTCGATGGCGAGCGCCACCACCGCCAGCTTCAGGGTGTTGGGGTACGACGTGGCGATGATGTCGCTGATCTCGCGACCGCCGAACGTGATACCGAAGTCACCCTGGAAAAGGTTCTTCATGTAGCTGGCGTACTGCACCCAGATCGAATCGTCGAGATGGTACTTCTCGGTCATCATGGCCCGGTAGTTCGGCGGGCAACCACGGTCGCCGCACTTGCCGGCGAAGGGGTCGCCCGGCACCGACCAGACGAGCCAATAGATCAGGAACGTCGTGCCGATGAACACCGGTACGAGTTGCAGCAGCCGTCTCAAGAGATAACGGCCCATGGGGTGGTCCTCCAGACAGGGGGCGCGTCGGACTGCCGACACGGGTGGTGACGACAACGTGCGAGGGGTTTGTTGTACACCCCCTCGCGGAACGGCCCCGGGTCGGGCTCACCGGTAGGCGAGCCCGACCCGGGGTCAGACCGTTCGGATCAGAGCTCGACCGAGGTGATGTCGAGCTCACCAACGTTGGTCAGCTCAATCTTCTTGATCTTCTCCGAGTGACCGGACTGCTCGCCGCTGAAGTAGATCGGCATCGTCGGGACGTCCTGGTCGATCAGCTTGACGGCCTCGGCGAACTTCTTGTGGGCCTCCTCGAGGCTGGGGGCCGCGGAGGCCTCCTTGGCGAGGGCGTCCACCTGCGGGTTGCTGTACTTGCCGTCGTTCGAGGAACCGCCGGTCACGTAGAGCGGGTTGATCCAGTTCTCCACGTCCGGGTAGTCCTGCTGCCAACCGGCCCGGTAGGCACCGGTCATCTTGTAGGCGTTGATGTTCGCCCGGAAGACCGCGAAGGTCGGCACGCCGACGGCGACCGCGTCGATGCCCAGGTTGGTCTTGATCTGCTGGGCGACGGCCTCCATCCACTCCTTGTGGCTGGCGTCCGCGTTGTACGACAGGGTGAGCTTGCCCTGGAAGCCACCGGCCTGCTGGAGCAGCTGCTTGGCCTGGGTCGGGTCGAACTTGCAGGCGGTGCAGTTGCCCGGCTCGGCGCCCGGGGTCAGCGGGTTCGCCCAGCTGTCGGCCGGCTTGCGGTTACCGAAGAAGATCTTGTCGGTGATCTCCTGGCGGTTGATCGACATGGAGATGGCGCGACGCAGGTCCTTGTTCTGGAACCGCTTGTCGTAGATCGGGAAGGCGATGATGCCGGTCGACGGGATCGTCGTCTGGATCGCCCGGTCGCCCAGGTCGCTCTTCCACTTGTCACCGGCCAGCGAGGAGACCGGGACCTGCTGCTGGAAGTCCAGGTTGCCGGCGAGCAGGTCGTTGTAGGCCGCCGTGTCGTCCTGGTAGATCTTGACGGTGACGTCCTTGATCTTCATCTTGTCGCGCAGGCTGTAGTCGTCGAAGCGGGTGAGCTTGATCTCGACGTCGTCCTGCCAGGAGACGAGGCTGACCGGGCCGTTACCGATCGGCTTCTTGCCGAACTCGGCCGGAGTGGTCTTGAAGAAGGCGTCCGGCAGCGGCATGAAGGCGCTGTAGCCGAGCTTGGTCGGGAACACGGCGGTCGGCGCGGAGAGCGTGACCTCGAAGTTCCAGTCGTCGATGACCTTGAGGCCCGACAGTTCCTTCTTCGCCGGCTCCGGGGCCTTCTTCGGGCCGTCCGGGCCGTCCGGGTCCTCGGTGTAGGTGTCGTTGAAGCCCTGGATGTCCGCGAAGAACGAGGCGTTCTGCGCGCCGTTCGGGCCGTACGCCGCCCAGTTCCAGGCCTTGACGAAGCTCTCGGCCTTGACGGTGGTGCCGTCGTGGAACTTGGTGTTCTGCTTGATCTTGATCTTGAAGACCTTGGAGTCGCTCGTTTCGATCGACTCGGCCAGCAGGTTCCGCGGCGCCCCACCGTTGTTGGGGTACTCGACCAGGCCACTCCACACCCAGTCGATGATCTTGCCGCCACCGGTCTCGGTGGTGTTCGCCGGAACCAGGGGGTTCTCCGGCTGGGTGCCGTCGATGACGATCGCGCCGTCCTTGCTGGCGCTGGCGTTGCCACCGTCGTCGTTGCCGCTGGAGCAGCCGGACGCGACGAGCGCGAGTGCCGCGCCCACCGCGAGCGCGCCGCTCGCCCGCTTCGAGACTCTCATTCCGAGGGGCCTCCTCTTTCTAACCTGGTTCCGTCGTGAGTTTCACGCACGTTTGGGGGGTGACACCACCGACGACCCGAACCACAGGTCGCCGGCTTACCGCAGAGGAAATCGGGACACCCCAGGGGTACCGATCCGCCGGGCGCCACACCCTTCGGCGAAGACACCGCGCAGGGTCGACAGCCACGCGCGGCGCGTGGAGGCGGCGTCACGTGGTCGGCGGGCCCGACGGGGTGCCTCACACCGGGGGGTGAGGTGCTGCCACTGTGACACTCACCGGCCCTTTGCGTGAAGGTGCCGTTATCAAGCCGTTAGTTGGTCGCCACGTTGCCGATACTTGAGAAAAGATCATGAAACACGTGGATCGGACCGCTCTGAACAGGTAAGACACGACCACACGAGGCGGAACCACCCGCGTAGGCTCGGCGTCGTGAGCTTCCCCGCGTCCGCTCCGGTGCTGCCCGACGTCCACCGGGCCCTCGCAGTTTTTGCCCATCCGGATGATGTCGACTTCGGCTGTGCGGGCACCATAGCCGGCTGGGTGGATGAGGGTATCGAGGTGGAATACCTCATCGCCACCCGGGGCGACTCCGGCGGCTTCGACGACACGCCGCGTGCGGAGATGCCGGCCCGGCGCGAGGCGGAACAGCGGGCCGCGGCCGCCGCGGTGGGCGTGCGCCGGGTCGACTTCCTCGACGGGCACACCGACGGCGTCATGACACCCAGCCTGGCGCTACGACGGCAGATCAGCGCCGCCATCCGCCGGTTCCGGCCCGACCGGGTGCTGACCAGCTCGCCGCTGCGGCGCTGGGAGCACCTGGCCGGCCCGAGCCACCCCGACCACCTGGCCGTCGGCGAGGCCGCCACCTGCGCCGTCTACCCCGACTCGCGCAACCCCTTCGCCTTCCCGGAGCTGCTCGACGAGGGGCTGGAACCCTGGGTGGTCCGGGAGATCTGGTACGCCGGCGGGCCCGGCCCGGACCACGTCGTCGACGTGACCGACCAGGTCGACCGCAAGATCGCCGCGATGGAGGCGCACCGGTCGCAGACCGCCCACCTGGACGTGCCGACCTGGGTGCGGGACCGGCTCACCACGATGGCCGACAACGCGGGCCTCCCGCCCGGCCGGCTGGCCGAGGCGTTCACGGTGCTGCGCACCGAGTGACGCCCCGGGCCGGCGCGGTCAGACCAGCCGGCGGTCGGCGGCCCAGCGGGACAGCTCGTACCGGTTGGACATCTGGAGCTTGCGCAGCACGTTGGAGACGTGCGTCTCGACCGTCTTGATCGAGATGTACAGCTCCCGGGCGATCTCCTTGTACGCGTAGCCCCGGGCGAGCAGCCGCAGCACCTCGCGTTCCCGGTTGGTGAGCTGGTCCAGCTCGGGGTCGGCCACCGGCGCGTCCGGCCGGGACGCGAAGGCGTCCAGCACGAAGCCGGCCAGCCGCGGGCTGAACACCGCGTCACCGTCGGCCACCCGCCGGATCGCGTCGGTCAGCTCCTCCGGCGAGATGGTCTTCGTGACGTAGCCCCGGGCGCCCGCCCGGATCAGCCCGATCACGTCCTCGGCGGCGTCGGACACGCTCAGCGCCAGGAACCGCACCTGCGGGTGCGTACGCCGCATCGCCTCCAGCACCGCCCGGCCGCCGCCGTCCGGCATGTGCACGTCGAGCAGCACCACGTCCGGCTGGGTCGCCGCGATCCGGCTGACCGCCTCCGCCACCGTGCTGGCCTCGCCCACCACCTCGACGCGCTCGCCCAGCTCGGCGCGGACGCCGGCCCGGAACATCGCGTGGTCGTCGACGAGGAACACCCGCAACCGCCCGTCCCGGGGCGCCGCGCCCTCGACCGGTTCCTGCTCGACCATGGTCATCTGTCCCTTTCCGCAGTGGAGCCGGAGCCGCTGATCGGGAGGATCAGCCGGACCTCGGTCCCCTCCCCCGGCTCGGACCGGATCTCGGCCCGGCCACCGTGCCGCTTCATCCGTCCGACGATCGAACCTCGGACGCCGTGCCGGTGATCCTCCACCGTATCCGGGTCGAAGCCCTTGCCCCGGTCCCGGACGAAGGCGCTCACCTGGTCCGGCTCCACCTCGGCGTAGAGCGAGACGGTCCGCACCTCGGCGTGCCGGGCCGCGTTGACCAGCGCCTCCCGGGCGGCGGCGACCAGCGCCCCCACCCGCTCGTCGGTCTCCCGGTCGCCGACCACCACCGTCTCCACGGTGATCGCGAAGGTGTCCTCCACCTCGGCGGCGGCCTGCTCCAGCGCGGCCGCGAAGCGCTCGGTCGGCGAGGCGGTCGGCTTGTAGAGCCAGTTCCGCAGCGACCGCTCCTGGCCGCGGGCCAGCCGCTGCACCGTCTTGACGTCGGCGGCGTTGCGCTGGATCAGGGCGAGGGTGTGCAGCACCTGGTCGTGCACCATGGCGGCCAGCTCGGCCCGCTCCTGCTCCCGGATCCGGCCCTCGCGCTCCGAGCGGAGCTGGTTCCACGTGCGCCAGAGCACCGGGCCGGTCACCACGCCCACCCCGGCCAGCCCGACCAGGGCGAAGATGATGCCGTTGAGCACGGCGTCGAAGTTCTGCGCGGGCGAGTAGACCGCCGCCACGCCGATGATGCCGACCGCGACGAGCACCCCGCCGCCGATGAAGCGGAGCACGAACGAGCGCCGGTCGCTCTCCTCCACCACGGCGCCGAGCCAGGGCACCGCCATGGAGCCGCCCCACTGCCGGCGGCGCTCCGGCGCGGACTGGTGCCAGATCACCCCGGCGCCGACCGCGATGATCGCGACCAGCCAGCCGGCGGTGCCGGCCGCGCCGACCGAGTCGAAGGCGACGACCTGGAGCAGCAGCACGCCCAGCCCGATCGCCACGAAGGGCAGCAGCTGGGCGAGGTCGCGGCGGGGCGGGACAGCGGTGTCGCCGGGCCGCGGCGGGACCACCGCCCAGAAGGCGGCGTAGAGCAGCAGCCCGAGACCGCTCAGCCCGAGCAGCACCATGAAGGCCACCCGGACCCGGAGCACCGAGATGCCCAGGTGTTCGGCGAGGCCGGCGGCCACACCCGCGGCCAGCCGGTGCTCGGTGGCCCGGTAGAGGCGCGCGGGGTGCGGGGTCACGGTGCTGCTGATCGGAGGCTCCCGGGTCGGGGACGGCGTGTCGGCGGCGGCCGACGTCCCGATCGTCACACGGCCGGACCGCCCCGGACCACGGGGACGCCCCGGACATTCGCCGTCCCGGGATCTCAGGGTGGGGTCAGGGTCGGGTCCTGAGGACGCTCGGGCGGCCGGGGAAGCAGGATCGGAGGCATGACCGAGGACGCTGCCCGTCCGCCCCGCCCCGGGGCGGCAGCACAGGACGGGCCACCGCCACCCCCGCCGGGGCCGGCGCCCACCGCCGCCGACACCACGGCGCCCCCGCCGGCCGGCGCCACCCCGCCGCCCACCGGCGGCGCGCCCTTCGCCGACCCGCCGCCCGCCGGATACGCCCCACCGCCCGGCGGCGCCGGCTTCACCTCGCGGTACGGGCTGGTCCGCCCCCGGGAGGGCCGCTACCTGGCCGGCGTCTGCGCGGCCATCGGCCGGGCCACCAACACCGACCCGGTGCTGTGGCGGGTGCTCCTGGCCGTGCTGGGGTTCTTCGGCGGCATCGGCATCCTGGTCTACGTCACCGCGTGGCTGATCATCCCCGGTGAGGGGGACACCGCCTCGCCCGTGGAGTCGATGCTCGGCCGGGGCCGGTCCAGCATGTCCCCGATCACCGTGATCGTGCTCAGCATCGTGGTCGCGGTCGGCTTCGGTTACGTCGTCACCAACGGGTTCCGGGCGATCCTGCTCGGCGCCGTGATCCTGATCGGCGGCGCGCTGCTGCTCAACCGCGACCAGCGCGGCCCGGCCGCCCGGATGGCGGCGCCCGGCGCCCCTCCCGGCCCACCGCCGGGCCCGGTGCCCCCGATGGCCTGGCCGGCGCCGTCGGCCCCCGACGTGCCTGCCGCCGCCGGACCGGTTCCGCCACCGGCGACCCCGTCGACGCCTTGGTCCGGCGCGGCGGCCGAGGCCGTGTCGTGGTCCGGCGAGCCGCCGGTCACCGGCCCGCCGGCCACCCGGCCCGAGCCGGGCTACCCGCCGGCTGCCCGACCGGAGCCGGGATACCCGCCGACCACCCGGCCCGAGCCGGACTATCCGCCGGCTGCCCGGCCGGAACCGGGATACCCGCCGGCCGTCTCGCCCGAGCCGGGCTACCCGGCCGCGCCGGTCTCCGCCGCCGGCTGGCCCGCGGCGACCGCCGCCCGCCCGGCCTGGTCCGAGCCGGAGCCCACGGTGGCATTCCCGCCGGCCGTCCCGGGCAGCCGGTCCGGCGAGGCGTGGCCGGTCACCGAGCCGACCCCGGCCTGGTCCGCCGCGCCGACCACCGGCCTCCCCGTCGGCGGGCCCGCCGCCGTGCCGCCGCCCGCCCCGATGGGCGCGCCGCTGCCGCCGGGCGGCTACCGGCCGCCGTTCGCCCCGCACGGCCCGTACGCCGGGTCGACCCCGCCCGCCCCGCCGCCGCCGGCCCGCCCGGCCCGGCCGCCGAAGCGGCCGAAGGAACGCTCCGCGCTCGGCGCGATCACCTTCTCGCTGATCTTCCTGGCGCTCGGCGTGGTGACGATGTTCGACCTGCTCGACGTCTTCCCGGTCGGCGCGGCCGGCTACTTCGCGGCGGTGCTGGCCACCATCGGCCTCGGGCTGCTTGTCGGTACCTGGTTCGGCCGGGCCCGCTGGCTGATCGCACTCGGTCTGGTGACCGCGGCGGCGCTCGGCATCGCCACCGTCGCCGATTCCTACGACCGGGTCCGCGGCATCGACGGCAACGTCACCTGGGCCCCGGCCGACTACCGGGACCTGGCCGACCGGTACGAGAACAACTTCGGTGACGCCGTGCTCGACCTGCGCAACGTCGACTTCGACAAGAAGGACACCCAGGTGACCGTCGCGGTCAACTTCGGCAAGGCGACGGTGGTCGTGCCATCGAACGTCGACGTCACCACGGTGGCCGACGTCAACGCCGGTGACGCCACCGTCTTCGGCCGGCGCACCGGCGGCCTGAACGGCCGCCAGTGGGAGAACACCGACCTCGGTCCGGACGGTCGCGGCGGTGGAACGCTGCGCCTGCTGGTCCACGTGAACGCCGGAAACCTGGAGGTGACCCGGTGAAGGCTCACCGCACCGACATCGTGTCGTTCGCCTTCGGGCTGGCCTTCCTCGGGCTGTCCGCCTGGTGGCTCCTGGCCCGGATCCTCGGGCTGGCGCTGCCTCCGGTGGGCTGGTTCCTGGCCGGCGCGCTGATCCTCATCGGACTCCTCGGGCTGGTCGGTGCGATGCGCTCCGGCCGGCACCCGGAGCCGGAACCGGCGGAGGCCACCGTGTCCGCCCCCTACGAGGAGGGCACGCCGGCCGGCTCCACTCCGGCCGCTGAGGAGGCCGACGAGTGGGCCACCGACGCGGTGACCGACACCCCGTTCGCGGCCCGGGAGGACCGCCCGTTCGACGAGGAGCCGCGCTGGTCACCGGCCACGCCGGGGGCTCCGGACGAGCCGGTGACCCGCGAACTGCTCCCGGTCGAGCGGGAGCCGGCCGAACCCGCGACCCGCGAGCTGCCCGTCGACGAGGAGCGAGCCGGCACCCGTGAACTGCCGGCCGCCGACGAGCAGGCCGGCGCGGGCGGACCAGCCACCCGCGAGCTGCCGGCCGTCGACGAGCAGGCCGGCGCGGGCGGACCAGCCACCCGCGAGCTGCCGGCGGTCGATGAGGAGCGCGCAGGCACGGCTGGGCCGGCAACCCCGGAGCTGCCGGCCGCCGACGAGGGGGCGGAGCGGCCGGGGGGCGGTCCGCGTACCGGCGGGGACGGGCCGGGCTGACCGCGACGGTGCGGCACGCCGATGACGCCGCCTATGCTGGCTGGTGGAGATCTCGCCTCCGTCGGCCGGCCCACCCGTGGCGTACCGGTCGCGGTCGGGGCGCCCGGTCGGCCGGGTCCCCCGGGTGGTCCCGCCTTCCGTCTCTACCTCGTCAGGAGCCCGTCCGAGATGACCCAGTCCCCCGCCGTGCGCGTCACCGGTCCCGCCGGTGCGGTCCGCGCCGGCGAGCGCGCCGCCCGTACCCTCGTCAGCGAGTTCGCCCGGCGTAACGACGCGAAGGCCGGCCTGCTGGTCGGCGCGACCCCGGAGTCCGCGGTGCTGGCCGCGGCGATCGAGGCGCTGCTCCCCGGCGACCGGCTCACCGTCGTGCCGGCGGAGGGCGCCTCCGCGGCCGCGCTCCGCGCGCACGTGACGGCCCAGGGCCGCTGGGTCGCCGACCGGGTACGCGTGGTCGACACCGTCGCCGAGGCGGACGCCGCCGCCGTGGTGGTCGCGGCCGAGCCGTTCGCCGGCACCGCCGAGGAGGCCCGCACCGCTGTCGACGGGCTGGCGAAGTACCTCGCCGAGGGGGGCGTGCTGAGCGTGGCCGCGCCGCTGTTCCGCACCGAGGGCGCCGGGGCCGAGCTGGACCGGCAGGGAGTGCTGCACGGCGTCCGCACCGACCTGGTGCTGCGCAACTCCCCACCGGTACGCGTGCAGCACCTGCGCTTCACCGCGGCGCCGGCGGCGCTGGCCGCCTCGCTCTCCCCGGCGTACCGGCCGTCGAGCGTGCCGCTGACCCGGAGCATGCACATCGACTCGAACGGCGTGGCCGCGGCCGGCATCACCCTCGGCCTGGCGGCGCTGGCCCGGGCCGCCCGGCCGAAGTCCAAGCTCTGGCTGCTGCCGGCGCTGGCCGCCGGTCCGGTGGCCGCGTTCTTCCGGGACCCGGAGCGGGACGTGCCGGAGGACCCGTCGGCCGTGGTCGCCTCGGCGGACGGCCAGGTGCTCTCGGTGCAGCGGCTGCACGACGAGCGCTTCGGCGACGGGGAGTGGCTGCGGATCGCCGTTTTCCTCTCCGTGCTGGACGTGCACGTCAACCGCTCGCCGGTGGCCGGCAAGGTGGTCGACTACTTCGTCGCCGACGGCGGCTTCGTCAACGCCATGAAGCCGGACGCCGAGCACAACGTGGCGGCGTACACGGTGCTGGACACCGACCACGGCACGGTCGTCGTGGCGCAGCGGACCGGGCTGATCGCCCGCCGGATCGTGCAGCGGGCGCCGGTCGGCGCGCTGCTGGCCCGGGGCGAGCGCTTCGGCCTGATCCGGTTCGGCTCGCGCACCGACGTCTACCTGCCGGCCGACGCCGCCGAGCCGCTGGTCGGCCCCGGCGACAAGGTCGTCGGCGGCGCAACGGTCATCGCCCGCTGGAGCTGATCCCAGGGACGCGAAAAGGGGCGCCGCTCTCGCGGCGCCCCTTTTCGGTGGTACGGGTCAGGCGGTGCGGCGCTGGTGCAGCCACAGCAGCGGGCCGCTGACCAGGTAGCCCACGACCACGAGGGCGAAGGTGAGCCGGATGTCGACCAGCGCGCCGACCACCGGGGCCAGCCAGAGCCACGGCGGCAGCTTCACCAGCCGGGCGAGCTTCGCGTAGGGGAAGCTGGACACCATGGCGAAGGCGAGCAGCGCCACGCCGGCGACCATGACCAGCCCGGAGACCGGCAGCCCGATCGCCACGGTCAGGGCCAGCACGGCGGCCGCCATGGTGGTGGGCACGCCGCAGAAGAACCGGCCGTCCTTGGGCGAGACGTTGAACCGGGCGAGCCGGATCGCGGCGCAGGCCGCGACCAGGGCGCAGGCGACCGCGGCGGCCGCCGGCGGCACCGAGCCGGCCAGCGAGGCGTAGACCACGACCGGGGCGGCGAGGCCGAACGAGCACATGTCGGCCAGCGAGTCCATCTGCGCGCCGAACGGGCTGGCCACGTTGAGCTTGCGGGCCAGGGCCCCGTCGAGCCCGTCGAACGCGACGCAGGCGATCAGGCAGAGCGCCGCGACCCGGACCTCGCCCTGCATGGCCAGGAAGATCGCCAGCATGCCGAGCATGAGGCTGCTCAGGGTGCAGGCGTTGACCAGCGCGAACTTGGCCCGGCGGGCGGCGGTGCGCTCGCCCGGCAGCAGCGGGATCGACATCGCCGGCGACTCGTCGACCGGCGCCGCCGGGCCGAGCGCCGGGCTGACCGGCATCACGGCCTCGACCTCGGCGTCGTACCGCGGGGCCTCGACGTCGGCGTCGTAGCGGCCGTAGCGGAGACGCTGGCGGTCGGACCAGCGGTGGTCGGGGGTGACCAGGTCGGTCCCGGTGACGGGGCCGCCGTCCCGGCGGCCCACCCGGACCAGCAGCACCTGGCGGGCGAACGTGCTGCTGCGGCGCAACCGGCCCGCCCAGCGACGCCCTGCGGGGCGCGGACTGTCAGTCGTACGACGCCGGCGCCATGGGGCTCTCGGCACGTTTCCTCCATCACCGGATCGGGTGACCGCCACGCGGGCGGGTGTCCGGCTGTCTCGTGCCGGACCTTTCGGGCCCGGCAGCCCATTTGCGGAGTACACCATTGCACAGGGGATAGGGGGTTGGCGATAGCTGCCGGCGGTACTTATAACTCGCTTAACCGCGCGAACCGCTCTCTTATTCCCATCTCGGGCTTCAACGCCCGTTTTCGTCGCCCATTCCCCACAGCCGACTGTACCGGAGGCGGCCCACGGTGGCTCGGTGAGCGGGCGTCAGCTCCCCCGATGTCCGGTTGCCCGGGCCGCCACGTCGGTCATTCGCAGGCCGCTGACCTGCTCGGGAGCGAACCAGGCCGCCCGGGCGGTGGAGCCGCCCGCGAGCTCGGTCACCACCGCGTCGGTCGGGACGTCCACCCGGACGTCGTAGATCACCCGGACGCCGTGCCAGTCCAGCGGCCGGCCCTCCGGGCCGAGCGCGGCCGGGTTGTGCAGGTTGTCCACGGCCATGAGGTCGACCACCCGGCCGAGCTGGCCGGCCTCCTCGACCAGTTCGCGGAGCAGGCCGGCCGCGGGCTGCTCGCCGTGGTCGGTGCCGCCGCCGGGCAGGTGCCACTTCCCGGCGCCCGGGTAGCCGTCGGCGATCATGGTGAGCAGGACCCGCCCGGCCGGGTCGGTGACCAGCCCGTACGCGGCGAAGCGCTGCCGCCGGTCGACGGGCGGGACGGCCGCCCCGGGCGGCAGCGCCCGGGGCAGGTCCGCCGGCAGCGGCGACACCGGCAGCCCGAGCAGTTCGGCGGTGAACGGCATCAGCGGTACGGCCGCCGCCTCGTCCGGGGTGAACCAGCCCACCTCGTCGCTGCCGCCGTTCGGCTCCGGCCGGAGCTCACCGCCGCGCGCCTCGACCTCGAAGACCAGCCGGTCGGTGTGCATCGCGACACCGTCGGCCCGGAAGACGGCCACGTCGGCGACGGCGGCCCGGACGGCGCCGGCGGCGACAATCAGCCCGGTCTCCTCGACGAACTCCCGCTCGACGGCCCGCGCCGGATGCTCGGCGTGCTCGATCCCACCCCCCGGCAGCTGCCACACCCCCGGGTACGGACACCGATCGGACCCCCGAGCCAGCAGAACCCGCCCAAGCCCGTCAGACAGCACCCCGTAGGCCCCGACCCGCCGCCGCTCCTCCACCAACCGTTCCTCTCCCCGCCCCGCCCGCCCCGTCGATCATGAACTTATTGCCCGCCGGGACGGCGTGTCGTGGCAATAACTTCATGATCACCGAAACGGGGGCGCGGGGGCGCCCCGGGGGGTGGGGTGGGGGTTAGAGCAGGTGGGCGGCGTGTACTGCTTCGGCCGTTACCTCCGTGAGGCGGTCCGTCGGGAGGGCGCCCAGTTCCTCGCGGCGGAACCAGCGGGCCTCGCAGGTGGAGCCGCCGACGTCGGCCACCGTGGGCGGGGCGGGCTGGTCGACGACCACCCGGTAGAAGGCGCGTACGCCGTGCCAGTCGATCGGGTAGCCCTCCGGGCCCAGCGAGGCGGCGTCCCGGTGGCTGGCCACCCCGAGCAGCTCGACGAGGCGGCCGGTCTGCCCGGTCTCCTCGACCAGTTCCCGGATGAGCGCGGCGCCCGGCTGCTCGCCGTAGTCGGTGCCGCCGCCGGGCAGGTGCCAGCAGCCGGCGCCCGGGTAGCCGTCGGAGACCCGGGTGAGCAGCACCCGCTCCTCCGGGTCGGTCACCACGGCGTACGCGGCGAAGCGCTGCGCCCGGTGCAGGCCGTCCGGGCCGGGGACGGCGTAGAACGAGGGGAACTCGGGGACCTCTTCCGGCACGATGTCGTCGCTGGCCGTGGGCAGGCCCAGGGCGCGCGCGGTGAACGAGCGCAGCGGCAGCTCCCGGGCCTCGTCGAGGGTGAACCAGCGGGCCAGGTCGGTGGGGCGGTCGACCCGGTCGGCGAGCGTCCCGCCCCGCACCGAGACCGTGTAGAGCAGCCGGTCGGTGTGGATCGTGATGCCGCGGTCGGGCAGCGCCCGCATGTCGGCGAGGACGTCCTGGAGGGCGGCCACGGAGACCGAGAGCCCGGTCTCGGCGGCGGTCTCCCGGACGACGGTGTGCTTGGGGTCCTCGCCGTGGTCGACCGCCCCGCCGGGCAGCGACCAGGTGCCGGGGGTGCCGGAGCGCTCCGATGCGCGGACCAGCAACACTCGGCCGTCCGAATCTGCACAAACTGCGTATGCCGCGATCCTGCGGAGCGGCTCCAGCAAGGTGGTCACGGGAGGAAATTCTCCCCGGATGCCGTTACCCGCATCGAAAAGAGTCAGATTCCTGACTCTTAGCTGGCGCCTCAGGGACGCGTCAGGGTATGACTCCGGGCGGTCACCGAGGTCGCCCGCCGGCCCGCGCGGGACCGTGGACACATGACCTCCACGCACCCCTCCCAGGCCCCGTACAAGCAGCTCCGCCGGCCGGTCACCGACCGGATGGTCGCCGGCGTGGCCAGCGGCCTCGGCCGCTACTTCGCCGTCGACCCCACCCTCGTGCGGGTGGCCTTCGCGGTGGCCACCCTGCTTACCGGCGGGCTCGCCGCGCTGGCGTACCCGATCATGTGGTTCCTGATGCCCGAGGAGCCGGCGGGCGCGCCCGCCTGGCCGCATCCCCCCGGCACCGCGCCCGGCTGGCCGCCCGTCCCGCCGCACGCGGCCCCGGCCACGCCGGAGCCGGCGCCCCGGCCGGCGCCTCAGCCGCCGATTCCGCCGACGCCGCCCATGCCGCCGGCGGCCTGACCCGGCGTCACTCCCACTCGATGGTGCCCGGCGGCTTGCTGGTCACGTCCAGGACCACCCGGTTGACCTCGGCGACCTCGTTGGTGATCCGGGTGGAGATCCGGGCCACCACCTCGTAGGGCAGCCGGGACCAGTCGGCGGTCATCGCGTCCTCGCTGGAGACCGGGCGCAGCACCACGGGATGCCCGTAGCTGCGCCCGTCGCCCTGCACGCCGACGCTGCGCACGTCGGCCAGGAGCACCACCGGGAACTGCCAGACACCCCGGTCGAGGCCGGCGGCGGTGAGCTCCTGCCGGGCGATCAGGTCGGCCTTGCGGAGCACGGCGAGGCGCTCCTCGTCGACCGCGCCGATGATGCGGATAGCCAGGCCCGGGCCGGGGAACGGGTGTCGCCAGACCATCGCCTCGGGCAGCCCCAGCTCCAGGCCGAGCGTGCGGACCTCGTCCTTGAACAGCGTGCGCAGGGGCTCGACCAGGGCGAACTTCAGGTCCTCCGGCAGGCCGCCGACGTTGTGGTGGCTCTTGATGTTGGCGGTGCCGGTGCCGCCGCCGGACTCCACGACGTCCGGGTAGAGGGTGCCCTGCACCAGGAACTCGACGTCGCCGTGCGCGGCGATCTCCCGGGCGGCGGCCTCGAAGACCCGGATGAACTCCCGGCCGATGATCTTGCGCTTCTGCTCGGGGTCGGTCACCCCGGCCAGCGCGCCGAGGAACCGCTCGCGGGCGTCGACCACCTTGAGCTTGATGCCGGTGGCGGCGACGTAGTCCTTCTCCACCTGCTCGGCCTCGCCGGCACGGAGCAGGCCGTGGTCGACGAAGACGCAGGTGAGCTGGTCGCCGACGGCCTTGTGCACAAGCGCCGCGGCGACCGCCGAGTCGACGCCGCCGCTGAGGCCGCAGATGACCTCCTTGTCGCCGACCTGCTCCCGGATCCGGGCCACCTGCTCGTCGATGATGTTCTCGGGCGTCCAGGTCGGCGCGATGCCGGCGATCTCGTGGAGGAAGCGGCTGAGCATCTCCTGGCCGTGCGCCGTGTGCCCGACCTCGGGGTGGAACTGCACCCCGGCCCGCCGGCCGGTCAGGTCCTCGAACGCGGCGACCGGCGCGCCCGCCGACTCGGCGGTGACCGCGAAGCCGGCCGGCGCCTCGGTGACGCAGTCGCCGTGGCTCATCCAGACCGGCAGGTCGTCGGGGAGGTCGCGGAGGAGCACGCCGGCCTCCGGGCGGGCGTGCAGCGGGGTGCCCCCGTACTCGCGGTTGCCGGTGCGCGCCACGGTGCCGCCGAGCGCCTGCGCCATGGCCTGGAAGCCGTAGCAGATGCCGAAGACCGGGACCCCGGCGTCGAACATCCCGGCGTCGATCTGCGGGGCGTCCGGCGCGTAGACGCTGGACGGGCCGCCGGACAAAATGATCGCGGCAGGGTCCTTCGCCAGCATCTCGGACACCGGCATCGAGTGCGGGACGATCTCCGAGTAGACCCTCGCCTCCCGGACGCGGCGCGCGATGAGCTGGGCGTACTGGGCTCCGAAGTCCACCACGAGGACGGGGCGAGGCGTGCTCATGTGCAGCAAGCCTACCGACAGTCACCGCCGACGCGGGCCGCGCCCCGGTGTGTCGCGCGCCGCCCTGCTCAGGGGCGCAGCGCGGCGGGGGCGTGGGCGGGGACGGCGGGCTGCTTCGGCGGCACCGGGGCGAGCCGGCGGTAGGGGGCGCCGAGCGGCGGGCGGGGGTCCTCCTCCCCCTTGTTGGGCCAGAACGACATGGCCCGCTCGGCCTGCGCGGTGATCGTCAGCGACGGGTTGACGCCGAGGTTCGCCGAGACGGCCGCGCCGTCCACCACGTGCAGCCCCGGGTGGCCGTGCACCCGGTGGTACGGGTCGACCACCCCGCGCTCGGGGCCCTCGCCGATCACCGCGCCGCCGAGGATGTGCGCGGTCATCGGGATGTTGAACGGCTCGGTGACCGCCCCGCCGGGCGTGCCGTCGATCTCCTCGGCGAGCAGCCGGACCGCCTCGTTGCCGGCCGGGATCCAGGTCGGGTTGGGCGCCCCGTGCCCCGGGCCGGAGACCAGCCGGCGGCCGAACCGGCCCCGCCGGTAGCTGGTGGTGAGCGAGTTGTCGGCCGACTGCATGACCAGGGCGATCACGGTGCGCTCGGACCAGCCGCGCACCGAGAGCATCCGGGCGGCCAGCGCAGGCTGCCGGACGATGCTGCCCAGCCAGCGCCGGATCCGGTGCGGGCCGCCGTCGACCAGCAGGGACTGGAGCAGCCCCATGGCGTTGGAGCCCTTGCCGTAGCGGACCGGCTCGATGTGGGTCTGCGGGTCGGGGTGGAACGAGCTGGTGATCGCCACCCCCTCGGTGAAGTCGAGGCCGCGCCGCCGGGCCTGGGCGGGCCCGACCGAGGCGCCGAGGATGGCCTCCGAGTTGGTCCGGGTCAGCTCGCCGAGCCGAGGCGACAGGTGGGGCAGCGCGCCGGTCGCCTTCATCTCGTGCAGCAGCCGCTGGGTGCCCAGCGCGCCGGCCGCGAAGACCACCTGGCCGGCGTGGATCACCTGGCGGCGCTTGCGCACCCAGGCGCCGGTGCGCTCGGTGTGCACCTCGTAGCCGCCGTCGGCGGCGGGGCGCACGGCGGTCACCGTGGTGAGCGGGTGGACCTGCGCGCCGAGCCGCTCGGCCAGCCAGAGGTAGTTCTTCACCAGGGTGTTCTTCGCGCCGTGCCGGCAGCCGGTCATGCACGAGCCGCAGTGGCTGCAACCCGTCCGGTCCGGCCCGACGCCGCCGAAGTACGGGTCGGGCACCCGCTCGCCGGGGCGGCCGATGTGCACGCCCACCGGCGTCGCGTGGAAGGTGTGCCCCACCCCCATCCGCTCGGCCACCGCGCGCATGGCCCGGTCCGCCCCGGTGACGATCGGGTACGTGGTGACACCCAGCATCCGCTTCGCCTGGTCGTAGTGGCGGGCCAGTTCGTCGCGCCAGTCGGTGATGTCCCGCCACTGCGGGTCGGCGTAGAACGCGTCGAGCGGTTCGTAGAGCGTGTTCGCGTAGACCAGCGAGCCGCCGCCCACCCCGGCGCCGGCGAGCACCATGACCCCGCCGCCGGTCTTCCGGTCGGCCGAGCGGAGCAGGGTGATGCGCTGGAGGCCGTAGCAGCCGAGCTTCGGGGCCCACAGGAAGCGCCGGGCCCGCCAGGAGGTCCGGGGGAACTCGTCGTCGGCGAAGCGCCGGCCGGCCTCCAGGACCCCGACGGTGTATCCCTTCTCGGCGAGCCGGAGCGCCGTAACGCTGCCGCCGAATCCGGAACCGATGACGACCACGTCGTACCGCATGCACGCATCATTACCGACGGGTAGCTATAGCGCCAGCAAGAGTTTTTCGCAGATCATGCAGAGCGCTCGATGACACGGGAATCCCGCGCAACCGACGGACCTCCGTCACGCGTCGAGTGGTGGACGGGGAAGGAGTTCACGATGACGCGACGACGGTGGCTGCTGGGGCTCGCCGCCCTGGTGGCCGTGGTGCTGGTGGGCGCCGGCGCGGTGGTGGCCACGCGGCTGGTCTCCCGCCCGTCGCCCGGCCCGGTCGCCGGCCCGGCCACGCCGAGCCCGTCCGCCACGCCGACCACCCCGGCCCCCGTGACGACCAGCCCCACGCCGCCGCCCGGCGCCGACCTGAAGGGGCCGCTCAACCTGCTGCTCGTCGGGGTGGACACCCGGGTCAGCGTGCCGGGCTGGGAGCCGCACGCCGACGCCGTGCTGGTGCTGCACGTGCCGGCCGGGCTGGGGCGCGCGTACCTCTTCTCGCTTCCCCGCGACCTGGTGGTCGACATCCCGGCCTATCCGAAGGCCGGTTACCCGGGCGGCCACACCAAGCTCACCCACGCCATGAGCTACGGCAGCCGGGTCCCCGGCGACAAGGCGCATCCCAGCACGGCCCAGGGGTACGAGCTGCTGCGCACCACGGTCAGCCGGTACACCGGGCTGCGCATCGACGCCGGCGCGGTGATCACCTTCGGCGGCTTCGACAAGCTGGTCGACACCCTCGGCGGCGTGGACCTCTACGTCGACCAGCGGGTCGCCTCGATCCACCGCCGGCCGGACGGGCGCTACCGGGACCGGTCCGGCAGCACCTACACCGGGCCGCAGATGGTCTACCAGCCGGGCAACCGGCACCTGACCGGCTGGCAGGCGCTGGACTACGCCCGCCAGCGCTACACGGCCGGCGGCGACTACACCCGGCAGCGGCACCAGCAGCAGCTCATCCGGGCGCTGGCCCGGAAGATCCTCGACCAGGGGCTGGCCCGCGACCCGGACCGGGTCGAGCAGGTGGTCGCCGCGCTCGGCAAGACCCTGGTGTACGTCGGCGGCGGCCGCCGGCTGGTCGACTTCGCGTACGCCCTGGGTGGCCTGCCGGCGGAGAAGTTCGTCCTGGTCGGCCTCCCCGGCGACGCGGTGGGCAGCAGCGGGTCCTACCGGGGCGAGCAACTGCTCCCGGTGGGCCGCGACTTCCTGGCCGCGCTGCGCGGCGGCGACGCCGACGCGTACCTGGCCGCGCACCCGTCGCTGCGGGTGAAGAACTGAGTCAGAGGGGCTTGGGGGCCGGCGGGCGCTCCGTCCCGTAGAGCCAGGCGTCGAAGAGCTTGCCGAGCTTCCTGCCGGACACCCGCTCGGCGAGCGCCACGAACTCGTCGGTGCTGGCGTTGCCGTTCTTCTTCTCCGCCGCCCAGGTGCGCAGGACGGTGAAGAAGGCGCTGTCGCCGATCGCCACCCGCAACGCGTGCACGGTCATCCCACCCCGGTCGTAGACCGAGCGGCCGAACAGGTTCGCCACCCCCGGCTTCCCCGGCGGGGTACGCCACACCTGGCTCGACGCGCTCGCGTACTTCTGCTCGAAGGTGCGCTGGACGGTGGACTCCCCGGCGTGCTCGGCCCAGAGCCACTCCGCGTACGTGGCCAGCCCCTCGTTGAGCCAGATGTCCTGCCAGCGCTGGAGCGAGACGCTGTCGCCGTACCACTGGTGGGCCAGCTCGTGCGCGACCACGCCGGTGTTGTCGCCCTGCCGGAAGAACCCGGCCGAGTAGACCGGCCGGGACTGCGTCTCCAGCGCGTACCGGATCCGGTCGTCGGCGACCACCACCCCGCCGTACGCGTCGAACGGGTACGGCCCGAAGATGCTCTCCAGGTAGTCGGCCACCTCGACGGTCCGCGCGATCGACCGGTCCGGCGCGCCGTCGGCCACCTGGACGGTGACCGCGCTGTACACCGGCCGTCCCTTGTGCTCGCCGGTGGTGACGCGGAACTTCCCGATCGCCACCATGGTCAGGTAGCTGGCCATCGGGGCGCCCTCGGACCAGCGCCAGGTGGTCCAGGCACCCGAGGTGCTGCGTCCCTTCGGGACCCCGTTGCTGACCGCCGTGAGCCCCTTCGGCACGGTGATCTCGAAGTCGTAGGTGGCCTTGTCGGAGGGGTGGTCGTTGACCGGGTACCAGGTGCTCGCGGACTCCGGCTGGCCCAGCGCGATCGCCCCGTCGGCGGTGTGCAGCCAGCCGCCCTCGCCGAGCACGTCGTTGTCGAGCGCGGCCGGCCGGCCGTCGTAGCGGATCTCGGCGACGAAGCCGTTGCCGGAGGTGAGGCCGGTGGCCGGGGTGACGACCAGTTCGTCGTCGGCCCGGGTGTGGCCGGCCTTCGCCCCGTCCACGGTGACCGACCGCACGGTCAGCCCGGCCAGGTCCAGGTTGAACGCCGACAGGTCGGCCGTCGCGGTGGCCCGCACGGTCGTGGTGCCGGTGAGCCGGTCGGTCGCCGGGTCGTAGCGCACCTTGACCGTGTAGTGGGCGACGTCGTAGCCGCCGTTGCCGTAGCTCGGGAAGTAGGGGTCGCCGGCGCCGGAACCGCCCGGCGCGAAGCTGCGCTCGGCCGTCGGGCCGGGTGCGGTGAGCGCCGGCGTCGCCCGGTCCGGCTCGCTGGAGCCACAGCCGGCGAGCAGCAGTGCTCCGCAGGTCAGCAGCCCGAGCCGTCGTCGTCCGCCGCGCCGCGCCATCGCCTCGATCCCCTTCCGGAGCAGAACCGTCGCGGCCCTGCCCGGGGCCGCGCCGCCCGCGGCAGCCTACCCAGGATCGATCACGTCCGCGTCACGGCAGGGCCGGCGCGGTCGCCCCGACCAGCCAGGCGTCGAACAGCGCGCGCAGCGGCTTCCCGGCCGTCCGCTCGGCGTACCCGACGAAGTCCGCGGTGGTGGCGGTGCCGTCGCGCCGCTCGGCCAGCCAGCCGCTCAGGATGCGGAAGAAGCTCGCGTCGCCGACCGCGCGGCGCAGCGCGTGCACGGCCAGCGCGCCGCGCTGGTAGACCGCGTCGCCGAACATCGCGGCCCGGCCCGGGTCCACCGAGGGCTTGCTCCAGTCGGTGACCCCGTACCGGTCGGCGAAGGCCCGCTCGACGGTGCGCCCGCCGTCGTGCTCCGCCCAGAGCCATTCCGCGTACGTGGCGAAGCCCTCGTTGAGCCACAGGTCGCTCCACCGGGCCACCGAGACGCTGTCGCCGAACCACTGGTGGGCCAGCTCGTGCGCGACCACCTCGGTGTTCGGCCGGGTGCCCCGGAAGAACCCGGGCCCGTAGACGGGCCGGGACTGGGTCTCCAGCGCGTACCGGATCCGGTCGTCGGCCACCACGATCCCGCCGTACGCGTCGAACGGGTACGGCCCGAAGCGGCCGGACAGGAAGTCGACGATCTCGCCGGTGCGGGCCACCGAGGCGGCGGCCGGCCCGTCCGCGGGCAGCGCGGCGGCGACCGCGGTGACGATCGGCTTCCCGGCGTGGGTGCCGGTCGTGACCCGGTAGTCGCCGATGACCAGGGTGGACAGGTAGCTGGCCATGGGGCTGCCCTCGGACCAGCGCCAGGTGGTCCAGCCGCCCGTGCTCCGCTTCCCCTCCGGCACCCCGTTGCTCAGCGCGGCGAGCCCGTCCGGGACGGTCACCTCGATGTCGTAGGTGGCCTTGTCCGAGGGGTGGTCGTTGACCGGGTACCAGGTGCTCGCCGACTCCGGCTGGCCCAGCGCGATCGCCCCGTCGGGGGTGGCCTGAAAGCCCCCGTCGCCCAGCTCCGCGCTGGGCAGCGGGTGCGGCACCCCGCCGTAGGTCACGTCGACGGTGAACCGCTGCCCGGCCGGCAGGCCGTGCTCGGGGGTGACGACCAGCTCGGCGCCGTCGCGCCGGTGCTTCGCCGGGGCGCCGTCGACGCGTACCCGGTCGACGGTCAGGCCGGCCAGGTCGAGCTGGAACCGGGACAGGGCCTTCGTGGCGGTGGCGGTCAGAACGGCCTCGCCGGTCAGCCGGTCGTCGGCCGGGTCGTAGCGGACCTTCAGCGCGTAGTGCCCGACGTCGTAACCGCCGTTGCCGGCCCCCGGCACGTACGGGTCCCCCACGTCGGCGGCGCCCGGACGGAACCGCCCGTCGTCGCCGGTGCAGCCCCCGGCCAGCAGCGCGACGGCGAGCGCCGCCACGCACCACCGTCGGCCCCGCGTCATCCGCCGAGCCTAGACGCGCGACGGCGCGGGTGGGATCGGAATCCGCACCCGCGCCGTCGGTCGATCATCGCGTCAGCGGTCGAGGACCAGGCCGACCTTCTGGAACTCCTTGAGGTCGCGGTAGCCGCACTTGGCCATCGCGCGGCGCAGCCCGCCGAAGAGGTTGAGCTGGCCGTCCGGCTCGTCGGCCGGGCCGAAGAGCAGCTTCTCCATCGAGCCGAGCGGCTCGCCGGCCGCCTCGAACGCGCCGCGCGGCAGCGACGGGTGGCTGGCGGCCGAGTGCCACCAGGCGCCGCCGGCCGGGGCCTCCTCGCAGAGCGACAGCGGCTCGCCGAGCATCACGGCGTCCGCCCCGCAGCCGAGGGCCTTGGCGATGTCGCCGGAGGTCTGCATGTCGCCGTCGGCGATGAGGTGGACGTACCGGCCGCCGGTCTCGTCGAGGTAGTCGCGGCGGGCCGCGGCGGCGTCGGCGATGGCGGTGGCCATCGGCACCCGGATGCCGAGCACCGACTCGGTGGTGGACCAGTCGTCGCCGCCGATGCCGACGATCACGCCGGCCGCGCCGGTGCGCATGAGGTGCAGCGCGGTCTTGTAGTCGGTGCAGCCGCCCACGATGACCGGCAGGTCGAGGTCGGCGATGAACTCCTTGAGGTTCAGCGGCTCGTCGGTGGTGGAGACGTGCTCGGCGGAGACGATGGTGCCCTGGATGACCAGGATGTCCACGCCGGCGTCGAGGATCACCGGGGCGAGCGCCAGGGTGTGCTGCGGGGAGACCCGGACGGCCACCGTGCCGCCCCCGGCGCGCAGCTCGCGGACCCGCTCGGCGATGAGGTCCGGACGGATCGGCTCCGCGTAGACCTCCTGGAGCCGCTTGGTGGCCCGGGCGTCCTCGTCCAGGCCGGCCAGCTCCTCCAGCACCTTGGCCGGGTTCTCGTAGCGGGTCCAGAGGCCCTCGACGTTGAGCACGCCGAGGCCGCCGAGCTGGCCGAGGCGCACCGCCGAGGAGGGGCTCATGGTCGCGTCGGAGGGGTGCCCGACGCAGGGGATGCCGAACTGGTAGGCGTCGAGCTGCCACGCGGTGGAGACGTCGTCGACGTCCCGGGTGCGGCGGCTCGGCACGATGGCGATTTCGTCAAGGTGGTAGCCGCGCTGCGCGGTCTTGCCCAGCCCGATCTCGACCACGTCACGCATGGGGGACTCCAGGTGGTTTGGGGGTGGTGGGTCAGCGGGAGTGGTAGTTGGGCGCCTCGACGGTCATCTGGATGTCGTGCGGGTGGCTCTCCTTGAGGCCGGCCGCGGTGATCCGGATGAGCTGGCCGCGCCGGTGCAGCTCGGGGATGCTCTCGGCGCCGACGTACCCCATGGCGGCGCGGAGGCCGCCGGTGAGCTGGTGGGCGACCTGGGCGAGCGGGCCCCGGTAGGGCACCTGGCCCTCGACGCCCTCGGGGACCAGCTTGTCCTCGGCGAGCACGTCCTGCTGGAAGTAGCGGTCCTTGGAGTAGGACTTGCCCTGGCCCCGCGACTGCATCGCGCCGAGCGAGCCCATCCCCCGGTACGCCTTGTACTGCTTGCCGTTGATGAAGATCAGCTCGCCCGGGCTCTCCTCGCAGCCGGCCAGCAGGCTGCCGAGCATCACCGTGTCGGCGCCGGCCACGAGGGCCTTGGCGATGTCGCCCGAGTACTGGATGCCGCCGTCGCCGATCACCGGCACGCCGGCCGGGCGGGCCGCCCGGGACGCCTCCATGATCGCGGTGATCTGCGGGACGCCCACCCCGGCCACGATCCGGGTCGTGCAGATGGCGCCCGGGCCGACGCCCACCTTGATGCCGTCGGCGCCCGCGTCGACAAGCGCCTTCGCGCCGGCGTAGGTGGCGATGTTGCCGCCGACGATGTCGATGGCGACGTCCTTCTTGAGCCGGGCGACCATCTCCAGCACGGCCCGCTGGTGGCCGTGCGCGGTGTCGACGATGAGCACGTCCACCCCGGCGTCGACCAGGGTGCGGGCCCGCTTGTACGCGTCCTCGCCGACGCCCACCGCGGCGGCGACCCGGAGCCGGCCCGCCTCGTCCTTGGTGGCGTTCGGGTACTGCTCGCTCTTGGTGAAGTCCTTGACCGTGATGAGCCCGCGCAGCTTGCCGGTCTCGTCGACGATCGGCAGCTTCTCCACCTTGTGCTGGCGGAGCAGCGACAGCGCCTCGTCCTTGCGCACCCCGACCGGGGCGGTGATCAGCGGGGTCCGGGTCATGATGTCGCGGACCGGGGTGGCCGGGTCGGAGACGAAGCGCATGTCGCGGTTGGTCACGATGCCGACCAGCTCGCCCTGCCCGTCGACCACCGGCACGCCGGAGATGCGGTAGCGGCCGCAGAGCGCGTCGACCTCGCGGAGCGTGTCGTCCGGGCTGGCGGTCACCGGGTTGGTGATCATGCCGGACTCGGAGCGCTTGACCAGGTCGACCTGGAGCGCCTGGTCCTCAACGGAGAGGTTGCGGTGCAGCACGCCGATGCCGCCCTGGCGGGCCATGGCGATCGCCATCCGGGCCTCGGTGACGGTGTCCATGGCGCTGGACAGCAGCGGGACGTTCAGCTCGATGCGGCGGGTGAGCATGGTGCGGGTGTTCACCCGGCTCGGCACGACGTCCGACTCGCCCGGCTGGAGGAGCACGTCGTCGAAGGTCAGCCCGAGCGGCACCACCCGGGCCGAGCCGGCGGGCAGCTCGGGCAGATGGCCGCCCAGCTCACCGCCGTCGCGGCCGGCCGGGATCTCGGTGCTGGGCGAATTCTCCACGATTGCTCCCCATGAGCTGGTCGGGCGGGCTGCAGCGAGGCGGCGCGCGCGGGCACCGGCGCACGCCGGCGTGACGGCGCGTCGCTTCATCGTACCCATTGAGCTGCGCCGCCCCCGGCAGCGGCGGGCCGGGGTAGGCGGCGCCACAGGGAGCGCCGGGGGCGGACTTTCCGGGGGGTCGGGGACTACGGTGAGGGGGTGCACGACGAGCCCATCGACCCGTTCAACGGCGACCCGGCCGATCCGGCTGCCGGCCTGCACGACCCGCGCGAGGCCGACCCGCTCGACCCGCTGACCGAGGTCGAGCGGCAAGACGTCCTGGAGGATCTCGCCGACCTGGAGATCTACCAGGCCCTGCTCCAGCCGATCGGGGTCCGCGGCCTGGTGATCGAGTGCGAGGACTGCCGCGAGCCGCACTACTTCGACTGGGACCTGCTCCGGGGCAACCTGCGCCACCTGCTCAACTCGGGGCGGCCCCGGGTGCACGAGCCGGCCTACGACCCCGATCCGGACCACTACGTGAGCTGGGACTACGCCCGCGGCTACGCGGACGGCGTGCACGACACCCTCACCGAGGGCACTGACGACTCCGCCGAGGACTGACGGGCCGCTCAGGCGACCAGGCCGGCGCGGAAGCCGGCGGCCACGGCGTGTGCCCGGTCGCGCGCGCCGAGCTTGCGGAACAGCCGGCGGGCGTGCGTCTTGACCGTGTCCTCGGAGACGAACAGCTCCCGCCCGATCTCCGCGTTGCTCTTGCCCTCGGCCATGCCGAGCAGCACCTGAAGCTCACGCTCCGTGAGCCCGATGGCGCTGCGCGGGGTGCGTGCCGGCCGCTGCGGACCGCCCGCCGGCGCCGACTCCGCCTCGGCGGCCGCCGGGTCGGCGGCGTCCTCGCCGCGCTGCACCGGCACCACCGTGGGCGCCCCGCCCGGACCCTCCGCCGGGCCCGCGGGCCACGCCGCCCCGGCCGGGGTACGCCCCGGCGCGGCCGACCGGGCCGGTCCGCCGACCGCCGCGGCGTCCCGGGCCGGGTCGGTGACCCGGTGCCGGTTCGTGCGCCCGGGGGCGGAGAGCAGCAGCAGCGCCTTCGCGACCGCGCTGGTCAGGTCGTGGTCGGCGTTCTGGATGAGGCCGCGCGCCCCGGCGCTGATGGTGGCGGCGGCCGCCTCCGACTCCTCGGCGCCGAGCAGCAGCACCGCGGCCTGCGGGGCGCGGGCGAGCACCCGGCGGACGAACCCGGCGCTGTCCGGCCGGGTGAGGGCGGTGTCGGCGAGCACCACGTCGACCGGGCGCTCGGCGAGCCGGAGCATCACCTCGGGATCGGAGACGGCCGTCCGGAGCACGCCGGCCAGCCCGAGCCGCGCCGCCGCGGAGGTCAAATGCTGGGCTGCGAGTGGTGTCCGAACGCACACGAGAACGCTACGCACAGTGGTCTCCTCTCCGCCTCAGAGCAGACCACGGCGGGGTGTGCTCGGGAGGAGGTTCCGGGCAATCATCCGAACTTTTCCGGCAGATGGGGCATATGCCGCCAACTGTCCGAGCTTTTCGATCACAGATGTGTGAGCGCGGGAAAGCCCGGGTACCGAGGGGTCAGTCCGGAACCGGTGTCCCGCGCGGACCGCCGCCCGGTAGGAGCTGGCCACGAGGATTTCCGCGGTGCCGCGCGGGAGGAGGGGTGCTGATGTCGAACGTACGCAGACTGCCCGGACCCATTGTCGACCTCTGGGACTGGCAGCGGCTCGGTGCCTGCCGTGGGCGCGACAGCGCGCAGTTCTTCCACCCCGACGGCGAGCGCGGCTCGTCGCGGCTGCGCCGGGAGTCCGGCGCCAAGGCCGTCTGCCGCGCCTGCCCGGTGCGCGCCGAGTGCGCCGCGCACGCCCTCTCGGTCCGCGAGCCGTACGGCGTGTGGGGCGGGTTCAGCGAGTCGGAGCGGCTGCGGCTGCTCGCCCTCGGCTGGGAGGACCTGGCCGACCGCCGGCAGTCCCGGGTGGACGTCGCCCGGCTGGAGGCCCGCCTGGGCCGGCCGCACAAGTCCGCCGTCCCGGACCAGCGCAAGGTCGCCTGACCGTTCCGCACTGACCACCACGACGCCGCGCTCCTCCTGGGGCGCGGCGTCGCGCTGCGTCGCGCGCGGCGCCGTCCGGAGGTGTGGTGAGCGCCCGGAGGGTCAACCGACCGTGACCCGGACGGTGTGCCAGCCGGTGGCGCCGTCGGGGGCGACCGGGCGCCGCTGCTCCGGCTGGGTCTCCCCGCCGGCGTCGGTGGCCCGGACCTGGAGGGTGTGCTCGCCCGGGCCGGCATCCCAGCGCCACGACCACTGCACCCAGGTGTCCACCGAGGCCGTCGGGGCCAGCGTCGCCTCCTGCCAGGGTCCGCCGTCGACGCGTACCTCGACCCTGCGTATGCCGCGGTGCTGCGCCCAGGCCACCCCGGCCACCGTGACCGGGCCGGCGGTCAGTCGGTTGCGCGCCCGCGGCGTGTCGATGCGCGACTGCGTCTTGATCGGACCCTGCGCCGACCACCCACGCGGCACCCAGTACGCGTCGAAGTCCGCGAAGCTGGTCAGCTCCAGCTCGGTCACCCACTTGCACGCCGAGACGTACCCGTAGAGGCCCGGCACCACCATCCGCACCGGGAAGCCGTGCTCGACCGGCAGCGGCTCACCGTTCATCCCGACCGCGAGCAGCGCGTCCCGCCCGTCCCGCAGCACTGCCGTCGGGGTGCCGCAGGTCCAGCCGTCGACCGAGCGGCCCACCACCTGGTCCGCGCCCTCCTCCGGCTGCGCCTCGTCCAGCAGCTCCTTGATCGGCACGCCCAGCCAGCGGGCGTTGCCGACGAGATCCCCGCCCACCTCGTTGGAGACGCACGCCAGGGTCACGTAGCGCTCGACCATCGGCCGGGCGAGCAGGTCGTCGAAGCTCAACTCGATCGGGTTGCGGACCCGGCCGTGGATGCGCAGCCGCCAGGTCGCCGGGTCCACCTGCGGCACCACAAGCGCCGTGTCGATCCGGTAGAACTCCCCGTTCGGGGTGACGAAGGGCGCGAGCCGGGTCAGCGACAGGTCCGCGCCGGCCGGCAGCGGCGGGGCGGGCGCCGCCGGAGCGGGCAGCCTCACCGCCTGCCGGGCCGCCGAGACGCCCCGCTGGCCGGCCAGCCAGTGCCCGCCGAGCCCGGCCACCGCCGCCGTGCCGGCCAGCAGGCCGACGCCGCGCAGGAAGCGACGCCGCGACTCGTGGTCGCCGGTCTCCAGCGGCTCCCAGCCGGCCGGAGACTCGTCCGGCGCCAGCGCCGCGATCCCGGGAGGTGGCGTGGGCGAGGTGGGCGCGGGCGAGGTGGGCGCGGCCGGAGCCGGCCGGTGCGCCGTCCCCGGCGTGGCGTCCCCGGCCAACGGGCCCGCCACGAAGGCCCAGAGGGTGACCGCCCCGAGCCCGCCGCCGACCAGGGAGGGCAGCGCGTCGTAGGCGTCCGCGCCGGCCCGGGTCAGCGCGGCGGCCACCCCGAGGGCGGCGAACGCGGCGATGCCGGCCAGGCCGAGCCGGAGCCGACGGGCCGCCAGCACGCCGAGCAGCGCGGCGATCGCCGCCAGCAGCACCGCCGTGCCGACCAGCAGGGCGACCTTGTCGTACCTGCCGAAGACCGCGATGGCGAACTGCTTGAGCGGCTCGGGCACCGCGTCGACCACCAGCCCGCCGACCGCGACCAGCGGCGCGGAGCGGGGGCCGGTGAAGACGGCCACCGGCTCGGCCACGCCGATCGCGACGGCCGCGGCGGTGACCCCGGCCAGCGCGGCTCGACCGCGCGACATGCTGCTCACGGCGACAAGTGTCGTCGCTCTGGGCGGGCGACCGCCAACCCCGTCAGCGTTCCGTAAGCAGATACGGGTCAGGGCACACCCCCGGATGGCGGTGTGCCCTGACGTCAGGCCGTACGGCGCGGGATCAGAAGCCCGGGCCGTGCTGGTGGCCGTGCCCGTGGCCGTGGCCACCGGCGGCGGCCGGCTCGGCCTTCTCCGGCTTCTCCACCACGAGGCTCTCGGTGGTGAGCAGCAGGCCCGCGATCGACGCGGCGTTGGAGACCGCGTTGCGGGTCACCTTCACCGGGTCGAGGATGCCGGCCTTGACCAGGTCGACGTACTCGCCGGTGGCGGCGTTGAGGCCGTTGCCCCACTCCTGGGCGGCCACCTTCTGCACCACCACGTAGCCGTCGTGGCCGGCGTTCTGGGCGATCCAGCGCAGCGGCTCGACCAGCGCCTTGCGCACGATCGAGACGCCGACCTTCTCCTCACCGGTGAAGCCCAGGTCGTCGTCGAGCACCGGCAGGATCTGGGCCAGGGCGGCGCCGCCGCCCGGGACCGTGCCCTCCTCGACCGCGGCCTTGGTCGCCGAGATGGCGTCCTCGATGCGGTGCTTGCGCTCCTTCATCTCGACCTCGGTGGCCGCGCCGACCTTGATCACCGCGATGCCGCCGGAGAGCTTCGCCAACCGCTCGGCCAGCTTCTCCCGGTCCCACTCGGAGTCCGAGGCCTCGATCTCCTTGCGGATCTGGGCGACCCGGTCGGCGACCTCGGCGGACTGGCCGCCACCGTCGACGACCGTGGTGTTCTCCTTGTCGACCACGACGCGGCGGGCGGTGCCGAGCACCTCCAGGCCGACCTGGTCGAGCTTGTAGCCCAGCTCCGGGGCGACCAGCTCGGCGCCGGTCAGGATCGCCATGTCCTGGAGCATCGCCTTGCGGCGGTCACCGAAGCCGGGGGCCTTCACGGCGCAGACCTTGATGGTCTTGCGGATCGCGTTGACCACGAGCGTGGACAGGGCCTGGCCCTCGACGTCCTCGGCGATGATGAGCAGCGGCTTGTTGTTCTGGAGGACCTTCTCCAGCAGCGGCAGCAGCTCCTCGATCGCCGAGATCTTCTGCGTGGTGATCAGGATGTACGGGTCCTCCAGGACCGCCTCCTGCCCCTCCACGTCGGTGACGAAGTTCGGCGAGATGAAGCCCTTGTCGAACTGGAGACCCTCGGTCACCTCCAGCTCGGTGGTGAGGGCGGAGCCCTCCTCGACGGTGATGACACCGTCGCGGCCGACCCGCTCCATCGCCTCGGCGATCAGCTCGCCGATGGTGGCGTCCTGCGCGGAGATCGTCGCCACGTGCGCGATCGACTCCTTGTCGGCCACCTCGACGGCCCGGCCGAGCAGCGCCTCGGAGACCTTGGCGGCCGCCGCGTCGATGCCCCGCTTCAGGCCGGTCGGGTTGGTCCCGGCGGCCACGTTGCGCAGGCCCTCGCGGACCATGGCCTGGGCCAGCACGGTCGCGGTGGTGGTCCCGTCGCCGGCGACGTCGTTGGTCTTGGTCGCCACCTCCTTGACCAGCTGCGCGCCGAGGTTCTCGTAGGGGTTGGTGAGCTCGATCTCCTTGGCGATGGTCACGCCGTCGTTGGTGATCGTGGGCGCACCAAACTTCTTGTCCAGGACGACGTTGCGCCCGCGCGGGCCGAGAGTGACCTTGACCGCGTCCGCGAGGGCGTTGACACCGTGCTCCAGCAGGTGCCGGGCGTCGTCCGAGAAGCTCAGGATCTTCGCCATCTGTATCCCTTCGAAGCGACGTTGCCCCGGCCCGGCGAGCCGGACCGGGGCAACGACACTGATCGGTTGCTTACTTCTCGATGACCGCGAGGACGTCGCGGGCGGAGAGCACCAGGTACTCCTCGCCGGCGTACTTGACCTCGGTGCCGCCGTACTTCGAGTAGAGGACGGTGTCGCCGACCTTGACGTCGATCGGCACGCGGTTGCCCTTGTCGTCGATCCGGCCCGGGCCGACAGCGAGGACGGTGCCCTCCTGCGGCTTCTCCTTGGCGGTGTCGGGGATCACGATGCCCGAGGCGGTGGTGGTCTCGGCCTCGTTCGCCTGGACCACGATGCGGTCCTCGAGCGGCTTGATCGCAACCTTGGTCGCGGTAGTCACGGGCATACCCTCCTGGGGTACTTGGTGTCGTTGCCGGTCGGCACGCCGACCAGCGTCAATCTGCCACATGCCACCGGGCGGGGCCGTCGTCGCGGGTGCCGGTCCGCCTGGCGTTCAACCCCCGGACACCAGGGCCCGGGCGTTGGCACCCTCAGGGTGAGAGTGCTAATCGCAGGTTATTCCTCGGCTAGCACTCCGTCAAGGAGAGTGCCAGCACGCCGCGTTCCGTGTCGTCGTCGGTGGGGTCCGGGCCGGCCGGGGCGAGGTCGCCGGGAGAATGCCCGGGTGGACCTGGAACAGTTCGCCGCCCTGCGTGCCCCCGAGGGGTCGGCAGCGCTCGACGCGGCCGCGCGGGTGGCCGGCGGCGACCCGCTGACGGCGGCCGCCGCGCTCCGCTCCGCCGGGGTGCCGGCGGGGCTCGCGGCGGCGGCGCTGACCCAGGCGGAGCTGCGCCGCCGCGCGGCCGGCAAGTTCGGCCCGGCGGCGCGCGGCATGTTCCTCACCCGGGCGGGCCTGGAGCAGGCCACCCGGGGGGTCGTCGCGCGGCGCCGGGCGGAACGCCTGCGCGCCGCGGGCGTCGCCACCCTCGCCGACCTGGGTTGCGGCCTCGGGGCGGACGCGCTCGCCGCGGCCCGTGCCGGCATCCGGGTGTACGGCGTGGAGGCCGACCCGCTGACCGCCGCGATGGCGGCCGCGAACGCCGAGGCCGCCGGGCTGGCCGACCTGTTCACGGTGGAGTGCGGGGACGCCACGGCGTTCGACGTGACCCGGGTCGACGGGGTGTTCTGCGACCCGGCCCGCCGGAGGGCCGGCACCGGCCGACGGATCTTCGACCCGAACGCCTACTCGCCGCCCTGGGACTTCGTCACCGGCCTGGCCGAGCGGGTGCCGCACACCGTGGTGAAGGTGGCGCCGGGGTTGGACCACGCGCTGATCCCGACGGGCGCCGAGGCGGAGTGGGTGACCGTCGACGGCGACCTGGTCGAGGCGGCGCTGTGGTGCGGCGCGCTGGCCGAGGTGCCCCGCCGGGCCACCCTGCTGCGGGAGAAGGAAGGGCGGCTTCCCGGCACCTCCGCCGGAGCGGAGGCCCGCGCCGTGCAGCTCACCGGCAGCGGGGACGCCGAGGCTCCGGTGGGCCGGCCGCGCCGCTTCCTGTACGACCCGGATCCGGCGGTGGTGCGCGCGCACCTGGTCGCCGAGCTGGCCGGCGACCTCGACGCGACGCTGGCCGACCCGAGCATCGCCTACCTCTACGGCGACGAGGCCCGACCGACCCCGTTCGCCCGCTGCCTGGAGATCACCGACGTGCTGCCGTTCTCGCTGAAGCGGCTGCGCGCCCTGCTCCGGGAGCGCCGCGTGGGGCGGGTGGAGATCCTCAAGCGCGGCTCGGCGCTGGAACCGGAGAGGCTGCGCCGGGACCTGAAGCTGGCCGGCGACGAGGCGGCCAGCCTGGTGCTGACCCGGGTCGCCGGCGCGCCGACCGTGCTGATCTGCCGGCCGCTTCCCGCCTGACGGTTTTCGGCTCGCCCGGCGGGCGGCGGCCGGTTAGCTTGTCGCTCATGGCGGGACAGGGCACTCCGGCGACGGCACTGCTGACCAAGCGGAAGATCGCCCACAGCACCCACCCGTACGACGTCTCGCCGGACGCGCCGAACTACGGCGCGCTGGTCGCGGCGGCCCTCGGGGTGCCGCCGGCCCGGGTGTTCAAGTCGCTGGTCACCGAGGTCGACGGCGGGCTGACCGTGGCGGTCGTGCCGGTCACCGGAGAGCTGGACCTCAAGGCTCTCGCCGCCGCGGTGGGCGGCAAGCGGGCGGCCATGGCGGACCGGACGGTCGCCGAGCGGGCCACCGGCTACGTCCGCGGCGGGATCAGCCCGCTCGGCCAGCGCAAGCGGCTGCCGACGGTCGTGGACGCGTCCGCTCTGGAGCATCCGACGGTCTACGTGTCGGCGGGGCGCCGGGGCCTGCAACTGCAACTCGCCCCGGCCGATCTGGTCGCCCTGACGGGGGCCGTCACCGCGCCGATCGCCGCCGGCTGAACCGCCGCATTTGGGAGCGTTTCCGCACGCCACCGGGGGGAGCGCTCTCCACGCGGTGACGGCGGGATGTCAGTTGCGTTGCTGAATTGTTACCGCCGCCAACAAACTTCTGACCTCGGCTCCCTTGCGTCTGTCCGGACGGGAGGAATACGTTGCCGGGCACAACAAACCACCGACAACTCCCCCAACCCCCGAAAGGACCCGTGCACATGCGCAAGGGCGTCCTCACTTTCGCGGCCGTCGGTCTTCTCGCGACCGGCAGCATGGCCGCCTGCGGTGACAACGGCGGTTCCGACCAGGCCGGCGGCTCGACCGACAAGAAGCCGAAGATCGGCGTGATCCTCCCGGACAGCAAGTCCTCCGCCCGCTGGGAGGGCGCGGACCGCAAGTTCCTGGAGGAGGCCTTCAAGGCCGCCGGTGTCGACTACACCATCCAGAACGCCCAGGGCGACAAGTCCGCCTTCTCCACCATCGCCGACGGCATGCTGACCAACGGCGTCACCGCCCTGATGATCGTCAACCTGGACTCCGGCACCGGCAAGGCCGTGCTGGAGAAGGCCAAGTCGCAGGGCGTGGCCACCATCGACTACGACCGGCTGACCCTGGGCGGCTCCGCCCAGTACTACGTCAGCTTCGACAACGAGGCGGTCGGCAAGCTCCAGGGCGAGGGCCTGAGCAAGTGCCTGACCGACAAGGGCGCCAAGAGCCCCGTCGTGGCCTACCTGAACGGCTCCCCCACCGACAACAACGCCACGCTGTTCAAGAACGGGTACGACTCGGTGCTCAAGCCGAAGTTCGACTCGAAGGAGTACGTGAAGGGCCCGGACCAGTCGGTTCCGGACTGGGACAACGCCCAGGCGGGCGTGATCTTCGAGCAGATGCTCACCCAGACCAAGGGCAAGATCGACGGTGTGCTGGCCGCCAACGACGGTCTCGGCAACGCGGCCATCTCGGTGCTGAAGAAGAACAAGCTCAACGGCAAGGTGCCGGTGACCGGCCAGGACGCCACCGTCCAGGGCCTCCAGAACATCCTCGCCGGTGACCAGTGCATGACGGTCTACAAGGCCATCAAGGAGGAGGCGAAGGCCGCCTCGGACCTGGCGATCGCGCTGGCCAAGGGCGAGAAGAAGGAGACCGGCCAGAAGGTCAAGGACCCGGAGGGTGGCCGTGACGTGGACGCCGTCCTGCTCACCCCGAAGGCCATCTACAAGGACAACGTGAAGGACGTCGTGGCCGACGGCTTCGTCACCAAGGAAGAGCTCTGCACCGGCGCGTACACGAAGCTCTGCGCCGACGCCGGCATCAGCTGACCCGACCACACCACCCCGCTCCGGCGACGCCGCCCGGCACGGTGACCACCGTGCCGGGCGGCGCGCCGCGGACGGGCCCCGATCTCCCCTCCGTCCAAAGGAGACCCCCCGTGTCCGCGACCCCCCTGCTGGAGCTACGCGGGATCGACAAGAGCTTCGGTCCCGTCCAGGTTCTGCGCGACGTCGCCTTCTCGGCCCATCCCGGTGAGGTGACCGCGCTGGTCGGCGACAACGGCGCCGGCAAGTCGACCCTGGTGAAGTGCATCAGCGGCATCTACCCCACCGATGCCGGCGAAGTTCTCTTCGACGGGCGACCGGTGACCATCCACAACCCGCGGGACGCCGCCGCGCTCGGCATCGAGGTGGTCTACCAGGACCTCGCGCTCTGCGACAACCTCGACATCGTGCAGAACATGTTCCTGGGCCGGGAGAAGCGCAGCGGGGTGGTCCTGGACGAGCCGACCATGGAACAGCTGGCGGCCGAGACCCTGGCCGGGCTGAGCGTCCGCACCGTCAAGTCGCTGCGCCAGCACGTGTCCAGCCTCTCCGGCGGGCAGCGGCAGACCGTGGCCATCGCCAAGGCCGTGCTCTGGAACAGCAAGCTGGTGATCCTGGACGAGCCGACCGCCGCGCTCGGCGTCGCGCAGACCGCCCAGGTGCTGGAGCTGGTCCGCCGGCTGGCCGACAAGGGCCTGGCCGTGGTGCTCATCTCGCACAACATGAACGACGTCTTCGCCGTCTCCGACCGGATCGCCGCGCTCTACCTCGGCCAGATGGTCGCCCAGGTGAAGACCACCGAGATCACTCACTCGCAGGTGGTCGAGCTGATCACCGCCGGCCGCTCCGGCAACCTCGGCCTCGGCGCCGGGTCGGGCAACGGCAGCGAGCCCGCCGACGCGACCCCGGGAGCCCTTCGATGACCACCACCGCTGTGAAGAAGGACGGACCGGCGGCCGTCGCGCCCGCGCCCGCCGTCGCCGAACACGTCCGCAACTACGTCGCCCGGGTACGCGGCGGCGACCTCGGTTCCCTGCCCGCCGTCATCGGCCTCGTCGTGCTCTGCCTCGTCTTCGCGATCGTGCGCCCGGTCTTCTTCTCCGCGGCGAACTTCGCCAACCTCTTCACCCAGGGCGCCGCCGTCACGGTGATCGCCATGGGTCTGATCTTCGTGCTGCTGCTCGGTGAGATCGACCTCTCCGCCGGCTTCGCCAGCGGCGTGTGCGCGGCCATCCTGGCCAACGTCGTCAGCGTGCTCGGCTACCCCTGGTACGTGGCGGTGCTGGCCGCCCTCGCCACCGGCGTGGCCATCGGTCTGACGCTCGGCTTCCTGGTGGCCAAAGTGGGCATCCCCTCCTTCGTGGTCACCCTGGCCGGCTTCCTGGCCTTCCAGGGTGTGGTGCTGCTGCTCATGAAGGAGGGCACCAACATCTCGATCGGTGACGACGTGATCGTCGGCATCGAGAACGGCCGGATCCCGCCGGCCGTCGGCTGGCTGCTGGCCGCCGTCGCGATCCTCGGGTACGCCGCCGCGCAGCTGCTGCGGCACCGCAACCGGGCCGCCCGCGGCCTGCTCACCGACCCGATCGCCGTGGTGGGCGCCCGGATCGTCGGGGTCGCCGCCCTGATCGGCTTCGCCGTCTACGTGCTCAACCAGGAGCGCAGCATCAACACGCTGATCACGTCGAACAAGGGCATGCCGGTGGTCGTGCCCATCATCGCGGTCCTGCTGGTCTTCTGGACGTTCGTGCTCAACCGCACCGCGTACGGCCGGCACCTCTACGCGGTCGGCGGGAACGCGGAAGCCGCGCGGCGGGCCGGCATCAACGTGGACCGGATCAAGATCTCCGCCTTCGTGATCTGCTCGGGGATGGCCGCCATCGGCGGCATCATCGCGGCCAGCAAGGACCGGTCGGTCGACCCCAACACGGGCGGCAGCAACGTCCTGCTCTACGCGGTCGGCGCGGCCGTCATCGGCGGCACCAGCCTCTTCGGCGGCAAGGGCCGGATGATCAACGCGGTGCTCGGCGGCGCCGTGGTGGCTGTCATCATCAACGGCATGGGACTGCTGGACCTCAGCTCCGGCCTGAAGTACATCTTCACGGGCGCGGTGCTCATGCTCGCCGCCGGTGTCGACGCCCTGTCGCGGCGCCGCTCGGCCGCCACCGGCACCCGCTGAATCCGGCACGGACATGACGGTGGCGATGCGCGCGGGACCCAGCCAGGACGAGATCCGTCGGCAGAACCTGGGCGCGTTGCTCCGCTACGTGCACGTGCGTGGGGCCACCACCCGCGCGGAACTGACCACCGCGCTCGGTCTCAACCGCAGCACCATCGGCGCGCTGACCGCCGACCTGGCCGGCGCCGGTCTGGTCAGCGAGGGGACGCCGAAGGAAACCGGCCGGGCCGGACGACCGTCGCTGGTCGTCCGGCCCGAGTCGGCCCGGGTCTACGCGTACGCGTACAGCATCGAGGTGGACCGGCTGCGGGCCGCGCGGGTGGGGCTCGGCGGTGAGGTGCTCGACCGCCGGGAACTCGAACGGCCACGGAACCTGGTCGCCGGGGACGCCGCCCCGCTGCTGGCCGACGCGGTGCGGGAGATGCACCGGGCGGTGCCGTCCGACTCGATCTGCGTGGGCGCCGGGGTGGCGGTCTGCGGCATGGTCCGCCGCGAGGACGGGCTGGTGCGGCTCAGCCCCACCACCGGCTGGGTGGACGAGCCGATCGGCGCGGCGCTCGCCGCCGAGCTGGGCGTCGACGTGCCCATCACGGTGGGCAACGTGGCCGACGTGGCGGCCTTCGCCGAGCACGCCCGGGGCGTCGCGGCCGGCTGCGACAACGTCATCTACCTGTACGGGGACGTCGGCGTCGGCGCCGGCATCATCGCCGGTGGGCGGCGGCTCACCGGACACGGCGGCTACAGCGGCGAGGTCGGCCACATGGTGGTGGTCCGCGACGGCGAGCGCTGCGACTGCGGGCGGCGCGGCTGCTGGGAGACCGAGATCGGCGAGCACGGGCTGCTCCGGGCCGCCGGCCGCTCCGACGCCCGGGGCCGGGAGGCGGTGCTGGCCCTCTTCGACGCCGCCGACCGGGGCGACGCGCGCGCCCAGACCGCGGTGCGGCAGGCTGGCGACTGGCTCGGCTTCGGCGTGGCCAACCTGGTCAACATCTTCAACCCGGAGATGGTCATCTTTGGCGGCACCATGCGCGACCTCTACCTGGCCGCCGCCGCCCAGGTGCGCAGCCGGCTCAACTCCAACGGGCTGCCGGCCTGCCTGGAGCACGTGCGGCTGCGCACCCCGAAGCTCGGTGACGACGCGGCGCTGATCGGCGCCGCCGAACTGGCCTTCGAACGCCTCCTCGCCGACCCGCTGGACGTCGGCTGACCGGCCCCCGGATTCCGGTGAACTGAATCGGGTCGTGATCCGTACCAGTGGGCGGACGGACGGCCGCGGGGGCGGCCGTCCGCGCCATCCCGCGTACCGGTCCGGACCGAGGAGGCACCGCAACCATGGCACCGCTGGAATCCGCACGCCGCCGGCTGGCGCACCGGGTGATCCTGCCGCTCGTCGCGCTCGTCGCGGGGATCGGCGTCCTTCCCGGCGCGGCGACGGCCGCACCCAACCCCGGTGTGCAGCTCAACGCCGCCGACATGACGCTGCTCAACGGGGTACGACTGGCCGGGCTCTGGGAGATGCCGGCCGGGCAGATGGCCGCCGAGAAGGGCCAGTCGAAGCGGGTACGAGAGATCGGCGCGGAGATCGCCCGGCAGCACGGCGTCCTGGACCAGCTCGTGGTCGAGGCCGCGAACAAGCTCGGCGCCACCCTGCCGACCACACCCACCACCCAGCAGCAGGGCTGGCTGACCGAGATGCAGAACGCCACCGGCGCCCAGTTCGACCAGATCTTCGTGACCCGGCTGCGGGTCGCGCACGGCAACATCTTCCCGGTGATCGGCGCGGTCCGGGCCAGCACCCGCGACCCGATCGTGCGCAAGCTCGCCGACCAGACGAACACCTTCGTCACCAATCACATGCTGATGCTGGAGAGCACCGGGCTGGTCCGCTGGCAGCAGCTCCCGCCTCCCGCGATGCCCCCGGCGCAGAGTGACTCGCTGATCGCCGCCGCCGGGGCCAACGTGGGCAGCAGCGGCGGGGTCCAGGTCAGCACCACCGTGGTGTGGGCCGTCTTCCTGCTCGCCCTGGCCACCGGCGGGTACGCGACCTGGCGGCTGCTGCGCCGCTCCTGACCACGCCGACGTACGAGGCCCCCACCGGCGTTCCGGTGGGGGCCTTTCCGCTCAGCCGTGCCAGGACCGCCAGAGCGCGGCGTACGAGCCGCCAGCCGCGACCAGCTCGTCGTGCGACCCCAGCTCGGTGATCCGGCCGTCCTCCACCACCGCCACCCGGTCCGCGTCGTGCGCGGAGAAGAGCCGGTGCGCGATGGCGATGACCGTCCGGCCCTGGAGCACGGCGGCCAGCGAGCGTTCCAGCGCCCGGGCCGCCCGCGGGTCGATCAGCGAGGTGGCCTCATCCAGCACCAGGGTGTGCGGGTCGGCGAGCACCAGCCGAGCCAGCGCGAGCTGCTGCGACTGGGCCGGGGAGAGCGGGTGCCCGCCGGCGCCCACGCGCGTGTCCAGCCCGTCCGGCAGCGCCTCCGCCCAGTCCAGGGCGTCGACCGCGGTCAGCGCGGCGCGTACCTCGGCGGGGCCGGCGTCCGGGCGGACCATCGCCACGTTGTCGGTGAGCGTGCCGATGAACACGTGGTGCTCCTGGCTGACCAGCGCCACGTGGGTGCGCAGCTCGGCCAGGGGCAGCTCGCCGAGCGGCCGGCCGTCCACGGTCACCGCGCCGGCGCGGGGCGCGTGCACCCCGGCCAGCAGCCGGCCCAGGGTCGACTTCCCCGCGCCGGACGGGCCGACCATGGCCAGCTTCTCCCCCGGCCGCGGCACCAGGGTCACCCCGTGCAGCACGTCGTGGCCGGCGCGGTACGCGTACCGGACGTCGTGGGCGGCGAGCCGCCCGCCGTCGGTGACCGGCCGCCCGTCGGGCGGCGCGGCCCCGGCCGGCTCGCCGTCAGCCTCCGCCGGCTCGGCCACGCCGAGCAGCCGGGCCAGCGAGGCGCCGCCGACCTGGAACTCGTCGAGCCAGGAGAGCAGCCGGTCGACCGGGTCCACCAGCTGCTGGGCGTAGAGGGTGGCCGCCGTGACCTGCCCGAGGCTGGCCCAGCCCTCCAGGTAGAACCAGCCGCCGAGCAGCAGGGTGCCGACCACCGGCAGCAGGTAGCCGATCTCGGCGACCGGGAAGAAGACCGTCCGCAGGCTGAGCGTGTAGTACTCGGCCGCGTACGACCGGCGGATGTCGGCGTCGGTGCGGGCCCGGCGGCGGGCCTGCTGGCGCAGCGCCTCGGTGGTCCGCGCCCCCTCGACCGTCTCGCTGATCCCGTCGGTGATGTCGGAGTAGGCGGCGTTCTCCCGCAGGTAGCCGGCCGGCGCCCGGCGCAGGTACCAGCGGGTGCCGGCGACCAGCAGGGGCACCGCGAGCAGGCAGGGCACCACCAGCAGCGGGCCGGTCAGCACCAGCGCGCCGAGGATCAGCAGCACGGTGACCGCCGCGATAAGCGTCTCCGGGGCGGCGAACCGGACCGTCCGGGACAGCGCGGCGACGTCCCGCGAGGTGCGGGTGAGCAGGTCGCCGGTGCCGGCCCGCTCCACCGTGGACAGCGGCAGGGCGAGCACCCGGTCGACGAACTCCTCGCGCAGCTCGGCGAGGACCCGCTCGCCGAGCCGGGCCGAGGCCAGGTGGGCGAAGCGGACCAGCACCGACTGGGCGACCACGAAGCCGGCGATGGCCAGGGCGACCCGGTCGACGGTCACCGCGCCGACGCCGCGCGAGATCCCCTCGACCAGGTCGCCGAGGAGCCGGGGCGCCACCAGGCCGGCCGCCGCGGCGAGCGCGTGCAGGCCCAGCGCGGCGGCCAGGCCGCGCGGGTGCCGGCGGGCCAGCTCCCGCGCGTACCGGCGGACCTGCCGCGCGTCGGCGACGGGCAGGGCGTTGCTCACCGGTCCTCCTCCCGGCTCACCGTGGCCCGGTACCGGGGCTCGGCGGCGAGCAGTTCGTCGTGGCGGCCCTCGGCGACCACCTTCCCGTCCTCCACGAAGACCACGTGCTCGGCGCGGCCGAGCACCAGCGGGCTGGTGGTGCAGACCAGCGTGGTCCGGCCGCGCCGGGCGGCGGCGAGCCGGTCGGCGATCCGCGCCTCGGTGTGCGCGTCCACCGCGCTGGTCGGCTCGACCAGGACGAGCGTCTCCGGGTCGGCGACCAGCGCCCGGGCCAGCCGCAGCCGCTGCCGCTGCCCGCCGGAGAACTCCCGGCCGCGCTCGGCGACCGGGCTGTCCAGGCCGCCGGACAGCGCCTCGACGATGTCGGTGGCGCTCGCCGCCACCAGCGCCGCCTCGACGGCGTGGCGATCCCCCCGGTCGCGCGGGTCCAGCTCCGTGCGGAGGGCGCCGCTGAACAGCTGCGCGTCGTTGTCGGCCACCAGGATCCGCTCGCGCACCGTCGCCAGCGCCACGTCCCGCAGCGGTACGCCGTGCAGCGTCACGTCCCCGTCGGCGTACCGGCCGAGCCGGTCCGCGATCTCGGCGGCGTCCTCGGGCGCGGTGGCGGCCAGCGCGGTGAGCCGGCCCGGCCGCAGCACCAGCCCGGAGCGCACGTCCACCAGCTCGCCCGGCCCCTCGGGCACCGGCACCGGGCGGGCCGGGTCGGTGAACTCGGGGGCGAGGCGGAGCAGCCGGACCACCCGGCGGGCCGCCACGTGCCCCCGGGTCAGCTTGTCGGCCGCCTCGGTGAGGTTGCGCAGCGGGCTGACCAGGAACGCCGTGTAGCCGTAGAAGGAGACCAACTGGCCGGCGCTGATCTCGCCGCGCAGCGCGAACCGCGCCCCGAGCCAGGTCACCAGCACCACGAAGACGCCGGGCAGCAGGATCTGCGCGGCCTGGATCAGCGACTCCACCCGGGCCACCCGCAGGCCGTCCGCCCGCAGCGCCTGGGACTGCTCCCGGTAGCGGGCGCCCAGCACCGGCTCGCCGCCCACCCCGCGCAGCACCCGCAGCCCGGACACGATGTCGCCGGCCCGGGCGGTCAGCTCGCCTGTCGATTCCCGGTACGCCGCCTGCTGCCGGTGCAGCGGCCGGATCAGCAGCGCCACCAGCGCCATGAGCAGCGGCACCCCGAGCACCACCACGAGGCCGAGCGGCACGGAGGCGGTGAGCAGGATCGCCGACACCGTGACGATGGCGACCACCGCGCCGGTGCCCCGGGCCGTGATGTCCACGGCGCTGCCGATGTGCTCGATGTCGGCCGTGCCGATGCTCACCACCTCACCGGCGGCGACCCGGCGGGGCAGCGCCGCACCGAGCCGGTTGGTGGCGTCCACGGTGACCTGCACGGTCCGGTAGGCGGCGCCGAGCCAGTTGTGCACCGCGCAGCGGTGCCGCAGGATGCCTGTCGTCGCCTGGACGACGCCCAGCCCGAGCAGGACGAGACCCCAGCGGAGCAGGGCGTCCGGGTCGCGGTGGGTGAGGCCGGCGTCGATGGCCCGGCCGACGGCGGCCGGCATCAGCGCCTGGGCCAGCATCCAGGTGACACCGAGGGCGATGGCGCCGCCGAAGAGCAGCCGGTGCCGACCGGCGAGCCAGACCAGGTAACGGGTGGCGGACCGGGCGTCGGGGGTGCCGGGATCGCCGGCGGGTGAGAAACGCATGACCACTCGACGCTAGGTGCCGTGCCGGGGTGGACGCCAACCAGTTTCCCGCCGGTCAGGCGACCCGCCGGGTCAGCGATCGACCTGCGTGAAGTCCCAGCTGTGCGGCGGCCGGGCGACCAGCCGCATGGGCGGCTCGGGCAACTCCCGCGGGTTGCTCCGCCACTTCGAGATGACCACCACCCGGTGGTCGGTGGAGGAGAACACCTCGCTGGACAGGTGCAGCGGCTCGTGCTCGAACTCGGGCAGCGCGGTCTCGCACACCCAGGTGATCAGGTCGGCGAACCCGTACGGCTCGGCCTTCGCCTCCCACATCCGGACGATCACGTCGGTCCCCTCCCCCGCCTCAGACACTGACCACGGTCAGCGGCATGGCGGAATCGGCCGGCAGGTCCAGCCGGCTCGGGGCGACGCCCGCGGCGACCAGGTGCGAGCCGAGCGCGGCCACCATGGCGCCGTTGTCGGTGCAGAGCTTCGGCCGGGGCGTACGCACCCGGACGCCGTGCTTCGCGGCCCGGTGCTCCGCCATGGCCCGCAGCCGCGAGTTGGCCGCCACCCCACCGCCGATCACCAGGGTGTCGATGCCGCTGCTCCGGCAGGCGTCCAGCGCCTTGCCGACCAGCACGTCGCAGACCGCCTCCTGGAAGGACGCGGCCACGTCGGCCACCGGCACCGCCTCGCCGGCCCGCTGCCGCGCCTCCACCCAGCGGGCCACCGCCGTCTTCAGCCCCGAGAAGGAGAAGTCGAAGCGGTGCCCGGCCAGGTCCTTGGCCGCGGTCAGCCCGCGCGGGAAGGCGATCGCCGCCGGGTCACCGGCCCGCGCCTCCCGGTCGATGAACGGGCCGCCCGGGAAGGGCAGCCCGAGCAGCCGGGCCACCTTGTCGAACGCCTCGCCGGCCGCGTCGTCGATGGTCGAGCCGAGCGGGGTGACCTCCCGGGCCAGGTCGTCGACGCGCAGCAGCGAGGAGTGCCCGCCGGAAACCAGCAGGGCGATGGCCGGCTCGGGCAGCGGGCCGTGCTCCAGGGTGTCCACGGCCACGTGCGCGGCGAGGTGGTTCACCCCGTACACCGGCTTCTCGGCGGCCACCGCGTACCCCTTGGCGGCGGCGACCCCGACGAGCAGCGCGCCGGCCAGGCCCGGCCCGGAGGTCACGGCGATCGCGTCGATGTCGGCGATCGTCACCCCGGCCTCGCGCAACGCCCGGTCCATGGTCGGCACGATGGCCTCCAGGTGGGCGCGGCTGGCCACCTCGGGCACCACGCCGCCGAACCGGGCGTGCTCCTCGACGCTGGAGGCCAGCGCGTCGGCGAGCAGGGTGTGCCCGCGCACGATGCCCACCCCGGTCTCGTCGCAGGACGTCTCGATGCCGAGGATCAGTGGTTCGTCAGCCATGCTCGTCAGTCCTCGTTGCGCTGCATGACCAGCGCGTCGGTGTTGCTCGATTGGTAGTAGCCGCGGCGCACGCCGATCGGCTCGAAGCCGTACATCGCGTAGAGCCGCTGCGCGGGCGCGTTGTCGGCGGCGACCTCCAGCAGCGTGCTGCGCACCCCGCGCCGGGCCGCCTCGGCGAGCAGCGCCTCCAGCAGCAGCCGGCCGATCCCCCGGCGCTGCGCGTCCCGGCGGACCGCGACGTTCTGCACCCACGCCTCGTCCGGCGGCGCCACCATGAGCCCGGCGTAGCCGAGGACCCGGCCGTCGTCGTCGGTGGCGACCACGTAGTGGTGGCCGTTGGCCAACTCGTTCCAGAACATCGCCGGTGACCACCGCTCGGCGCCGAACAGGTCCGCCTCCAACGGCAGCACCTCGTCGACGTGCCACCAGCGGAACCGGCCCAGTCGGACCTGACTCACTGTGCCGCCTCTGTTCGCGACTCCGGGGCTCGCAACCCCGGCTCACTCCTCGCGCTCACGGTGCCGCCTCTGTTCGCGACTCCGGGGCTCGCAACCCCGGCTCACTCCTCGCGCTCACGGTGCCGCCTCTGTTCGGGACTGCGGGGCTCGCAACCCCGGCTCACTCCTCGCGCTCACGGGAGGACCGGCTTGTGGCCGGTGGCCGCGACCGCGTCGGGGCGACGCAGGTAGAGCGGGGTGAGCGCCTCGCCGGGGGCGCCCGCGCGGATCCGCTCGGCGGCCAGGCGGGCCAGCGCCAGCGCGTCCGGGTAGCGCGGCTCCTCGCGGACCGGCAGGCCGAGGACGTCCGCGTACCGGTGCGCGCCGTCACCGACCGCGACCGTGACGGCCAGGTCCCGGGCCCGCTCGGCGGCGACCGCCGGGGTGTCCACGTTCGGCCCGGCGATGCGCTGGCCGGCGCCGTCGTAGACGGCCCAGTAGACCTCCCGGCGGCGGGCGTCGCTCGCCGCCAGCACCGGCTCGCCGGCGGCCACCGGGTGGCCGACCCCGTCCAGGGAGCAGACCCCGTACGTGGGGATGCCGAGCACCTGACCCATGGTGGCTGCCGTGACCAGGCCGACCCGCAGCCCCGTGAACGGCCCGGGACCGAGCCCGGCGACGATCGCGGCCAGGTCGGCGGGGCGGGCGTCGGCGTCGGACAGCACCGCGTCGACCTGCGGGGCGAGCAGCTCGCCGTGCGCCCGGGCGTCGACCGTGCACCGCTGCGCGCGGGCCGCGACGCCGTCCGCCGAGACCTCGACCAGCGCCGCGGTCACCGCGGGCGTCGAGGAGTCCACCACGAGTACGAGCACGGTATGCCAGCCTAGTCGCCGCCCCGGTTACCGCCGGTGACGCCCCTCCCGCCTCCCGGCTCAACTCGGGGTGCGGAAGACCTTGAGGAACCGGGGCAGCAGCCAGGGGCGCGGGCCGGCGACGCGGACCCGGCCGGTGAGCACGGCACGGGCCCGGCTGATCCGCCCGAACATCATCAGGTTGAGCGTCGCCGGGTCGAACCGGACCCGCACGTCCGGCCGCTCGTCCGGGGTGGCGAACCGCACCCGCCCGTCGGCCAGCGCGAGCGTCAGCGGCGCCGCGTACGCCGAGGCGAACCGCACCACGATCCGGCCGCGCGGCGGGTCCACCCCGTCGAGCAGCCGGCCGTAGCCGTGCCGGACCACCCCGGCCAGGAAGAGATCGAGGAAGAGCACCGCGTCGCGGGACGGGACCGACCACGGCCGGCCGGTCGCCCGGGCCAGGTCCCAGCCGTGCAGCAGCAGTTCGTTGACCAGGTGGGCGAAGAGGCCGGGGAGCGGGACACGGGCGTCACCGAGCCAGGGCACCACCTCGTCGGGGCTGCGGTCGGCGCAGACCGCCAGCAGCCGGTCGACGTCGCGGCGCAACCGGTCGAGCAGGTGTGCCGGGTCGCGCTCGGTCAGGTGCCGCAGCACCAGGTCGTTGGCGTCCGCCACGGTGTCGACGGTGACCAGCGGAAGCTGCTCGCCCAGCCCGGGGACCGGCAGCGGCTCGCCGGCCGGGTCGACCAGCCCGACGTAGAGCCAGGCGACCGAGGCCAGGTGGGCCAGGGTCTCGGCGGCCGTCCAGTCGGCGGTGACCATGGTCTCCGGTGGAACCGAGCGGGCCAGCGCCAGGAACCGGTCGGCGGTCTCCGCCAGTGCCGCCGGTGCCGTCGACCAGCCGTCCGACGTGATGGTCGCCGACACCGTCACCTCCCCGCTCCGGGCGCGAACGGGGCAGAGCCTACTACCGTCCGCCACGGAACGATAGCCCTGCGTCGATGGTCAGCCGGCGGTGCGCTCCCAGTCGATGGTGGGCAGGCCGGCGTCGGCGAGCGCCTTGTTGGCCGCGCTGAACGGCCGGCTGCCCAGGAAGCCGCGCGGGTTCATGGGGCTGGGGTGGCCGGCCTCCAGCACCACGTGGTTCGGGTTGGTGACCAGGGCGGCCTTCTTGCGCGCGTAGCCGCCCCAGAGCAGGAAGACCACCCGCTGCTCCAGCGCGTCGAGGGCCCGGATGGTGGCGTCGGTGAACTCCTCCCACCCCTTGTTGGCGTGCGAGCCCGGGGTGGCCTGCCGGACGGTGAGCACCGCGTTGAGCAGCAGCACGCCCTGCGCCGCCCAGCCGCTCAGGTTGCCGCCGGCCGGCTTCGGCACGCCCAGGTCCTCGCCCAGCTCCTTGAAGACGTTGCGCAGCGACGGCGGCACCGCCACCCCCTCGCGCACGCTGAAGCTCAGCCCGTGCGCCTGCCCCGCCTTGTGGTACGGGTCCTGCCCGAGGATCAGCACCCGGGTCCGCTCCGGCCCGCACAGCCGGTAGGCCGAGAACAGGTCCTCGACCGGCGGGAAGACCGCCCCGGTGGCGTATTCCCCCGCGACGAACTCGGCCAGCGCCGCGGTGCGGGCCGGGTCGAGGTGCGGGGTGAGCGCCACGCGCCAGGCGTCGGGCAGGAGCGCCAGCAGGTCGAGGGTGGGGGCGTCGTCGGGCATCGGCAACCTTTCACCGCGTCTGATCGGTCCCCGGAACTGTAGGCAGCGGGTACGACAGCGGTCAGTCCAGGGCGGCCAGTCGCCGCGCCCAGTCGCCGCCCACCGGTTCCAGGGTGACCACCCGGGTGTCGTCGTCCCGCCTGTCGATGCGGACCCGCAGGTGGGCGTCGACCAGCTGCTCGACCATCCCCTCGCCCCACTCGACCACGGTGACCGCCTCGTCCACCGAGGCGTCCAGGTCCAGGTCGTCGATCTCGGCGCGCGGGTCGGCCGACTCCCCCAGCCGGTACGCGTCGGCGTGCACCAGGGTCACCCGGCCGCCCCGGGCCGGATCCGGCCGGTGCACGCGGGCGATCACGAAGGTCGGCGAGGTGATGTCGCCGCGCACCCCGAGACCGGCGCCGATGCCCTGGGTCAGCGCGGTCTTGCCGGCGCCCAGCGGGCCGCTGAGCAGCAGCAGGTCACCGGCGCGCAGCACCCCGGCCAGCCGGCGGCCGAACTCGTGGGTGTCGTCGACCGTCTTCAACTCCACGATCACAGCGACTCCAGGAACCTTGTGAGCGCCGCGTTCACCTCGTCGGCGTGCTCCAGCATCACCACGTGCCCACTGTCGTGGATCTTCACGAACTCGGCGTGCGGCAGCCGCCGGACGATCTCCTCGGAGTGGGTCACCGGCGTGATCATGTCCTTGTCCCCCACGATCACCAGCACCGGCGTGCCGGCCAGCGCCGCCAGCGCCGGGAACCGGGAGTGGGTCGCCAAAGTACGCAGGTAGCGGGTGACCGTGTCGGCCGAGGTGCGGGAGTTCATCGTCTCGACGTACGACACCAGGGCCGGGCTGGGCTTCGGGGTGCCGAAGCCGTATTTGCGGGTGAGCAGCCAGGCCACGTTGGAGGTCGACTTGCGGGCCTTGTCGATCACCGTGCCGCCGTAGCGGGTGGCGTTGCTCATCATGTAGATCATCGGCGCGCCGACCCGGCCGAGCAGCGCGGGCGCCACCAGCTTGGTCTCCGCGAGCAGCCCGCCCGAGGTGGCCATCAGCACCGTGCCGACCACCCGGTCGCCGAACAGCTCCGGGTAGAGCTCGGCCAGCGCCATGATCGTCATGCCGCCCATCGAGTGGCCGATCAGCACCAGCGGCCCCTCCGGCGCCACCTCGTCGATCACCCGGCGCAGGGTGTGACCCAGCGCGGCCAGGTCGTAGTCGCCGCCCTCCAGCTTCCCGGAGCGGCCGTGCCCGGGCTGGTCGTAGGCGACGACCCGGTAGTCGCCGCGCGCGGCGAGCATCTTGCGCTGGAAGTGGAACGTCCCCATGTCCAGGCAGAAGCCGTGCACCAGCACCACGGTCGGGTGCCCGGCGACCGGCCGGGTCGGCTCGACCACCTCCACGTGGATGTCGGTGCCGCGCGGCATCTCCAGCAGGTACGCCTCGTCGTACCGCTGCTCGCCGAACACCTCGCCGGCGTACGGATCGGTGGGGTCGGACTTGAGGCGGCGGACCAGGACCCGCTCGCTCACCACGCCCGCGGCGAGCCCGGCGGCGGCGACGCCGACCGCGGCGCCCACCACCCCGGCGACCCGACCCGCGGCGGTGCGTGGCCGGGGAATCCGGAACCGCTGACTCACCGTGCCGCCTCGGTTCGCGACTGCGGGGCTCGCAACCCCGGCTCACTCCTCGCGCTCACGGCCGCTCGCCGTCGTAGACGCGCGGCACCCGGACGCCGCCGAACCGGGTCACGATCTCGTAGTTGATGGTGCCGACCGCCTCGGCCCAGTCGTCGGCCGTGGGCTCGCCGTCCGCGCCGCTGCCGAAGAGGACGGCCACGTCCCCGGCGGCCACCTCGTCCTCGCCGCAGTCGACCACGAACTGGTCCATGCAGACCCGCCCGGAGATGGTCCGCCGCTTGCCGGCGAGCTGCACCGGGCCGGTGTTCGAGGCGTGCCGCGGCACCCCGTCGGCGTAGCCGAGCGGGACGACCGCCAGGTTCGCCTCCTGCTTCGTGAGGTATGCGTGGCCGTACGAGACGCCGGTGCCGGCCGGGACCCGCTTGGTGAGCATCACGCGGGCCCGGGCGGTCATCGCCGGGCGCAGGCCGAACTGCTCGCCCTCGATCGGGGAGAGACCGTAGACCGCCAGGCCGGGGCGGACCAGGTCGAAGTGGGTGTCCGGGCGGGTCAGCGTGGCCGCCGAGTTGGCCAGGTGCCGGTAGCGGGGGCGCAGCCCGGCCCGCTCCACCATCTCCAGCCCCTCCTGGAACACCGCCAACTGCCGGTCGGTGGTGGGGTGGCCGGGCGAGTCCGCGTACACGAAGTGGCTCCACACGCCGACCACCTCGACCAGGCCGTCGGCCTGGGCCTTCGCGGCGGCCTCCAGCAGCGCCGGCCAGTCGGCGACGGTGGCCCCGCCGCGCGAGAGCCCGGTGTCGATCTTGAGGTGCAGCCGGGCCGGGCGGTCCGCCCGCCGGCCCGCCTCGACCATCTCGTCGAGCTGGGTGAGGCTGGCGCAGCCCAGGTCGACGCCGACCGCGATGCCGTCGTGCAGCGGCAGCCCCGGGTCGAGCAGCCAGGCCAGCACGGGCGCGGTGACCCCCTCCCGGCGCAGCAGGAGCGCCTCGTCGAGGGTGCAGACGCCGAGCCAGTCGGCCCCCGCGTCGAGCGCCGCGTGGGCCGCCGGAACCATGCCGTGGCCGTAGCCGTCGGCCTTGACCACCGCCATCAGCTCGGCGCTGGTGCCCGACTTGAGCCGGGCCACGTTCTCCCGGATCGCGTCCAGGTCGACGCGCACCTCCGACTGCCACATGCCCTCAGCCTACTTCCGTCCGTGATCACCGTGGCCCTGAGCCGCGCGCCCGGTCGCCCGCGCGCCGGCGGTGGCCGCCGCGCGTGGCCCCGGTCGGCGGGGCGTTCAGCACAGCCGGGCCAGGACCGGGCGGAGCGCGGTCGCCACGTCGGGCGCGGTCACCGGACCGCCGCGCGCCGCCTCGCGGCCGGCCAGCCCGTGCAGGTACGCCGCCGCGGCCGCTGCCCGCTCCGGCGCCAGCCCGGCGGCGAGCAGCGAGCCGAGCAGCCCGGCCAGCACGTCGCCGGTGCCGCCGGTGGCCAGCACCGGCGTGCCGGTCGGGTTGACGTAGGCCCGGCCGTCCGGGGTGCCGATGATCGTGCGGTCGCCCTTGAGCAGCACCACCGCGTTCATCCAGGCGGCCAGCCGCAGCGCCGCCCCGACCCGGTCCGCCCCCGGGGACTCGCCGCAGAGCCGGGCGTACTCGCGGTCGTGCGGGGTCACCACGATCGGGGCGTCCCGCCCGCGCAGCCGGTCCGCCAGCTTGCCGTCGACCAGCAGGGTGAGCGCGTCGGCGTCGAGCACCACCGGCACCGGCGCGGCGAGCACCGCGCGCAGCTCGGCGGCGGACTCCTCACCGGTGCCCAGCCCCGAGCCGCAGATCCACGCCTGCACCCGGCCCGCGTCGGCGACCCGGTCGGTGGCGATCACCGACGGGTGCTGGTGCAGCACCTCCGCGCGGGCGCCGCCCGCGTAGCGGACCATGCCGGTGGGGCCGGACAGCGCGCCGCTCACCGAGAGCACCGCCGCGCCCGGGTAGGTGGCCGAGCCGGTCGCCACGCCGACCACGCCCCGGCTGTACTTCTCCGAGGACGGGCCGAGCCGGGGCCACCAGTCGACCACGTCGGACAACTCGGTGACGCGCAACGCCGGGGTGCCGCGCAACCACGGCCCCAGCCCGATGTCGACCAGCTCGACGTGCCCGGCGAGCGGCGCGGCCGGGCCGACCACCAGGGCCGGCTTCAGCGCGCCGAAGGCGACCGTCACGTCGGCGCGGACCGCGCAGGGCCGGCCGGAGGCGGTGAGCGGCACGTGGCCGGTGTCCACCGCGACGCCGCTCGGCACGTCCACCGCGACCACCGTGGCCCGGGCGCCGTCCCGCCCGCTGCGCTCGGCCAGGCTCGCGGCGAGCTGGTCGGCGGTCTCCCGGAGCCCGCCGGTGCCGCCGATCCCGACGATGCCGTCGAGCACCAGGTCCACCACGGCCGACGGCCGGTCGACCACGCGCCCGCCGGCCGCCCGCAGCGCGGCCAGCCCGTCGGCGTGCGCCCGGCCCGGGGTGAGCAGCAGGGCGTCGACCGCCGCGCCCCGCCGGGCCAGGTGCGCGCCCGCGTAGAGGGTGTCGCCGCCGTTGTCGCCGGAGCCGATCAGCAGCAGCACCCGGGCGCCGTAGACGCCGCCCCGCTCGCCGAGCAGCAGCGCGCAGCGGCGGGCCAGCCCCGCGGCGGCCCGCTGCATCAGCGCCCCGGGCGGCAGGGTGGCCATCAGGCCCGCCTCCGCCGCGCGTACGTCCCCGACCCGCCACACCGGTCTCATGCCACTCCGTCCCGTCCGTTCGTCCTGTTCGTCCCGGACCGGCCGACCGGCCCGCCGGGCCGGCTCACCGTTCCGCGACCACCATGGCCGACGCGATCCCGCCGTCGTGCGACAACGACAGGTGCCAGCGGTTGATCCCGCGCTCGGCGGCCGCGGCGGCCACCGTGCCGGAGACGGTCAGCCAGGGGCGGCCCTCCGGGTCGGGCACGACCTCGCAGTCGTGCCAGTTCAGCCCGGCCGGCGCGCCGAGCGCCTTGGCCACCGCCTCCTTGGCCGCGAACCGGGCGGCCATCGACTCCGGCGAGCGCGGGTTGCCGGCGCGGGTGTAGCGCTCGGCCTCGGTGAAGAGGCGGTCGGCGAGCAGCGGCGTGCGCGCCAGGGACCGGGCGAACCGGTCCACCAGCACCACGTCGATGCCGACAGCCACGATCACGGACCTCACCCTACCGGCGGTCGGGGCCGGGGATCGGCGGTGCAGAACGCCTGTGGAAAACCCGGGATCCGGCGTACCGCCGGTTGTCCACAGGGCCGGTGCGGGCGGCACGTCGGGCCCTAGCGTCGCGGATGTCCGTCGGGGTGCAGGGAGGTCGCCATGGCCGAGGAACCGTTCAGCGTCGAGCCCGAGCTGTTGCGTGGGGTGGCCCGGGAGCTGGCCGACGACGCCTACCGGCTGGCCCGCGGGCCGGCCGCCGAGCCGGGGCTGGTGGTGCCGGCCGACGGCTGGCGGGCCGGGGTGGCGCTGGCCGAGCTGGAGGCGGGCGTGCGGCGCTGGTGCGGGTCGCTGGCCACCCGGGTGGCGGACACCGCGGAGGCGGTCCGGGCCGCCGCCGACGGCTACGAGGCGGTGGACGAGCGGGCCGCCCGCCGTCTCGCCGGGATCCCCCGGTGAGCGGACACACGGTGCTTCGGGCACCCGGACGGGTGCCGGCCGGGCGGTCGGAGCGGGCGGTGGAGGCCGTGCCGGTGGGCTACGCGCAGCTCTGGCGGGCGGATCCAGGCGCCTGGGCCGCCGCCGGGGCGGCCTGGCGGGGGCTGACCGGTCCGGTCCGGCGCCGGGCCGACGGGCTGACCGCCCGGATCGGCGCGCTGCGTCCCGGCTGGTCCGGCACGGCCTCAGCCACGGCGCGGGGGCGGATCGGCGAGCTGCGCACCGACCTGACCGACCTGCTGCCCGCGCTGATCGAGGTCGACCAGGTGCTCGCCGAGTTCGCCGCCCGGGTGGGCGCGGCCAGGGCCCGGCTCGGCGCCGCCGTGGCGCAGGCCGACGCGGGCGGCCTGCTGGTGGACCGGGCCGGGGCGGTCCGGCCCGATCCGGCCCGCCCCCGACCGGCCGCCCTGGTCGGCCCGGCCGTGGCGCAGGCGGGCGCCGAGATCCACGGCGCGCTGGCGCTGGCCGGCACGGCGGACCGGGAGGCGGCCGGCCGGCTGGCGGAGTTGGCGACGGCGGCGGCGACCGGGTGGGTGAGCGTCCCACCGGCCTGGCGACCCGCACCCGGGGCCGGGCCGGCCGAGGTGAGCCGCTGGTGGGCCGGCCTCACCCCGGCCGAGCGCCGCTGGCTGGTCGGCCACGAGCCGGACCGGGTCGGCCGCCTCGACGGGGTGCCGGTGGCGGCCCGCGACCAGGCCAACCGGCTGCTGCTGGGCCGGCGCCGGGCCGAACTGCTGGAGCGGCGCGCCGGGCTGCTGCGCCCGCTGCCGGCCGGCCCGCTCGAACTGGCCCGGCTGGCCCGGCTCGCCGGGGTGGAGGCGGCGCTGCGCGGCCTCGACGGTCTCGGCGAGCGGCTGGCCGCCCAGGGGGCGCCGCGGGCGTACCTGCTGGGGTTGGATCCGGCCGGGGACGGGCGGGCGGTGGTGGCGCTCGGCAACCCGGACCGGGCCGGCGCGGTGCTGACGTACGTGCCGGGGATGACCGCGGACCTCGCCGACGCCCCGGCCGAGCTGGGCCGGGCCGCCCGGGTGCTGGACCGGTGCGCGGCGCTCGGGCCGGGCACGGAGGCGGCGGCCGTGCTCTGGCTGGACTACGACGCACCGGACTTCCTGCCCGAGGCGGCGCGCGGCCGGCAGGCCGAGGACGCCGGTCCGGCCCTGCACCGGTTCCAGGAGGGGCTGCGCGCCTCGCACGAGGGGCCGCCGGCCCGGCAGACCGTGCTCGGGCACAGCTACGGCTCGCTGGTGGTCGGCACCGCGGCCCGCGACCACGGGCTGGGCGCCGACGCGCTGGTCTTCGTCGGCTCCCCCGGCGTGGGCGTCGACCACGCGGCCGAGCTGCGGGTGCCGCCCGGCCAGGTCTGGGCCGCCACCGCGCCGGACGACGTGATCCGGCTGGCCCGGCCGCCCGAGGAGCTGGCCCGCCGGGCCCTGCTTGCCGGCTCGCCGCTCGGCCGGGCCGCGGCGCTGCTCGACCCGCACGACGACCGGCTCTGGTTCGGCACCGACCCGAGCACCCCAGGCTTCGGCGGCCGGCGCTTCCCCAGCGGGCGCCACGGGCACGCCGGCTACTGGGATCCCGGCAACCCCGCTCTGGACGGGATGGCCCGGATCGTGCTGGGCCGATGAACGCCCGGCGGCCGGACACGGCGCGGCCCCTCCGCCACGGGACGGAGGGGCCGCGACCGGGTCGACTACTCGACGGTGACCGACTTGGCCAGGTTCCGGGGCTGGTCGACGTCGTGCCCGCGCGCGGCGGCGATCTCGGCGGCGAGCACCTGGAGCGGCACCGTGGTCACCAGCGGCGCCAGCAGCGTGGGCGTGCGCGGCACGTAGATCAGGTGGTCGGCGTAGCGGACCACCGCCTCGTCGCCCTCCTCCGCGATCACGATGGTGCGGGCGCCGCGGGCGCGCACCTCCTGGATGTTGGAGACGACCTTGTCGTGCAGCATCCCGCGGCCGACCGGCGACGGCACGATGCAGATGACCGGCGTGCCCTTGTCGATCAGCGAGATGGGGCCGTGCTTCAGCTCGCCGGCGGCGAAGCCCTCGGCGTGCATGTACGCCAGCTCCTTGAGCTTCAGCGCGCCTTCGAGGGCCACCGGGTAGCCCACGTGCCGTCCGATGAACAGCACGGTCGGCTCGGACTTCAGCTCACGGCCCAGCTCGCGGACCGGCTCGATCCGGTCCAGCAGCTCGCGCAGCTTGGCGGGCATCTCCTGGAGCTGGGCCACCACGGCGCCGACCTCGTCGGCGAACTTGATCCCGCGCACCTGGGCGAGGTGCAGCCCGATCAGGTAGCACGCGACGACCTGGGTGAGGAACGCCTTGGTGGACGCGACCGCGATCTCCGGGCCGCCGTGCGTGTACAGCACCGCGTCGGACTCGCGCGGGATGGTGGAGCCGTTGGTGTTGCAGATGGCCAGGACGCGGGCCTTCTGCTCCTTGGCGTGGCGGAGCGCCATCAGCGTGTCCATCGTCTCGCCGGACTGCGAGATCACCACGACCAGGGTGGACCGGTCCAGCACCGGGTCGCGGTAGCGGAACTCGCTGGCCAGCTCCACCTCGCAGGGGATCCGGGTCCAGTGCTCGATGGCGTACTTGGCGACCAGGCCGGCGTGGTAGGAGGTGCCGCAGGCCACGATGAAGATCTTGTCGACGTCGCGCAGGTCCTGCTCGCTGAGGCGGACCTCGTCGAGGGCGATCTCGCCGCTTTCGGTGAGCCGGCCGAGCAGCGTGTCGGCGATGGCCTGCGGCTGCTCCTCGATCTCCTTGAGCATGAACCAGTCGTAGCCACCCTTCTCGGCGGCCGACGAGTCCCAGTCGATGTGGAAGTCCTTGCCGGTCGCGGGCTGGCCGGCGAAGTCGGTGATCTCGATGCTCTCCGGCGTGATCAGGACGATCTGGTCCTGGCCCAGCTCGACCGCGTCACGGGTGTGCTCGATGAACGCCGCCACGTCGCTGGCCAGGTAGTTCTCGCCGTCACCGCGGCCGACCACGAGGGGCGAGTTGCGCCGGGCGCCGACCACCGCGCCGGGGATGCCGGCGTCGACGGCGAGCAGCGTGAAGGCGCCCTCCAGCCGCTGGCAGACCAGGCGCATGGCGGAGGCGAGCAGCTGCGGGCTGTCGACCTCGCCGGCCGAGCGCAGGTCGGCCAGGGAACGGGCGAGCAGGTGCGCGGCGCACTCGGTGTCGGTGTCGCTGGCGAACTCGACGCCGTCGGCCTCCAGCTCGGCGCGGAGCTTCGCGAAGTTCTCGATGATGCCGTTGTGGATCACGGCGACCCGGCCGTCCGGGGAGAGGTGCGGGTGGGCGTTGCGGTCGGTCGGGCCGCCGTGGGTGGCCCACCGGGTGTGGCCGATGCTGGTGGTGCCGTCGCCGATGCCGATCGGGCTGGCCGCGCAGGACTCCGGGTCGGTGGCGGCGCGCTCGGCCAGGACCTTCTCCAGGTTGGCCAGCTTGCCCGCCTTCTTCTCGATCAGCAGCTCGTCGTCGCAGACGACGGCGACGCCCGCCGAGTCGTAGCCGCGGTACTCCAGCCGCCGCAGTCCGTCCAGCACGATGCCGAGCGCCGGGCGCGCACCGGCGTAACCCACGATTCCACACATGGTCCGCAGCCTAACCCAGTTTCGCTCATCGCGCGTGCTCGGAAGGCCGGTAAACGATCACTGAATTTGAGCGAACCGGTGAGCGGATGACGAGGATCGGACAAACCGCCCAGGCAGTCCGGCGGACCGGAACCACCGCCCGGCCGACGGCCGACGCGTCCGGCGGGACCCCGGGCCGGCACCCCCGCGGGGGTACGTGCGGGTGGTCGTCGGGCCGTACATTGAGGGCCCCGGTCGGGGCGACCCCCGGCCCCGCCCCTCCCGCGGTCGTCCGCGCCGTCCCCTGCGAGCTGAGCCGATGTCCGAGACGACCCCCACTCCGGAGCCGGGGCACAGCACCGGTCCGAGCGACCCGACCGCCCCGCCGGCCGCCCCGGAACCCACGACCTGGACGCCACCGGACCCGCTCACCGCCCCGCAGCCCTGGGCGCCACCCACCCCCTGGGCGCCGGCCCCGTGGACCCCGAGCCCGTCGGGCCCGCCCGGATCCGCCGCCCCCGGCGAGGCCCCGAACCCGTGGGCCCCACCCGGATCCGCCGCGCCCGGCGGGACTCCTGATCCGTGGGGCCCGCCCGGATCCGCCGCGCCCGGCGGGACTCCTGATCCGTGGGGCCCGCCGGGACCGGCGGCGCCGGGCGCGCCTGAAGCGGCTCCGCCGCCCGGCGCCGGCGCGGATCCGACGGCAGTCCCGGGGGCCGCCGGCTGGACGGTGCCCCACGATCCGACCGCCCCGGGCGGCACGCCGCGCCCGGCCGTCCCGGCACCGGGCCCGGCCGGTGGCCCGCCCGTGCCGCCCTGGCCCGGCGGCGCCCCGGGGCCGGGCTGGCCGCCGGTCGGCTACCCGCCGCCCTACGCGTACCCCACGGCGGCGCCGCGCCGGTCGAGCGGCGGGTGGGTCGTGCCCGTCGTGGTGACCGTGGTCATCGCCCTGGTGCTCGCCTTCTGCGGCTGCGTCGGGCTGGGTGTCCTCGGCAGCTTCGTCGACGACTCGACCACCTCCGGCCAGCCCTACGACCCGGAGTTCGACGAGCCGGACGGCGGTCTCGCCGAGGACCCCACGGACGCCGCGCCGCCGGTGCCCGCCACCACCCCGTCCGGCGGACCCGGCCGGTTCACAGTCCGGTACGAGGTTGGCGGCACCGGCGCCGTCGACATCCAGTTCTACGACGCCAACGCCGACTTCCTCCAGATCGACGGGGTGCCGCCGCCGTGGCGGCTGGCGTTCACCGCCAACGACCGGGAACGGGTGCAGATCATCGCGTCGCCCACCGGCTCGGGCGAGGCGAGCTGCCGGATCACCATCAACGGGAAGGTCGTCTCGCAGGACTCGGGCGAGTGGGGGGCGACCTGCTTCGGCTGGTGACGCCGGCGGCGGGGACGCGGCGGTCTTGCGGCGTCGGCGGCGGGCCGTAGGCTGGCCGGCGTGACGACGACGGATCCGCTGGTGGCCCGGATGCGGCCGTTCGGCACCACCATCTTCGCCGAGATGTCGGCGCTGGCCGTGCGCACCGGCGCGGTCAACCTCGGGCAGGGCTTCCCCGACACCGACGGGCCGCCGGAGATGCTCGCCGCGGCCGCCGAGGCGCTGCGGTCCGGCCACAACCAGTACCCGCCAGGTCCGGGCATCCCGGCGCTGCGCGCGGCCGTCGCGGCCCACCAGCGCCGGTTCTGGGGCCTGGAATACGACCCCGACGGCGAGATCGTGGTGACCGCGGGCGCCACGGAGGCGATCGCGGCGAGCATCCTCGCCCTCTGCGAGGCGGGCGACGAGGTGGTGTGCTTCGAGCCGTACTACGACTCGTACGCGGCCTCGATCGCCCTGGCCGGCGCGGTCCGCCGCCCGGTGACGCTGCGTCCCGCCGCCGACGGCCGCTACGCCTTCGACCCGGCGGAGCTGCGGGGGGCGTTCGGGCCGCGTACGCGGCTGGTGCTGCTGAACACCCCGCACAACCCGACCGGCAAGGTCTTCACCGCCGACGAGCTGGCCCTGGTGGCCGAGCTGTGCCAGGAACACGGCGCGTACGCGGTCACCGACGAGGTCTACGAGCACCTGGTCTTCACCGACGCCGCCGCCTCGCACCTGCCGCTGGCGACGCTCCCCGGCATGCGCGAGCGGACCCTGCGCATCTCCTCCGCCGGCAAGACGTTCTCCTGCACCGGGTGGAAGGCCGGCTGGGTGAGCGGCCCGGCGCCGCTGGTCGCCGCGGTGCTGCGGGTGAAGCAGTTCCTCACCTTCGTCAACGCCGGCCCGCTGCAACCGGCCGTGGCCGTGGCGCTCGGCCTGCCGGACGCCTACTTCGCCGATTTCCGGGACGGCCTCCAGCAGCGGCGGGACCAGCTCGTCGCCGGCCTCACCGACGCCGGGTTCGGCGTGCTCGCGCCGGAGGGGACGTACTTCGTCACCGCCGACGTCACCCCGCTCGGCGGGCGGGACGGGGTGGAGTTCTGCCGGTCGCTGCCGGAGCGCTGCGGCGTGGTGGCGGTGCCGACCCAGGTCTTCTACGACGACGCGGAGGCGGGCCGGCGGCTGGTCCGGTTCGCGTTCTGCAAGCGGCCCGAGGTGCTCGCCGAGGCGGTCACCCGGCTGCGCCGGCTCAGGGAGGACGGATGACCGACGCGTACGCCGACCGGATGCGCCGGCTCGCCGCCCAGCGCGACTGTGACACGGTGCTCTCCGGCGTCCGGCCGGCCTCGGTGCGGGAGCAGCTCACGACGCTCGGCGCGGTCGTGCCGGAGGACCTGCTGCCCGACTTCTACGGCGAGGGCGGGGCGGTGGAGGAGCTGGAGCGCCGGGTCGCCGAGCTGCTCGGCACGGAGGCGGCCGCCTTCTTCCCCACCGGCACGATGGCCCAGCAGGTGGCGATGCGCCACGGCGCCGAGCTGACCGGCCGGGACGGGGTCGGCCTGCACCCGCTCAGCCACCCGCTGCTGCACGAGCGCGACGCGTACGCGGTGCTCGGCGGGCTGCGTGCGGTGCGGACCACGGAGGCGCCGCGCAACCCGACGGCCGAGGAGGTGGCCGCGCTCGACGAGCCGATCGGCACGCTGTTCCTGGAGCTGCCGCTGCGGGACGCCGGCTTCGTCCTGCCGACCTGGGACGAGCTGGTCGCGGTGGTCGGCGCCGCTCGCGAGCGGGGCGCCCGGGTGCACCTGGACGGGGCCCGGCTCTGGGAGTCCACCGTCCACCTGGGGCGCTCGACGGCCGAGATCGCGGCCCTGGCCGACAGCACGTACGTCTCGTTCTACAAGTCCCTGGGCGGCCACTCCGGGGCGGCCCTCGCCGGCGACGCGGAGCTGGTCCGGTACGCCCGCGCCTGGCGGCACCGCTACGGGGGCACCCTGTTCCAGCAGTGGCCGGCGGCCCTCGCCGCGCTGGCCGGCCTGGAGCGGGAGCTGCCCCGGCTGGCCGGCTACGTGGCGCACGCGAAGCGGGTGGCCGAGGCGCTGGCCGGCGTGCCCGGCGCGCGGGTCCATCCGGCGCCGCCGCACACCCACCAGTTCCGCCTGTGGCTGCCGTACCCCGCGGAGGACCTGAACGCGGCCAACCTCGCCCTCGCCGAGGAGGAGAAGGCGTGGTTCGCGGGCGGCTGGCGGGACACCGAGGTGCCGGGCCTGGCGCTGACCGAGGTCACGGTGGCCGGCCCCGCGCTGGAGCTGGACGCCGACCAGATCCTCGACCTGGCCGACCGCTTCCTCCGCCGCCTGCCGTCGTCCTGAAGCCGCACCCCCGCGGCAGGACCCGCTGGATCGCACGGAAGGCAGCGCCCGACCGGACGTGGGCGGCCGGGCCGGCACGGTGGGATCGACCGACCGGGTCAGCCGGTGGCCCGGGCCGGCCCAGGCTCCGCTTCCGCCGTGGCGGCCGGCGGGCGGTTGGCGGCGAGTTCGGCGAGCACCGCGCCCCCGTCGGCCAGCAGCGCCGACTCGGCGTCGTCAACGAAGGCCAGGTCGGCCTCGACGTGCCGGCTGGCGGCCGAGAGCAGCAGCCGGACCACCCGGTCGTCGGCCCGGCGGCGCAGGCCGTCCAGGTTGCGCAGCTCCCGCATGAGGTGGGCGCGCTGGTTGGCGAGCACGGTGCGGACGGTTCCCGCCTCGCCCGACCTGGCCGCGGCGGTGACCTTCAGGAAGAAGTCGTCCCGGAAGCCGCCGCTGCGCGGGCTGGGCTCGGCGAGCCAGCGATCGAGTTCGGCACGGCCGGCAGGGGTGATCTCGTAGACCACCCGGTCGGGCTTGACCGGTTGGGCCTGCCGCTCGGCGACCACGAGTTCGTCCCGGGAGAGCCGGTCGAGGATCTGGTAGAGGTGCCCGATGTTGAGCGGACCCCATTGCGGGCCGACCGCCCCTTCGAAAGCCCCCTTCAGCTCGTATCCGTAGCTGGGGCCGCGGGCGAGCAGGGCCAGGACCGCATGCTGGATCGCCACCGTCTCCTCCGATCCGGTTCCGGACAGGCACCCGTGCGGGGCCTTGCATTGTCACAATGTATCGCGCACAGTGTGGACAGCACACGGGGAGGCGCGACATGTTCCACGTCATCTGGGGGCAGCTTCGTGGCCGTGCGGGACGGTCGGTGGCGCTGCTGGTCGGCGTGCTGGTGGCGACCGCCGGCTTCACCGTCCTGACCGGCGCCACCACCACCTCGCGGCTCGCCGTCACCGGCACCGTCGAGCGGAACACGCGCGCCGCGTACGAGATCCTGGTCCGTCCGAAAGGGACGCGCACGCCGCTGGAGGCCGCGCGCGGGCTGGTCCGGCCCAACTATCTCTCCGACACATACGGCGGCATCACCATCGACCAGTACGAGCGGGTCCGGGCCGTCGCCGGGGTGGACGTGGCGGCGCCCATCGCGATGATCGGTTACTCGACCTCGGCGGTACCTCTGCGGCTGGACCTCACCGCGGCGGTCGACCGGTCACTCGATCGGCAGGTGATCCGGGTCGACCCCACCTATGTCGCCGAGCGCGGCATGTCCCGGGCGGCCGGCAAGCCGCGCTACGTGTACGTGACCAAGCACCCCCTCATCCATCCCGTCTTCGATCCGGCGGCCGCAGGCGAGTTGCGCTACAGCGACGGCGAGCGCCACCCCGTGGACGACGTCTGCGGACCGGTCGCGCGCGAGGTGCAGCCGGACGGCGGCAGCCGGCCGATCTGCGACCCGCAGCGCGGTGACCTCCTCGGCAACCGCGGCACGCTCTCCGAGCGGGACAACTGGTGGGTCACCCCGGTCCGGCTCCTGCCGGACGGCCGCTTCGAGGCGGAGAACGGTGTTCTCGCGAAGAACGGCGACGCCGTCACGGCGACCTCGGACCGGCTGATGCTGGTCGAGCCCGTCACCGTGCCGTTCCTGCTCGCCGCCGTGGACCCGGACGCTGAGCAGCGCCTCGTCGGCCTGGCCGGCACCCTGACGGACGGCCGCTCCCTGCGGGCTGATGACGTGGTGACCGAGAAGCTGCTCGGCACCGCCCTCAACCGGACGGTGCCGGTGCTGGCGACGAGCCGCCCCTACCTCGACAGCGAGGTGCGGGCGACGCTCACCCGGCTGCCCACCGCCCGGCCGGCCGGGATGCCGGCCATCGAGCTGGAGGACCGGCTCCGACGGGCCGCCAGCACGCCGGCCGGGGTGGTCCGGGCCGATCTGGCCGAGGCCTACCGGGCCGAGCTCGCGACCGGGGTCTCCGAGCAGGGCAGTTGCTGCTTCGGGCAACTGCAGGTCATCACGCAACCCGGCGCGGTGGCGTACGAGGAACGACCCGGTGGTGACCTGCGCGCCGCCGCCGTGCCGCCGGCCGACTCGGCGGTCTTCGGGAACGAACGCGACTTCAGCTGGCTGCCCCGTCCGTGGCTCACCGAGGACGTCGGGGCGCGTACCCTGCGCCGGCTTTCCCTGCCCAGCGGCGGGAGCATCACCCCGTTCCGGCAGTGGCGGGCCGTCGGCGTGTTCGACCCGGAGAAGCTGGCGGGCTTCAGCGACCTCGGCCGGGTGCCGCTGGAGACGTACGAGCCGCCCGCCGCCGAGGGCGCCGACGACCGTAGCCGGGCCGCGCTGGGCGGCCGGCCGCTGGAGCCCAGCGGAAACCCATCCGGCTACCTGTCCGCGCCGCCGTTGCTGCTGACCAGCCTGGCCAGCCTACCCAAGCTCTTGGAGGGCAGCGGCAGCCCGCAGCGGACCGCGCCCATCAGCGCCATCCGGGTCCGGGTCGCCGACGTGCACGGCTACAGCGAGCGGTCCGCCGAGCGGGTCCGGCTGATCGCAGAGCGGATCGCTCAAGCCACCGGCCTCGACGTCGACATCACGCTCGGCTCCTCCCCCGCGCCGCAGACCGTCGAGCTGCCGGCCGGCGCGTTCGGCCGCCCCGACCTGCGGTTGACCGAGAACTGGTCCGCACTGGGCGTCGCCTCCACCATCACGAAGGCCGTCGACCGCAAGAGCGCCGCACTCTTCCTGCTGGTGCTGGTGGTCTGCGTGCTCTTCCTCGGCAACGCGGTCTCCGCCGCCGTCCGGGACCGCCGGCCGGAGCTGGCGGTGCTCGCCTGCCTCGGCTGGCCGGCCCGCCAGATCGGCGCGCTCCTCCTCGGCGAGGTCGCCACGCTGGGCCTGGCCGCCGGGGTGCTGGCGGTCGGCCTCGCCTTCCCGCTCGGCGCCGCCCTGGGTATACGCGTCGACTGGGAACGGGCGCTGCTCGCCGTACCGGTGGCTCTGCTGCTGGCGCTGGTCGCCGGCCTGGCGCCGGCGCTACGAGCCGCGCGCGCCCACCCGGCCGCCGCGCTGCGCCCGCCGGTGGCCAGCGCCCGGTGGGTACGCCGACCACGCACCCTGCCCGGCCTCGCCCTGGTGAACCTGCTGCGCAGCCCCGGCCGCACCGTGCTGGGCGCGGGGGCGCTGGCCATCGGGGTGGCCGCGCTGACCCTTGTCGCCGCCACCGCCTACGCCTTCCGGGGTGCGATCGTGGGCAGCCTGCTCGGTGACACCGTGTCGCTCAGCGTGCGCGGCGCGGACGCGCTCGCGGCGGTGGCCACGGTGCTGCTCGGGGCCGGCGCGGTGGCCGACGTGCTCTACCTGAACATCCGGGACCGGGCCGCCGAGCTCGCCACGCTGCGCGCCACCGGCTGGACCGACGCCGCGCTGGGCCGCCTCATCGGCTACGAGGGCTTGGCGCTCGGCGCGCTGGGCGCGGTCACCGGCGCCGGCCTGGGGCTCGGCGGGGCGGCCTGGCTGGTCGGCGAACTGCCCGCGGCGCTGGTGGCGGTGGCTGCCGCCGTGGCGCTGGCCGGAGTGCTGGTCACCTGCCTGGCGGCGCTCGTCCCGGCCGCGCTGCTGCGCCGCCTTCCCACCGCACGACTGCTGGCAGAGGAGTGACCATGCACGAGACGACGGGCAGCACGATACGCATCGCCGGGCTGGTCCGGCAGTTCCGCAGCGGCACCGAGCGGCTCACGGCCGTCGACGACGTGTCGTTGGAGATCGCGGCGGGATCGGTGGTGGCGCTGACCGGGCCGAGCGGTTCCGGCAAGTCCACGCTGCTGCACCTGATCGGCGCGATCGAGCAGGCGGACCGGGGCACGGTGACGGTCGACGACGTGGAGGTCACCGCGCTGCGCCGGGCGGCGCTGGCCCGGTACCGCCAGCGGGTCGGCTTCGTCTTCCAGCGCTACCACCTGCTGCCCGCGCTGACCGTGCTGGACAACGTGATCGCTCCGGTGCTGCCCCGTCGGGGCCGCGCCGACCACGCGGCCCGTGCGCGGGAGCTGCTGGACGCGGTGGGGCTCGCCGGCCGGGAACGGGCGCTGCCGGCTCAGCTCTCCGGTGGCCAGCAGCAGCGGGTGGCGATCGCCCGGGCCCTGATGGGCGCGCCCCGCCTGCTGCTGGCCGACGAGCCGACCGGCAACCTCGACTCGACCACCGGCGCCCAGATCCTCGACCTGCTGCTCGACCTGCGCGACCGGCACGGGATGACGATCCTGCTCGCCACTCACGAGCAGGCCGTCGCCGCCCGGTGCGACCGCCTGGTCCGCCTCGGCGACGGCCGGGTCGTCGAGGACGTCGACCTCACCGACGGCGAGGACCCGGCCGACACCTACGACCGGGTCACGCGGCTGCGTTTGTAGACGGTCAGGCCGCCGGGCTGGCGCTGCGGACCTGATCCGCGATGCGCTCGGCGACGGCCCGGGCGGTCGCCTCGGTGGCGGCCTCGACCATGACACGCACCAGCGGCTCGGTGCCCGACGGGCGGAGCAGCACCCGGCCGGTCTCGCCCAGCTCGGCCTCGGCCCGCTCCACCTCGGCGCGGACGGCCGGCGCGGCGGCGCCGACGGTGCGGTCGCCCACCGGCACGTTGATCAGCACCTGGGGCAGCTTGGTGACCACCGACGCCAGCTCGGCCAACGACTTCCCGGTCTGCGCCATCCGGGACATCAGGTGCAGCCCGGTCAGGACGCCGTCGCCCGTGGTCGCGTACGCGGGCATCACGATGTGCCCGCTCTGCTCGCCGCCGAGCGCCAGGCCGGAGGCGCGCAGCTCCTCCAGCACGTACCGGTCGCCGACCTTGGTCTCGACGAGCCGGATGCCCTGCGCGGACATCGCCAGCCGCAGGCCGAGGTTGCTCATCACGGTGGCGACCAGGGTGTCCTGGGTCAGTTCGCCGGCCTCCCGCATGGCCAGGGCGAGGATCGCCATGACCTGGTCGCCGTCGACCTCCTCGCCGTCGGCGGTGACCGCGACACAGCGGTCGGCGTCGCCGTCGTGGGCGATGCCGAGGTGCGCGCCGTGCTCGACCACGGCGGCGCGCAGCGCGTCGATGTGGTTGGAGCCGCACTCGTCGTTGATGTTCAGGCCGTCCGGCTCGGCGTAGATGGCGATCACCTCGGCGCCGGCCTCCCGGTACGCCACCGGGGCGACGTCGGCGGCCGCGCCGTTGGCGCAGTCGACCACGACCTTGATGCCGTCCAGCCGGTGCGGCACGGTGCCGACCAGGTGCTGAACGTAGTGGTCGGCGCCGTCGAGCAGGTCGTGCACCCGGCCGACCCCGGCGCCGATCGGGCGCTCCCAGGCGGTCGTGGCGTTGGCCTCGACGGCGGCCTCGATCCGCATCTCGATCTCGTCGGGCAGCTTGTGCCCGCCGGCGGCGAAGAGCTTGATGCCGTTGTCCGGCATCGGGTTGTGCGAGGCGGAGAGCATGACGCCCAGGTCGGCCTTGGCCTCGGCGGTGAGGAACGCGACCGCGGGGGTGGGCAGCACGCCGACCCGGACCACGTTGGCGCCGGCGCTGGTCAGCCCGGCGACCACGGCGGCCTCCAGCATCTCGCCGCTGGCCCGGGTGTCCCGGCCGACCACGGCGAGCGGCGGATGGCTCTTGTCGGTCTCGGCCAGCGTGTGGGCGGCGGCCACCGCCACCGCGAGCGCCAACTCCGGGGTGAGATCCGCGTTCGCCCGCCCGCGTACGCCGTCCGTGCCGAACAACCGGCCCATACCCGCCAACCTCCGATGGACTGCCGTTGAGAGGAGAAAAGCGGAACGGCCGGGCCACCTCTCCCGGGGAGGGGGAGGTGGACCCGGCCGTCCGTCAGAAGTACACGGCGCTGGTGGTGATCAGCGCTTCGAGTACTGGGGAGCCTTACGGGCCTTCTTGAGGCCGTACTTCTTGCTCTCCTTGACCCGGGCGTCACGGGTCAGGAAGCCGGCCTTCTTCAGGGCCGGGCGGTCGTCGGGCTCGTTGACGATCAGCGCCCGGGCGATGGCGAGCCGCAGCGCGCCGGCCTGGCCGGTGGTGCCGCCGCCCCGCAGGTTGGCGATCACGTCGAAGGCCTCGGGCTTCTCGGCGGTGACCAGCGGGTCCTTGATGAGCTGCTGGTGCACCTTGCTCGGGAAGTAGGCCTCGAGGTCGCGGCCGTTGCAGGTGATCTTGCCGCTGCCCGGGACGATGCGGACCCGGACGATGGCCTCCTTGCGCCGACCCACGGTCTGGATCGGGCGGTCGCCACGAGGCGCGCGCGCGACGGGCGCCGGCGCCTCGGTGGCCTCGGGGGCGACCTCGGTGGCGGTGATGTCGGTCATGCTGCTTCCTTCGCCCGCGCTCACTGCGCGATCTGCTTGATCTCGAACGGCACCGGCTGCTGCGCGCCGTGCGGGTGCTCGGCACCGGCGTAGACCTTCAGCTTCTTGAGAATCTGGCGGCCCAGCTTGTTGTGCGGGAGCATGCCCTTCACGGCCAGCTCGATGGCCCGCTCGGGCCGCTTGGTCAGCAGCTCGTCGTAGCCGACCTGCTTCAGACCACCCGGGTAGCCGGAGTGGCGGTAAGCGATCTTGGTCTGGCGCTTGTTGCCGGTCAGCGCGACCTTGCCCGCGTTCACGATGACGACGAAGTCGCCCGTGTCGACGTGCGGCGCGAAAGTCGGCTTGTGCTTACCACGCAGCAGCGTGGCGGCGTGGGTCGCGAGGCGGCCCAGCACGACATCAGAGGCGTCGATGACGTGCCACTGACGCTCGATCTCACCCGGCTTCGGGCTGTACGTACGCACAGGTCTACCTTGTCTCGTCGTCGGTCTGGGGTCGCGCGCCGAGGTGACCAGGCGCGCACGAACGACCAAGCGTACCTGATGCGGCACGCCTAAGAATGTCGTACAACAGCAGGCAACGATACCCGGCCGCCCGGCGGCAGGTCAAAACGGGGTGCCACCCCGCGTGGCCTGCGCCTTTCCCATGGCGGAGGTCACACGCCGGCCAGCTTACGCGGGCCGGGCCGCAGGTACACCACCCAGGTCACCAGGAAACAGAGCGCGTACCAGGCGATGAAGGCCAGGTAGGCGGCGTCGGCGGTGCCGGCGGTCAGGAACGACTGCCGGAACGCCACGTTCACCAGCACCCCGCCCGAGGCGCCGACCGCCCCCGCGATGCCGATCAACGCCCCGGAGAGCCGCCGGGCCCGTCGCTCGGCCGCCTCCCGGTCCCCGGTCAGCTCCGCCTCGGCGGCCGCGCGGGCCCGGAAGATCGCCGGGATCATCTTGTACGTCGACCCGTTGCCGATCCCGGAGAAGACGAAGAGCGCCAGGAACCCGGCCAGGTAGAGCGGGAAGGACCGGTCCCGGGCGGCGTGGAGCACCAGCCCGGCGCCGGCGGCCATCGCCACGAAGTTCCAGAAGGTGACCCGGGCCCCGCCGAGCCGGTCGGCGAGCTGGCCGCCGAACGGCCGGATCAGCGAGCCGGTCAGCGGCCCGAGGAAGGTCAGCCAGGCGGCGTTGACCGGGGTGGGGAACCGGTCGTGGAACTGGAGCTGGAGCACCTGGCCGAAGGCGAACCCGAAGCCGATGAACGAGCCGAAGGTGCCGATGTAGAGCACGGACATCACCCAGGTGTGCGGGTCGCGGGCCGCCGCGCGCAGCGCGCCGGGCTCGTTGCGCGCCCCCGGGACGTTGTCCAGCCAGCGCGCCGCGGCCAGCGCCGCGAGCACGATCAGCGGCAGGTAGACCGCCGGCACCAGCCGGGGGTACGCGGCGCCGGCGGTGGCCAGCACCGCCAGCCCGACGAGCTGCACGGCCGGCACGCCGAGGTTGCCGCCGCCGGCGTTGAGCCCGAGCGCCCGGCCCTTGAGCCGGTCCGGGAAGAACAGGTTGATGTTCGCCATGGACGAGGCGAAGTTGCCGCCGCCCACGCCGGTCAGGCAGGCCAGCACCATGAGCGTGGCGTACGACACGCCGGGCTCGATCAGCACCGCCATGGGCACCGCGGGCACCAGCAGCAGCAGCGCGCTCACGATGGTCCAGTTCCGCCCGCCGAACCGGGCCACCGCCAGGGTGTACGGCAGCCGCAGCACGGCGCCCAGCGCGGCCGGCACGGCGGTGAGCAGGAACTTCCCGGCCGGGTCGATGCCGTACTCGGGGCCCAGGAAGAGCACCATCACCGACCAGAGGCTCCACACGGAGAAGCCGACGTGCTCGGCGAAGATCGAGACGTACAGGTTGCGGCGGGCGACCGGCGCGCCGGTCGTGGCCCAGAACTCCGGATCCTCCGGGCGCCATTCGGTGATCCGTCCCGGGCGGCCGGCGGCGGCCGGGGCCAGGGTGGTGGGCGAAGCGAGCGTGCTCACGGCGACTCCTCCTCGTCGGTGACGAGGGGGACGCTAGGAACGGGCGGTTTCCCGGCCGTGCCTGTCGCGCGTCGGTCCGGAAACGGAGATCGCACGTCCGCCTGCGGGCGGCGGTGAAGCGCCTCAGATCTCCTGGAGGATGCGCAGCGCGCGGGCGACCCGCTGCATGGTCTCGGTGTCGGCCACGTCCACGCACTCGGTGAACCATTTCTTCATGGGCGAGGAGAGCCGGTCGGGCATCACCACGTAGCCGCCCATCGACACGGCCAGGGGCGAGTCGCGCAGCAGCGACTCCTCGACCACCTCGACCACGATCACGATCGGCACGGCGGTGGAGTTGTAGACGTCGGAGCTGATGACGAGGCCGAGCCGTTCCCGGGCGCCGGAGATGCGCCAGATCTCTCCCCTACGCAGCACTCGGGCGCCCGCCGCCGAACAGCGCGTCGTTGACGAGCGCGGCCTCCTGGGCGTCGGCCAGGGCGGCGGACTCCAGGTCCAGGCCGGCGCGGGCGACCGCCTCGGCGTGCGCGGTGAAGACCTCGCGCAGCGCCTTCTCGCGGGCGGCCCGGTCCATCCAGGCGGAGAGGGAGAGCCCTTCCCGCTTGGCGAACCGGCGCGCCTCCTCGATCGTCTCGTCGGAGAACGACAGTGTCACCTTGGCGGTCATGCCGGACAGATTACCCATCGGTATGACCGTCAGTCATCCCCGCTCGCACCGGTCGCCGAACCGGACACCCGGTCACGCTCAGGGACGCCGGCCCCCGAACACCGCGAACCGCCACTCCTTGAAGAAGCAGTCCACGTCGACCAGGCCGGCCTCGGCGAGCCATCGACACTGGTCGGTCACCGGCGCGGGCCGGTCGTGCCGCATCCGCTCGCGGGCCCCGGCGATCTCCGCGGCGTCCGAGCCCAGCTCGGTGATCCGGGCCGTCCAGACCTCGTCGTAGCGCCGGTCCAGGGCCGGGGTCGGGCCGGCCACCTGCTCGGCGTTGACGAGGACGCCGCCCGGGGCGAGCGCCTCGGCTGCCCGCCGGTAGAGCGCCCGCTTGCCGTCGTCGTCCAGGTGGTGGATGGCCAGCGCGGAGACCGCCGCGTCGTAGCGGCCGGCGGGCAGCGGGTCGGCCAGGTCGGCGAGCACCGTGCGGTGCGGCACCCCGCGGGCGGCCAGGTGGCCGGTGGCCACCGCGAGCATGCCGGGCGCGGCGTCGACCAGGGTGAGCCGCACCCCGGGGACCGCCGCGGCCAGCAGCAGGGAGAGCAGGCCGGTGCCCGCGCCCAGGTCCAGGACCTCGGGGGTGCGCCCGGCGGCGAGCGCCGCCCGCAGCGGCGGCGCGGCCACCTCGACGGCCGTGCCGTAGAAGGCGTCGAAGCAGGGCACGAGCCGGCGCCGGGCCGCGTCGTAGCTCCCCGCCACCGCGTCGAACGCGTCCGCCACACTCATCGGACCTCCCAGAATCCGAGATTTCTGTCCCACATTCTAAGCCCTGCCGACCGGCCCGTCACTCCCGTGCGGTGTGAGGTGCTCTTGACAGGACCGAAACAGAAGAGACCCGGACCGGAAACCGCCTGACGGCACGCTTTCCCGACATGACAGACGGTGCACGCGTGGCGACGCGACCGGGGGTACGGCCACCCCGGGAGGCCGCCACGCACTGCCCGTACTGCGCGCTCCAGTGCGGCATGGTGCTGCGGCAGACCGGGGAGCGGATCGAGGTCGCGCCGCGCGACTTCCCCACCAACCGGGGCGGCCTCTGCCAGAAGGGCTGGACCGCCGCCGACCTGCTCGACCACCCGGACCGGCTGACCACCCCGCTGCTGCGGGAGCGGCCCGGCGGCGATCTGCGCCCAGCCGGCTGGGACGAGGCGCTCGACCGGGTGAGCGCCGGGCTGCGCGCGGTCCAGGAGCGGCACGGGCGCGACGCCGTCGCGGTCTTCGGCGGCGGCGGGCTGACCAACGAGAAGGCGTACGCGCTCGGCAAGTTCGCCCGGGTGGCGCTGCGCACCCGGCACATCGACTACAACGGACGCTGGTGCATGTCCTCGGCCGCGGCGGCCGGGATGCGCGCCTTCGGCCTCGACCGGGGGCTTCCCTTCCCCCTCGCCGACCTCGGCCGGGCGGACACCCTGCTGCTGGTCGGCGCGAACCCGGCCGAGACCATGCCACCGCTCATGCGCCACCTCGCCGACCAGCGCGAGCGGGGTGGCCGGCTCATCGTGGTCGACCCGCGGCTCACCGCCACCGCCCGCCAGGCGGACCTGCACCTGCAACCGCTGCCCGGCACCGACCTGGCGGTGGCCAACGCGCTGCTGCACATCGCGCTCACCGAGGGCTGGCTCGACCGGGCGTACGTGGCCGACCGGACCACCGGCTTCGACGAGGTCCGGCGGACCGTGGCCGGCTGCTGGCCGGCCGAGGCGGAGCGGCTCTCCGGCGTGCCGGTGGCCGACCTGGAGGCGACCGCCCGGGCCCTGGCCACCGTGGACCGCGCGATCATCCTCACCGCCCGGGGCGCGGAGCAGCACGCCAAGGGCGTCGACACGGTCACCGCGTTCATCAACCTGGCGCTCGCCCTGGGCCTGCCCGGCCGCCCCGGCTCCGGCTACGGCTGCCTCACCGGGCAGGGCAACGGGCAGGGCGGCCGGGAGCACGGGCAGAAGGCCGACCAGTTGCCCGGCTACCGGCGGATCGACGACCCGGCGGCCCGGGAGCACGTGGCCGCGGTCTGGGGCGTCGACCCCGCGGAGCTGCCCGGGCCCGGCGTACCGGCCTACCAGCTCCTCGACTCGCTCGGCACCGCGCACGGCCCCCGGGCGCTGCTGGTGTTCGGCTCCAACCCGGTGGTGTCCGCGCCCCGCGCGGCCCGAGTGGAGTCCCGGCTGCGCGACCTGGACCTGCTCGTGGTGGCCGACCTCCTGCGCTCGGAGACCGCCGAGCTGGCCGACGTGGTGCTGCCCGTCGCCCAGTGGGCCGAGGAGGACGGCACCATGACCAACCTGGAGGGTCGCGTGCTGCGCCGCCGCGCCCTGCGGGAGCCCCCGCCCGGCGTCCGCACCGACCTGGCCGTCCTCGCCGGGCTGGCGGCCCGCCTCGACGCACCCGGCGCGTTCCCCACCGACCCGGCGGAGGTCTTCGCGGAGCTGCGCCGCGCCTCGGCCGGGGGTCCGGCCGACTACGCCGGGGTGAGCTGGGACCGCATCGACGCCGACACCGGCGTCTTCTGGCCCTGCCCCGACGAGGACGGGCCGGACACCCCCCGGCTCTTCGCCGACCGGTTCCCCACCCCGGACGGCCGGGCCCGGTTCCGGGCGGTGACCCACCGGCCGGCCGCCGAGCCGGTCTGCGCCGACTACCCGCTGCACTTCACCACCGGCCGGGTGCTCGCCCAGTACCAGTCCGGCGCGCAGACGCGGCGGGTCGCCGCGCTGCGCAGGGCCGCCCCCGGCGGCTTCGTCGAGCTGCACCCCGACCTGGCCGGCCGGCTCGGCGTGGCCGACGGCGAGGAGGTCCGGGTGGTCTCCCGCCGGGGCGAGCTGCGCGCGCCGGCCCGGCTCAGCCCGGCGATCCGGCCGGACACCGTCTTCGCGCCGTTCCACTGGCCGGGGGCGGCCCGCGCCAACTCGGTGACCAACGACGCCGTCGACCCGGTCTCCGGGATGCCCGAGTTCAAGATCTGCGCCGTCCGGGTGGAGAAGGCATGACCGAGCGAATCGTCATCGTGGGATACGGCATGGCGGGCGCCCGCCTCGCCGCCGAACTGCACGCGCGGCACGGGGACCGCAAGGTCACCGTGCTCGGGGCGGAGCCGCACCGGGCGTACAACCGGATCATGCTCTCCACCCTGCTCGCCGGGAAGATCGACGAACCGGACGTGGAGCTGGCCGAGGTCGCCGGGCAGGGCGCGGACGTGCGCACCGGCACCGCGGTCACCGCCGTCGACCGGGCCGCCCGCCAGGTACGCACGGCCGACGGCGACCGGCACGGCTACGACCACCTGGTCCTGGCCACCGGCAGCCGGGCCCTGGTGCCGCCGCTGCCCGGGCTCGACCCGCTCCCCGATCGGGTGGTCCCGTTCCGCACCCTGGACGACTGCCGGCGGATCCTCGCCGCCGCGAAGGGCACCCGCAGCGCCCTGGTGCTCGGCGGCGGGCTGCTCGGGCTGGAGGCGGCCCGCGGGCTCGCCGCCCGGGGGCTGGACGTGACGGTGGTCCACCCGGTCGGGCACCTGATGGAACGGCAGCTCGACCAGCCGGCCGGCGCGGTCCTCGCCGGCACCCTCGCCGGGCTCGGGGTGCGCACCCGGCTGGGCGTCACGGCGACCGGGGTGACCGCCGACGCCGACGGCGTCCGCCTCGACCTCGGCGACGGCGACTCGCTCGCGGCCGACCTGCTGGTCCTCTCCTGCGGCGTACGCCCGGACACCGCGCTGGCCGCCGCGGCCGGGCTGGCCGTCGACCGGGGCGTGGTGGTGGACGACCGGATGCGCACCAGCGACCAGCGCATCTCGGCCATCGGGGACTGCGCCCAGCACGGCGGGACGCTGACCGGCCTGGTCGCCCCGGCGTGGGCGCAGGCCCGGGTGGTCGCCGAGGTGCTGACCGGCGCCGACCCGCTGGTCCGCTACCGGCCGCGGCCCGTGGTGACCCGGCTCAAGGCGGCCGGCATCGACCTGGCCGCGATGGGCGACGCCGTCGACGCGCCGGACGGGGGCGGGCCGGTCGAGGAGCTGACCTTCGCCGACCCGGCCCGGGGCACGTACGCCCGGCTGCGGATCCGCGACGAGCGGCTGACCGGGGCCATCCTGCTCGGCGACAACCCGGCGGTCGGCACCGTCGTGCAGCTCTTCGACCGCGGCGCGCCGGTGCCGGCGGACCGGCGGTCGCTGCTGCTCGGGCGGGCGTTCGGCGCGGCGCCGGCCACGCCCGCCGCGTCCCCGGCGCTGATGCCGGACGCGGCCACCGTGTGCCAGTGCAACGACGTGAGCAAGGGCGCCCTGGTGGCGTGCTGGCGCGCCGGCGCGCGGACCGCCGCGGAGCTGTCCGCGGCGACCCGCGCGGCCACCGGGTGCGGCGGCTGCCGGGACGCGGTGGCCGGCATCGCCGGGTGGCTGGCCGAGGTGGATCCGGTGGCGGGACGCCAGGAACCGAGTACGGACCGTGTGGAGGTGGCGCGATGAGCGAGCGGAGCGAGCGAATCAGCAGGCTCAGTGTGACGGTGCCTCATGACGGCACTGCTCACAGTCCGACCCCCGGCCGAGGCTGTGGCGATGGTGCCGCGCCGTCGGTTGCGGCCGGGGCTCGGACCGTTCGGCGAAGCGGAGTGCCGGCATGAGTGGCGGCAGGCTGGTGGTCGTCGGCAACGGCATGGTCGGGCAGCGCTTCGTCGAGGCGTTGCGGGCCCGGGACCAGGAGCGGCGCTGGCAGGTCACGGTGCTCGGCGAGGAGCGGCGGCCGGCGTACGACCGGGTGCGCCTCTCGGCCTTCTTCGACGGGGTGAGCGCCGAGGAGCTGAACCTGCACACGCCCGACGACGGGGTGGACCTGCGGCTCGGCGAGCCGGCGCTGGCGCTCGACCGGGCACGGCGGGTGGTGACGACCGCGACCGGCGAGCACCCGTACGACGCGCTGGTGCTGGCCACCGGCTCGTCGGCGTTCGTGCCCCCGATCGGCGGCGTCGACCTGCCGGGGGTCTTCGTCTACCGGACACTGGACGACCTGGCGGCGATCCGCGCGCACGCCGAGGGCCGGCGCACCGGGGCGGTGATCGGCGGCGGGCTGCTGGGCCTGGAGGCGGCGAACGCGCTGCGCCTGCTCGGCCTGGACACCAGCGTGGTCGAGTTCGCGCCCCGGCTCATGCCGGTGCAGGTGGACGAGGCGGGTGGGGCCATGCTCCGCCGCTACGTCGAGGAACTGGGCGTCACCACGTACCTCGGGGTGGCCACGAGTGCCCTGCGCCCCGGCCCGGACGGCACGGTCGGCGCGCTGGAACTCTCCGACGGACGCACGGTCGCGGCGGACCTGGTCGTGGTGGCCGCCGGCATCCGGCCCCGGGACGAGCTGGCCCGGGCGGCCGGGCTGCCGCTCGGCCCGCGCGGCGGGGTGCTCGTCGACGCGGGCTGCCGGACGGCGGACGAGCGGATCTGGGCGGTCGGCGAGTGCGCCGCCGTGGACGGCACCTGCCACGGCCTGGTCGCCCCCGGGTACGCGACCGCCGAGGTGGTCGCCGACCGGCTGCTCGGCGGCGCGGCCACCTTCCCGGGCGCGGACACCGCCACCAAGCTCAAGCTGCTCGGGGTGGACGTGGCCTCGTTCGGCGACGCGCACGGCGTCACCCCGGGCTGCCTCGACGTCACGTTCACCGACCCGGCCACCCGGTCGTACGCGAAGCTGGTCCTCTCCGACGACGCGAAGACGCTGCTGGGCGGCGTGCTGGTGGGCGACGCGAGCGCGTACCCGACGCTGCGGGCGAGTGTCGGCGGGCCCCTGCCCGCTCCCCCGCTGGCGCTGCTGGCCCCGGCGGGCGGTGCGGGCGCCGGGGCCGGCGCGCTGCCGGCCGCCGCACAGGTCTGCTCCTGCAACGCGGTGACCCGGGCCGACCTGGACGCGGCCATCGCGGGCGGGGCGACCGACGTGCCGGCCCTGAAGGCGTGCACCCGGGCAGGGACGAGCTGCGGCTCCTGCGTGCCGATGCTCAAGCAGCTCCTGGACGCGGCCGGGGTGCGGCAGTCCACCGCGCTCTGCGAGCACTTCGACGCCGGCCGGCAGGAACTGTTCGACATCGTCCGGGTGCGGGGCATCCGCACCTTCTCCCAGCTCATCGCCGAGCACGGGCGCGGGCGCGGCTGCGACATCTGCAAGCCGGTGGTGGCCTCGATCCTCGCCTCGCTGGGCACCGGGCACGTGCTCGACGGCGAGCAGGCGTCCCTCCAGGACACCAACGACCACTTCCTGGCGAACCTGCAACGCGACGGCAGCTACTCGGTGGTGCCGCGGATACCCGGCGGCGAGATCACCCCGGAGAAGCTGATCGTGATCGGCGAGGTGGCGCGGGACTTCCGGCTCTACACCAAGATCACCGGTGGGCAGCGGATCGACCTGTTCGGCGCCCGGGTCGAGCAGCTCCCGCAGATCTGGCGCCGGCTGGTGGACGCCGGCTTCGAGTCCGGCCACGCGTACGGCAAGGCGCTGCGGACCGTGAAGTCCTGCGTCGGCGAGACCTGGTGCCGGTACGGGGTGCAGGACTCGGTCGGGCTGGCCGTCGCGCTGGAACTGCGCTACCGGGGGCTGCGCGCCCCGCACAAGCTCAAGTCGGCGGTCTCCGGCTGCGCCCGGGAGTGCGCCGAGGCCCGCAGCAAGGACTTCGGCATCATCGCCACCGAGACCGGCTGGAACCTCTACGTCGGCGGCAACGGCGGGTTCCGGCCCCGGCACGCCGACCTGTTCGCCACCGACCTGTCCACGGCGGCGCTGATCCAGCTGATCGACCGCTTCCTGATCTACTACGTCCGCACCGCCGACCGGTTGCAGCGCACCGCCGCCTGGATCGAGGCCATGGACGGCGGCCTCGACCACCTCCGGGCGGTGCTCGTGGACGACTCGCTCGGGCTCTGCGCCGAACTCGACGCGGCCATGGCCCGGCACGTCGCCGGATACTCCGACGAGTGGCGGGACGTGCTGGAGGACCCGGAGCGGCTCCGCCGCTTCACCTCCTTCGTCAACGCACCCGACGTGCCCGACCCGTCCATCAGCTTCGCGGTGGAGCGCGGCCAGCCGGTGCCCGCCCGCGGCGCCCCGCCGGGCGCCGGCGGGAGCCGCCAGCCGGTCGCGCTGGGCCTTCCGGAGGTACGGCGATGAGCGCCCCGACGATGCTGGCCTGGACGGCCGTCTGCCCGCTGGACCGGCTGGACCCGGACCGCGGCGTGGCCGCCCTGGTCGACGGGGTGCAGGTGGCCCTCTTCCGCACCGGCGGCGAGCTGTACGCGGTCGACAACCTCGACCCGGTCGGCGGCGCGCAGGTGATGTCCCGGGGCATCGTGGGCAGCCGCGGCGGCCTGCCGACGCTCGCCTCCCCGCTGCACAAGCAGGTCTACGACCTGGCCACCGGGCGGTGCCTGGACCTCCCGGGCGTGGCGCTGCGGCGGCACGAGGTGCGCTGCCGGGACGGCCTCGTCGAGGTGCGGTTGCGACAGGAGGGGTAGATGCGGGAGGAATTGGCCGGTTTCACCATCGGGGTCACCGCGGACCGGCGGCGCGACGAGCTGGCCGCGCTGCTCCAGCGGCGGGGCGCCCGGGTGGTGCTCGCCCCCGCGCTGCGGATCGTGCCGCTGGCCGACGACACCGACCTGCGCGAGGCCACCCGGACCTGCCTGGAGCGCCCGCCGGACGTGCTCATGGCGAACACCGGCATCGGGATGCGCGGCTGGCTGGAGGCGGCCGAGGGCTGGGGGCTGGCCGAGCCGCTGCGCGCCGTGCTGGCCCGGTCCTACGTGGTGGCCCGCGGCCCCAAGGCGACCGGGGCGATCCGGGCTGCCGGGCTGCGCGAGCACTGGTCCCCCGCCTCGGAGAGCTGCGACGAGGTGGTCGAGCACCTGGTCCGGCGCGGGGTGGCCGGCCAGGTCATCGCGCTGCAACTGCACGGCGAGCGGCAGCCGGAGTGCACCGAGGCGCTGGAGTCGGCCGGGGCCACGGTGATCGAGGTGCCGGTCTACCGCTGGGCGCCGCCGACCGACCCGGCGCCGCTGCACCGGCTGATCGACCTGGTCGCCGGGCGGATGGTCGACGCCGTGACGTTCACCTCCGCCCCGGCGGCCGAGGCGCTGCTGCGAGCGGCCGGCGACCGGACCGAGACGGTGCTGGCGGCCCTGCGCGGGGACGTGCTGGCCAGTTGCGTCGGCGCGGTCACGGCCGAGCCCCTGGTGCGGCGAGGGGTGCCGGTGAGCGCCCCGAACCGGGCCCGGCTCGGCGCCCTGGTCCGGACGATCGTCGACGAGCTGCCCCGCCGGACGGTGACCGTGAAGGCCGGCGGGCACCTGCTGACACTGCGCGGCCACGCCGCGGTGGTGGACGGCGAGCTGCGCCCACTCGCGCCGGCCCCGATGGCGGTGCTGCGGGCGCTCGCGGCCGCGCCCGGGAAGGTGCTGTCCCGCACCGCCCTGCTGCGTACCCTGCCCCGGGGCGCGGACGAGCACGCGGTGGAGATGGCGGTCGCCCGCCTGCGGGTCGGGCTCGACGCCCCCCGGGTGGTGCAGACCGTGGTGAAGCGCGGCTACCGGCTGCGGGTCGACTGACCCCGCCGCCGGGCGGAGGAATCAGCCGACCGGCGCCGCGAAGCCGTGCTCGGCCTGGAGCCGGAGCATGGCGTGCTCGACCACGGTCACCAGCACCTGCTTGACCGACTCGCGCCGCCGCGCGTCGCACATCACCAGCGGCACGTCCGGCGAGATCGCCAGCGCCTCGCGGACCTCCTCCAGCTCGTACTGCGGCGCGTCGTCGAACCGGTTCAGCGCCACCACGTACGGCAGGTTGCGGTTCTCGAAGTAGTCCAGCGGCGCGAAGGCGTCGGTGATCCGGCGGGTGTCCACCAGCACGGCCGCGCCCACCGCTCCCCGGATGATCTCGTCCCACATGAACCAGAAGCGGGTCTGGCCCGGCGTGCCGAAGAGATAGAGGATCAGGTCCTCGGCCATGGTGATCCGGCCGAAGTCCATGGCGACCGTGGTGGTCTCCTTGCCGGGCACCTTCGACGGGTCGTCGATACCGACGCCGGCCGCGGTCATCAGCGCCTCGGTGGTCAGCGGCTGGATCTCGGAGATCGCGCCGACCAGGGTGGTCTTGCCCACCCCGAAGCCGCCCGCGATGACGATCTTCGCGGAGATGATCTCCCGGCTGCGGCTCGCCCCCGCGGGGTCATAGTTCGCGAAGTCCACTTAGCACCCTTCCAAGCAGGTTCATCCGCGCCGCGAACCCTGTGGCGGGAGCGGCGGTGTGTAGCGTCAGCAGGCCCTCGGCCACCATGTCGGCGACCAGCACCCGGGTGACGCCCAGCGGCATCCGGGTGTAAGCGGCGATCTCCGCCAGCGACTGTGCCCGGCCCTCACAGACCGAGGCGATGCGGTACTTGTCGTGCCCGGCGAACCGCGCCTCGGCCGACTGGGTGGGCGTGCTGGACAGCACCGCCTCGAGCGCGATGTTCTGCAACGGCTCGGTGCGGCCACGGGTGACCGCGTACGGTCGCACCAGCGCGCCACGCGGGTCTCGTCGTGGTTCCATCTCGCGATCACCTCCCCTCGTACGGAGCCGGACGGGCTCCGGGCCACGTCACCGGACGGCCGGTCAGGGCCGGACGGCGTCCCTGGGCAGCGGGACCAGCGCCTGGCCGACCCGTTCCACCAGCAGTGCCATCTCGTAGCCCACCTGGCCCACGTCGCAGCTCCGCGCGGCCAGCACGGCCATCGACGAGCCGTCGCTGATGGACATGAGGAAGAGATATCCGCTGTCCATCTCGATGACGGTCTGGAGCACCCCGCCGGCGCTGAACATCCGGGCGGCACCCTCGGTCAGGCTCACCACGCCGGAGGTGATCGCGGCGAGCTGGTCGGCCCGGTCCCCCGGCAGGTCGCGGGAGGAGGCGAGCAGCAGCCCGTCCGCGGACACCGCCACCACGTGGGCGATGCCCGCCACGCTGTCGGCGAAGTTGGTGAGCAGCCAACCCATGTCCTGCATGGCCGCTGGCCTGTTCATCGGTTCGTCTCCTTGGTCGAGGTGCTGTTCAGGTCCGCGCCGGCCGTCCGACCCCGCTGCACACCGCGGTGGTAGGCCGACAGCAGGCCGCGTACTTCGTCCGGGGTGCGCCGGGTGCTGGCCCGGCTGCCCTTCGGCTCGATGCCACCGGGCACGAGCTGGGCCTGCGGCACCCGCTTGGGCAGGCCGGAACGGGTCGTGCCGGCGTTGGCGGGCTCCGCGGCCCTGCTGGCCCGCGACCAGCCCTCGTCGGCGGCCGTCCGCCAGGCCTCCGGGTCGATCGCCGGCGGCGTCGGCGCCGGCGCGGGCACGGCCGCGGCCGCGGCGGGCGGCGGGGTCGGGACCGCCGGCGGGGTGTACGGCGGCGGCGTGGCCAGCCCCGCCGCCTGGGCGCCCGGGGTGCGGGTCGGCAGCGGCGGCAGCGGGGACGCGCCGGCCGGCTGCGCGGACGCGGCGGCCTGCGCCGGGGCCGGCGCCGGCTCCTCGTCGAACCGGGGGCGGGTGAAGATGGTGGTCTCGTCCTCGCCGTGCGAGCGGAACCAGACCGCTTCCATCTCCCGGAATATCGGCGCCTCGGCCGGCCGGGCCGGCCGGGCCACCACCGGGGTCGCGGCGGCCGGCTGGTAGGCCGGCGGGGCCGGGGCGGCCGGGGCGGCGGTCGTCGCCGCCTCCCCGCCCGGCGCCCGCTGCGGCAGCGGATCGAGCGACGGGTACGCGACGGTCGGCCCACCCGCCGACCAGCCGGCGCCGGAGACCGGGGCGGGAGCCGCCGGGGCGGGAGCGGGAGCGGGCGGCGCGGAGGCGACCGGGACGCTCGGCGGCGCGGTGGGCAGCGCGCCGGTGACGCCACCGAACTGCACGGCCGGGGCGGTGTCCCGCGCCTCGGCGGGCGCCTGCCAGCGCGCCGGCGGCGGGGTGGCCGTGTTGCGCCACTGGTCGGCCAGGGTGGCCGTGCCGGCCCGGCCCCCGCCGGCCAGCGCGTCGGCGGCGCCGACCTGGCTGAGCGGGGACTGCTCGACGGCGAGCGGCTGGCGCGGGCGGGTCAGCGGGGCCTGGCCCCGGTTCGCCGGCAGCACCACGGTGGCGTTCGGCAGGGTGACCTGGGCGACGGTGCCGCCCTCCACGTTGCGGCGCAGCTCGACCCGGATCCCGTAGCGGGAGGCGAGCCGGCTCACCACGGCCAGACCCATCAGCCGGAACGCGGCCACGTCCACCGTGGGCGGGGCGGCCAGCCGGCGGTTGAGCGAGTCGAGCTGCTCGTCGCTGAGGCCGAGACCGCGGTCCTCGACCTGGATCAGCACGTAGTCGCGGATCCGGCGGCCGTCGGCCACCACGATGGTGTTCGGCGGCGAGAACCGGGTGGCGTTGTCGAGCAGCTCGGCCACCAGGCGGACCACGTCGTTGACCGCGTGCGCGGCGACCGAGATGTCGGTGTCGACGGTGCCGAACTCGATCCGGTTGTACAGCTCCACCTCGGACTGCGCGGCGCGCAGCACGTCGACCAGGAGCGCGTCGTCGCGGCGGGGCACGGCCGAGTCGGCCCCCGCCAGCACCAGCAGGTTCTCGTCGTTGCGGCGCATCCGGGTGGCCAGGTGGTCCAGCTCGAAGAGCTGGGCCAGCCGCTTCGGGTCCTCCTCGCCGCGCTCGATGGCGTCCAGCTCGCCGATCATCCGGTCGACCAGGCTCTGCGAGCGGCGGGCCAGGTTGAGGAACATCGCCGAGACGCTGGTCCGCAGCGCGGCCTGCTCGGCCGCCACCCGGACGGCCTCCCGGTGGACCACGTTGAAGGCCGCGGCCACCTGGCCGACCTCGTCGCGGTTGGTCAGCTTGATCGGGTCCCGGACCTGCTGGACGATCTCGTCCACGCCGCCGTCGCCGATGGCGTTGACGTTCTGGAGCCGGCTCACCGCGTCGGGCAGGTCGTGGTTCGCCACCGCCAGCGCGCCCTCGCGCAGCCGGCGCAGCGAGTCGTTGAGCGAACGGGCCAGGACCACGGCCAGCGTCACGGCGATGGCCAGGGTGAGCAGCACCAGCAGGCTCTCCATGAAGGCCTGCCGGATGACGTCGGTGCGGACCGCGTCGGCGTCGGCGAGCAGCTCGTCCTGGAGCTGGATCTCGGCCCACCGCATCAGGTCGCCGACCGCGGCGATGGCCGCGGCGGCCTCGTCGGCGGTGACCAGCGGCGCCTGCCCGACCGAGCGGGAGACGTCGGTGGAGACCCGGTCGCCGAGCTGCACGGCGTCACCGGAGACGGTGCGGTCCACCAGGGCCCGCTGGTCCGGCTCGGCGGCCCGGGAGAAGGAGAGCAGGGCCTCCTGCTGGCCGGTCAGGGTGGCCACGAACGAGGAGAACTGCTCGTCGTCGATCCGGCCGCTGGAGAGCGCGGTGTAGGCGACCGCCTCCTCCTCGGCGACCTCGGCCTTGGCGTGGGCGAAGGCGGCCACCGCGCGACGGGCGTCGGCGAGGCTCTCCGCGCCGGGCTGCTGGGCCAGCGTGTCGCCGTATGCCACGAGATCGTCGAGGACGATGCCGTAGCGCAGGCTCGCCTCGGAGACCGGCATCTGCTGCCGGTCCAGCACCTCCTGGCGGGTGCCGTTCAGCGTGTTCAGGTGGTCGTCGATCACCTTGAGCCGGTCGCGTACCGAGTTCGGCACGTCGCCGAGCTTCCCGCGTTCGGCCCGGTACGCCGCGATCCGCTCGTCGGTGCGGCGTACCCGCAGGTTGTAGGCGTCCGGCGTCTGGTTCGGGGCGACCAGGAAGGCGGCCGCGGCCATCCGCTCCTTGTGCAGGTCCTGGGTGAGCGCCGAGACGTCGATCGACAGCGCGGTCAGCGACCGGATCCGGTTGGCCTCGTACGCGCCCTCGCCGACCGAGACGAGTCGGATAGTTGCCAGTGCGATGACAGCCGCCACCGGAACGACGAGGATCAGGGCGAGCTTGGAGCGGATCCGCGCGTCACGCAGCCGAGGCAGTCGCCGACGCCGATTCCGCTGATCGGCGTCGGGGCTCTCGGGCAGGGTCGTAGATCCGGTGCTCACGACATCGCCTCCGTCGTTTCTTCCACGCTTGACCCGCCGACCCGTGCCTGATGCAGCGGCCAGCGCCACGCGCGGCACGGCCGCGATTTCATCAGACGAGATCCTGTTTGGGAAGCGGCAGTGAGGCAGGAAACGGTCGGGGCCGACGCAACCCGTGATCCGATCACCTAATACCTTCTTTTCTCCAGCCCCCTGAACAGGGCATGTAACTCCAGAGTGGTCAGTCGTATCTGCGCAGTAATTGTCGGTTAACGTTCCGTGTCCCCAACATGTGGGACGAGCGTCCCGAAACCGCTCCCGACATCCGCGCTTGACCACAGGGCCCGGCATTGGCAAGGTTTTGCAGGCTTCGCGCACACCGTACGGCACACCAATCCCGTTCCTCCACTGAGGACGGACGAGCGGCGGTGATCGGGCGCTGGCCCACGCCGCACCTGGAGGACTGAGTTGAGCCCCATCCGCTCCGCGAGCATCGCGGTGCTCGCATCGGCCGTGCTGGCCACCACCCTCACCGGCTGCGAGATCGGCGGGGAGCCGCAGGACACCAGCCCGATCGTGATCGCCGCGGACCTCGAACTGTCCGGCGCCTCCGCGCCGATCGGCAAGGTCTACCAACGGGCGCTGGAACTGAAGGTCGAGCAGTTGAACTCGTCCGGCGCGCTGGGTGGCCGGAAGATCGAACTCAAGGTGAAGGACAACCGCTCCGACGCCGCCGAATCGTTGCGGAACATCAACGATTTCAGCAGCGACTCACGGGTAACCGCCATCATCATGGGCGGCTGCAACGAATGTGCGGTCGGTGCCGTCCGCACGATCGGTGAGAAGCGAATTCCGACCGTTGCCCTCGCCTCCTCCGGCGAGGTCACGGAACCGGTGGCCGAGCGCCGCTATGTCTTCAAGCTGGCGCCGAATGCGGCCGACAGCGCCGCCGCCCTCACCACCGAACTGACCCGCCGCAACATCCGCAAGGTGGCCGTGCTGCACAGCGCCGACAAGTACGGCCAGGAAGGGCTGGCGGCGCTGAACAGCGAGTTCGCCAAGGCCGGCGTCAAGCTGGCTCGCGCCGAGTCGGTGCGGACCACCGACACGGAGGTCAGCACCCAGATCGACAGCCTGGTCGACAAGAAGCCCGAGGCACTGATCGTCTGGACCCCGCCGGAGCAGGCGTCGCTGGCGGCCACCACCGCCCGGCAGCGCCGCTACAGCGGCGCGCTCTTCTTCGACGCCTCGGCGGCCGGCGACCTCTTCCTGGGCGCCGCGGCCCGATCCACCGAGCGGGCCACGCTGATCTTCACCCAGACCATGGTGATCGACGACGTCATCGCCACCACCCCGGCCAAGGCCGCCCGGCGGCAGTGGTTCCAGGAGTACACCGCCCGGTGGGGCGGCTACAACGGCTACTCCTCGTTCGCCGCGGACGCCGTCCAGCTCATCGCCGACGCCGAACTGCGGGCCGGCAGCGAGCCGGGCGAGGTGGACCGGAGCGCCCTGCGCGACGTCCTGGAGACCGCTCAGCTGGACGGCCTTTCCGGGCCGATCCGGATGACCCCGGACAACCACTCCGGCCTCATGCCGCAGGCGCTCACGACGCTCGTCGCCCGCGGCGGCCGCTGGCGGCTGGCCGGCTGATCGGGCCGGCTCCCGGCCGGAGGCGGGGACGCCTCCCGCCGGGAGCAGCCGGTCAGCGGGCCGAGGTGGTGGCGCGGACCCACGGCAGGGCGAGGCGCTCGACCAGGCTGAGGGCCGAGTAGAGCAGGATGCTCATCACCGCCACCAGCACGATCGCCGCCCACGCCGTCGCGGTGTCACCGACGCCGTTGTACTGGAGGATCTGGTAGCCCAGCCCGGGCCGGTCCGAATAGAACTCCCCGATCACCGCGCCGATCGCGGCCAGCGGCATGGCCACCTTCAGCCCGACGAAGATCTGCGGCAGCGCGGCCGGGAAGCGCACCTTCCGGAACGACTGCCACCAGGACGCGTTCAGCGAGCGGCCCAGCTCGGCCAGGTCGGCGGGAGTGGTGGTCAGCCCGGTCGCCGTGGACAGCACGATCGGGAAGAAGCAGAGCAGGAACACCATGGTCAGGATGGGTTTCTGCCCCCAGCCCACCGCGACCACCAACAGCGGACCGAAGGCGATCTTCGGCACCGCGTTGACCGCCACCAGCAGCGGGGCGAACATCCGCTCCACCCGGCTGGACGCGGCCAGCGCCATCCCGATCAGCACCCCGGCGAGCGACGAGAGCAGGAAGCCGAGCAGGGTCATCCAGGTGGTGATGCCCAGCGCCGGAAGCAGCACGTCGGTGGTGCCGGCCAGCGAGCGCCACACCGCCTGCGGCGGCGGCAGCGCGGCCGGGTGGACCAGGTGCAGCCCCGAGGTGACCAGCCACCAGGCGGCCACGGCGATGACCAGCCCGAGCGCCGGCAGCCCCACGGCCGCGGGGCGTACGACCAGCCGGCGCGGCGCGGCGACGGGCTCCGCCGGCTCCTCCGGCGCCGGCGCCCCGGCGCGGGTCCCGGTCAACTGCGTCAACGTGTCCTCCTCTCTCGGCCGGTCGACGACCGGCACGCGAAGGGGGTGCGCCCCACCGGGTGTCCCGGCGGGCCGCACCCCCGTTGCCCGAGCCGAACGGTCAGGCCCTCGGCGCGAGGTTGAAGTCGATGATCTGGTCGGGGGTGAGGTTCTGCTTGAGCGCGCCCGCGCCCTGGAGCAGCGCGATGCTCTTGGCGACCCGGCCGCTGTCCAGCGTGCCGATGGCGGTGCCCGAGTTGCTGGAGCGGACGTACGCGGCCATGAGCTGCAGCTCCGCGGCCGACGCGGCCGGGTTGGCGGCCGGCACGTTCTTCTTCAGGATCTCGCCCGCCTCGTCCGGGTGGGCCAGCGCGTACTCCAGGCCCTTGAGCAGGGCCGCGGTGAAGCGCTTGACCATCTCCGGCTTCTCCTTGGCGATCTTGCTGGAGGTGATCAGCACGTTGCCGTAGAGGTCCTGCATCACGTTGCTGTAGGGCAGCACGACCGGCTTCTTCTTGGCCACCGCCTCGACGGTCGGCTGGCCGACCACGAACTGGCCGATACCGTCGACCGCGCCGGAGCCGAGCATGCCGATGAGGCCCTGCGCCTCACCGTTGACCCAGGTCACCTTCTTCGCGTCGATGCCGGCCAGCCGGGCGTACGTCGGGAAGAGGTTGCGCACGACGGACGTGGGGGTGTCGGCGAGCTTCTTGCCCTCGAGGTCCTTCGGGGTGGCGATGTTCTTGCCCTCGACCGAGACGATGGCGGCCATGGTGCGCTGCTGGATCGCCGCCACCGCGACGAAGTCCTTGGCCTGGCCGTTGCCGAGCTGGAGGATGCCGCCGGTCAGGTCGATCGGGCCGAAGTCGGCCTGGCCGCCCGTGATGGTCTGGATGACCGAGCCGGTGCCCTGCCCGGGCTTGATGTCGACGTCGAAGCCGGCCTCCTTGAAGAAGCCCTTCTCCTTCGCCACCCAGGCGTAGGAGTCACGGCCGAAGTTGCCGAACGAGGTGAGGTAGGTCACCTTCTCCAGCGCCGTACCGTTGCCGCTCTTGCCGTCGTCTGACTTGTCCGAGTCGCTGCTGCAACCGCCGACGAGGGCGAGGGCGGTGGCCAGCGCCGCGGCGGCGACCGTACGGGTCAGCCTTCTCATCAGTGCACCATGTCCTTTCCGACCAGGCCATGTTCGCCCGGTCGGGTCGTGGGTCCGACGGTGTCGGCAGGAGGGGACAGCCGACGGGACCGTCGTGAGGGGACTCTTCGCGCGCAACAGCGTACGAGAAGGCCGATGAAGCCAGGCGGGCGTACGGGTTGCGGAACGGAAACGAAGTTGCCTGACGGAAAGGAGACTGACGTCCACCCCGGACGGTGCTATAAGGATCGGCTCCCGCTACGCTAGCCCGGCTCGCGTTCGCGACGTTGGAAGGGAGCCGGCGGGAGATGATCCGACTGTCCGGGGTGTCCCGCACCTTCGACGGCCGCTCGGGCCGGGTCGAGGCGCTGCGCGGCATCGACCTCGACGTCGCGGAGGGCGAGTTCGTCGCCGTCCTCGGCCGCTCCGGGTGCGGCAAGTCCACCCTGCTCCGCATGATCGCCGGCCTGCTCCCGGTCAGCGAGGGCGAGATCACCGTGGCCGGCACGCCGATCACGAAGCCCCGCCGGGACATCGCCATGCTGTTCCAGCGGCCCGCGCTGCTGCCCTGGCGCACGGTGCTGGACAACGTCCTGCTGCCCGTGGAGATCTTCGGCTGGCGCCGGGCCAGGCACCGCGACCGGGCCCGCGGGCTGCTGGAGATGGCCGGGCTGGGCGGCTTCGAGAAGCGCCTCCCCCACGAGCTGTCCGGTGGCATGCAGCAGCGGGTCTCGCTCTGCCGGTCGCTGATCGGCGAGCCCCGGGTGATGCTCATGGACGAGCCCTTCTCCGCGCTCGACGCGCTCACCCGGGAGGAGCTCTCCGGCGAGCTCCAGCGGGTGCACATGGAGACGAAGGCGACAATCGTCTTCGTCACCCACTCGATCGACGAGGCGGTGCTGCTGGCCGACCGGGTCGTCGTGCTCAGCCCGCGCCCCGGCCGGATCCGTGAGGTCGTCGAGGTGGCCGTGCCCCGGCCCCGCACCCTGGGCCGCCACGCGCACCTGGCCGAGGTCGCCCGGATCAGCGCCGAACTGCACGAACTGCTGATGGAACGCGACGCCACCGGTGGCGTCGCCGCGGGAGGGCGGTGACCATGCGGGTGTCCGTCTTCACCGAGCCGCACCGCGGAGCCAGCTACGACGACCAGCTCCGGTTCGCCCAGCTCGTCGAGGAGACCGGCTTCGAGGGCTTCTTCCGCGCCGACCACTACCGGTCGATGGGGGACGACCCCGGACTGCCCGGCCCCACCGACGCCTGGCTGACGCTCGCCGCGCTGGCCCGGGAGACCTCCCGGATCCGGCTGGGCACGTTGGTCACCTCGGCCACCTTCCGGCTGCCCGGCCCGCTGGCCGTGATGGTCGCCCAGGTCGACCAGATGAGCGGCGGCCGGGTCGAGCTGGGCATCGGCGCCGGCTGGTACGAGCGCGAGCACACCGCCTACGGCATCCCGTTCCCGGCGGTCACCGAGCGGTTCGACCGGCTCGCCGAGCAGCTGGAGATCGTCACCGGGCTGTGGCGCACCCCGCCCGGCGAGACGTACAGCTTCACCGGCGACCACTACCGGCTGGTCGACGCGCCCGCGCTGCCCAAGCCGGTGCAGCAGCCCGGCCCACCGGTGATCGTCGGCGGCCGGGGCCCGAAGCGCACCCCCGAACTGGCCGCCCGGTACGCCGACGAGTTCAACATGCCGTTCAAGACCGTCGCCGAGACGGCCGCCGCGTACGAGCGGGTCCGCGAGGCGTGCGACCGGACCGGGCGCGCCGGGTCGGGGCGGTCGCCGCTCGTGCTCTCCGCCGGGATCGTGGTGGCGATCGGGCGCACCGACGCGGAGGCCCAGCGTCGGGCCGCGCCGCTGCACGTCAAGAGCGCGCTCCCGCCGGAGGACCCGGTGGTCGGTTCCCCCGCCCAGCTCGTCGACCGGCTCGGCGAGTTCGCCGCCATCGGAGCCACCCGGGTGCACCTGCGCCTCATCGACTTCGACGACCTGGACCACGTGGAGCTCATCGCCGCCGAGGTGCTCCCCCAACTGGACGGACCACGATGACCGACCTCTCCGCCGACCTCGAACTCGGCCCGGTGGGCCAGGAGATCGTCTTCGAGAACGACCGGGTACGCGTCTGGCACATCCGGCTGGAGCCGGGCGAGCGGCAGCCGCTGCACCGGCACGACCACCCGTACCTCGTGGTGGCGATCGAGGGCGCGAAGAACGTGGTGCAGACGATCGACGGCACGACCATCGACGCGGACGAGCCGACCGGCGGGGTGGTCTACCGCGACCCGGGCGCCGTGCACATGCTGACCAACGTCGGCGACACCACGTACCTGGCCCGGCTGGTCGAGCTGAAGTAGCCACGCCGGCGCCGACTCGCCGCGCCACGGGTGGCAAGGTGGCGATCGGGTGCACCGGGCCGTAACGTGCCCGACATGGCCTTTCGGACGTGGGGCAAGCTGCTGCTCACGGCGCTCGGGGTGAGCGTGCTGGCCGGGGCCGGCCAGCTCGGCATCGCGTACGGCTTCGGCGTCGTACGCCTCGACGGCGCGTTCGTCGACGGCTCGGTCAACCGGTGGCCCGCCCAGCTCGCCTGGGTCGGCTGGTTCGCCGCGGTCGCCACGATCGCCGGGGCCGTCCTCACCGCACGCCTCGCCCGCCGGGACGCCTCCCCGGCCGGCACCGCCGAGCTGCTCTCCATCGCCGGCGTCAGCGCGCTGGGCGCGACCGTGGTCGCGCCGCTCTGCATGCAGCCGGCCCGCGCCGCCGAGCTGGGCGGCACCGTCGACCCGGTGTGGGCGGTCGGCATCTGCGCGATCCTCGGCGCGGTGGTCGGGGCGGGCGCGGCGATCGCCGTGCTGCTCAAGCCGCCGTTCGGCTGGAGCGTCGCGCTCACCGCCGCGGCCGTATGGCTCGTCGCCCTGATCTCCGTCGCGCCGTCCGTCGCGTCCACCGGCACGCTGCCCACCGCACGCCTCGGCGTCCTCGAACCGTCCTGGCTCGACCCGGCCGCGGCGCAGCGCCTGGCCATGCTGGTGCTGCCCACGCTGGCCCTGCTCGCCGGCGCGGCGGTCGGCGCGCTTGCCCGGCGGGCCGGGCACCTGCCGCTGGTCGGCGGCGCCGCCGGGGCGGCCGGCCCGGTCCTGCTGGCCTTCGCCTACCTGACCGCCGGCCCCGGCACCGCGGCCGACCGCTACCAGCTCGCGCCCTACTACGGCGCGCTGATCGCGGTCGCCGCCGGCGCGCTCGGCTCGACCGCCACCACGGTGCTGCCGCGGCCGGTGACCACGGCCGCCGGGCGGGACGCCATCGAGCCGACCGACATCCTCCAGCCACTGCCGGCGTCGCCGGCCACCACCGGCGCGGCCGACCCGGCTCCCGCCGCCCAGGTGACCGTACGCGCCCCGGGGGCACCGAGCCCCGCCCACTGGGACTGGCCGGAGGCCGGCGGGCTCACCCCCGCCGGGCTCACCCGCCGGTCCCTCGACCGTCCCGCCGAGCTACCGGCCGACCGGGCGGAGCCGACCCCGGTGCACGAGCCGGGTCCGGGCACGGTGGACGAGGCCACCGCGACGCGACACCACGCCCCGGCGGCCGCGACGCCGGGTGTGGGCGGCGAGCCGGCCTCGGACCGCCACTGGTTCGGCGCGCCGACCCCCTCGGGCCCCTCGTCCGAGCAGCGTTCGGACGTCGCGCCGTCCCACGACACCGTCGCCGCGAAGCCGGAACCGGACCCGACGCGACCCGCCCGGGAGGCCGACGACAGCGACGCCGATCGGCCAGACACGCAGGCCGCGTGGGCGTTCGGGGACACCGTGCCGGACGGGCCGGCCGCCAGGCGGGACGACGCGGACCTCGTCCGGCACCTGCAGATGCCCGGATCGCCCCCGCCGGGACGGCGGACGTCGGCCATCGACGTGCTCGCCGCCGGCCGCCCGACCCCGCCGGCCGACCCGGCCCCGGTCCCACCGCCCGCTGCGCCGGTGGGGTCGGATTCGGTCTCACCGCTGGTGGAGTCGGCGCGCCCGACGGCCTCGCCCGCCAAGACCGCGAGGGCGGCCGACCGGACCGGAGCCGGGTCCGTCGCGCCGGACCGGACGGACGCGCCGGACCCGGCGGCCACGGATCGCGAGGTGCCCGGCGCAGTCCCCGCCGAGCCGGCGACGGAGGCGGCCCCGGCGCGGGGGACGCGATCGCGGCGGAACCGCGCCGGCGCTCCCACGCCGACGCCGCCGCCGGCAGACGACGTGCCCCCGACGGTCCGGGCGCTCGACGACGCACCCGCCCCGGGCCGACGAGCGGACCGCGCCACCCCGGCGGACACCCCGGCAGCCAGGAACGACGCGCCCTCGACGTCCCGACCGGCGGACGGCGCGACGGCGCCGGACGCCCTGGCGGCGGAGGCGGCCGCCGCGGCCGGCGACTCCGTGCCGGCCGCGCCAACTCCGGTCGGCCGCGCCAAGCGCACCCGCAAGCCGCGCACCACCCGGGCCGCCGCGGACCAGGTCCCCGCCGGGCCGAGCACCAACACACCGACCGGCACCACCGAGCCGACCATCACCACACCGGCCGGCACCGCCGAGCCCGCCACCACACCGGCCAGCACCGTCGAGTTGACCGGAAACACGCCGGCCGCCGCCGACACCCCGACGACCGGCACCGACCCGGCGGCCGACACGAGAGCCGCGGACCTACCCGAGGCGCCGGACCAGGCCGCCCCGGCACCGGGCGAGGACAGGACCGGCGATCCGGCCGGCGGCGAGCGGCGGAACTTCTTCTTCGCCCCGGAGCCCCCGCCGGCCGACCTGCCCGAACCCCCGGCGTCGCCCCGGCCGCGGGTCCCGATCTTCGAGGACGTGACCCCCGGCAACGTCCGGCCGGCCTGGCCGATCGCCCCCGCCACGAACTGGCCGGTCGCCCCGCGCGGCGGTCCCGGGTCCACCGGGCCCGGCAGCCCGAGCGCCGGCCGGGACGGTGACCCCGACGGCACCGGAACCCCCGACGGCACCGGGCCTCGGCCTGAGCCGGCGCCGCGCCCCAGGCACCGGGCGCTGCCCGACCTGGGCCGGACCACCGGCTGGGACGCCCTCGCCAACCCCCGCCCCGCCGGCCCGACCACCCCGCCGCCCACCGACCCCGCCCTGGAAACCACCGCCCCGGAACCCACCGGCCCCACCGGTTCCGGCCCGGAGGCCACCGGCCCGACCGGCCCCGCCCCGGAGGCCACCGGCCCGGTCCTTCCGGCCTGGGACGGTCAGGCCGTGGAGCCCACCTCCGGCGGCCGGCACGCCGACGTGTCCGAGGCCGACGCGGCCACCGAGGCGGCCGGCGGCAAGTCCAAGGCGCGGCGCGGCCTGTTCCGGCGTAACCGCGGCAAGGGCGGCGAGCCGGGCGATGTCGACCGCGAGTCCGAGCCGCTCGCGAGGCAGGACGAGGAGTACGTCGACTGGGTCGCCGGCCTCGCCGCGGACGACAACGGGGACGACGCCCGGTCCCTGCGTACCGGCCGGCACCACCGCGACTGAGCGTGCGGGGGCCGGGTCGACCAGCGGCCCGGCCCCCGGCGGCGCTCAGGCCAGCGGCAGGTAGACGCGGGAGCCGCCGGCCACGAACTCCGCCGACTTGTCCTGCATGCCGCGTGCCGCGTACTCCTTCAGCTCCTGGGTGATCTTCATGGAGCAGAACTTCGGGCCGCACATCGAGCAGAAATGGGCGGTCTTCGCGGGCTCGGCCGGCAGCGTCGCGTCGTGGTACGACCGGGCGGTCTCCGGGTCCAGCGCCAGGTTGAACTGGTCCTCCCAGCGGAACTCGAACCGCGCCTTGGAGAGCGCGTCGTCCCAGGCCTGCGCCCCCGGGTGCCCCTTGGCCAGGTCGGCCGCGTGTGCCGCGATCTTGTACGCGATCACGCCCGCCTTCACGTCGTCCCGGTCGGGCAGCCCGAGGTGCTCCTTCGGGGTGACGTAGCAGAGCATCGCCGTGCCGAACATGCCGATCATCGCGGCGCCGATGGCCGAGGTGATGTGGTCGTACGCGGGCGCGATGTCGGTGGTCAGCGGCCCGAGCGTGTAGAACGGGGCCTCGTGGCACCACTCCTGCTGGAGGTCCACGTTCTCCTTGATCTTGTGCATGGGCACGTGCCCGGGGCCCTCGATCATCACCTGCACGTCGTGCGCCCAGGCGACCTTGGTGAGTTCGCCCAGGGTGCGCAGCTCGGCGAACTGCGCCTCGTCGTTGGCGTCCGCGATCGACCCCGGCCGCAGCCCGTCGCCGAGCGAGAACGTCACGTCGTACCTCGCGAGCAGCGCGCACAGCTCCTCGAAGTGGGTGTAGAGGAAGTTCTCCTCGTGGTGCGCCAGGCACCAGGCCGCCATGATCGAGCCACCGCGGGACACGATCCCGGTGACCCGGTCCACGGCGAGGGGCACGTACGGCAGCAGCACCCCGGCGTGCACCGTCATGTAGTCGACGCCCTGCTCGGCCTGCTCGACGACCGTCTCGCGGAACACCTCCCAGCTGAGCTTCACCGGGTCGCCGCCGACCTTCTCCAGCGCCTGGTAGATCGGCACGGTCCCGATCGGCACCGGCGAGTTCCGCACGATCGCCTCGCGGGTCTCGTGGATCCGCTTGCCGGTGGACAGGTCCATCACGGTGTCCGCGCCCCACCGGGTGGCCCAGGTCAGCTTCTCCACCTCCTCGGCGACCGACGAGGTCACCGCCGAGGTGCCGATGTTGGCGTTGACCTTGACCAGGAAGGCCTTGCCGATGATCGCCGGCTCGCACTCCGGGTGGTTGACGTTGAGCGGCAGCACGGCCCGCCCGGCCGCGATCTCGTCCCGGACGAACTCCGGCGCGACCCCCTCCCGGACCGCCACGAACTCCATCTCCGGCGTGACGATCCCGGCCCGGGCGTACGCGAGCTGCGTCGGCCGGCGACCGTCCACACCGGCCAGCGGGGTGCCGGCGCCGCGCACCGGGGCGACGTCCCCGCGCTCGGCGATCCACGGACCGCGCAGCGGCGGCAGCCCCACCTCGGGATCCGAGCCGGGGCCGGCGGTGTCGTAGAGCCGGACCGGCGGGTTGTCCCCGGTCAGCTCCACCTCGGCGAACGGCACCCGGATGTCCGGGCGTGACCCCTCGACGTAGACCTTGCGACGTGCGTGCATGACAGCCTCCCTGTCGCTCAAGCGGACCAGCCGAAGTGGTCCAGCGGGCCGCGTCCCGCGCCCAGCTCCCAGTCCCGGGCGCCGGTCAGCGCGCGGGTCACGTACTCCTTGGCGGCGGCCACCGCGACCGGCACCGGGTCGCCCGCCGCGAGCCGGACGGTGATCGCCGCCGAGAACGAGCAGCCGGTGCCGTGGTTGTGCCGGGTCGGCACGCGGGGCGCGCGCAGCAGCGTGGTCGAGCCGCCGCCGACCAGCACGTCCACCGACTCGCCGGCCGCGTCCACGTCGCCGCCGGTCACGACCACGTGTGCCGGGCCGGCGGCCGCCAGCGCCTCGGCCGCCGCCACCATCTCCTCGACCGTGGTCACCGGGCGTCCGGTGAGGGCCGCGGCCTCCGCGCAGTTCGGCGTCGCCACCTCGGCGTACGGGAGCAGCCGCTCGACGGCCGTCGCCACGCCGAGCCGGTGCCCGCTGGTGGCGACCAGCACCGGGTCGACGACCAGGTGGGGCAGCCGGCCGGCCCGCGCCGCCTCGGCCACCGCGTCGGCGACCGCCGGGGTGCCGAGCATGCCGGTCTTCACGGCGCGTACGGCGAAGTCGCCGAGCACGCTGTCGAGCTGGTCGCGCACGGTCTGCGGGGGCAGGGGCAGCACGGCGTCCACGCCCCGCGTGTTCTGCGCGGTGACCGCGGTGATCACGCTGGTGCCATAGGCGCCGAGGGCGGCGAAGACCTTGAGGTCGGCCTGGATGCCGGCGCCGCCGCCGGAGTCCGATCCGGCGATGGTGAGTGTCGTCCTCGGGGTCATGTTGCTTCCTTGGTTGCGGTTGGGGGCTGCGGCCGACGATTGGGGCTGTGGGCCACAGGGGTGACCGCCTCTTGGACACTGACCCGGGTTGTGGGGGCTGGTCGGGCCGCCCCGTGACCGGCCCGACCAGCCGCCTCGTGGGCCGCGGTGAGCGTGGCGGCCACCGCGGCGGGATCGTCGGCGCGCATGATCGCGCCGAGCACGGCGACCCCGGCCGCGCCGGCCGCGACACAGGCCGCCACCTGTCCCGGCGACTCGATGCCGCCGAGGGCGAGCACCGGCACCGGGCTGGCGCCGATCAGCTCGCGGAGCCCGGCCGGGTGCAGGGGCGGGCCGTAGCCGGGTTTGGTCCTCGTCGGGAAGACCGGCGACAGGGTCGCGTAGTCCTCCGTGGTGAGCCGGGCCAGCTCGGCGGCGTCGTGGCAGGAGCGGCCGACCAGCCCGGCGGACGGCGGCGGGTACGGGCCGGCGGCCGGCAGGTGCACGGCGTCACCGTCGAGCGGATCGGGCCCGGCGACGATCAGCCGGCCGCCGGCGCCGGCGAGGATCGCGCGCAGCTCGGCGGCCAGGGCCGCCCGCTCGGCCCGCGGCAGGTCCTTCTCCCGCAGCACCGCCCAGCGCACTCCCCCGGCCACGGCCGCCGCCACGACCTCGGCCAGCGGTCGCCGCGCCACCCGCCGGTCGGTCAGCAGCACGACGCCCGACGGCACGGGGCGGTCCGGCCGCGCGCCGAGAGCGACGGAAGCGGGTGCCGTCACAGGTCCGGCCTCCCCTCGTCGGGGGTGGAGGCGAGAGCGTGGAAGCGGCGGGCGATCCGGCCCGCCCCGTACGCCAGCCGCCCCGCCTCGACGGCGTGCCGCATGGCGGTGGCCATCGCCACCGGGTCGGCCGCCCGGGTGACCGCGCTGGCCAGCAGCACGGCGTCGCAGCCCAGTTCCATGGCGAGCGCCGCGTCGGAGGCGGTGCCGATCCCGGCGTCGAGGATCACCGGCACGTCCACGCCCTGCCGGATCAGCCGGATGTGGTGCGGGTTGCTCACCCCCAGCCCGGAGCCGATCGGCGCGCCGGCCGGCATCACCGCCGCGCAGCCCACGTCGGCCAGCCGGCGGGCCAGGACCGGATCGTCCGAGGTGTACGGCAGCACCGTGAACCCGTCGGCCACCAGTTCCTCGGCGGCGCGCAGCAGCTCCACCCCGTCGGGCAGCAGCGTGCGCTCGTCGCCGATCACCTCCAGCTTCACCCAGTCGGTGTCGAACGCCTCCCGGGCCAGCCGCGCCACCTTCACCGCCTCGGACGCGGTGTAGCAGCCGGCCGTGTTCGGCAGCAGCCGTACGCCGCACCGGTCCAGCACGTCGAGCAGGCCGCCGGCCGCGCCGGGGGCGGTGTCCACCCGGCGCAGCGCGAGGGTCACCAGCTCGGTGCCGGAGGCGCGGATCGCCTGTTCCAGCACGTGCAGGTTGGCCGCGCCGCCGGTGCCGAGGACGAGCCGGGAGCCGAAACCGACCCCGCCGATCTCGAAGGCCATCCGGCTCACCCGCCCTGGGCGGCGCTGAGCACCTCGACCCGGTCGCCGTCGCGCAGCACGGTCGCCGACCAGCCGCCGCGCGGCACCACCTCGCCGTTCACGGCGACCGCCAGGCCGCGTTCCTGGGCGGTGACCGCGCGCACCACATCGGCGACGGTCGAGCCGCCGGGCAGGTCCCGTCCCGCGCCGTTGACGATCAGTCTCACCTGGGCTCCTTCCCGAACCGGTCCGGGCTGAAGGGGGCGAGCAGCGGGTCCGGCTCGCCCGTGACGATCAGTTCGGTGACCAGGTCGGCGGTGACCGGGGTGAGCACGATGCCGTGCCGGTGGTGCCCGGTGGCCACGAGCACGCCTGGCCGGCCGGGCAGCGGCCCGATGATCGGCGCGTTGTCCGGCGTGCCGGGGCGGAGCCCGGCGGTCGCCTCGACCAGGTCGTACTCGGCCAGCTCCGGCACCAGGTCCACGGCGGCGCGGAGCAGTCGCAGCACCGCGCCGGCGGTCACCTCGGTGTCGGCGCGCTCCTCGACGGTCGCCCCGACCACCACCTCGCCGCTGTCCCGGGGCACCAGGTAGATCGACTCGCCGTCGGCGTACCCCCGGATGACGTGCCGGAAGTCCGGCGCGCCGCGACCGGGCGCGCGGAGCCGGAGCACCTGACCCTTGACCGGCCGCACCGGCAGCCCGGTCAGGGCGGCTGCGCCGCAGCCGGCCGCGACCACGGTGACCCGGCCGTCCACCTCGGACAGCGCGTCCACCCGGCCCGGGCGCAGCACCGCGCCGGCCCGTTCGGCCGCCGCCCGCAGCGCGGCCACCAGCCGGCGCGGGTCGACCTGGTGGTCGCCGGGGGCGACCGCGCCGCCGCGCACCCGCGGGGCCAGCGCCGGCTCGCGGTCGCGCAGCTCCGAGGGGCGCAACGGCGTGATCGGCAGCCCCAACCCCTGCTGGTACGACCAGAGCCGTCGCGCCTCGGCCAGGTCGTCGGCGGTGAGCCCGACCACCAGCGTGCCGTCGGCGCGGTAGCCGACATCGGCGCCGGCCGCCTCGGCCAGGTCGGCGGCGAAGCGGGGCCAGCGGGCGGCGGACTCGGCGAGCAGGCCGGTCAGCTCGGGCTCGCCGAAGTACGCCTCGGCCACCGGCGAGAGCATCCCGGCGGCGACGTGCGAGGCCCCGGAGCCGGGCGCCGGGTCGTGCACGGTCACGCGCAGCCCACGGGACGCGCACCGCCACGCGATCGCCAGCCCGACCGGTCCCGCCCCCACGATGGCGACGTCCGGTCGGGTCAGCACGTCAGGGCCTCGATCAGCTCGACGGTCGTGCGGGCGGGATCGGGGCTCGCGGAGAGCGCCCCCACCACCGCCACCCCGTACGCCCCGGCGGCCCGCAGCGCCGGCACCGACGCGGCGGTCACCCCGCCGATGGCGATCACCGGCACGTCCACCGCGCCGGCCACCGCGCGTACCCCCTCGGGGCCGATCGGGTCGGGCAGGCCGGCCTTGGTGGTGGTGGCGTGGCAGGGGCCCACGCCCAGGTAGCTGGCCCCGGCGGCGACCGCCGCGACGGCGCCGCCCGGCTCCCGCGCGGTCGCCCCGAGCACGGCGTCGGCGCCGAGCACCCGGCGGGCCGCCGCCACCGGCAGGTCCTCCGCGCCGACGTGGCCGCCGGCGGCCTCCACCGCCAGCGCCACGTGCAGCCGGTCGTTGACCAGGCAGGCCGCCCCGTACGGCCGGCACAGCCCGACCACTCGGCGGGCCAGCTCGTACGCCTCCCGGTCGGTGGCGTCGTCCTCCACCCGGACCTGCACGACCAGCTCGGCGCGGGCCACCGGCAGGGCGGCGCGCAGCACGGCGAGCGGGTCCCGCCCCGGCCGGGTGTCGGTGATCAGATGCAGTCGTCCCAGGGACGGCACGGCAACTCTCCTCCCTGCGCCGGCATTACCCGGATCAGGTTCGACGGTCGGGGGCTTCCAGCCCCCCTCTCAGCCCGGTGGCACCGGGCTCCCGTGGGTCACTTGCGGGCCTACCGTACGACGTGCGCGCGGATCCGCCAAGGGTGGGTGGAGAATTTCCCACCGACCGTCCCGGATGGAGATTGGGGACAGCGGGTGATCTCCCGATCACGTGATGCTGTCCGGATGGCCTCACCCGCCCAGGTCCCCCGCCGGCTGTCCGTCCAGCCGTTCCGCGGCAGCACCGCCGTCGCCAAAGGGCTCCTGACCTGGACCATGCTGCGGAGTCCAGCGTGGATCCGGCTGCTGCCGGACGTCTACGTGCACCACAACGGCTACCGCGACGGCGACCACCGAATGTGGTGCGACGCCGTCGCACTGCGCCTGCCGCCCAGCGCGGCGATCGCCGGGCGCAGCGCGGCCTTCCTCTGGGGCGCCGACCTGCTCGGCCGGGACGCCTCTACGCCCGGCTCTTCCCCGCCAACGCCGACGAGGGGGCGCGGCACGAGAGCACCGGTCACCGTGCTGCTGCCCCGGGCCGCCCGCCTGCGGTCCCATCCCCGCGTGCGGCCGGTCCGTTCCGTGCTGCCGGACACCGACCGCACCCGCTTCGCCGGCCTTCCGGTCACCACGGCGCTGCGCACCGCGTTCGACCTCGGCCGGCAGGGTTCGCGGGTCGACGCGCTGGTCGCCGTCGAGGCGTTGTTGCACCGCCGGGTGGTGAAGCTGCCCGCCTTGCGCGCCTACGCTGCCGAGCGCTCTGGCTGGCCGGGCCTGCCGCTGCTGCGCGAGGTGCTGGCGCTGGCGGAACCGCCGAGCGAGTCACCGATGGAGACCCGCCTGCGGCTGCTCCTGCTCGACGCCGGTCTGGGCCCGCTCGTCGCCCAACACGACGTGCACGACGCCCGGGGCCGCTTCATCGCCCGCGTCGACCTGGCCTGGCCCGCGCTCCGCGTCGCGGTCGAGTATGACGGCGACCACCACCGTGAACGCGCCCACTTCCGCCAGGACGTCGCCCGCCTGAACGCAATCCGCGCGGCGGGCTGGCTGGTCCTCCGCTTCACCGCCGACGACGTCCTCCGCCACCCCCGCGCGACCATCGCCCTGGTCCGCCAAGCCCTCCGCGAACGCACCACCCGCTGAACCCCGACGTCGGTGGAACACCATGGGTGTCAAAGCCCGGCCATGACACCCATGGCGTTCCACTCACGGCCCGGACGCGCCTGTGGCGCGCTGCTTGGCCGGCGGCAACGTCGCCCCGAGGGGCGCGGAGCGACGGCGGGCGGCGGCGGGCGGCGGGGGCGGACAGCGCGCTGCCCCGGCGGCCCGAGGAGGGCACCGGGGCAGCGGGAGGGTGTCTCAGAGGAGGGCGTCGAGGGCGTCGAGGTCCTCGTCGGTGGGCTGCCAGGTGCCCGCCTCGGCGTTGGCGCGTACCTGCTCCGGCGTGGTGGCGCCGGCGATCACCGAGGTCACCGCCGGCCGGGCGGCGAGCCCGCCCATGGCGACCTGGAGCATGCTGACCCCGCGCTCGGCCGCGTACGCCTCGATCGCCTCGATGGTGTCCCAATCCGCGGCGGCGAGGCGCTCGGCGTACCGGCCGCCGCCGGAGAGCCGGCTGCCGGCGGGCGGGGCCTCGTTGCGCTTGTACTTGCCGGTGAGCAGGCCGTTGGCGAGAGGGAAGAACGGCAGCATGCCCAGGCCGAACCGCTCGCACGCCGGGATCACCTCGGCCTCCACGCTCCGCTCCAGCAGCGAGTAGTGGTTCTGTGCGGAGATGAAGCGGGTGCGGCCCTGGGAGGAGGCGGTCCAGTCGGCGTCGGCGATCTGCCAGCCGGCGAAGTTCGAGTTGCCGAGGTAGCGCACCTTGCCGGCGGTCACCAGGTCGTCGAGCGCGGCGAGGGTCTCGTCGATGGGGGTGCCCGGATCGGGCTCGTGCATCTGGTACAGGTCGATGTGGTCGGTGTCGAGCCGGCGCAGCGACGCCTCGACGGCCCGGGCGATGTAGCGGCGGGCGCCCCGGGCGCCGTGGTCGGGCCCGTTGAGGCCGTGCATGTCCATGCCGAACTTGGTGGCGACCACCACGTCGTCCCGGCGGCCCTTGAGCGCCTGCCCGAGCAGTTCCTCGGAGCCGCCCTGCGGCTCGCCGTAGATGTCGGCGGTGTCGAAGAAGTTGATCCCGGCGTCGAGCGCGGCGTCCACCACGGCGCGGGTGCCGTCGAGGTCGAGCTTGCGGCCGAAGTTGTTGCAGCCGATGCCGACGACGGACACCACGAGCCCGGAGTCGCCCAGCCGGCGGTAGGTCATCTCAGTCACGAGATCCACCCTATGCCGCCGGCCGGGCGCTCACCGCACGTCCCAGACCGGCTCGGGGGTCTCCACCACCTCGCCGTCGCCGCGGAACAGCACGAACCGGTCGAAGGAGCGGGTGAACCACCGGTCGTGGGTGACGGCCACGACCGTCCCCGCGAACGCGGCAAGCCCCGCTTCGAGGGCTTCGGCGGAGGCCAGGTCGAGGTTGTCGGTCGGCTCGTCGAGCAGCAGCAGGGTGGCCCCGGACAGCTCCAGCAGCAGCACCAGGAAGCGCGCCTGCTGGCCGCCGGAGAGGGTGCCGAAGCGCTGGTCGCCCTGCCCGGCCAGCTCGTAGCGGGACAGCGCCGCCATGGCCGCGTGCCGGTCCATGCCGGCCCGGTGCTCGTCGCCCCGCCACAGGATCTCGACAAGCGTCTTCGCCATCAGCTCGGGCCGGTCGTGGGTCTGGGAGAAGTGGCCGGGCCGGACCCGGGCGCCGAGGCGTACCTGGCCGCCGTGCGCGACGGGGGCGAGCGCCGCCGCGCCGTCGACGGGGGTGTTGGCCGGGTCGGGGTCGGTGCCGCCGCGGGCGAGCAGGCGCAGGAAGTGCGACTTCCCCGTGCCGTTCGCGCCGAGCACCGCCACCCGGTCGCCGTACCAGAGTTCCAGGTCGAACGGGTAGGTCAGGCCGTCCAGTTCGAGCTGCTCGGCGATCACCGCGCGCTTGCCGGTCCGCCCGCCGGTCAGGCGCATCCGGATGTCCTGGTCCTTCGGGGGTACGGGCGGCGGCCCGGCCTCCTCGAACTTGCGCAGCCGGGTCTGGGCGGCCTGGTAGCGGGAGGCCATCCCGTCGTTGTACGCGGCCTTCTGCTTGTACATGAGCATCAGCTCACGCAGCTTCTGGTGTTCCTCGTCCCAGCGGCGGCGCAGCTCGTCGAGGCGGGCGTGCCGGGCCACCCGGGCCTCGTGCCAGCTCGCGAAGCCACCGGGGTGCACCCAGGCGCTGCCGCCCTCGACGGCGACCACCCGGTCGGCGGTCTGGGCCAGCAGTTCCCGGTCGTGTGAGACGTAGAGCACGGACTTGCCGGACTCGCGCAGCCGGGCCTCCAGCCAGCGCTTGCCGGGCACGTCGAGGAAGTTGTCCGGCTCGTCGAGGAGGAGCACCTCGTCGGGGCCGCGGAGCAGGAGTTCCAGCGCGAACCGCTTCTGCTGGCCGCCGGAGAGGGTCCGCACCGGGCGTTCCCGGGCGGCGTCCCAGGGCAGGTCGAGGACGATGGTGGCGACGGTGTCGAAGAGCACCTCGGCGTCGTAGCCGCCGACCTCGCCCCAGGCGGCCAGCGCGTCGGCGTACGCGAGCTGGGCCTTGCCGGCGGCGCTGCTGTACTTGCCGCGGACCTCGGCCGCCCGCATGGCCGCCTCGGTCTCGGCGAGGCGGTGGCCGGCGTCGCGCAGCGCCGGCGGGGCGAGCGACAGCGCCAGGTCGGCGAGGGTCGACTCGTCGCCGATCATGCCGATGAACTGCCGCATCACGCCGAGCCCACCGGCGCGGGCGACAACGCCGGTCTTCACCGGCAGGTCGCCGGCGACCATGCGCAGCAGGGTGGTCTTGCCGGCGCCGTTGGGCCCGACGAGGGCCACCTTGGCGCCCTCACCGACCCGGAACGACACCTCGGCGAAGAGTTCCCGGCCGTCCGGGAGGATGTGCCCGACCCCTGCCACGTCCACGTATCCCACGCGGGCATCCTGCCCGAGGGGCGGGCGTGGGCGACACCGGATTACCGGGTGACCCGGAGTACCCGGTAGCCCTTCTGGCTGGCGTGCCGCTCGACCTGCCAGCCCTGCTCGACCAGCCAGCGGTGCAGCGAGTCGCCGCCGAGGTGCCGCGCGACGACCAGCCAGGCCACCCCGTCCGGGGTGAGCCGGGGCAGCCAGCGTCGCAGCAGGTCGTGCAGCTCCCCCTTGCCGATGTGGATCGGCGGGTTGGACCAGATCTGGGCGAAGGCGACGTCGGCCGGGAGGTCGTCCGGGGCGACGACCCGGACCCGGTCGGCGGCGCCGACGCGGGCGGCGTTGGCGGCGGTGAGTTCGCGGGCCCGCTCGTTGACGTCGACCGCCCAGACCGTGGCGGCCGGCGCGCTGGCGGCCAGTACGCAGGTGATCGGCCCGAAGCCGCAGCCGATGTCGAGCAGCGCGCCGGTGGCGTCGTGCGCCGGCAGGTCGGCCTTGCGCAGCAGCACCGCGGTGCCGGGGTCGAGCCGGTTGGCGGAGAAGACACCGCTGGCCGAGGCGAGGGTGTAGTCGCGCCCGCCGGCGGAGAACTCGACCTCGCGCGGCCGGGCGGCGGTCGTGGGTTCCGCGGTGAAGTAGTGGTCGCCGGTCACGACGGGCATTGTCGCACCGCCCGGGATCGGTACCGGCGACGGTGGCCGGGGCAGGACGCGACGCCACTCCGCCAGAATTTCCCGATATTACCCCCGAAAGGGACAATGGCCCCTACTCTAGCCACCATGGTGTATCGGTACGAGTCCGATGAGGACGCCTTCCTGGAGTACCCGAAGCCCGGGTCGGACCCGTCCGTGCCCGGCGCGGCGGCTCCGCCGGCGGGTCCCTCGCCGTCCCGCTTCCCCACCCCGTCGCTGCCCCCGCCGGTCCGGCCCACCCGACCGGCCGTCGAGACGCGGGCGCCGGCCCCGCCGGTTCCCGCGCCGGCCCCGAGCCGACCCGCCCCGCCCCGGGAGCCCGCTCCCGTGCCGCAGCCGACGCCGGCGGCGCCGCAGCCCGCGCCACCGGTGCCGCAGCCGACACCGGCCGCCGCGCCCAGGCCGGCGACCTCGGCTCCGCCCGACCCCGTCGTCCGGACCACCGACCCGCTGGACCTGTCCCGGGCCCGCCGGGCCGACCACCGGCGCGGCGGCGGCCGGGCCTGGCAGGTGCTGATCGGCGGGGCCGCCGTGCTGATGCTGCTCGCCCTCACGGGGCTGGCCGTGGCCGCCCTGCTCGACGACCGGACCGCCACGCCGCAGGCCGGCCAGCAGAGCAGCCCGCCCGTGGTGGAGCAGTCCGCCGCGGCCGACGGGAGCGACCTCAACTCCCGGGACACCGACCAGGCGGCGCTCACCGCCAAGGAGGTCTTCCCCGGCCAGCAACTGGTGGTGACCGACGGGCAGCCGGCGTACCGGGTGCTCAAGACGCACTCCAGCGGCAGCTGCGCGGTGGCGGCCACCGGCGAGATCGCCGACCTGCTGGTGCGCCTCGGCTGCAACCAGGTGGTCCGGGCCACCCTCCGCTCCCCCGACGGCGACCACCTGCTCACGGCCGGCCTGTTCAACCTCACCGACGTGGCCAGCGCCCAGCGGGCGCGCGACCGGATCCGGCCCATGCTGGACGAACGGCAGGGCCGGTTCCGCGGCATGGCGGCGAGCGAGGACACCGAGGCGGTGGCCACGGCCGCGGCGCGGGTCGGCTGGCAGGTCCGCGGCCACTACCTCGCCTTCTGCGTGGTCACCCGGGCCGACGGGGCACGCATCAGCTCCGACGACAGCAAGGCCCGCGACATCCTGTACGACATGATCGAGGTCTACCTGAACCGGAGCGTGCTGGAGCGCCGGGCCAACGGCGGGGCGGCCAGCCAGCCCACCGACAGCCCGACCGACGGCACGGCCGGGCAGGACGGCACCCGCAACTGAGCCCGACCACCACGGCCCGTCGCTTCCCTCCCGGGGCGGCGGGCCGTTCCGCTGTGCTCAGCCCTCGGCGACGGGCACCCGGAGGCGGCGGGTGAGGTCGGCGCGGCGGGCGTACTCGGCGGGGTCGGCCGGGTAGCCGACCTCGACCAGGGCCAGCCCGTGCGCGGGCGCCACGGTCACCTCGCTGGAACGTTCCCGGCGGCTCAGCAGGCTCGCCGGCCACTCGACCGGCCGGCGGCCGTCCCCGGCGACCAGCATGGCGCCGACCAGGCTGCGCACCATGTTCTGGCAGAACGCGTCCGCCTGCACGGTGGCGACCAGGATCCCGTCCAGGTCGCGTCGCCAGTCCAGACGGGTCACCTCGCGCAGCGTGGTGGCGTTCTCCTTCCGCCGGCAGTACGCGGCGAAGTCGTGCTCCCCCACCAGCCCCGCCGCCGCGGCGTTCAACGCCGCCAGGTCCAGCGGCTTCGGCCAGGCCAGGGTGTCGGTGCGGCGCAGCGGCTCGGCGCCCCACGGCGCGTCGGTCACCCGGTACTCGTAGCGGCGGAACGTGGCCGAGAAGCGGGCGTCGAAGTCGGCCGGCACCTCGGTCATCGCGCGCACCCGCACGTCCGGCGGGAGCAGCCGGGCCAGCCGGCGCAGCAGCTTCCCGTCGTGCTGCCGCCACACCTCGGCCGGCAGGTCGAGGTGGCAGACCTGTCCGGTGGCGTGCACGCCGGCGTCGGTGCGACCGGCCACGGTCAGCCCCGTGGCGGTGCCCGCGCCGAGGACCAGGTCGAGCGTCTGCATGAGCACCCCGGCGACCGTCCGCCGGGTGGGCTGGGCGGCCCAGCCGGAGAAACCGGTGCCGTCGTACGAGACGTCCAGCCGCAGCCGGGTCCGCTCGTCCACCTCGTACCTCCCGTTCACGGCGTCGAGCCCGGCACCCCAGGAAGGGATGCCGGGCCCGATGGTGTGTGCCTCAGCTCAGGCCTTGTTCTCGCTGGCCTCGTCGTCGTCCTCGCGCGCCTGGGCGGTGTCGCCGGACACCGACACCGGCGGCTCGGAGTCCTGGTCGGCCGGGGCCGACGCCGGGGTCTCCTCGGCCGGGGCCAGGGCCTCGACCTTGTCCTGCTGGGCGGCCTTGCGGGCGGCGGTCTTCTTGTTCGCCTTCGGCTCGGCGACCTGAAGCTCCTCCACCAGCTCGATGATCGCCATCGGAGCGGCGTCACCCTTGCGCGGACCGGTCTTCACGATCCGGGTGTAGCCGCCGTTGCGGTTGGCGTACCGGGGCGCGATCTGGTCGAACAGGGCGTAGACCACGTCCTTGTCCTTGACGACGCCCAGCACCCGACGCCGCGAGGCGAGGTCGCCGCGCTTGGCCTTGGTGATGAGCTGCTCGGCCAGCGGACGCAGCCGCCGGGCCTTCGTCTCGGTGGTCTGGATCTTGCCGTGCTGGAACAGCGCAGTGGCCAGGTTGGCCAGCATCAGCCGCTCGTGCGCGGGGCTGCCGCCGAGGCGGGGGCCCTTGGTGGGCGTGGGCATGCTTGGTGCTCCTCAGGTGTGGCGGCAGCGCGGACTAGAGCTGCTCGGTCTCGCGGTAGTCGTCGGTGTCGTAGTCGGCCTCGCCGAAGGCGTCCACGACGTGCGCCGGGTCGAAGTTCGGAGCCGAGTCCTTCAGCCCCAGGCCCATCCCGGCGAGCTTCATCTTGACCTCGTCGATCGACTTCTGACCGAAGTTGCGGATGTCGAGGAGGTCGGCCTCGGTACGCCCGATGAGCTCACCAACGGAGTTGATGCCCTCGCGCTTGAGGCAGTTGTAGGAGCGGACGGTGAGGTCCAGCTCCTCGATCGGCAGAGCGAGGTCGGCCGCCAGCTGGGCGTCCTGCGGGGACGGCCCGATGTCGATGCCCTCGGCGGTCTCGTCCAGCTCCCGGGCCAGCCCGAACAGCTCCACCAGCGTCGAGCCGGCCGAGGCCAGCGCGGTACGCGGGCCCATCGACGGCTTGGTCTCGACGTCGATGATCAGGCGGTCGAAGTCGGTCCGCTGCTCGACACGGGTCGCCTCGACGCGGTAGGTCACCTTGAGCACCGGCGAGTAGATCGAGTCGACCGGGATCCGGCCGATCTCCGCACCCGCCTGCTTGTTCTGCGCCGCCGTGACGTAGCCACGACCACGCTCGACGGTCAGCTCCATGTCGAGCCGGCCCTTGCCGTTCAGGGTGGCGAGCTTCAGGTCCGGGTTGTGCACCGAGACACCGGCCGGCGGCTGGATGTCACCGGCGGTCACGTCGCCCGGGCCCTGCTTGCGCAGGTACATGCTGACCGGCTCGTCGTGCTCCGAGCTGACGCACAGCTCCTTGATGTTCATGACGAGCTCGACCACGTCCTCCTTGACGCCGGGGATCGTGGTGAACTCGTGCAGGACACCGTCGATCTTGATCGAGGTGACCGCCGCACCCGGGATGGACGACAGCAGCGTGCGCCGCAGCGAGTTGCCCAGGGTGTAGCCGAAGCCCGGCTCGAGCGGCTCGATGGTGAACCGGGACCGGGTCTCGTTGATCGACTCTTCGGAGAGAGACGGTCGCTGGCTGATGAGCATCTTTTCTCTTCTCTTCCGGGGCGCCCGCTATATGACGCCCACGACACAAACTGTTCCGGTGGCCCGCCCCGGAGGACGGGCCACCGCAACGAGCCCTTACTTGGAGTAGAGCTCGACGATCAGCTGCTCCTGGACCTGGGTGTCGATCACCTGGCGGGCCGGGAGCGAGTGCACGAGGATCTTCATCTGGCTGGGGATGGCCTCGAGCCACGCCGGAACGGTCTTGGAGCCGGCCTCGGCCTGCGCGACGATGAACGGGGTGAGCTCCTTGCTCTTGACCCGGACCTCGACGATGTCGTGCTCCTTGACGCGGTACGACGGGATGTCGACCTTCTTGCCGTTCACCGTGAAGTGACCGTGCTTGACCAGCTGGCGGGCCATGTCCCGGGACTTGGCGTAGCCGGCCCGGTAGACCACGTTGTCCAGCCGCGACTCGAGGATCTGCAGGAGGACCTCACCGGTCTTGGCCTGCTTGCCCACGGCCTCCTCGTAGTAGCCGCGGAACTGCTTCTCCAGCACGCCGTAGACGCGGCGGGCCTTCTGCTTCTCACGGAGCTGGAGCAGGTACTCCGTCTCCTTGGTGCGGCCGCGGCCGTGCTGCCCGGGCGGGAACGGCCGGGACTCGAACGGGCACTTCGGGCCATCGCACTTGCTGCCCTTGAGGAACAGCTTCATCTTCTCCCGCCGGCAACGGCGGCAGTCAGCACCGGTGTAACGAGCCATCTCTCTCTACCTCTCAGACCCGGCGACGCTTCGGCGGACGGCATCCGTTGTGCGGCTGCGGGGTGACGTCGGAGATCTGCCCGACCTCGAGGCCCACGGCCTGCAGCGAACGGATGGCGGTCTCCCGGCCGGAGCCGGGGCCCTTGACGAACACGTCGACCTTGCGCATGCCGTGCTCCATCGCCCGACGCGCGGCGGCCTCGGCGGCCAGCTGCGCGGCGAACGGAGTCGACTTGCGGGAGCCCTTGAAGCCCACCTGGCCGGAGGAGGCCCAGGAGATGACCGCACCGGTCGGGTCCGTGATGGACACGATGGTGTTGTTGAAGGTGCTCTTGATGTGCGCCTGCCCGTGGGCGACGTTCTTGCGTTCCTTGCGCCGGACCTTCTTGACGGCGGCTCCGGCACGAGCCTTCGGTGGCATAAGTCTGTGCGCTCCTAGTTACTTCTTGCCGGGCTTCTTCTTGCCGGCGACGGTCCGCTTCGGGCCCTTGCGGGTCCGCGCGTTGGTCTTGGTCCGCTGGCCACGAACGGGCAGGCCCCGGCGGTGCCGGATACCCGCGTAGCAGCCGATCTCGACCTTGCGGCGGATGTCAGCGGCGACCTCGCGGCGAAGGTCACCTTCAACCTGGTAGTTGGCCTCGATGTGGTCGCGGAGCTGCACGAGCTCCTCGTCCGTGAGGTCCCGAGCGCGCTTGTCCGGCGAGATGCCGGTGGCGGCCAGCGTCTCCAGGGCGCGGGTGCGACCGACCCCGAAGATGTAGGTGAGCGCGATTTCCATCCGCTTGTCGCGGGGGAGATCCACGCCGACTAGACGTGCCATGTGCGGGCGTACTCCTCGTGATGTTGTGGCGGAGGTGTGGACCCGTCCCACCCCGCTACCGACCGTCCCTGTCCTTCCGGCGCGATCAGCGCCGGCGACCGGGATCGGTCGCTGCCCGAGCGGGCCCCGGCCTCCGACCGGGGGTCAACCACGAGGGGGTACGCGCTGCGTACCGCTCGCGGCTGGGACGAGCTGGTGATGTGTGTGTCGGGATCTGCGACCCGGGCCGGTTCCGCCGCCGCTCGTCACGGTCGGCGGGAACGGTTCAGCCCTGGCGCTGCTTGTGGCGCGGGTCAGAACAGATGACCATGACCCGGCCGTGCCGGCGGATCACCCGGCACTTGTTGCAGATCCTCTTGACGCTCGGCTTGACCTTCACGGTTGCCTTACTTCCCATCTGGCCCGGAGACGCGACGAGCGCGACCCGGACGTCGAAGACGGACACGGGGACGTCCCGGCCGCCGTCAGGCTTACTTGTAGCGGTAGACGATGCGCCCGCGGGTCAGGTCGTACGGCGAGAGTTCGACGACGACCCGGTCCTCCGGCAGGATGCGGATGTAGTGCTGCCGCATCTTGCCGCTGATGTGAGCCAGCACCTTGTGGCCGTTCGCGAGCTCCACCCGGAACATGGCGTTCGGCAGGGGCTCGATGACCCGACCCTCGATCTCAATGGCTCCGTCTTTTTTCGGCATGTCCTCCGCTGTCCTGACGTCGGTTGCTCCGGACGGCCCACAACGTCTTACACGGGCTCCGGCGAGATTCGCCGAGCCCGAGCCAGCCGCGGCTCCGAGTCCCACCGAAGCGCAGGGTGGGCATGCCGGAGTGGACGCTGTGCGCCGATCAGAAAGTGTACGCCCGCCTGCGCGCCGTCGCCAAACCGGCCACCCCGTCGGTCACCCCGACGGAGGAGATTCGCCAGGCCCTGCCTGCCGGCTGTGGCGCTCGCCACAGCCCGTGGGTCGGGTCAGCGACGCCGGCGACGGTCCCGCCGGGCCCGGCCACGCCGCTCGGCCGGGCGCCACCCGTGGTGTCCGCCACCCACGGTACGCATCAACAGGAAGAAGCCCCACGGCCCGATCGCCCAGACCGGCCAGTAGTGCCCGAGGTGCCCGGAGCCGAGCGAGGCGAACAACCAGATCGCGGTGAGGATCCCGGCGACCCGCAGCCACGGCGACCAGATCGCGAGCAGCCCGCCGGCGCCGCGCCCGCCCGCCACGACCGTCCCGCCGGCGTCGGTCACCGCCGACGGCGCCGGCGGCGTCGCCGGGGCCACCGCGGCTCGGTGCGCGGGTGTCGTCCCGGGCAGGTCGGCCACCACCTCGTCCAGGTCGGCGTAGGTCTTCGCCCCGTACGCCCGGACCAGCCGCTCGTCGTACTCGTGCAGGTCGAGCCGGCCCTCCTCCAGGGCCACCCGGAGCCGCTCCGCTGTGGCTTCCCGGTCGGCGTCGGCCGCCCGCATCCCGCTCCGCCCGTCCATGAGGGCAAGCATGCCACCGCCCCGCCAACGCGCTCCGCACCGCGCGGTCGCATGCCACCGCCCCGCCAACGCGCTCCGCACCGCGCGGTCCGGACGCCCGGGGCGGAACCTCGCAAGCGGCCCGGAACCTCGAGAGCACGCAGGAACGCGGCGAGCGGGCCGGAACCTCGCGGGTGGGCCGGAGCGCAGCCGGCGGGCGGGTCCCCTCAGACGGCCGGGGAGTCCGCCGGCTGCCGGGCCGTGACCAGCTCGCCGAGCCGGGCCCGGCCGCCGTCCTCGGCGGTCAGCACCCAGACGCCGTCGTCCAGCAGCGCCATCGAGTGCTCGACGTGGACCGCCATCGACCGGTCGCGGGTCACCACGGTCCAGCCGTCGGACAGCTCCACGGTGCGCGGCGAGCCCATGGTGATCATCGGCTCGATGGCCAGCGCCAGGCCCGGCACGAGCCGCGGACCCTTGCCCGGGCGCCCGTGGTTGAGCACGTGCGGGTCCTGGTGCATCTCGGTGCCGATGCCGTGCCCGCCGTAGCCGTCGACGATGCCGTACCGGCCGCCCTGGCGGACCGCGGTCTCCACCGCGTGGGAGATGTCGGTGAGCCGGCCCTTCCCGCTGGCCGCGCCCCGCGCCGCGGCCGCGATGCCGGCCCACATGGCGTCCTCGGCGACCGCGGCCATCTTCAGCAGGGCCGGGTCGACCTCGCCGACGCCGACCGTGATGGCCGCGTCGCCGTGCCAGCCGTTGAGCACCGCCCCGCAGTCGATCGAGATCAGGTCGCCCTCGCGGAGCACCTGGGTCGACGACGGGATGGCGTGCACCACCTGCTCGTTGACCGAGGAGCAGATCGACGCCGGGAAGCCGTGGTAGCCCTTGAACGAGGGGATGGCGCCGGCCTCGCGGATGGTGGCCTCGGCGATCGCGTCGAGGTCGGCGGTGGTGACGCCGGGGGCGACCGCCTCCCGCATCCGGCGCAGCGCGCGGGCGACCACCAGACCGGCGGCCCGCATCAGCTCGATCTGCTCGGGGGTCTTCAGCTGGATGTCCAGCTGGGGACGACGCATGGAGGCGTTTACCTTTCGTTGCGCGGAACAGCGGGGCACGTCGCACGTACCCCGCTGTTCGCACTCTATCCGCCGGAATCCGGCGGGACGTCAGCCGCCGTACGAGCGGAGGGCGTCGATGGCGCGGACGGTGACGTCCTCCACCGGCCCGGTCGCGTCGATGCCGACGAGCTTGCCCTGGGCGCCGTAGTAGTCGACCAGCGGCGCGGTCTTCTCGGCGTACTCCCGCAGGCGGGCCGCGATGGTCTCCGGCTTGTCGTCGTCCCGCTGGAACAGCTCGGCCCCGCAGCGGTCGCAGACGCCCTCACGGGTGGTGGCGTCGAACTCGACGTGCCAGATCTTGCCGCAGCCGCGGCAGGTGCGCCGGCCGGACAGCCGCCGGATCACCTCGTCGTCGTCGACGACAAGCTCCAGCACCAGGTCCAGCGCGGTGCCGAGGTCGGCGAGGAGCTTGTCCAGCGCGGCGGCCTGCGGCGTCGTACGCGGGAAGCCGTCGAGGAGGAAGCCCTCGGCGGCGTCCGGCTCGGCGAGCCGGTCCCGCACCATGTTGATGGTGACCTCGTCCGGGACCAGCTTGCCGGCGTCCATGTACCGCTTGGCCTCGACCCCCAGGGGCGTGCCCTGGGAGACATTGGCCCGGAAGATGTCACCGGTCGAGATCTTCGGCACCGAGAGGTGAGCGGCGATGAACTCCGCCTGCGTGCCCTTGCCCGCGCCCGGCGGGCCAACCAGAACGAGTCGCATCTACCGCAGGAACCCTTCGTAGTTCCGCTGCATGAGTTGGCTCTCGATCTGCTTCACGGTCTCCAGACCGACGCCGACCATGATGAGCACAGCGGTGCCGCCGAACGGGAAGTTCTGGAACTGCTGGTTGTCCAGCCAGATGAAGAAGAAGTTCGGCAGGATCGCGACGATGCCCAGGTAGAGCGCGCCCGGCAGGGTGATCCGGCTGAGGATGAAGTCGAGGTACTCGGCGGTCGGCTTGCCGGGGCGGATGCCCGGCACGAAGCCGCCGTACTTCTTCATGTTGTCCGCGACCTCGGTCGGGTTGAACGTGATCGACACGTAGAAGTAGGTGAAGAAGATGATCAGCAGGAAGTAGATCGCGATGTGCTCCGGCGCCGCCGCCTTCACGATGTGGTTCTGGATCCAGGCCTGGGTCTTCCCCGGGTTGTTCTGGTCGAAGAACTGGAGGGCGAGCTGCGGCAGGTAGAGCAGCGACGAGGCGAAGATGACCGGGATGACGCCGGCCTGGTTCACCTTGAGCGGGATGTAGGTGGAGGTGCCGCCGTACATCCGCCGGCCGATCATGCGCTTGGCGTACTGCACCGGGATCCGGCGCTGGGCCTGCTCGATGAAGGTGACCGCGGTGATGACCAGCAGGACCAGGGCGATCACGAGGAGGAACATCCCCCAGCCCTTGGTGGTCTTGATCTTCCAGCCCTCGCTGGGGAGCCGGGCCGCGATCGAGGTGAAGATCAGCACGGACATGCCGTTGCCGACGCCGCGGTCGGTGATCAGCTCACCGAGCCACATCACCATGCCGGTGCCTGCGGTCATCGTCATGACCAGGATGGTCAGCGTCAGCCAGTCCGGGATGCCGGTGCCCCGCGGGACGATCGGGAACTGGTCGCACTGGTTGTTGAAGAGCTGACCCGAGCGCGCCAGCGCCACGAACGCCGAGGACTGGAGGATGCCCAGGCCCAGCGTGAGGTAGCGGGTGTACTGGGTGATCTTCGCCTGGCCGGCCTGACCCTCCTTGCGGAGCTGCTCCAGACGCGGGATGACCACGGTCAGCAGCTGCAGGATGATCGACGCGGTGATGTAGGGCATGATGCCCAGCGCGAAGACCGAGAGTTGGAGCAGCGCGCCACCGGAGAAGAGATCCAGCAGGCTCAGCACGCCGGTGCTGCCCTGGATCGTGTCGAGGCACTTCTGCACGTTGCCGTACGAGACACCCGGGCTGGGCAGCGTGGCGCCCAGCCGGTAGACCGCGATGATGCCTACTGTGAACAGCAGCTTCTTGCGCAGGTCAGGCGTACGGAACGCACTGAGAAAGGCGGACAGCAACTTCTTCCTCCTGCGCGACGCGGGCCGCCGGTCATGATCCCTGGCGGAGCGGGGTGGGTGCCGGGCGGACCGCCCGATATCCATGGCTGGGAACGGACTCTAACAGCCCGATCCCGGTCCGGGCAGATGTGCCCGGCTACATAAAACGAATCCGATGTTACCCGGCGCACATTCGCCAGGTAGAGCACGGCGCCCGCCCAGTTGCGGACAACTGAGCGGGCGCCACGATCGTGCCTTACAGCTCGGTGGCCGAGCCGCCGGCCGCGGTGATCTTCTCCTTGGCCGACGCGCTGAACGCGTGCGCCGACACCTGGAGAGCCACGCCGCCGAGGTCGCCGGTGCCGAGCACCTTGACCGGGTGGCCCTTGCGGACCGCGCCGGCCTCGACCAGCTCGGCCGGGCCGACCTGGCCGCCGTTCGGGAAGAGCTCGGCGAGCCGGTCCAGGTTGACCACCTGGAAGACGACCTTGAACTTGTTCTTGAAGCCCTTCAGCTTCGGCAGGCGCATGTGGATGGGCATCTGCCCACCCTCGAACGCCGCCGAGATGTTCTTCCGGGCCTTGGAACCCTTGGTACCGCGACCGGCGGTCTTGCCCTTCGAGCCCTCACCGCGACCCACGCGGGTCTTGTCGGTCTTGGCTCCGGGCGCCGGGCGCAGGTGGTGCACCTTGATCGTCATTACTCGACCTCCTCGACCTTCACGAGGTGGTTGACCGTGAAGATCATGCCCCGGATCTCCGGCCGGTCCTCCTTGACCACCACGTCGTTGATCCGCTTGAGACCGAGCGAACGCAGCGAGTCACGCTGGTTCTTCTTGGTCCCGATCTCGGACCGGACCTGGGTGACCTTCAGGCGCGCCATCAGGACGACACCCCCGCCCGCGACGCCAGCATGGCGGCCGGCGCGACGTCCTCGACCGGCAGGCCACGACGGGCCGCGACCTGCTCGGGCGACTCGAGGCCCTTCAGGGCCGCCACCGTGGCGTGCACGATGTTGATCGGGTTCGACGAGCCGAGGCTCTTGGAGAGCACGTCGTGGATGCCCGCGCACTCCAGCACGGCGCGCACCGGACCGCCGGCGATGACACCCGTACCGGCCGAGGCCGGCTTGAGCAGCACCACACCGGCCGCGTCCTCGCCCTGCACCGGGTGCGGGATCGACTGGCCGATCCGCGGCACCTTGAAGAAGTGCTTCTTGGCCTCCTCGACACCCTTGGCGATCGCCGCGGGCACCTCCTTGGCCTTTCCGTAGCCCACACCGACGGTGCCGTCGCCGTCGCCCACGATCACCAGGGCGGTGAAGCTGAAGCGACGACCACCCTTCACGACCTTGGCGACGCGGTTGATCGCGACGACCCGCTCGAGGTGCGGGGTCTTCTCGACGGGCGCGTTTCCGCGGCCGCCCTCACGGCGGTTGTCGCGGCGACCACCCTCGTTGCCACCGGACCCGCCGCCACGGCGCTGTTGACCTGGCATCAGCAGCCTTCCTTCTCTCTCGTGACGGGGTTTCTAGAACTCGAGCCCGGCTTCGCGGGCGGCGTCGGCAAGCGCGGCGACCCGCCCCGCGTACCGGTTGCCACCGCGGTCGAAGACGACCTTCGAGACGCCGGCGGCCTTGGCCCGCTCGGCGAGCAGGGCGCCGACCTTGCCGGCCAGGGCGCTCTTGTCGCCCTCGACGCCGCGCAGCGAGGCGTCCATGGTCGAGGCCGACGCCAGGGTGTGACCCTTGGTGTCGTCCACGATCTGGGCGACCATGTGCCGCAGGGAGCGGGTGACGACCAGGCGGGGACGCTCGGTGGTGCCGCTGACGTTCTTGCGGACCCGGAAGTGCCGGCGCGCACGCCCGACGGCACGCTTGGCGGCGACGCCGCGGCGGCGCTTGAGCAGCGTGGCGCTCACTTCTTACCTGCCTTTCCAGCCTTGCGGCGGATGACCTCGCCCTGGTACTTCACGCCCTTGCCCTTGTAGGGCTCCGGCGGGCGGATCTTCCGGATGTTGGCGGCAACCTCGCCGACCTGCTGCTTGTCGATGCCGGCCACGTGGAACAGGGTCGGCCTCTCCACCGTGAAGGTGATGCCGTCCGGGGCCGGGACCAGCACCGGGTGCGAGAACCCGAGGGCGAACTCGAGGTCCTTGCCCTTGGCGGTCACGCGGTAACCGGTACCGGCGATCTCGAGGCTCTTGCGGTAGCCCTCGGTCACGCCGATGATCATGTTGGCCACCAGCGTACGGCTCAGGCCGTGCAGCTCCTTGGCCTTGCGCTCGTCGTTGGGCCGGTTGACGTGCAGCGCGCCGTCCTCGCCCCGCTCCGCCGTGATCGGCTCGGCCAGTACGTGGCTCAGCTCGCCCTTGGGGCCCTTGACCTTGACGGTCTGGCCGTCGATGGTGATATCGACGCCGGCTGGCACCGGGATCGACTTACGTCCAATACGCGACATTTCTACCTGTCTCCCGTTACCAGACGAAGGCGAGGACTTCCCCGCCAACGCTCCGCTTGCGGGCCTGCCGGTCGGTGAGCAGCCCCTGGGACGTCGAAATGATCGCCACGCCCAGCCCGCCGAGCACCCGCGGGAGCCCGTCCGACTTGGCGTACACCCGGAGACCGGGCTTGGACACGCGCTTGATGCCGGCCAGGCTCCGCTCCCGGTTCTGGCCGTACTTCAGCTCGACGACCAGTCGCTTGCCGACGGCGCCCTCCTCGGGCTCCTCGACCGACCAGGTGGCGATGTAACCCTCGGCCTTGAGGACCTCGGCGATGTTCGCCTTGATCTTCGAGTAGGGCATCGTCACCCGGTCGTGGTACGCCTGGTTGGCGTTACGCAGACGCGTGAGCATGTCTGCGATCGGGTCGGTCATCGTCATGAAATTCGTCAACCTTTCTCGCCGGGGTTCCCCGGGCCAGGCCCGGGGCCTACGGCGAAGAGACAGTTCAGCTGACGCGCGAAGCGCGCCGGGCTATTACCAGGAAGCCTTGGACACGCCGGGCAGCTCACCGCGGTGGGCCATCTCCCGGATGCACACCCGGCAGAGACCGAACTTGCGGTAGACCGCCTTCGGACGCCCGCACCGCTGGCAGCGGGTGTACGCGCGAACCGAGAACTTCGGCTTCGCGGCCGCCTTGAGGATCAGCGCCTTCTTGGCCATCTCAGTTCTCCTTGAACGGGAAGCCCAGGAGCTTGAGCAGCGCCCGGCCCTCGTCGTCGGTCGTGGCGGTCGTGACCACCGTGATGTCCATGCCCCGCTGGCGATCGATCTTGTCCTGGTCGATCTCGTGGAACACCGACTGCTCGGTCAGGCCGAACGTGTAGTTGCCGTGGCCGTCGAGCTTGCGCCCGTCCAGGCCGCGGAAGTCACGGATACGCGGCAGCGCGATCGAGAGCAGCCGGTCCAGGAACTCCCACATCCGGTCGCCGCGCAGGGTGACCTTCGCGCCGATCGGCATGCCCTCGCGGAGCTTGAACTGCGCGATGGACTTGGTCGCCCGACGCACCAGCGGCTTCTGGCCGGTGATGGTGGCCAGGTCGCGGACCGCGCCGTCGATCAGCTTGGCGTCGCGAGCAGCCTCGCCGACACCCATGTTGACGACGATCTTGACGAGCCCGGGCACCTGCATGGGGTTGCCGTAGCTGTACTGCTCCTGCAGCTTCGCCACGACCTCGTTGCGGTACCGCTCCTTGAGGCGCGGCAGGGTCTTGGTTTCGGTAGCCGTGGTCATCAGAGGTCCTTACCGGTGCTACGCGCGATGCGGACCTTCTGGCCGTTGTCGTCGATCCGGTAACCGACCCGGGTCGGCTTGCCGTCGGAGTCCAGGACCTGCACGTTCGAGACGTGGATCGGGGCCTCCTGGGTGACGATGCCACCGGTCTTGGCGCCACGCTGGGTGGTGCTGATGCGAGTGTGCTTCTTGACCCGGTTCACGCCCTCGACCAGGACCTTGTCCTGCCGCGGGTAGGCCGCGATGACCTTGCCCTTGGCACCCTTGTCCTTGCCGGCGATGACGACGACCGTGTCGCCCTTCTTGACCTTCACGGTCACAACACCTCCGGCGCGAGAGAGATGATCTTCATGAACCGCTTGTCCCGCAGCTCCCGGCCCACGGGGCCGAAGATGCGGGTACCGCGCGGGTCCCCGCCGTCCTTGATGATGACGGCGGCGTTCTCGTCGAAGCGGATGTACGAGCCGTCCGGCCGCCGCCTCTCCTTGGCGGTGCGAACGACGACGGCCTTGACGACGTCGCCCTTCTTCACACCGGCACCGGGGATCGCGTCCTTGACGGTGGCCACGATGACGTCGCCGATGCTCGCGTAGCGCCGACCGGAGCCACCGAGAACCCGGATGCACAGGATCTCCCGGGCACCCGTGTTGTCGGCGACGCGCAGTCGCGACTCCTGCTGAATCACGTCTATCTCCTATGTCTGCCGGTTCTCCGGCCGCCCGGAGGCGGCCGGAGCCTGGCGGAACCTGCGCCCGACCGAACCCGGCCGAGCTCGAGCCTTCGCTACTTGGCCTTCTCGAGGATCTCCACGAGCCGCCACCGCTTGGTGGCGGACAGCGGCCGGGTCTCCATGATCAGGACCCGGTCGCCGATGCCGGCCGAGTTCTGCTCGTCGTGGACCTTCAGCTTGCTGGTCCGGCGCATGATCTTGCCGTACAGCGCGTGCTTGACCCGGTCCTCGACCTCGACCACGACGGTCTTTTCCATCTTGTCGCTGACCACGAGGCCCTCACGCACCTTGCGGCGGGCCCGCGCGGTGGCGGCGGTGGTGTTCTCACTCATGATGCAGTCACCTCAGTCGGCGCGGCCGAGAGACCCAGCTCACGCTCACGCATGATCGTGTAGATCCGGGCGATCTCCCGACGGATGACCTGCAGCCGCCGGTTGTTGTCCAGCTGCCCGGTTGCGGCCTGCACGCGGAGGTTGAACAGCTCCGCCTTGGCCTCGCGCAGCTTCGTGACCAGCTCCTCCTCGGAGAGCTCACGCAGCTCGGAAGGCTTGACGCCAGCTGCCATCAGGATTCACCCACTTCGCGCGTAACAATGCGGCACTTCATCGGGAGCTTGTGGATCGCGCGACGCATCGCCTCTCGCGCGATCTGCTCGTTGGGGAAGGACATCTCGAAGAGAACCCGCCCCGGCTTGACGTTGGCGACCCACCACTCGGGCGAACCCTTACCGGAACCCATCCGGGTCTCGGCCGGCTTCTTGGTGAGGGCCTGGTCCGGGAAGATCGTGATCCAGACCTTGCCGCCACGCTTGATGTGGCGGGTCATCGCGATACGCGCCGACTCGATCTGGCGGTTGGTCACGTACGCCGGCTCGAGAGCCTGGATCCCGAACTCGCCGAACACCACCCGGTTACCACCCTTGGACGCGCCGTGGCGGTCCGGGTGGTGCGGCTTGCGGAAGCCCTTCGGGGGCTTGCGCGGCATCAGCATCTGTCAGCCCTCCTGCTGCTTTTCTGCCGGCTGGGTCGCGGCCGCGGCCACGGCTCCGGCGTCGACCGGCTCACCGGCCGGCGTCTCCGCCTGCTGCGCGATGGTGGTCGCGGCAGCCCGGCCGGCCTCGGTGCCACCGGCGGTCGTACCCGACGAACCCGACCGGCCACGGCGCGGCCGCTCCGGCCGGTCGCCACGGTCGCGGCGCGGGCCGCGCGACGGGGCGGCCTCGGCCGGGGCCTCGCGGCCCGGGACGGCGTCGCCCTTGTAGATCCAGACCTTCACGCCGATCCGGCCGAAGGTGGTACGGGCCTCGAAGAAGCCGTACTCGATGTTGGCCCGCAGCGTGTGCAGCGGAACCCGGCCCTCGCGGTAGAACTCGGTCCGGCTCATCTCGGCGCCGCCGAGACGGCCCGAGACCTGCACCCGGATGCCCTTGCAGACCGGGTTCTTCATCGCGGACTGCATCGCCTTGCGCATGGCCCGACGGAAGCTGACCCGGCTGGACAGCTGCTCGGCGACGCCCTGGGCGACCAGCTGCGCGTCCGACTCGGGGCTCTTCACCTCGATGATGTTCAGCTGGACCTGCTTGCCGGTGAGCTTCTCCAGCTCGCCGCGGATCCGGTCGGCCTCCGCACCCTTACGGCCGATGACGATGCCCGGCCGGGCGGTGTGGATGTCGACGCGGACCCGGTCCCGGGTGCGCTCGATGTCGACCTTGGAGATCCCGGCGCGCTCGAGGCCCTTGGACATCATCCGGCGGATCTTGACGTCCTCGCCGATGTAGTCCTTGTAGAGCTTGTCCGCGAACCAGCGGGACTTCCAGTCGGTCGAGATGCCGAGCCGGAACCCAGTGGGGTGAACCTTCTGACCCATTACTCGGCACCTTCCGTCGTGCTCTGCCCCTCAGCCGCTCCGGCCTGGTTGGTCGCCTCGGCCTTCGTCTGCGCCTGGGCCTTCTTCGCCGACTTCTTCGGCGCGGCCGGCGCGACCGCCTCGACCGCCACGGTGATGTGGCAGGTCCGCTTGCGGATCCGGTACGCCCGGCCCTGCGCCCGCGGCCGGAACCGCTTCATGGTCGGGCCCTCGTCGACGAACGCCTCGCTGACGAGCAGCGCATCGGGGTCCAGCCGCTCGTTGTTCTCCGCGTTGGCGATCGCGCTCGCGAGCACCTTGTACACCTGCTCGCTCGCAGCCTGCGGCGCGAACTGCAGCACCGTGAGCGCCTCCTTCGCGGGCAGGCCGCGGACGAGGTTGACCACCCGGCGCGCCTTCATCGGCGAGATGCGCACGTGCCGCGCAACCGCCCGCGCGCCCGGAAGCACCGGAGCGTCGCCCTTTCCTGGCATCGCTGTAACCCCTTGTTCCTCTATCCGTATGCCCGCGGCGTCAGCGCCGGCGGCTCTTCCGGTCGTCCTTCTCGTGACCCTTGAACGTGCGGGTCAGCGCGAACTCGCCGAGCTTGTGCCCGACCATGGCCTCGGTCACGAAGACCGGGACGTGCTTACGTCCGTCGTGCACGGCGATCGTGTGACCCAGCATCTCCGGGATGATCGTCGAGCGGCGCGACCAGGTCTTGATGACGTTCTTCGAGCCCTTGTCGTTCTGCGTCTCCACCTTCTTGAGCAGGTGGTCGTCGACGAACGGGCCCTTCTTCAGGCTGCGAGGCATGTCTTATCTCCCTCAGCCGCGCTTACGCGTGGCGTAGCGGCGGCGGACGATCAGCCGGTCGCTCGGCTGGCCCTTACGACGGGTGCGGCCCTCGGGCTTACCCTGCGGGTTGACCGGGTGGCGACCACCGGAGGTCTTACCCTCACCACCACCGTGCGGGTGGTCGACCGGGTTCATGGCCACACCACGGACGGTCGGGCGCTTGCCCTTCCACCGCATCCGGCCGGCCTTACCCCAGTTGATGTTCGACTGGTCGGCGTTGCCGATCTCGCCGACGCTGGCGCGGCAGCGCACGTCGACGCGCCGGATCTCACCGGACGGCATGCGGAGGGTCGCGTACGCGCCCTCACGGCCGAGCAGCTGGATGCCGACGCCGGCCGAACGGGCCAGCTTGGCGCCGCCGCCCGGGCGCAGCTCCACGTTGTGGATGGTGGTACCGACCGGGATGTTGCGCAGCGGCAGGTTGTTGCCCGGCTTGATGTCGGCGCTCGGCCCCGACTCCACCCGGTCGCCCTGCTTCAGGTCCTTCGGCGCGATGATGTAGCGCTTCTCGCCGTCGGCGTAGTGCAGCAGCGCGATGCGCGCGGTGCGGTTCGGGTCGTACTCGATGTGCGCGACCTTCGCCGGCACGCCGTCCTTGTCGACCCGCTTGAAGTCGATCAGCCGGTACTGCCGCTTGTGGCCGCCACCGTGGTGCCGGGTGGTGATCCGGCCGTGGGCGTTGCGTCCGCCCTTCTTCGGCAGCGGAGCCAGCAGCGACTTCTCGGGCGTCGACCGGGTGATCTCGGCGAAGTCGGCGACGCTCGAGCCACGCCGGCCCGGCGTCGTCGGCTTGTACTTACGGATAGCCATTGTCTACACCCCTCAGCTGACCGGGCCGCCGAAGGCCTCGATACGGTCACCGTCAGCCAGCTTCACGATCGCCCGCTTGGTCGACTTGCGCTGACCGAAGCCGGTCTTGGTGCGCTTGCGCTTGCCCTCGCGGTTGAGCGTGTTGACCGTCAGGACGCGGACGTTGAAGATCTGCTGGATAGCGATCTTGATCTCGGTCTTGTTGGCGTCCGGGTGCACCAGGAAGGTGTACCAGTTCCGGTTCAGCTCGCTGTAGCTCTTCTCCGAGACGACCGGGGCGACGATGATGTCGCGCGGATCGGCGATCGTGCTCACTTGCCACCCTCCTCGGTGGTCTCGGCGGGAACGCCCAGGAACTCGTCCAGGGCCTCCTTCGTGAAGACCACGTCGTCGGCCACCAGCACGTCGTACGTGTTGAGCTGGCCGGCCTCGATCAGGTGCACCCGCGGCTCGTTGCGCAGCGACACCCAGTTCAGCTCGTCGGTGCTGCTCAGCACGACCAGGACCCGACGGGCCTCGGTCGCCTTCGCCAGCGTGGCCAGCGCGGCCTTGGTCGACGGCTTCTCGCCCGAGACGAACGCCTCGACGACGTGCACCTGGCCGGCGCGCGCCCGGTCGGAGAGGGCGCCACGCAGGGCGGCGGCCTTCATCTTCTTCGGGGTGCGCTGGCTGTAGTCGCGCGGCACCGGGCCGTGGACCACGCCACCGCCGGCGAACTGCGGCGCGCGGGTCGAGCCCTGGCGGGCACGACCGGTGCCCTTCTGCTTGTACGGCTTCCTGCCTCCACCGGAGACCTCGCCGCGAGTCTTGGCCTTGTGCGTGCCCTGCCGGGCCGCCGCCAGCTGAGCCACCACGACCTGGTGCATCAGCGGGATGTTGGCCTGGACGTCGAAGATGTCGGCCGGCAGCTCGACGGAGCTGCTCTTGGCGCCTTCGACGTTGAGGACGTCAACGGTGGTCACTTGCCCGCACCGCCCTTCTTCACCTTGGTCTTGGCCGCGGTACGGACCAGGACCAGCGCGCCCTTGGGGCCGGGGATGGCGCCGCGGACGAGCAGGAGGTTGTTCTCGGTGTCGACCGCCTGGACGGTCAGGTTCTGGACGGTGTAGCGAACGCCACCCATCCGACCCGCCATCCGGGTGCCCTTGAAGACGCGACCCGGGGTCGCGCAGGCGCCGATCGAGCCCGGCGAGCGGTGCTTGCGCTCCACACCGTGGCTGGCGCGCAGACCGTGGAAGCCGTGCCGCTTCATCGGGCCGGCGTAGCCCTTGCCCTTGGTCTTGCCGGTGACGTCGATGGTCACGCCGGCCGGGAACTCCTCGACCGTGACCTCCTGGCCCGGCGAGTAGTCCGCGGCGTCCGCGGTGCGCAGCTCGACGATGTGCCGGCGCGGCGCGACGTCCGCCTTGGCGTAGTGCCCGGCGATCGGCTTCTTGACCTTGCGCGGGTCGATGGCCCCGTACGCCAGCTGGACCGCGGAGTAACCGTCCTTGTCGGCGCTACGAACCTGGCTCACGACGCACGGGCCGGCCTGAACCACGGTCACGGGAACAACGCGGTTGTTGTCCCAGACCTGGGTCATGCCGAGCTTTGCGCCCAGGATCCCCTTGACTTGCCTGTCCATTTGTCCGGTCCCTACAGCTTGATCTCGATGTCGACGCCAGCCGGCAGGTCGAGGCGCATGAGCGAGTCGACCGTCTTCGGGGTCGGGTCGATGATGTCGATCAGACGCTTGTGCGTGCGCATCTCGAAGTGCTCGCGCGAGTCCTTGTACTTGTGCGGCGAGCGGATAACGCAGAAACGGTTGATCTCCGTGGGCAGCGGCACCGGGCCAGCGACCTGCGCCCCGGTACGCGTCACCGTCTCGACGATCTTCCGAGCCGAGGAGTCGACGACCTCGTGGTCATAGGCCTTGAGCCGGATGCGGATCTTCTGTCCCGCCATGGTGGCTTCTGTTCCTTCTCTCGATGCCGCTGTGTTGCGGGCGCCTGTACCGGCTGGTACAGGCCCACTTCGCCGACCCCCGCGGTCGGGCGTGTCGCGCCCGTGGGCCAGGCTCCGCCCCGGGACTCCGGAGCGATTTCCGACCGCGCGGTGGGTCATGGCGCCGATCGCGGTGACCGCGACCTGGACGCCGCGCGAGGGTGGTTGACCGCCAGGGGCGATCAACCACCCTACGCGAGACTGTCTGCCTCCCGGAGGTCCAGCGTTAACCGGACGCAGGCGACCGACCGTCGTTACGCAACCTGACTAGTATGCCGCACGACCGGCGGCGACGCTAATCGGGGTTACCCAGCTCACTTGATGATGTTGGTGACGCGACCAGCGCCGACCGTACGGCCACCCTCCCGGATCGCGAACTTGAGGTTTTCCTCCATCGCGATGGGCTGGATCAGCTTCACGGTCATCGTGGTGTTGTCGCCCGGCATGACCATCTCGGTGCCCTCGGGCAGCGTGACGACGCCGGTGACGTCCGTGGTGCGGAAGTAGAACTGCGGACGGTAGTTCTGGAAGAACGGGGTGTGCCGGCCGCCCTCCTCCTTGGAGAGGATGTAGACCGTCGCCTCGAACTCCGTGTGCGGGGTCGTGGTGCCCGGCTTGATGACGACCATGCCGCGCTCGACGTCCTCGCGCTTGATGCCGCGGAGGAGCAGACCGACGTTCTCGCCGGCCCGGGCCTCGTCGAGCAGCTTGCGGAACATCTCGATGCCGGTGCAGGTGGTCTTCATCGACTTCTCGCGGATGCCGACGATCTCCACCTCCTCGTTCGGCTTGAGGATGCCACGCTCGGCGCGACCGGTGACGACGGTGCCACGACCGGTGATCGTGAACACGTCCTCGATCGGCATGAGGAACGGCTTCTCGGTCTCGCGCTCCGGCTGCGGGATCGCGGTGTCGACGGCGTTCATGAGGTCCATGAGCTTGCCGGTCCACTCGGGGTCACCCTCGAGGGCCTTCAGCGCCGAGACCCGGACGACCGGCAGGTCGTCACCCGGGTACTCCTGCGACGAGAGCAGCTCGCGCACCTCGAGCTCGACGAGCTCCAGGAGCTCCTCGTCGTCGACCATGTCGCTCTTGTTGAGCGCCACGACGATGTACGGCACACCGACCTGACGGGCCAGCAGCACGTGCTCGCGGGTCTGCGGCATCGGGCCGTCGGTCGCCGCCACCACCAGGATCGCGCCGTCCATCTGGGCAGCACCGGTGATCATGTTCTTGATGTAGTCGGCGTGACCGGGGCAGTCGACGTGCGCGTAGTGACGCGCCTCGGTCTGGTACTCGACGTGCGCGATCGAGATCGTGATGCCGCGGGCCTTCTCCTCCGGCGCCTTGTCGATCTCGTCGAACGGCGTGTACGGGTTGAGGTCCGGGAACTGGTCGTGCAGGACCTTGGTGATGGCCGCCGTCAGCGTCGTCTTACCGTGGTCGATGTGACCAATGGTGCCGATGTTGACGTGCGGCTTAGTCCGCTCGAACTTCGCCTTCGCCACTGGTGTCCTCCTGTGGACTTTCTTGGTTCGTTCGCCCCGGTGCGCCGGGTCGGCGCTTAGGACTCTGTCGACAGCCTTTCCGACCTTACGGCCGGAGAGCCTTGGTGGGTTCTGCGGCGATGAAGCCTACAGGCCCGGATTCACACAACCCGACCGAGGTGGTCGCGGGCGGGAGAACCCTCCCGCGACCGCCCCGAATCATCCGATCAGCTCAGGTGAGCGTCACTCACCCGTCGCCTTGGCGATGATCTCCTTCGCCACGCTCTGCGGAACCTCGGCGTAGGAGTCGAACTGCATGCTGTAGCTAGCCCGGCCCTGGGTCTTCGACCGCAGGTCGCCGACGTAGCCGAACATCTCCGACAACGGCACCAGGGCCCGGACGATGCGGGCGCCGCTGCGCTCCTCCATCGCCTGGATGATGCCCCGCCGGGAGTTGAGGTCGCCGATGACGTCACCCATGTTTTCCTCAGGGGTGGTGACCTCAACGGCCATCATCGGCTCGAGCAGTGCGGGGTCGGCCTTGCGGGCCGCCTCCTTCATCACCATCGAGCCAGCGATCTTGAATGCCATTTCCGACGAGTCGACCTCGTGGTACTGGCCGTCCAGCAGCGTCAGCTTGACACCCACCAGCGGGAAGCCGGCGAGGATGCCGTACTGCATCGCGTCCTGGGCGCCCGCGTCCACCGACGGGATGAACTCCCGGGGGATGCGGCCACCGGTGACGGCGTTCGCGAACTCGTAGGTCGGCGAGTCGTTGTCCAGCGGCAGCGGCTCGATGCTCACGATCACGCGGGCGTACTGGCCGGAACCACCGGTCTGCTTCTTGTGGGTGTACTCGATCTTCTCCACCTTGCGGCGGATCGTCTCGCGGTACGCCACCTGCGGCTTGCCGATGTTCGCCTCGACGTTGAACTCGCGGCGCATCCGGTCGACCAGGATGTCCAGGTGCAGCTCACCCATGCCGGAGATGACCGTCTGACCGGTCTCCTCGTCCAGCTTGACGCGGAAGGTCGGGTCCTCCTCGGCCAGCCGCTGGATGGCGGTGCTGAGCTTCTCCTGGTCGGCCTTGGTCTTCGGCTCGATCGCGACCTCGATGACCGGCTCCGGGAAGGTCATCGACTCCAGGATGACCGGGTTGGCCGGGTCGCAGAGCGTGTCGCCGGTGGTGGTCTGCTTGAGACCCTGCACCGCGATGATGTCGCCAGCCTGGGCCGAGCCGCGCTCTTCCCGCTTGTTGGCGTGCATCTGGTAGATCTTGCCGATCCGCTCCTTGCGGTCCTTGGTGGAGTTGACCACCTGGGTACCGGTCTCGACCACACCGGAGTAGACCCGGACGTAGGTGAGCTTGCCGAGGTGCTTGTCGGTCTGGATCTTGAAGGCCAGGCCCGAGAACGGCTCGGCCTTCGACGGCTTCCGCTGCATCGGGGTCTCGCCGTCGGTGGCGGTGCCCTCGATGGCCGGGACGTCGAGCGGCGACGGCAGGTAGTCGACCACGGCGTCGAGCATGGGCTGCACGCCCTTGTTCTTGAACGCCGAGCCGCACAGCACCGGGTTGGCCTTGCTGGCGATGGTGGCACGCCGGATGGCGGCCTTGATCTCCTCGACGGAGATCTCCTCGCCCTCCAGGTACTTCTCCATCACCGAGTCGTCGACGTCGGCCAGGGTCTCCATCAGCTTCTCGCGCCACTCGGCCGCGGAGTCGGCCAGGTCGGCCGGGATCTCCTCGATCGCGTAGTCCTCACCCTTCTGGGTCTCCCCACGCCAGGTGAGCGCGCGCATGTTGATCAGGTCGACGACACCGATGTGGTCGCCCTCGAGCCCGATCGGGATCTGGAGCACCAGCGGGGTGGCGTTGAGCCGGTCGATCATCATCTGCACGCAGCGGAAGAAGTCGGCGCCGGTCCGGTCGAGCTTGTTGACGAAGCACATCCGCGGGACGTGGTACTTGTCGGCCTGCCGCCAGACGTTCTCCGTCTGGGGCTCCACGCCGGCGACACCGTCGTAGACCGCGACCGCACCGTCCAGCACCCGCAACGACCGCTCGACCTCGACCGTGAAGTCGACGTGACCGGGCGTGTCGATGATCTGGATCGTGTGGCCCTTCCACTCACACTTGGTAGCAGCGGAGGTGATGGTGATGCCACGCTCCTGCTCCTGCTCCATCCAGTCCATGACGGCAGCGCCCTCGTGGACCTCACCGATCTTGTACGTGATACCGGTGTAGAACAGGATCCGCTCGGTGGTCGTGGTCTTACCGGCATCGATGTGCGCCATGATGCCGATGTTGCGTACGTTGGCGAGCGCGTCTGCGGCGGCCACTTCAATCCCTACTTATCGTCGTCTAGACACAACTGGTGGTGGTTCCGGCGCCTCGTGGGCGCCGGAACCTGGGTGTTACCAGCGGTAGTGCGCGAAGGCCTTGTTGGACTCGGCCATCTTGTGCGTGTCCTCGCGCCGCTTGACGGCGGCGCCGAGGCCGTTGCTCGCGTCCAGCAGCTCGTTCATCAGCCGCTCGACCATGGTCTTCTCGCGACGGGCCTTGGAGTACGTCACCAGCCAGCGCAGGCCGAGGGTGGTCGCGCGGGCCGGACGAACCTCGACCGGCACCTGGTAGGTGGCGCCACCGACCCGGCGGCTGCGCACCTCGAGGGTGGGCTTGACGTTGTCCATCGCGCGCTTGAGCGTGACGACCGGGTCGGTGCCGCTCTTCTCGCGGCAACCCTCCAGGGCGGCGTACACGATGCGCTCGGCGAGCTGACGCTTGCCGCGCATCAGGATCTTGTTCACCAGCTGGGTGACCAGGGGCGAGTTGTACACCGGGTCAGCGACCAGCGGCTTCCGCGGAGCGGGTCCCTTACGCGGCATGTCAGCTCTTCTCCTTCTTCGCGCCGTAACGGCTGCGAGCCTGCTTGCGGTTGCGGACACCCTGGGTGTCCAGCGAGCCGCGAACGATCTTGTACCGCACGCCGGGGAGGTCCTTCACGCGGCCGCCGCGGACGAGCACGATCGAGTGCTCCTGCAGGTTGTGGCCGACGCCCGGGATGTAGGCGGTCACCTCGATCTGGCTGCTGAGCTTGACACGAGCGACCTTGCGCAGCGCCGAGTTCGGCTTCTTGGGGGTGGTGGTGTACACGCGGGTGCACACGCCGCGCCGCTGGGGAGACCCCTTGAGCGCCGGGGTCTTGGTCTTGGTCGTCTTGGCCTGGCGGCCCTTTCGGACCAGCTGCTGAATGGTGGGCACCGGGTTTCTCCGCTCCCTTCGGCCGCTGCGAGGCGACCGCGCCGTCTGCTCTAGCCGGCCTGATGGACGGCTCTCCTACATTCCAACCAGGGCCACCTGACGGGGGTCCCAGCACCCGCGGTCGGGCGTGTCGCCCGAGTCACGGTCCGGTGCGGCCGCTCGCGCGTCGTACCGGTTTCTGTCACCGGCGCAGGAAACTCCCGACGCCAGGTCTTGGGCTCTAGTCGTGCGGCCGCGCGATCACCGGCTGACCGGTTCCGACGCACGCACGCATTGCCCGGGCTGGCCCGGGCACAAGGGGAAAGAGTACCTACCACAGGCGCGCCGGTCAAAACGGAGCGGTCCTGCAAACCGCGTCGCGGTCCGCCGGCCGATCGCATCGTTCCCGCACGCCCGTCATGGGCACCTACGGTGACAAGTGTACCGGCTTCGCCGGCGCTCGGCCCGGCGGCCCCGGTTCCGCCCGCGCCCCCGACATCCGGGCAAACCGGTCGTAGCTGGTCAGCGTGCCGCCCGACCGGACGGCCGGTCTCACGTGATCTGCACCACCAGGGCCAGGGCGAGCCCGCCCAGGCTGACCAGCAGGCCCACTCCCCCGCAGCTGAGCCCCGCCACGGCCAGGCCGCGCCCCGTGAACCGGACCGCCGGCGGCGGCGCCGGCCGCCGGATCTGCCGCCGGGCCAGCAGCCCCGCCACGACGGCCGCCGTGCCGGCGATCGCCCCGAGCACGGTGAACGCCCCGGCGGCCCACGCCCCGCCGTAGTTGGGCCCGGCCACACCGAAGCAGAGGACCAGCAGCGACACCAGGATCGAGGCGATCCCGGTGACCAGCGACCCGATGGCGAGCCCCGACGTCACCGGCGGCACGTCCAGGTGGACCACCCCGAACGGGGTGCCCGGGACCGCGTCGACCCGCTTCGGCGGGCGCGGCGCCTCGCGCGGGGGCGGCGGCACCGCCGCGGGGGGCGCCGATCCCCAGCCGCCGGCCGGCGCGCTCCCCGGCGCGGCCCACCCACCGCCGGGCGGTGGCTGGTGCCCCGGGTACGCCCCGGACGCCGGCCGACCCGCCGGAGCGGACGGCCCGAAGTGCGGCCCGGGAACGGGCGGGGCGCCGTACCCGGCGTGGTGCGACGGCGAGCCAGACGGGACCGAGGGCCCAGCGCCGTAACCGGCATGGTGCGGCGGCGAGCCGGGTGGGGTCGACGGTCCGGGCGCGCCAGGGACGCCGTATCCGGCGTGGTGCGGCGGGGAGCCGGGCGGAGCCGGCGGGTACGGCCCGGCGGGCGGCCAGGACCCGGGCGGCGCGGACTGGGGCGAGGTCGGCTCGGGTGAGGCGGACCGGGGCGGGACGGGCGCCGGCGCGTACCCCGTGGGTGTGGTCTCCGGTGACGCGCCGGAGCCCCCGGCGGACCCGGCGTCCGGTCCGGCCCAGGGGCTGGCCGGCGGCGGCCCGCCGGCGTCCGGCCCGGTGCCGGGGCGGGTCCGGTCGCCTCCCGGCGGCGGGGCCGGTTCCGTCACGGGGTCCTCCTGTCGATGTGGCTCGCCCGCCGCGCGGCGGGACACCGGCCAGGCTACCGTCGCGGGTCTCGCCGGCGGGGCCGGGCGCGGGGGCGCTCCCCCGGCGGGTCAGTCGACGTTCGGGGCGAAGTCGTGCCCGAACGGGGCCCCGGCCAGCCGGACCACGCCGATCACCACGGCCGCCACGATGGCCACGGCCGCGAGCAGCAGGCCCGTCCAGGCCAGCTGCTCGCCCCGGCGCAGCCAGCCGGCGCCGGTGAGGAAACCACCCGAGACGTACGCCTCGCGGCGGGCCTGCCGGGCGAGGGCGAGCGCGATGGTCGCGGGCACCACCCCGCCCACGAAGAAGCCGGTGAGCGCCCCGATCAGCCCGAGGGCGAAGACCGCGCGCGCCTTGGTCGAGCGGACCGGCTCGGGGTCGAGCGGATGGCGGTGCCCCTGCTGGGCGGCCGGCACCTGCCCGGGCACGGTCGTCATGCCCACCATCATGCCCCGCCGTGCCGGTCGAGGGGTCCACGGCCGCGGGACGCGACGAGGCCCCCGGCGGGTGCCGGGGGCCTCGTCGTTTCCTGCTGCTTAGCGGTACGACCCGAAGTCGAAGTCGTCCAGCGGCACCGCCTGGCCGCTGGCCGGCCCGAAGCCGTAGTCGGTCTCCGGGTAGCCGGTCATCGAGTAGACCTTGGCCTTCGCCTCCTCGGTCGGCTCCACCCGGACGTTGCGGTACTTGCTGATGCCCGTACCGGCCGGGATGAGCTTACCGATGATCACGTTCTCCTTGAGGCCGATCAGCGAGTCGCTGCGGGCGTGGATCGCCGCGTCCGTCAGCACCCGGGTGGTCTCCTGGAAGGAGGCCGCCGACAGCCAGGAGTCCGTGGCCAGCGAGGCCTTGGTGATACCCATCAGCACCGGGCGACCGGCGGCGGGCTCGCCACCCTCGCCGACGAGCCGGCGGTTCTCCGACTCGAACAGCGCCCGGTCGACCAGCACGCCCGGCAGGAACTCGGTCGAGCCGGAGTCGATGACCGTCACCCGCTTGAGCATCTGGCGGATGATGATCTCGATGTGCTTGTCGTGGATGAGCACACCCTGCGAGCGGTAGACCTCCTGGACCTCCTGGGTCAGGTGGACCTGGACCGCGCGCGGGCCGAGGATGCGCAGCAGCTCGTGAGGGTCGATGGTGCCCTCGGTGAGCTTCTCGCCGACCTCGACGTGGTCGCCGTCGTGCGCCCGGAGCCGGACCCGCTTCGAGATCTTGTCGTAGACGATCTCGTCGCTGCCGTCGTCCGGGATGACGACGATCTTGCGGGACCGCTCGCCGTCCTCGATCCGGATCCGACCCGGGGTGTCGGCGATGGGCGCCTTACCCTTCGGGACCCGGGCCTCGAAGATCTCCTGGACACGGGGCAGACCCTGGGTGATGTCCTCACCCGCGACGCCACCGGTGTGGAAGGTACGCATCGTCAGCTGCGTGCCCGGCTCACCGATCGACTGGGCGGCGATGATGCCGACCGCCTCGCCGACGTCCACGGTCTTGCCGGTCGGCAGCGAGCGGCCGTAGCACGCACCGCAGACGCCCAGCTTCGACTCGCAGGTGAGCACGCTGCGCACCCGCACCGTCTCCGTCCCGGCGGCGACGATCGCGTCGACCAGGATGGAGTTGATGTCCTGGCCGCGGTGGGCGACCACGTTGCCGTCCGGGCCCTTGATGTCGTCGGCCAGGGTGCGGGCGTGCACGCTGGTCTCGGCGTGCTCGTGCACGACGAGCTTGCCGTCGACCCGCTCGCCGATCTGCATCGGGATGGCACGGTCGGTGCCGCAGTCCTCCTCGCGGATGATGACGTCCTGCGAGACGTCCACCAGACGCCGGGTCAGGTAACCCGAGTCGGCGGTACGCAGGGCGGTGTCCGCGAGACCCTTCCGGGCGCCGTGCGTGGAGATGAAGTACTCCAGCACGGACAGACCCTCCCGGTACGAGGCCTTGATCGGCCGCGGGATGATCTCGCCCTTGGGGTTGGCCACCAGACCACGGATCGCCGCGATCTGCCGGAGCTGGAGCAGGTTACCGCGGGCGCCCGAGTTGATCATCTTCCACAGCGGGTTCTCCTGCGGCAGCGCGGTGTCCATCTCCTTGGCGACCTCGTTGGTCGCCTTGGTCCAGATCTCGATGAGCTCGCCGCGACGCTCCTCGGCGGTCATCAGACCACGCTGGTACTGCTTGTCGATCCGGTCGGCTTCCTTCTCGTACCGCTCCAGGATCTCCCGCTTGCGCGGCGGAGCGATGACGTCCTCCATGCCGATGGTGACGCCGGACCAGGTGGCCCAGTGGAAACCGGCCTCCTTGAGCCCGTCCAGGGTGGCCGCCAGGGCCACCTTCGGGAAGCGCTCGGCGAGGTCGTTGACGATCGCGGAGAGCTGGCCCTTGCGGATCTCGTAGTTCACGAAGCGGTAGCCCTGCGGCAGCGTCTCGTTGAACAGGACCCGGCCCAGGGTGGTCTCCACCGTCACCGGCTCGCCCTCGACCCAGCCCTCGGGCGCGACCCACGGCTCGGCGCCGGCGCCGTTGTCGACACCGACGATGCCGCGCAGGCGGATCTTGACCGGGGTCTGCAGGTGCAGCTCACGGTTGTCGTACGCCATCCGCGCCTCGGCGTCCGAGCTGAACGCCCGGCCCTCGCCCTGCCCACCCGGGGTGAGGTGGGTGAGGTGGTAGAGGCCGATGACCATGTCCTGGGTGGGCATGGTGACCGGCTTGCCGTCGGCCGGCTTGAGGATGTTGTTCGACGACAGCATCAGGATCCGCGCCTCGGCCTGGGCCTCGGCGGACAGCGGCACGTGGACCGCCATCTGGTCACCGTCGAAGTCGGCGTTGAACGCGGTGCAGACCAGCGGGTGGATCTGGATGGCCTTGCCCTCGACCAGCTGCGGCTCGAAGGCCTGGATGCCCAGCCGGTGCAGGGTCGGCGCCCGGTTCAGCAGGACCGGGTGCTCACCGATGACCTCTTCCAGCACGTCCCACACGACCGGCCGCTGCCGCTCGACCATCCGCTTGGCGGACTTGATGTTCTGCGCGTGGTTGAGGTCCACCAGCCGCTTCATCACGAACGGCTTGAACAGCTCCAGCGCCATCTGCTTGGGCAGGCCGCACTGGTGCAGCTTGAGCTTCGGGCCGACCACGATGACCGAACGGCCGGAGTAGTCGACGCGCTTGCCGAGCAGGTTCTGGCGGAACCGGCCCTGCTTGCCCTTGAGCATGTCGGAGAGCGACTTCAGCGGGCGGTTGCCCGGACCGGTGACCGGCCGGCCGCGACGGCCGTTGTCGAACAGCGCGTCGACGGCCTCCTGGAGCATCCGCTTCTCGTTGTTGACGATGATCTCGGGCGCGCCGAGGTCGATCAGCCGCTTGAGGCGGTTGTTCCGGTTGATCACCCGGCGGTACAGGTCGTTCAGGTCGGAGGTCGCGAAGCGGCCACCGTCCAGCTGCACCATCGGACGCAGGTCCGGCGGGATGACCGGGACGCAGTCCAGCACCATGCCGAGCGGCGAGTTGCGGGTGTTCTGGAACGCCGCCACGACCTTGAGCCGCTTGAGCGCCCGGATCTTCCGCTGGCCCTTGCCGGACCGGATGGTCTCGCGCAGGCTCTCGGCCTCGGCCTCCAGGTCCATGTTCTGGACCAGCGCCTTGATGGCCTCGGCGCCCATGCTGCCGGTGAAGTACTCGCCGAAGCGGTCGCGCAGCTCGCGGTAGAGCAGCTCGTCGGTGACCAGCTGCTTCGGCTCGAGCTTGCGGAAGGTGTCGAGGACCTCGTCGAGGCGGTCGATCTCGCGCTGGGCCCGGTCGCGGATCTGGCGCATCTCGCGCTCTCCGCCCTCCTTGACCTTGCGCCGGACGTCCGCCTTCGCGCCCTCGGCCTCCAGCTCGGCCAGGTCGGCCTCGAGCTTGGCGGCCCGCTTCTCGATCTCCGAGTCGCGGCTGTTCTCGGCCTGCCGCTTCTCGGCCAGGATCTCGTTCTCGATGGTCGAGAGGTCACGGTGACGCGCTTCGGCGTCCACGCTCGTCACGACGTACGAGGCGAAGTAGATGATCTTTTCGAGGTCCTTCGGGGCGAGGTCCAGCAGGTAGCCCAGCCGGCTCGGCACGCCCTTGAAGTACCAGATGTGGGTCACCGGAGCGGCCAGCTCGATGTGACCCATCCGCTCCCGGCGAACCTTGGAGCGGGTCACCTCGACGCCGCAGCGCTCGCAGATGATGCCCTTGAAGCGGACCCGCTTGTACTTACCGCAGTAGCACTCCCAGTCCCGCTGCGGACCGAAGATCTTCTCGCAGAAGAGCCCGTCCTTTTCCGGCTTCAGGGTGCGGTAGTTGATGGTCTCGGGCTTCTTGACCTCGCCGTGGGACCACTGACGGATGTCGTCGGCGGTGGCGAGACCGATGCGCAGCTCGTCGAAGAAGTTGACGTCGAGCACTATGTCCCCTATGTCGTCGTCTGTACTGCTTAGCTAACGGGCGGGGTCGGGAGCCGGCGGACCGGCTCCCGACCGCTCGCCTCAGACCTCTTCGACCGAGCTCGGCTCGCGCCGGGACAGGTCGATGCCCAGCTCCTCCGCGGCCCGGAACACCTCGTCGTCGGTCTCACGCATCTCCAGGGCAACGCCGTCGCTGGAGAGCACCTCGACGTTGAGGCACAGCGACTGCAGCTCCTTGAGCAGCACCTTGAACGACTCCGGGATGCCCGGCTCGGGGATGTTCTCGCCCTTGACGATCGCCTCGTAGACCTTCACCCGGCCGAGGACGTCGTCGGACTTGATGGTCAGCAGCTCCTGCAGGGCGTAGGCGGCGCCGTACGCCTGCATGGCCCAGCACTCCATCTCACCGAAGCGCTGGCCACCGAACTGCGCCTTACCACCCAGCGGCTGCTGCGTGATCATCGAGTACGGGCCGGTCGACCGGGCGTGGATCTTGTCGTCGACCAGGTGGTTGAGCTTCAGGATGTAGACGTAGCCGACCGCGATCGGGTCCGGCAGCGGCTCACCGGAGCGACCGTCGAACAGCTGCGCCTTGCCGGTGCGCCCGATCAGCTGCTTGCCGTCCCGGTTGGGCAGGGTCGACCCCAGCAGACCGGAGATCTCCTCCTCGCGGGCACCGTCGAAGACCGGAGTGGCCACGTTGGTGTCCGGCTCGGACTCGTGCGCCTCGATCGAGCGGAGCTGGCGCTTCCACTCCTCGTCGTCGCCGTCCACGCTCCAGCCCGTCTTGGCCACCCACCCGAGGTGGGTCTCCAGGACCTGGCCGATGTTCATCCGGGACGGCACACCGAGCGGGTTCAGCACGATGTCGACCGGGGTGCCGTCCTCCAGGAACGGCATGTCCTCGATCGGCAGGATCTTGGAGATGACGCCCTTGTTGCCGTGGCGGCCCGCGAGCTTGTCACCGTCCTGGATCTTGCGCTTCTGGGCCACGTAGACCCGGACCAGCTCGTTCACGCCCGGGGGCAGCTCGTCGCCGTCCTCGCGGGAGAAGGTACGCACGCCGATGACCGTGCCGGTCTCGCCGTGCGGCACCTTCAGCGAGGTGTCACGGACCTCGCGCGCCTTCTCACCGAAGATCGCGCGGAGCAGCCGCTCCTCGGGGGTCAGCTCGGTCTCGCCCTTGGGCGTGACCTTGCCGACCAGGATGTCGCCGGGGACGACCTCGGCGCCGATCCGGATGATGCCGCGCTCGTCGAGGTCGGCGAGCATCTCCTCGCTGACGTTCGGGATGTCGCGGGTGATCTCCTCCGGGCCGAGCTTGGTGTCCCGGGCGTCGACCTCGTGCTCCTCGATGTGGATCGAGGTGAGCACGTCCTGCTGCACGAGGCGCTGCGACAGGATGATCGCGTCCTCGTAGTTGTGGCCCTCCCAGCACATGAACGCCACGAGCAGGTTGCGCCCGAGCGCCATCTCGCCCTCGTCGGTGCACGGACCGTCGGCGATGACCTGGCCGGCCTCGACGCGGTCGCCCTCGAAGACGACCGGCTTCTGGTTGACGCAGGAGCCGGCGTTGGAGCGGCGGAACTTGTGCAGCAGGTACGTCCGGCGGTGGCCGTCGTCCTGGTGGACCGTGATGTAGTCCGCGCAGAGGTCCTCGACCACACCGCCGACCTCGGCGACGACGACGTCACCGGCGTCCACGGCCGCGCGGTACTCCATGCCCGTGCCCACCAGCGGCGCCTCGGCCTTGACCAGCGGCACCGCCTGACGCTGCATGTTCGCGCCCATGAGCGCGCGGTTGGCGTCGTCGTGCTCGAGGAACGGGATCATCGCGGTCGCGACCGAGGTCATCTGCCGCGGCGACACGTCCATGTAGTCGACGGCCGACGGCGCCACGTCCTCGGTCTCGCCACCCTTACGGCGGACCAGGACGCGGTCCTCGGCGAACGACCCGTCCGACTTCAGCGGGGCGTTGGCCTGCGCCTTGACGAACCGGTCCTCCTCGTCCGCGGTCAGGTAGTCGATCTGGTCGGTGACCCGACCGTCGACGACCTTCCGGTACGGCGTCTCGATGAAGCCGAACGGGTTGACCCGGGCGAAGGTGGAGAGCGCGCCGATCAGGCCGATGTTCGGGCCTTCCGGCGTCTCGATCGGGCACATCCGGCCGTAGTGGGACGGGTGCACGTCACGGACCTCGAAGCCGGCCCGCTCCCGGGACAGACCACCCGGGCCGAGCGCGCTCAGCCGGCGCCGGTGGGTCAGGCCCGCCAGCGGGTTGGTCTGGTCCATGAACTGGGACAGCTGCGACGTGCCGAAGAACTCCTTGATCGCCGCCACCACCGGGCGGATGTTGATCAGGGTCTGCGGCGTGATCGCCTCGACGTCCTGGGTGGTCATCCGCTCGCGGACGACCCGCTCCATGCGGGAGAGACCGACCCGGACCTGGTTCTGGATCAGCTCGCCCACGGTACGCAGGCGCCGGTTGCCGAAGTGGTCGATGTCGTCGGCCTCGTAGCCCTCCTCACCGGCGTGCAGCCGGCAGAGGTACTCCACGGTGGCGACGATGTCGTCCTCGGTCAGCGTGCCGGTGGTGATCGGCACGTCCAGCTCGAGCTTCTTGTTGAACTTGTAACGCCCGACCTTGGCGACGTCGTACCGCTTCGGGTTGAAGAAGAGGTTGTCGAGCAGGGTCTGGGCGTTCTCGCGGGTCGGCGGCTCGCCAGGGCGGAGCTTCCGGTAGATGTCGAGCAGCGCCTCGTCCTGCCCGGCGATGTGGTCCTTCTCGAGCGTGGTCATCATGAGCTCGGACCAGCCGAACTTCTCGCGGATCTGCTCCGCAGACCACCCGATGGCCTTGAGCAGGACGGTGACGGCCTGCCGGCGCTTGCGGTCGATGCGGACGCCAACCGTGTCGCGCTTGTCGATGTCGAACTCCAGCCAGGCGCCCCGGCTCGGGATCACCTTGACGCTGGAGAGGTCGCGGTCGGAGGTCTTGTCCGGCTGCTTGTCGAAGTAGACGCCCGGCGAGCGGACGAGCTGGCTGACCACGACGCGCTCGGTGCCGTTGATGATGAAGGTGCCCTTCGGCGTCATCATCGGGAAGTCACCCATGAACACCGTCTGGCTCTTGATCTCGCCAGTGGTGTTGTTGGTGAACTCCGCGGTCACGAACAGCGGGGCGCAGTAGGTCAGGTCCTTCTCCTTGCACTCCTCGATCGAGGCCTTGACCTCGTCGAAGCGCGGAGCCGAGAAGGAAAGCGACATGGTGCCGGAGAAGTCCTCAATGGGACTGATCTCGTCGAGGATCTCCGCGAGACCCGAGCGTGCGTGCGGGTCGTCCGCCGACCGGCCCTGCCAAGCCTCGTTGCCGACGAGCCAGTCGAAGGACTCGTTCTGGATGGCAAGGAGGTTGGGGACCTCGAGGTGTTCGGTAATCCGACCGAAAGAAACTCGGCGGGGCGCGAATGCGCTCGACGTACGACTGGTCTTCGCAGGGCGGGAAGCTGCCAAGATGCGTCCTTCCGAGGACCGGTGCTGCAGAACGGCTGGTACGCGTGCACTCCAATGACCCCACCAGAAATATCCGTAAACGGACATTTCCGAGCAGGGGTCAAGTCGGAATGCAGCGCAAACTAGCAGTGTAGCCGAGAGGCTAACCGCTGTCCAGCCCACCCCGCAGGTCGTCGCGGAACTTGCCTCGGGACCTCGGAAAACCGGGTCAACCGGGCTGCTCGGAACGCGACGTTCCTGCCGGTCCGCTCAGGCGCAGCGGCGGTGGTGCTGCCGTTGCCTTACCCGAGAGGCGGCCGTTGCAAGCGCGGAAGGTCTTGCTGGTGTCAGCGTGCCTGTCGGGCCCGTGCCGCGTCAAGGGCCGGTTACCGCTCGGGGTGTCTTTCCCACCGACGGGCTACCGACAGACACCGCCGTGACCCCGGTACGCCGGACGCGGACGCCCTGCTCACGCCGCTGCCACCGGTAGCACCAACACGGCGGGCGGCGATCCGGTTCCCGGATCGCCGCCCGCCGCGACGCGATGTGCCCCGACTCACGTGAGCCGGACGCGCGTCAGGTCGAACTCAAGGTCACTTGAGGGTGACCTTGGCGCCCTCGCCCTCGAGCTTGGCCTTGGCCTTCTCGGCGGTCTCCTTGTTGGCCTTCTCCAGGACGGCCTTCGGAGCGGCCTCGACCAGGTCCTTGGCCTCCTTGAGGCCCAGGCCGGTCAGCTCGCGCACGACCTTGATGACCTGGATCTTCTTGCCACCGTCGGCGTCGAGGATGACGTCGAACTCGTCCTTCTCCGGCTCGGCCTCGGCCGGGGCGGCACCCGGGGCGGCGGCGGCCATCGCGACCGGAGCCGCGGCGGTGACCTCGAAGGTCTCCTCGAACTGCTTCACGAACTCGGAGAGCTCGATCAGCGTCATCTCCTTGAACGCGTCGAGCAGCTCGTCGGTGCTGAGCTTCGCCATGTCTGGCGTCCTTTCTGAAAGTGAAAACTAAGAACGTGGGTGCGCCGCGGGGCCTCAGGCCGCCTCGGCGCCCTCCTTCTCGCGCTTGTCCGCCAGGGCGGCCGCCGCGCGGGCAGCCTTGGAGAGCGGAGCCTGGAACAGGGCCGCGGCCTTGCTCAGGTTGCCCTTCATCGCGCCGGCCAGCTTGGCCAGCAGCACCTCACGGGACTCCAGGTCGGCGAGCTTCGTGACCTCGGCCGCGGAAATGGCCTTGCCCTCGAAGACACCGCCCTTGATGACGAGCTTCGGGTTGGCCTTCGCGAAGTCGCGAAGCCCCTTCGCCGCCTCGACGACGTCGCCCGAAACGAAAGTCAGCGCGGTAGGACCGGAGAACAGCTCGTCGAGGCCGGAGATGCCCGCATCGGTCGCGGCACGCTTGGCAAGCGTGTTCTTCGCGACCGTGTAGCTGGTCTCCTTGCCGAGCGAGCGCCGCAGCTGGGTGAGCTGCGAAACCGTGAGCCCGCGGTACTCGGTCAGCACGGTCGCCCCCGCGTTGCGGAAGCTCTCGGTCAGCTCGGCGACGGCCGTGGCCTTGTCGGCCCGGATCGGCTTGTCCGCCATGTCCCTCCTCTCTCGTTGCTCGGAGCTGGTACGCCGGCGACGAGCGGACGCTCGCGACGGCGGCGGAGGCATCACGACAACGAGAAAAGCCCCGGCGCAGGGCGCACGGGGCGAGGGCCGGCACCGTGGACGCGGTCGGCGGACCACGTACAGCACCGAGTTTCGCTTGCCGCCCTGCGCGGGTCGCCCGTCATCGCGGGACCTTCGACCGTGCCAGGGCACGGTGACCAGCGGTCTCTGGGTGGAACTACGCGCCAAAGGTTACGCGACGTGTCCCGTTACCGCCAAATCGCCCCCGGAGTGCTCCCGGTCACTCAGGCGCGGCTCCGGCGGCCCCAGGCGTAGCCGGCCAGCACCACGGCCGCCCAAACCAGCGCCCAGGCGGTCAGCAGCAGGCCGGTGGGGGCCGCGAGCGGGCCGGCCAGCGCCCGGGCGGTGGGCAGCACCGGGGGCGCCAGCCAGGGCGCCACCGAGCCGGAGAGGCCCAGGACCAGCGCGCCCACCCCGCCGAGGGTGAGCACGGCGACGCCGTAGCCGGCGCTGCGGGTGATCGCCCGGCAGGCCAGGGCGCCCAGCCCGACCGCCGCCGGCAGGGCCAGCAGGTGGGCCCAGAGACCGAGCGCCAGCCCCTCGACCAGCGGCCGGTCCCCCGGCCCGGCCGGGCCGGTCACCCCGCCGACCAGCCAGGGGAAGACCAGCGCGACGGCCACCGTGCCGAGGCCGGCCACGGCCGCCGCGAGCAGGCCGGCGGCCCGCTCCCGGGCCGGGCCGAGGACCACCCGGGCCAGCCGGCGCTGCACGTCGGGCTCGACGTCGAGCAGGATCTTGGTCTGCCAGGCCAGCACCGGGAAGAGCACCACCGCCGAGACGCCGTAGGCCTCCGCGGGCTGGGCCCGGCCGCCGCCGTAGAGGACGCCGAGGGCGAGCAGGCCGGCCAGCACCGGGGCCAGCGCCCTTCCGGTACGCAGGAAGCCGGCCAGCCGCAGCCGGACCAGGGCGATCACCGGGCCACCTCCGAGGCGGGACCGGAGCCGCCGGGCGCGCCGGACAGGGGGGCCTCACCGGGGGCGGGAGCCGGCCGGCCGCGCTCGCCGGGCGGTCCGGCCTCGGAGAGAAGGCCCTCGGCAGCGGCGCAGGGCGGGGAGTCGGACCCGGGTCGCGTGGCGGGGGGCGGGACGGCGTGGTCGCGTACCCGAAGGACGTGGTGGCCGTCGGCGCGCAACCGGGCGACGGCGGCGGCGACCCCGGCGGCCGGGACCGACAGCTCGACCACGACGGTGGCCGTGGCCCCGGGCGGCGCCGCCTCGGTGACCGTGCCGTCGGCGACCGACCAGTGCCGGGCGCCGGGGAGCCGGACGGTCTCGCCGCGGTGGTCGCTGACCAGCACCGTGCCGCCGTCGGCCAGCACCTCGTCGACCACCTCGGGCACAAGTTCGCGGGCGGCGGCGTCCAGCCCCTCCCAGGGCTCGTCGAGGACGAGCAGGCCGGGCGGGCGGAGCAGCGCCTGGGCCAGGCCGACCTTCTGCGCGGTGCCCTTGGACAGCTCGGGCAGCCGCACCCCGTGGAAGCGCGCCAGGCCGAGCCGGTCGACCCAGCGCCGCACCGCCCGCTCGGCCTCGGCGCCGGGCAGGCCGGCCACCCGGGCCATCGCGGCGAGGTAGGCGCCCACGGTGAAGGGCTGGTCGGCGGGGAAGCGCTCCGGCACCCAGCCGACGGCGGCGGGCCGGTCGACCACCCGGCCCCGCGTGGGCCGCAGCACGCCGGCGGCGAGGTGGAGCAGGGTGGACTTGCCCACCCCGTTGCGCCCGAGCACCACCGCCACCTCGCCCGGGCCGATCGCCACGTCGGTTTCCCGCAGCACCCACGGGCCGCGCCGCTGGTACCGCAGCCAGACGCCTTCCAGCCGCATGCGCCGAGCCTGCCACACCGGACAGACGGACGGGGCCCCGCCACCGGTGGTGGCGGGGCCCCGTCAGGGCAGCCGTGCTCAGGCCTCGGTCGTGGCCTCGCTGAGGTTCTTCACCAGCTTCGGGTCGATCGGGACACCCGGGCCCATGGTGGTGGTGAGGGTGACCTTCTTCAGGTACGTGCCCTTGGCCGCGGACGGCTTCGAGCGCAGCACCTCGTCCAGCACCGCCGCGTAGTTGTCGACCAGCTGGGTCTCGGAGAACGAGGCCTTGCCGATGATCAGGTGGAGGTTGGAGTGCTTGTCCACCCGGAAGGTGATCTTACCGCCCTTGATGTCCGAGACGGCCTTGGTGACGTCCATGGTCACCGTGCCGGTCTTCGGGTTCGGCATGAGGCCGCGCGGGCCCAGGATCCGCGCGATCCGGCCGATCTTGGCCATCTGGTCCGGGGTGGCGATCGCCGCGTCGAAGTCCAGCCAACCGCCCTGGATACGGGCGACCAGCTCGTCGGTGCCCACCTCGTCCGCACCCGCGGCGGCGGCCTCCTCGGCCTTCGCGCCGGCGGCGAACACGATCACGCGGGCGGTCTTACCGGTGCCGTGCGGCAGGTTGACCGTGCCGCGGACCATCTGGTCCGCCTTGCGGGGGTCGACGCCGAGGCGCATGGCGACCTCGACCGTGGCGTCGAACTTGACGTTGGTGGTCTCCTTGGCCAGCTTGACGGCCTCGGCGGGGGTGTAGAGCTTCGACCGGTCGATGACCTCGGCGGCCTTGCGGTAGCTCTTGCTGCGCTGCATTTCTGGTAACTCCTGTGGTCTATGGCGGGCCCGCGACTCCGCGGCCCTCCCACGAACGGATCGGGTGGAGCGGTGCTACGAGGTCAGTCGGCGACGGTCAGGCCCATCGACCGGGCGGTGCCGGCGATGATCTTCTCGGCCTGGTCGATGTCGTTGGCGTTCAGGTCCGCCATCTTCTTCTCGGCGATCTCCCGGAGCTGGGCGCGGGTCACCGAGCCGACCTTCTGCGTGTGCGGGACGCCCGAGCCCTTCTGCACGCCGGCGGCCTTGATCAGCAGCCGGGCGGCGGGCGGGGTCTTCAGCACGAAGGTGAAGGTGCGGTCCTCGTAGACGCTGATCTCGGCGGGGACGATGTCGCCCCGCTGGGACTCGGTCTGCGCGTTGTAGGACTTGCAGAACTCCATGATGTTCACGCCGTGCTGGCCGAGCGCGGGGCCGACCGGCGGCGCCGGGGTGGCCTGGCCCGCCGGCAGCTGAAGCGTGAACGTCTTGACGAGCTTCTTCTTCGGAGGCATGTCTCTTCCTGGGGCTTGGAACTGGGATTTTCGCCGGCCCGCGGGCGCGCACGGTCAGCGCGGTGCGGACAGCCGACGTTCTAGGGTAGCGCAGCCTTCCGCCACCCTTGCCGCCGAGGTCCGGCGGGCCGCGGAAACGGCGCACCGGCGGCCGGCCCGGAGGCCCACCGCCGGTGCGGACGTACGTCAGATCTTGGCGACCTGGTTGAAGTTGAGCTCGACCGGGGTCTCCCGGCCGAAGATCGACACCAGGACCTTGAGCTTCTGCTGGTCGGCGTTGATCTCGCTGATCGTCGCCGGCAGCGAGGCGAAGGCGCCGTCGGTGACGGTGACCGAGTCGCCGACCTCGAAGTCGAGGACCTTGACCTCGGGCTTCGCCTTCTTCTGCTCGGTCTCGACCGCCGGGGCCAGCCACTTGAGCACCTCGTCGAGGCTCAGTGGCGCCGGCCGGTCGGCCCGGTCGGTCGCGCCGACGAAGCCGGTGACCCCCGGGGTGTTCCGGACGCAGGAGTAGGACTCGGCGGTCAGCTCCATCCGGACCAGGATGTAGCCCGGGAAGACCTTCGCCTGGACCTGCGACCGCTTGCCGTTCTTGACCTCGACCTCTTCCCGGGTCGGCACCTCGACCTGGTAGATGAAGTCCTCCATGTCGAGGGAGGTGATCCGGGTCTCGAGGTTGGTCTTGACCTTGTTCTCGTAGCCGGCGTACGAGTGCACCACGTACCAGTCGCCCGGGGCGTAGCGCAGCTTCTGGCGCAGCTCGGCGACCGGGTCGAAGTCCTCGTCCGGCGCGGGCTCGGTGGTCGGGAACTCCGGCTCGCTGGCGGCCTCGACCGACTCATCGTTGGCCGCCGTCGCCACCGTGGACTGCTCGTCCGGGGTCTCGGCGGTCTCGTCGTACTCAGGCACGCTCGCTCACTTCCGTCACTATCGCTGTCCGCAGGTCAGCTCGGGTTGCCGAAGACCCACAGCACTGCCTTCGCGAAGCCGTAGTCCAGGCCGGCCACGATCGCCAACATCACCGCGACGAAGGTGACCACCACGGCCGTGTAGGTCAGCAGCTCCTTGCGGGTCGGCCAGATGACCTTACGCAGTTCGGCCACGACCTCGCGGAAGAACCGCGCGATGCGGGCGAACAGCCCGATCCGCTCGGTGTCCCTACGGGTCTTCCGCCCCTCGGTGGAATCGGCGCGGGCCCGCTTGCGCGTGGCGGTGCCGCCCCGGGAGACAGACTCGTCCGCGTCGGTGGCGTCGTCGTCGGCCACACCGTCGACGGTCGCGTCGTCGTCCAGACGCTCGTCGCCGGCGTCCTCGCCGCGCCGCTTGCTCTCGGCCACTTCGCCCTCCGTGCGGGATATCGGGTCGCACGCCGGGCGGCGTGCGCGGCGTGTGGTCACGCCGGCCGGACCAACCGTCCCGCGACGGGCCGCGGCCGGCGGACCGACCGGGAGGGCCCCGAATGCCTCGGAACCAACCCCGCCGATGCCACCACCACGGGCCGGGCGCCGCTGTGCGGCGGCGCGACCCACGGGAACGGTCAGGCCTGAGGCGCAGGGGTGACAGGACTTGAACCTGCAGCCTGCGGTTTTGGAGACCGCTGCTCTGCCAATTGAGCTACACCCCTGTGCGGCAACTCACCCCACCCGGACACGAGGTGCCGAGCAGGGGTCACTTGCCCCACGGCGGACCAGTGTACGGGTAGTCGTGCGACTTTCCCAACCGGTCCACCCCTCGCGCGTCGAACGGATCCTCAGCGAGGTGTCCGGACGGTCGCGCGAGCCTGCGACAGCACCTTCTCTCCCAGGCAGGTCGCGGTGATGTCGAGCCTGGTCAGGCCGTCATCGGTGACCTCCTTGACCACCGCGGAGACCTCGACCTCGGCGCCCTCGTCGGTGTCCGGCACGACCACCGGGCGGGTGAAGCGGACGTTGAAGTCGACCACCGCGTCCGGCGCACCGGCCCAGGTGGTGACCGCCCGGCCGACCAGGGCCATGGTGAACATGCCGTGGGCGATCACCCCGGGCAGGCCCACCTTCGTGGCGGTCCGGTCACTCCAGTGGATCGGGTTGAAGTCGCCCGAGGCGCCCGCGTAGCGGACCAGGTCCGCACGGGTCACCCGGAACGTCTGGGTGGGCAGCTCCATCTCCTCAGGCCTCCCCGCGTACGACGATCTTGGACCAGACGGCGACCACCGGCTCACCGGCGACGGTGCTCACGTCGGTGCGGGTGGTCAGGAAGCCGTGCCCGCCCCGGTTGGTGACCTCCTCGATGGTGTTCACGCAGACCAGCTCGTCCCCGGCCACCACCGGCCGGGTGTACGCGAAGCGCTGGTCGCCGTGCACCACCCGGCTGTAGTCGACGCCCAGCGCCGGGTCCTCGACGATCTGCTGGCTGGCGGCCATGGTCACGATCACCGGGAAGGTCGGCGGGGCCACCACGTCGGGGTGGCCGAGCGCCCGGGCGGCCGCCGGGTCGTGATGCGCCGGGTCGGTCGCCCCGATGGCGGTGGCGAACTCGCGGATCTTTTCTCGGCCCACCTGGTAGGGGGCGGTCGGCGGATAGGTCCGGCCGACGAAGGACGGGTCCAGGGACATGCCGCGAACCTACACGGGAAGCACGAACGCCGATCCGTACGGGCGGTCGGCCATCTGGGGCCGCCGTCCGTGCGGACCGGCGTTCGGAAGCTGTCTGCGGGCCGGCGGTGCCGGCCGTGGGTCAGCGGGTCTCGCGGTGGATGGTGTGCTTGCCGTCCCGGGGGCAGAACTTCTTCAGCTCGATGCGGTCCGGGTCGTTACGACGGTTCTTGCGCGTGATGTAGTTGCGCTCCTTGCACTCCACACACGCCAAAGTGATCTTCGGCCGGACATCGGTCGCCTTCGCCACGGCGGAGTGCCTTCCTCGCTCACGGATAACAACTACGGCGCATCAGCCTACGCACTGACTACGCGGACATGCAAAGTGGGCGCCTGTGGCGCCCATCCCACCGACCACCCGGGCGGACCCGGAGGACGAGAGTAGCGGTGGCCGGACTTGAACCGGCGACACAGCGATTATGAGCCGCTTGCTCTGCCATCTGAGCTACACCGCCGTGGCGGGTCCAGCCGGACCCTCTGAGCCCCCTTACGGAATCGAACCGTAGACCTTCTCCTTACCATGGAGACGCTCTGCCGACTGAGCTAAGGGGGCCTACCCGATCACCCCGTGGGGTGTCGCGCAGAGGAAACAGTACACGACCCCGCCGCCGAGGTGAAATCGGATCCCCCGTTGTCGCGTCCGCGCAGCTCAGGGCACGACCCGCAGGCGGGGAAGCTCGCCCGCCGCGATCGTCTCGGGGTCGACTTGGGCGCCGAACCAGGCCTCCAACCGCTCGTACGGCAGGGGCCGGCTGAACAGGAAGCCCTGGCCGATCTCGCAGCCGATGTCCTGGAGCAGCTCCAGGGTCAGCTCGCTCTCCACGCCCTCGGCCACCACGGCCAGGCCGAACTGCTGCGACAGCGTCACCACGGCGTTGACGATGGCCAGGTCGCCCGGGTCGGTGGCCATCCCCTGCACGAACGAGCGGTCCACCTTGACCTCGTGCACGGGCAGCCGGCGCAGCTGGGCCAGGGACGAGTTGCCGGTGCCGAAGTCGTCCACCGAGAGGCGGACACCGAGGTCGCGGAGGCGCTTCAGGGTCGGGATGGGACGTTCGGTGCCGTCCAGCACGCCGGCCTCGGTGATCTCCAGGGTGAGCCGCTGCGCCGGCACGCCGTATTCCTCCAGCAGATCCCGCACCAGGGCCGGGAAGTGCTGGTCGGTGAGCGTGCGGGCGGCGAGGTTGACCGAGATGGCGAGCGTCTGCTCGCCGTGGCTCCAGTCCCGGCTGCGCCGCAGGCTCTCCCGCAGCACGAACTCGGTGAGCCGGCCGAGCTGGCCGGTGTGCTCGGCCACCGCCACGAAGTCGTCCGGGACCACCGTGCCGTGCGCCGGGTGCTCCCAGCGGGCCAGGCACTCCACGCCGACCAGGCGCCGGTCCCGCAGCGTGACCTTGGGCTGGAAGTAGACCTCCAGCTCTCCGTCGTCCAAGGCTCGGCGCAGGTCACCGGCGAGGCCCAGCCGGCGCAGCGACCGGGACTCCAGCGCCGGGCTGTAGAGCTGGACGCTGCCCGGGACCGACTTGGCGGCCGTGGCGGCCAGGTCGACCCGCTGGAGCAGGGCCGCCGCGTCGCTGCCGTGGTCGGGGTGGACGGCCACACCCACCACGGTGTCCACGTCCAGGGTGAGCGCGTCGAAGACCATTTCGTCGCGGATCTGCTCGCGCAGCTGGCCGGCCAGCTCCAGCGCCGCCTCGGTGCTCTCCAGCCGCAGCGTCACGAGGAACTCGTCGCCGCCGGCCCGACCGACGAGGGCGGAGGAGGGCGCGCAGGCGCGCAGCCGCTCGGCCACCTCGACGAGGACCTTGTCGCCGGCCGCATGGCCGAGCGACTCGTTGACCTGGCGCAGGCGGTCGACGTCGAAGAGCAGCAGGGCCACCACGTCGCCGGGCGCCGCGATCCGGACCGCCTCGGCCACCGCCGCGGTGACCCGCCGGCGGTTCGGCAGCTTGGTCAGCGCGTCGTGCTCGGCGTCGTGCCGCAGCCGGTCGACGAGCCGGGAGTTCTCCAGGGCGACGGCGGCGTGGGCGGCGACGGTCTCCAGCAGCGGGACGTCCGTGCGGCCGAAGGAGTTGCTGGCGCCGAGCCGGTTGGCCACCTCTAGGGTGCCGATGACCACGGGCCCCGAGCGCAGCGGGACCGCGATGACGTCCTTCACCCGCTGCTCGGAGAGGGCGGTACGCAGCTCGGCGTCGGCCACGGGGCCCCGGCCCAGGACGAGGGTGCTGCCCTGCCGGCGGACCCGCTCCCGCAGCGCGGCGGGGGTGGGGGCCACGTCGAGCAGCCCCGTGTCGGCGATCCGGGAGGTCAGCAGCACTTCGGGGTGCCGGCCCTGGGCGGGCAGCCAGAGGGTCGCGTATTCCGCCTGAAGCAGGGCCCGGACCCGGCCCAGCAGGGCATCGGCGAGAGTGCCGTCCTGGCCGCTGCCGCTGACCGCCCGGCTCAGCTCGTACATGTCGGCGAGGGTGCGGTGCTGCCGGAAGAACTGCGTGTACGCCCGGTAGACCAGGGTCAGCGCGGCGATCAGCGCCGCGAGCAGGAGCAGCGACCACCAGGTGGAGGTGATCAGGATCAGGATGATCAGACCCGCGACGATGTTGATCGACGCGGAGAGAAGGGCCGACGGCGACTTGCGGAACGCCTCGCGGCCGGTCTGCCACCCCTGCAACAGGGTGTAGACGCCGGCCACCGAGGTGATGCTGACGACGTTGACCATGATCGCGGCGGTGAAGAGCGTCAGCCAGGTGCGGGGGCCGATCCCCTCGACCGGCGGGAGCGCCTGAAGCACCAGCACGGCGAGCGAGGAGCCGGCAGCGGCGCGGGCGACGTTGAACCAGAGTTTGGTCGTGCCCATCCGGTGCCACAGATGGGTGATGACCGCCGCGGCGGTGTAGATGACCACGACCGTCAACGGACGGGTCAGGTAGAACGCGAGGACCAGCGGGATCTCGGTGAGCGTGACGCCGAGCGACTGACGCCGGACGGTGAAGTTGAGCACCGGCAGCCCGGCGGCCACCATGGCCACCAGCAGCAGCACCGCCAGCGGCCAGCCGCCGAACGGGTGGTGGTTGGCCAGCCCGGTGACCGTCGAGCAGACGACGGCGAACAGCACCAGCGGTGCTGTGATCAGCCAGGCGTGGTCATTCGAACGCGAGCCCTTGGGGGGCTGTCCCGACATGCCGCCCCTTCCGTCGACCCGTCGTCCGGCTCAGATCGGACGGTGCCCGTCAGCGCACCGCAGGCATGTTCCAGATGACGTCAGCGGTCTGCGCGTCTCCCAGCTCCGGGCCAGCGCCGACGAGGATGCCGCTCGCCACGGCGGCGATTGCCAGCATTGAGCCAAGCAGCCGGCCCAGCCTTCGACCAGACATGTCCGCTCTCCTGTCGGGGATAGTTCACAGGGATGGTGGAGGTTCCACGATCGTGCCACAGGGCCGGCACCCAGAAAAGTCGTGGGAGCAGGCCAGATCCGACCGTCGCGAAGGTTCCGCCGTTCGGTCCAGACCCCCAGGGACGCCTAGCCAGATCAGAGGTGTGACTGACCGTCGACCGTTCCGTCCACTGCGGATTCCGACCTTCAACGCGAACCGATCAAGCCACCCAAAAGCCCCGTTCACCCGCTGCGACGCCGCGACATCATCCAGTAGACCCGGAGGACGGCATCCACCCCGGGGCATAGACCACCATACCTCCCCCCGGCCAGAACGCCAGAGGATGATCCAGGTCAATTCCATCCAAATGGCGGGCCCCGCCCCGGCGACAGTCGGCCTTCGGACGGAGCGGCCCGGACGACCGCGGCCGTGGGCCGCGGCTCACCGAGCCAGGAGCGGCGACGGGACCGGAGCGCCTCAGGACTGCCGCAGCGGCCGGAACGCGGCCCGCACCTCGGTCGCGAACAGCTCCGGCTCCTCCCAGGCGGCGAAGTGGCCGCCCTTCTCGACCTCGTTGTAGTAGGCGAGGCCGGGGTAGACCGCCTCGACCCAGCCACGCGGGGCAACCCAGAGCTCACCGGGGAACGCCGTGAAGCCGACCGGCACCGAAACCGGCGGAGGAGCCTGGCCGGACGCCGCGGCCGCGGCCTGGAACCGGCCGAACTCCCAGTACCACCGGGCGGAGGAGGCGCCGGTGCCCGTCAGCCAGTAGAGCGTGATGTTGTCGACGACGCTGTCCCGGGTGAGACCGCCCACGGGCTCGCCGTCGACGAACGCGCGGGCGATCTTGTAGTAGCTGTCCGTGTCGTGGTCGAGCATCCATGCCGCCAGCCCGACGGGTGAGTCCAGCAGCGAGTAGCCAATCGTCTGCGGCCGGGTGGACTGCTCAAGGAAATAGCCGAAGCCGTCCTTCATGAAGGTGTCGAGCGCGCCGTGCGCCGCGCGCTCCTGCTCGGTGTTCGCCGGCAGCTTGTCCTTGATGCCGATCGCCCCGGCCAGCAGGGTGAGGTGGATGCCGAGCAGCCCTTCGGGCCCCTGGCGGCCCATCGCGTCCGTGACGGCGGCGCCCACGTCGCCGCCCTGCGCGACGTAGCGCGGGTAGCCCAGGCGGTCCATCAACTTCGCCCACGCGCCTGCCATGCGGTTGGCGTCCCAGCCGGGCTCGGTCGGCTCGCCCGAGAAGCCGTAGCCGGGTAGGGACGGCAGCACCAGGTGGAACGCGTCCTCCGGCGTGCCGCCGTGCGCCGTCGGGTCGGTGAGCGGACCGACGGACCCGAGCAGCTCGACGACCGACCCCGGCCAGCCGTGCGTCATGATCAGCGGCAGGGCGTCCTCGTGCTTCGACCGCACGTGGATGAAGTGGATCTCGACGCCGTCGATGGAGGTCGTGAACTGCGGCAGCGCGTTCAGCTTCGCCTCGCACGCGCGCCAGTCGTAGCCGGTGGTCCAGTAGCGGGCCAGCTCCTGGACCGTCGCCAGCTGCACGCCCTGGGAGCGGTCGTCGACCAGCTCCCGGCTCGGCCAGCGCGTGGCCTCGATCCGGCGGCGCAGGTCGGCGAGCGCTTCGTCCGACGTGTCGAGCCGGAAGGGACGGACGTCGTTGCCGTTGGACATGCTCTCCACCTGCCCGTTCGCGTCACCCGGCGCCGGGGCGCCGGTGGGGCTGCACGCGCTCATCGTCGCAGCGGCCCGGCGACCGGCGGACCGAAATGCGAATTGCCGCTCGGGTACGACCCGAGACGGCTCACCGGCCCCACGAGAAAGGCCCCGGAGCACGTAGCTCACGGGGCGTCCCTGCACCTGGTGGCGGGTAGAGGATTCGAACCTCTGTAGCTTTCGCAACGGATTTACAGTTTTGCCCGTTATCAAGGTCATCGATGGAAGTCCGGGCAGGTCAGGGCCGCTTTTCTCTCCCGTTGGACGGTCCGGACTCCCCCGCGTGCCCGTTGCGTGCCCCTCCGGAGTGATCTTTGGTCTTCCGTGCCCGGTCAAGGCGGCCCGCAAGCGGCGCGCCGGCCCGGCCCCGGCCTGCTGGCGACCTCCGGCCGGCATCGGCCGGGCCGGCCGGCCACATTGGCGGACGACAAGACCTCGAAGACCTCGGGCTCCGCCCCGAACCCCGACCCTCCTCAGAGATGCCGCTGCGGATCCCCTCGCCGGGCACCACAAGGGCTACCAGCCTCCCCGGACGGTCTACAACTGCCCGACGAGGAGATCCGCCTCAGCTTCGGCCGATCAACCGGCGCCAGGACAATCAAAGCCGCGCAGCGTCGGAATGTCGTGGCTGCGGCCCCAGTTCACGACCAGCGGCAGACCGTCTCGAAAGGCAGAAAGCGAGGCAGCGTCGACGTCGAGCCGGACAGTGGTGATCTCGGCGATTCCGATCGTTCCGGCGGCGTCTGGGGAGAGGCGCAGGGTGAGTTGGCCATCGTCCAACTCCGCGGCGAGCAGGCCGCCGTAATGCGTGCGGCCGTCGCCGGTAGTGAGGCAGTACGTGTCCATGCCGAGCCTGATGTCCTGCTCGTCGGGTTCGTAGTCCGTGCGCTGGAACATCAGCGCGAACCCCGATCCATCCACGCCCTCGGCGAAGCCGGCCTCCACGACCTCGTCGTCTTCGTCGTGCTCGAAGCCTGCTGCGTGCGCGACGATCACTGTCCGTTCGTGCATTGAGTCCTCCGGCCATACATCCCTGCGCCTGCCCCGCTGAGCATAGGAAGACCGACGGTGCCCACTGGAAAGGTCCGCCGAGCCTACAGATCATCCAAGCCGCCGGGCCATCCACGGGCCAGTAGCTACTGCGTCGAGCGGTCACGGGCGGGCACGAGGCGTAGGCGTGCCGGCAACAACGAACCCGCGTTTTGGGCATCACGACCGTTTGAGCGCGCTCTTCCGAACTGACGGTGCGGGTTCGAACCCCGGTGCCTTCAGGAGTGATCGTTCTCCTTCTCGTTCACCGGCGCCCATGAAGGCAGCGCCCGAGTGTCGGGGCCGCTGACGACGCGGATGTCGAACGGGCTCAAGTCGTTGTTCCGGTGCACGGCAGTGAACCCTGCTGCGCCGAGGATCGCGACTACGGCGTCAGCCATCGCGATCATGGCTTCTCCCTGTTGCCGGATCGCGGGATGGTCGATCTGCCCGCGCTGTAGGGCGCTCCCGGCGCTCATTCGGAGTTGAGGGCTCACAGACCGGCCCACCACGACCTGGGGCGCCTCGCTGTGGAAGTACTCGCCCCACCTGTCGACGCGGACCTCCGCCCCGACGGCCAGCTCGGGGGCGAGACCAGGCATGGCCAGCGGGAGCCCCGCCGCGGCGAGTTCGTCACGGACCCGCTGCGCGAGCCGTTCCGGTTCGCTCCCAGCAGCCGCCTCGTCTTTCTCCGGCATGGCCACAACCTAGCCGAGCGCCAGGAGGTGGCAGCTAGGCGTGCCCGTTACGTGCCCGATCACCCGGTGAGCGAGGGGCAACGGAGGTCGACAGCAGCAGCAAACGACGAAGGCCCCTGACTCGCGTTTCCGCAGGTCAAGGGCCTTGCCGTTGCCTGGTGGCGGGTAGAGGATTCGAACCTCTGTAGCTTTCGCGACGGATTTACAGTCCGCTCCCATTGGCCGCTCGGGCAACCCGCCAGGGCACACCACCGCGTCGCGACGCGGCGGCGGAAGCAAGGATAGCGGTTGCCCCCAGGTCCGTCGCAACCGGGTACCGTCAGGGGGTCCCACCGCTGGTCAGTGGGGGACGGATCAGGACAGACCGCCGGACAGCAGGAGCATGATCATGGCAGCGAACCCGTCGTTCGACATCGTGAGCAAGGTCGACCGGCAGGAGGTCGACAACGCCCTCCGCCAGGCGGAGAAGGAGCTCGCGACGCGGTTCGACTTCCGCGGCACCGGCGCCGAGATCTCCTGGTCGGGCGAGGAGGCGATCGGCCTCCAGGCGGAGACCGAGGAGCGGGTCCGGGCCGCGCTGGACGTCTTCAAGGAGAAGCTGGTCAAGCGGAACATCTCGCTGAAGTCGCTGGACGCCGGCGAGGCCCGCGCGTCGGGCAAGGTCTTCAAGATCGACGCCAAGGTCATCCAGGGCATCGACTCGGACAAGGCCAAGGCGATCAGCAAGAAGATCCGCGACGAGGGCCCGAAGGGCGTGCAGGCGCAGATCCAGGGCGACCAGCTCCGGGTCACCGGCAAGAAGAAGGACGACCTTCAGGCCGTCATCGCGCTGCTCAAGGGCGAGGACTTCGGCGTCGCGCTCCAGTTCACGAACTACCGGTAGGACATCCGTCAGGCCGCCGCCCGGATCACCGCCGGGCGGCCGCCTGACCCACGGGAGCGGGGAGCGGACGATGACCTACGGCTATCTCGGGTCGATGAGGACCAGGCCCGGCTGCCGGGACGACGTCGTGGCCATCCTGTTGAGCGGCGTCGAGGGGCTCCGCGAGGCAGGCTGCGAGCTGTACGTGGTGGGCGTCTCCGACCAGGACGACGTCACGATCTGGGTCAGCGAGGTGTGGCAGAGCAAGGAGCACCACGACGCCTCCCTGCGGCTTCCCGAGACCCGGGCGGCCATCGGCCGGGCCATGCCGATGCTCACGGGCGATTTCACCAGCCAGGAAGTGACGGTGGTCGGCGGGCTCGGTCTCTGAGGTCCGCCGACCGCGGTCAGCGCGAGAAGATCAGCAGCAGGATCACGGTCAGCACCGCGCTGACCAGGATCGAGCCGAGACAGCCGATCCGATTCGAGAAGAAGAGGAACATACGTGGGCTTTACCCCGCCCACGGGAATCTGATCAGGCGACGAGCGACTGCTCGGCGCGTACCGCGGCGGCCTCGGCCCGGGCGATCGGGCCGGCGGGCGGCGCGGCGACCGCGGCCCCGACGGCGACCGCCGCCCCGGCGAACAGGAACGCCCAGGGCACGCCGCCCGCGTGGTCGACGATGAGCCCCGCCACCGCTCCCCCGGCGGCGCTAGCCGCCACGGACATGGTGACCACCCAGGTGTACGCCTCGTTCAGCATGCCGGCCGGGGTGATCCGGCCGACCAGGGTGTTCTCCAGGGTCAGCGCGGGGGCGATGGTGGCCCCGCCCAGCACCAGCGCGACGCCGAGCGCCGCCGGCCCGGGCATCACGGCGAAGACGGCGAAGCTGGCCGCGACCGCGCCGAGCAGCCAGGCGAACTGGCGGCTCATGTTGGCGGCGGGCTTGCGTACCCCGAACCAGAAGCCGCCGAAGGCGCTGCCGACACCCCAGACGGCCAGCAGCACGCCGGCGAGGCTCTCCGGGTCGTCGGTGGCGGCGTTCCCGGCGAAGGCCGGGACGATGACGCCGGCCGCGCCGAAGGCGATGCCCAGGCTGGCGACGCAGAGCAGCAGGGCCGGGAAGCCGCCGAGCCTCAGCGGGCCGAGGCCCTTGGCGTGGTGTTCGCGGGGGTGCGGCCGCCAGCCGCGCATGACCCGGCCGAGCGCCACGGCGGTGGTGCCGACCAGGGTGACCACGGCGGCGCCGACCAGCGCGGCGGCGGCGTCGGCGACCAGGACGAAGCCGGCCACCAGCAGCGGGCCGAGCACGAAGACGACCTCGAAGAGGGAGGTCTCCGCGGCGAGCGCGGTGTTGCGCAGGTGGGCCCGGCCGGTGGCGTGGGCGGTGAGGTCGTTCCAGGCGCCCCGAATGGCGGCGGTCAGCGGCGGGTAGGTGGCGCCCGCGACACCCGCGGCCAGGTAGATCAGGGGGAGGTTGTCAGAGCCGGACCGGCTGGCGCCGAGCAGCCCGAAGAGCGCGAGCGGGTGGGCCACGGCGGTGGCCAGCAGCACCGGGGTGGGGCCGACCCGGTCGGCGATCCGCCCGGCGATCGGGCTGAGGGCGGCGCCGGAGAGCGCGTAGATGCCGCCGGCGACGGCGGCGAGCGAGTACCTGTCGGTGACCTCGGCGACGACCAGCAGCAGCGCCAGCGGCGTCATGCCGATCCCGAGCCGGCCGATGACGCCGAGGATCAGCAGCATCGGGGCGCCGGGAATCCGCCAGACGCCCAGGTACTGGCGCAGTGCGGCCAAGGGTGCACCTCCGTGGAGAAGTAACGAGCGGATTCCCTTCCGACCCTAACGCCGCAGGTCGTCCCGCGGACGGTCGGCTCCCTCACAGGGCCGGCCCGGGCGGGGCTGCCGCGCCGGCGCGGAGAGGGTAGTTTGCTGATCGAACCGGGTCCATGCGTGCACAGACTCCGCCGTCGCCGTCCGGGCCGTGCGGCAGTGCCCACCGGTCGCCGCCGGCTCCGCTCTCGGTTGGTACGTCCACCCGCCCGCCGGCTGCGTGAGCACGCCAACGACCAGCGGATCGGGGCGAAGGAAGGGGACCGGTCGAGCTGATGACCGATGCCGACGAACGGCTCGCGCCCCCGCCCGGCTACCGAGCCCTGTTCCGCCACCCGGTCGCCGCCCGGCTCGTCATCGCCCGCGGCATCTCCGAACTGGGCGACTTTGTCGGGCTGGCCGCCCTGCTGCTGCTCGCGTACGACCAGACCGGGTCGGTGCTCGGCCCGGCCGCCGTGTACGCCGCTCGGACGCTCCCCGCCCTGCTGGTCGCGACCGTGTTCAGCGGCTGGCTGGACGTGCCGGCACGGCGCACCATGCTGGTCGGGCTGTCGCTGGCCGGCGCGGCGCTGATCGCGGTGCCGACCGCCGTGCCCCGGCCGCTGCCGGCGATCGTCGCGGCGGGCCTGCTGGGAGCGGTCCGGGCCGCGTACTCCAGCGTCAACGTGGCGATCGCCGCCGAGGCGGTGGACGGCCCGCTGCGACTGCCGCTGTTCGGGCTCTCCGCCTTCGCGAACCAGGTCGGCCAGGTCACCGGCCTGCTCGCCGGGGCCAGCGTGACCGTGGCGCTCGGCCCCCGGGCAGCGCTCCTGGTCGACCTGGTGTCGTTCCTGCTGGCCGCGGTCGTCCTGGCCGGGCTTCCGGCCGGTCGGGGGGAGCGTCGGAAGGCCCGCCCGCCGGCCACCGCCGGCGTACGCATCATCGCCGGCCACCCGGTGCTGCGCGGCGTCGCGCTGCTCACCCTCGGCACGGTGCTGTCCGGGGCGTTGCCGGAGACCCTGGCCCCCGACCTGGCCGGCGGTGGGTGGCGTCCCGTCGTGCTGGCCGCCTCGGCGCTCGGCGGGGCGGTCTTCGTGCTGGTGGCGGCGCGACGGACCTGGCTGGGCCGGGTGGCCGGTCAGGTGGCGGCGGCCGCCTCGTTGGGCGGCGCGTTGCTGCTGGCCGGTCTGCTCACCGCGGTCCACGCCCCGGCCTGGGCGCTGGCGTCGGCGAACGCGCTGATCGGCGCGGGTGGCGGCTGGCTGGTCGGTGCGCAGGCGACCTTCGCCCGGCTGGCGCCCCGGGAGCGGATGGGACAGGTGGAGGCGACCATCGTGGCCGGGAACATCGTCGTCTCCGGCTGCGGGATCTTCCTGCTCGGCGGCACGGCCGAGCTGTTGAGTCCGGCCACCGCCTACCTGGTCGCCGGGGTGCTGCTGCTCGGGGTCGTGCTCTTCGCCCGGCCCGACCGGCTGCCCGAGGCCATGTCCTGAGACGCCTCCGCCCGCGTCCGGACGGACGCGGGCGGAGTCGGTCGGTGCGGGTCAGCGCTGGAACTGCACCGGCCCGGAGCTGCGGGCCAACTGCTCCAGCCGGGCCACCCGCTGCTCCATCGGCGGGTGGGTGGCGAACATCGCGGCGATGCCGCCGCCCCGCTTGAACGGGTTGTCGATCATCAGGTGCGCGGTGCTGGTGAGCTGGCCCTGCGGCGGCAGCGGGCGGGCCTGCGTACCGGCGTGGATCTTGCGCAGGGCGCTGGCCAGGGCCAGCGGGTCGCGGCTCAGCTCGGCGCCGGACTGGTCGGCCTGGAACTCCCGGCTCCGGCTGATCGCCAGCTGGATCAGGGTGGCCGCGATCGGGCCGAGGATCAGGGTGAGCAGCAGCACGGCCGGGTTCGGGCCGTCCTCGTCGTCGGAGGAGCCCAGCGGGATGAACCAGGCGATGTTCGCCAGCGCGGTGATGATGCCGGCCAGGCCGGCCGCCACGCTGGAGATCAGGATGTCCCGGTTGTAGACGTGGGACAGCTCGTGCCCGATCACGCCCCGCAGCTCCCGGTAGTCGAGGATCTCGACGATGCCCTGGGTGACGCAGACCGCCGCGTGCTCCGGGTTACGGCCGGTGGCGAACGCGTTGGGCTGCGCCGTCGGGCTCACGTACAGCCGGGGCATCGGCTTGCCCGCCTGGGTGGAAAGCTCCCGGACCATCCGGTACAGCTCGGGGAACTGTGCCTCGCTGACCGGTTGCGCCCGCATCGAGCGCAGCGCGAGCTTGTCGGAGTAGAAGTAGGTCACGCCGTTCATCAGCAACGAGACGACGACGGCGATGACGAGACCGCCGCTACCGCCGAACCAGTAGCCGACCGCGAGGATCAGCGAGGTCAACAGGCCGAGCAGCGCTGCGGTCTTGAGACGGTTGTGATGCACGATCGCTCCTTCGGTGCGCGGGCCGCGCGGGGCCCGCTGACCGGTTCAACAACACCGGTACCCGTCCACCATCCAGCTCATGGCTGAAAGTTGGCTGAGGATTCCTGTGAGCGGGCTGTGCCAGCTGCGCAGCGGGGCACGAACCGGTCAGCGGGCCGCCACGTCGAGCACCAGCTGCGGTGCGAAACCGAGCACCACGGCCAGGGCGGTGGCGACCCCGAGCGCGACCACCACGATCCGGGCCGGGCGGGCCGCGACCGCGCCGGGCGCGGCGTAGAGGGTGGCGGCCAGGCGCAGGTAGTAGGCCAGGCCGAGCACCGCGTTCAGCGCCACCACGAGGGCCAGCCAGCCGGCGTGCCCGGCCAGCAGCGCGCGGACCACGGTCACCTTGGCGAACAGGCCGGCCAGGCCCGGCGGCAGCCCGGCCAGCCCGATGAGGGCCAGCGCGAACGCGCCACCCACCCACGGGTGCCGGCGCGCCGCGCCGCGCAGGTCGGCAAGGGTGCCGCCGTCACCGTCCGCCGGCCGCAGCGCCACCACGGCGGCGAACGCGGCCAGCTCCAGCAGCACGAAGAAGACGGTGTACGCGACGGCCGCGGCGTACGCCCCGGCGCGGGCGTCGGCGGTGCGCCCGCCGGCCAGCGCGAGCGCGCCCAGCGGGGCGAGGATGTAGCCGGCCTGGGCGACCGACGACCAGGCGAGCAGCCGGACCGTCCGCCGCTGGCGCAGCGCCACCAGGTTGCCCACGGTCATGGTGAGCACCGCGAGCAGGGCCAGCACCGGACCGGTCACGCCGGCCGGCAGCGCCCGCTGCACCACGGCGAGCAGGGCCACCACGCCACCCAGCTTCGAGGCCGTCGACAGGTACGCCGCCACCGGCAGCGGCGCGCCGTCGTAGGTGGCCGGCGCCCAGGCGTGGAACGGCACCGCGGCGACCTTGAAGGCCAGCCCGGCCACCACCAGCGCCACGGCGACCGTGGTCAACGGCAGGTCCAGCAGGCCGTCCCCGGCGGCGTCGAAGGCCGCGCCGAGCCGGTCGAGGTGCAGGGTGCCGGTCACCGCGTAGAGCAGCGCCGCGCCCAGCAGGGTGATCGTGGTGGCCACCACGCTGACCACGAAGAAGGTCACCGCCGCCTCGGCACCGGCCAGGCTGCCCCGGCGCAGCCCGACCAGCACGTAGAGCGGCAGGGTGAGCGTCTCCAGCGCCACGACCAGGGTGATCAGGTCACCGGCAGCGCCGAGCACCACGCCGCCGGTCATCGCGCAGGCCAGCAGGAAGCAGTATTCGCCGACCGGGACGCGGCCGGCGCGCAGCAGCGGGCCGGAGAGCGCCAGCACGCCGAGGGTGAGCAGCGCGATGACCACCGCGACCAGCGCGGCCCGCCCGGTCCAGAGCCAGGAGCAGTCCGCCCCGACGCAGAAGGTGCGGCGCTCGCCGGCCGCGCCGACAAGCGCCGCGCCGAGCGCGGTGCCCGCCGCGCCGAGGGCGGCCACGGCCACCGTGGCGGCGGCCCGGGCCGCCAGCAGGTCGACCAGGAGCACCAGCACGGCCGTGCCGGCGGCCAGGTAGGCCGGCAGCAGCGCCACGTTGTCCACGCTCTGCACCAGGCTCATTTGGTGACCACTCCCAGCAGGGCGCCGACCGGGCCGGAGGCGTAGGACAGGACCAGTGCGGGGGCCAGGCCGACGGCGAGGGCGAGCACCACCAGCGGCGCCCAGGCGGTCAGCTCCGCCCCGGCCAGGCCCGGCGCGAGCGGGGCCACCGCCGGGCTGGGCCGCCCGTGGGTGACCCGGCGCAGCAACCGCAGGAAGTACGCGGCGGTCAGCGCCCCGCCCAGCGCCGCGAGCACCGCCAGGGTGGTCCACAGCCCGCCGCCCCGCCGGAGGGCGGCCACCACGGCGAACGCCTCGCCCCAGAAGCCGGCCAGCCCGGGCAGCCCGAGCGAGGCGACCGCCGCGAAGCCGAGCAGCCCGGCCAACCGGGGGGCGGTCTCCCGCAGCCCGGACAGCTCGGCGAGCGACCCCGTGCCGGTGCGGTCCTTGACGGCCCCGGCCAGGAAGAACAGCAGCCCGGTGATGACGCCGTGCGCGATGTTGCCGATGAGCGCGGCCTGGAGGCCGGTGGCGGTGAGCGTGGCGACCCCGAGCAGCACGAAGCCCATGTGCCCGACGCTGGAGTAGGCGATAAGCCGCTTCAGCTCGTCCTGGGCGAGGCAGACCAGTCCGCCGACAAGGATTGCCGCGACGGCGAGCACCCCGAGCACCGGGGCGGCCCAGCGGGCGCCCTCGGGGGCCACGCCGACGGCCACCCGGATCAGCCCGTACGTGCCCATCTTGAGCAGCACCCCGGCCAGGATCACGCTGCCCACGGTCGGGGCCTGGGTGTGCGCGTCGGGCAGCCAGGAGTGCAGCGGCCAGAGCGGGCTCTTCACGGCGAAGGCCAGCGCCAGCAGGGTGAACGCGGCCAGCTGGGTGCCCCGGGACAGCCCGGCGCCGCCGGTCAGCGTCACGAGGTCGGCGGTGCCGGTGGCGGCCACGACCACGTAGACGCCGACCAGCAGCAGCACCGAGCCGAAGAGGGTGTAGAGGGCGAACTTGCGGGCCGCCCGGCGCCGGTCGCGGCCGCCCCAGCCGGCGATGATCGCGTACATGGGGAGCAGGACGACCTCGAAGAACAGGAAGAACAGCACGAGGTCGAGGGCGAGGAAGGTGCCCAGGATGCCCACCTCGACCACCAGCAGCAGCGCCACCAGGGCCCGCCCGCTGCCGCCACCGGAGGGCACCCGCCAGAGCGTGTAGCCGCAGCAGAGCAGGGTGAGCAGCGCGGTGAGCACGACGAGCGGCCAGGAGATGCCGTCCACCCCGAGGTGGAAGCGCAGGTCGAGGCCGGGCACCCAGGGCACGTCGAGCCGGTGCCAGGGTTGCACGGCCGGCCGGGGGCCGTAGCCGAACCAGCCGTGGTCGCCACCGACCAGCGGCAGCGTGGCGAGCAGGGTCAGCGCGGCGGCGGCCGTGCCGACCAGCCGGCCGGCCCGGTCGCCCGGGGCGGCGGCGGCCGCGACCGCGCCCAACGCGGGCACCGCGAGGACCGCGACCAGCAGGAACTGCCCGAACGTCATGAGGTCACTCCGATCAGGGCGACCGCGAGGCCGATCAGCAGCGCGCCGGCCAGCACCCCGGCCGCCGCGCGGGGCAGCGCGGCCCGGTGCAGCGCGGCGAGCCCGCCACCCAGCTCGACCGCGGCCCGGCCGCTGCCCTCCACGAGGCCGTCCACGCCCAGCTCGTCCCCGGTCCGCACGGCCCGGGCCAGGGCGGTCGTCGGGCGTACGACGAGGGCGTGCTGGACGTCGTCGAGCCGGAACGCCCGGGCGAAGACCGGCCGCAGCGGACCCAGGAAGCGCGCCGGGTCGGCGGCCGGGTCGCGGCGCCAGCCCGCCCAGGCGACGCCCGCGCCGACCAGCAGCAGCAGGAACGGCAGGACCAGGTTCGGCGCGAGGTGGACCAGCTCGACGGCCTCGTCGGAGGAGTCGGCCGGCACCCGCAGCCGATCGGCGAACCAGGGCGCGAAGGCGGCCAGGCCGAGCAGCGCGGCGGGCACCGCGAGCAGCAGCACCGGCCAGCGCAGCACGGCCGGCGGGTCGTGCGGATGCGCCAGCGGGATCCGGGTCGCGCCGAAGAAGGTGCGCAGCAGCAGGCGGGTCGCGTACCAGGCGGTGACCGCGACGCCGAGCAGCCCGGCCAGCCAGACCAGCCAGCCCACCCAGGCCGGGGCGGGGCCGGCGCCGTCCAGGGCGGCGGCCTGCGCGGCGGCGAGCACGCCGTCCTTGCTCCAGAAGCCGGACAGCGGCGGCACCCCGGCCAGCGCGCCGAGGCCGATCACCATGCACCAGAAGGTCACCGGCAGGGCGGTGCGCAGGCCGCCCATCCGGGACATCAGGGTGGTGCCGACCGCGTGGATGACCACGCCTGCCGCGAGGAACAGCAGCGCCTTGAACGCGGCGTGGGTGAGCAGGTGGAACAGGGCCGCCGCGGGGGCGCCGACCGCGAGCGCGCCGGTCATGTAGCCGATCTGGGACACCGTCGACCAGGCCAGCACCCGCTTGATGTCGTCCTGTGCGGTGGCCGCGAACGCGCCGAGCAGCAGGGTGACCGCCGCCATCACCCCGAGCACGGCGAGGGCGGCCGGGGCCTGCGCGAAGAGCGGGAAGAGCCGGGCCACCGCGTAGACCCCTGCGGCGACCATGGTGGCCGCGTGGATCAGCGCGGAGATCGGGGTGGGGCCGGCCATCGCGTCCGGCAGCCAGGTGTGCAGCGGGAACTGCGCGCTCTTGCCGGCCACCCCGGCGAGCAGCAGCAGGCAGGCCGCCGTGAGCGTGCCGGTCGAATAGTCGTGGGCCAGCACGTCGGCGATCCGGAAGCTGCCCGCGCCGACGCCCAGCAGCGCGATGCCGAGCAGGAAGCCGACGTCACCCACCCGGGTGACGAGGAACGCCTTCACGGCGGCGGCCGGCGCCTCGGGCAGCCGCCGGTCGTGGGCGATGAGCAGGTAGGAGCAGATGCCCATCACCTCCCAGCCGACCAGCAGCAGGATCAGGTCGCCCGAGACCACCACGGTCAGCATGGCCGCGGTGAAGAGGCTGATCTGGGCCGCGTAGGGCGGGTAGCGGTGGTCCACCTCGACGTCGTCGTGCGGGCCGCGCCGCAGGTATCCGACCGAGTAGACCTGCACGGCCAGGGCCACCGCGGCCACCGCCACGGCGACCAGCACGGCGACCCCGTCGAGCCGCCAGCCGAGGGTGACCCGCAACCCGCCCAGGTCGACCCACTCGGTGGCGCCCTCGACCGGCCCGTCCACCCGGAGCAGCAACGCCAGCGCCGCCAGCAGCGCGACCGCCGCGCCGGCCACGCCGAGGGCGATCGCCGCCCGCCGCGCCGGGCCCTCCCCCGTGGTCGCCCCACGCGGTGAGGGCGGCAGCAGCAGCCCGAGCAGGCCGGCGAGCAGGGGTACGCCGGGCAGCGCCACCGCGAGCAGTCCGGTCACTTCTCCCCCTCGCCCCGGTCGGCGGCGACCCCGGCGGGCGCTTCGGTGAGCGGCACGTCGTCCACCGTGACGCTGGCCCGCAGCCGGTAGAGCTGGAGCACGATGGCCAGCCCGACGCCGATCTCGGCGGCGGCGAGCACGATCACGAAGAGCGCGAAGACCTGGCCGGAGTGCGGCAGCGCGGCGCGGACCGTGGTGTCGGCGGTGACCAGGATCAGGTTGACGGCGTTGAGCATCAGCTCGACGGCCATCAGCACGAGGACGGCGTTGCGGCGGCGCAGCACGCCGTAGACGCCGAGGCCGAACAGCAGCGCGGCGGTGACGTACGGGATGACCGGTCTCACGCGCGCCCGCCCTCGTCGCCGGCGGTCACCACGGGGCGGGCCGGCTCGACCGGACCGCCGGGCACGCCGGGGCGGGCCGGGCCGGCCGCCGGGCTCGCGCCGGGGCGGCCGATGTCGGGACGGGATAGCACGATGGCGCCGACCAGGGCGGCGAGCAGCAGCACCGAGAGCACCTCGAAGGGCAGCACCCAGGAGCGGAACACCTGCTCGCCGAGGCGCTCGGCGGTGCCCGTGGCGGGCAGCCCGACCCGCGACCAGCGGAACGCGTCGACCAGCAGCACGGCCAGGCCCAGGCCGCTGCCGGCGCCGATCAGCGCGGCCGGCCAGCCGGGCCGGTCGAGGTCGTCGGAGGGGCCGATCGGGGCCCGGGTCAGCATCACCGCGAAGAGCAGCAGCACCACCACCGCGCCGACGTAGATGAGCACCTGCACCCAGGCCACCAGCTCGGCGCCGAGCACCAGGTAGTCACCGGCCAGCGCGCCGAGGCAGACCACCAGCCAGAGCCCGGCCCGGACCAGGTGCCGGGTGGCCACCACCAGCGCGCCCGCGCCCACCGCCACCGCGCCGAGGGCGAGCAGCAGCACGTCGGCACCCGTCATGACGGCGCGCCTCCGCCCTGCTCGGCGCCGGGCTCGGGGCGTGTCGGGGCCGGACGCGCGGCGGGGGCCGCGGCCTTGCGGGCGGCGGTGGTCTCCTCCTTCGAGGGGTCGCCGTGCGGGTCGTGGGCCGGTGGCGGCGGGACGGTGGCCATCCACTCGCCCAGGTGGTCCTTGTCGTGCAGCAGGTCCTTGATGTCGTACTCGGCGTACTCGAACTCCGGCGTCCAGTAGAGCGCGTCGAACGGGCAGACCTCGATGCAGATGCCGCAGTACATGCAGAGCGAGAAGTCGATGTCGAACTTGTCGAGCACGTTGCGCTGGCGGGGGCGGGCGGCGCCGGGGACCGCCACCTCCTCCTTGTGCGAGTCGATGTAGATGCACCAGTCCGGGCACTCGCGGGCGCAGAGCATGCAGACCGTGCAGTTCTCCTCCAGCAGCGCGATCACGCCGCGGGAGCGGGGCGGCAGCTCGGGGGCCACGTCCGGGTACTGCTGCGTGGTCGAGCGGCGGGTCATCGTCTTCAGCGTGACCGCAAGGCCCTTCACCAACCCCTCGCCGGGCACACCGCTGCGCTCGCTCATGCCGCCCATCCTGCCCTGTGCCCCTTGCGCGCGCGACCACCACCCGGCGGATCGCCCGCCGACCGGCCGCCGGTCGGGTCAGGCCTCGGTGGCCGGCAGCGGCGGAAGCATCTCGACGCCGAGTTGCTGGAGGACCTGGAACAGCTCGTTGACGCTCCACACGTCGACGATCCGGCCGGTCTCGTCGAAGCGGAGGAAGCTCGCGCCGGAGTAGCTGACCACCCGGCCGGTCGGCGGCACCGCGCCGAACTGCCCGGCCTGGGTGCCGGCGGCCCGCCAGTGCACGGCCACCCGGTCACGGCCGGCAACCACCTCGACGATCTTGTAGCGCAGGTCGGGGAAGGACGCCCGCCGGTCCCGGTGCCAGGCCAGGGTGGCCTCCGGGCCCGTCCCGCCCAGCCCCGGGCAGTCCTCGGCGATCAGGTCGTACGCGCTCTCCTCGCGGCCGGCGTTCCACACGTCCGCGATGAAGCGTCGGGCCGCCGCCTCCACATCGGTCACCGCGGCAGCCTAGCCCCCGCCCTTCGCGCTCGGCCTGCCAGGAGCGGCTGGAACGACAATGATGGGACCGGAACGAGACATCTTCGGGAGGCGACGTGGGCGGCGACGAGATCCTCGACCGGACCGGCGGCAAGTACGTCGAGCCGGGCGGCGAGTTCACCCGGGACCAGCGCTACATCGCCACCCGGATCACCGCCGACGGGGCGAGCGGCTGGCCGGTGGAGGCGGGCCGGTACCGGCTGGCGGTCAGCCGGGCCTGCCCCTGGGCGAACCGGCTGATCATCGTCCGGCGGCTGCTCGGGCTGGAGGACGCCATCTCGATGGCGGTGGCCGGGCCCACCCACGACAAGCGGAGCTGGACCTTCGACCTCGACCCGGGCGGCCGGGACCCGGTGCTCGGCATCGAGCGGCTGGCCGACGCCTACTTCCGGCGCTTCCCCGGCTACGAGCGGGGCATCACCGTGCCGGCGATCGTGGACGTGCCGACCGGGCAGGTGGTCACCAACGACTACGCGCGGATGAGCCTGGACCTGTCGACGGAGTGGACCGCGTACCACCGGCCGGGCGCGCCGCAGCTCTACCCGGAGCGGCTGCGCGACGAGATCGACGAGGTCAACGCGGCGGTCTTCGCGGACGTGAACAACGGCGTCTACCGGTGCGGCTTCGCCGGCAGCCAGGAGGCGTACGAGAAGGCGTACCACCGGCTCTTCGACCGGCTGGACTGGCTGACCGAGCGGCTGACCGGGCAGCGCTACCTGGTCGGCGACACGATCACCGAGGCGGACGTCCGGCTGTTCACCACGCTGGTCCGCTTCGACCCGGTCTACCACGGCCACTTCAAGTGCAACCGGCAGAAGCTCACCGAGATGCCGGTGCTCTGGGCGTACGCCCGGGACCTGTTCCAGACCCCGGGCTTCGGCGACACCGTCGACTTCGACCACATCAAGCGGCACTACTACGAGGTGCACCGGGACATCAACCCGACCGGGGTGGTGCCGCTGGGCCCGGACCTGGCGAACTGGCTCACCCCGCACGGCCGCGAGCAGCTCGGCGGCCGCCCGTTCGGCGACGGCACGCCCCCGCAGCCGGCCCCGCCGGCCGAGCGGGTCGACCCGGAGCACACCCCGCTGCGCGACGCTGCCTGAGCCCGCCCGTCCTCACATGGCCAGGCGGACGGCGGCGGTCAGCACCAGCTGGGCCAGGGCCAGCGGGACCAGCACCAGCCAGCAGAGGCGCTGGAGCTGGTCCTCGCGCAGCCGCGGGTAGCTCACCCGCAGCCAGATGATCACGAACGCGACGGCGAACACCTTGAGCAGGGTCCACAGCCAGCCGAGCTGGGCGTCGGCGAACGGGCCCTGCCAGCCGCCCAGGAACAGCACCGTGGTGAGGGCCGCGATCACCACGATGCCGACGTACTCGGCCAGCAGGAAGAACGCGAAGCGCAGGCCGGTGTACTCGGTCATGTAGCCGAAGACCAGCTCGGAGTCGGCCACCGGCATGTCGAACGGGGGCCGGCGGATCTCGGCCAGCCCGGCGACGAAGAAGATCACCATGGCCGGCGCCTGCCAGATCAGCCACCAGGGGTGCCACGCCTCCACGATGCCGGGCAGGCTGAGCGTGCCCGCCGCCATCGCCACCGAGGCGGCGGCCAGCACCAGCGGCAGCTCGTAGCCGAGCAGCTGGGCCGCACCGCGCAGCCCGCCGAGCAGGCTGTACTTGTTGGCCGAGGCCCAGGCCGACATGAGCACCGCCAGCACACCGATGCCGACCACGGCCAGCACGAAGAACAGGCCGATGTCGAGCGGCTGCCCCACCAGGTCGCCCGGGCCGAGCGGGATGACCAGCAGGGCGAGCAGGTAGGGCACCAGGGCCACCGCGGGGGCCAGCCGGAACACCGGCCGGTCCGCGTCGCGCGGGGTGACGTCCTCCTTCTGCACGAACTTGATGCCGTCGGCCACCAGCTGCGCCCAGCCGTGGAAGCCGCCCGCGTACATCGGGCCGAGCCGGCCCTGCATGTGGGCCATCACCTTGTGCTCGGCCTGCCCCACGATCAGCGGCAGGGTGAGGAACGCGACCAGCACGGCCGCCACCCGGAGGACCAGCTCCAACCAGTCCGGCATCAGCCCTCCCCGTCCTCGGCGTCGGCCCCCGGCGCGGGCCGGGCCGGCCGCTCGCCCGGCGCGGGGCGGGCTGGCCGCTCGCCCGGCGCGGGACGGGCCGGCCGTTCGCGGGCCGGGCGGGCCGGCGTACCCCCGCGGGGGCCCTCGCCCATCCCGGCCGCACCGGCCGGCGTGGGCGTCGTGCCCCACTCCCCCGGCGCCGGCACGCCCGGCGGCCGGATCGGCCGGCGGCCGCCGCCCGCCTCCGACTCACCCGGTTCCTTCGCGCCCGGCCACGGCTTGGCGACCCGGGAGGCGAGCACGAACTCCTTGCGCAGCGGGTGGCCCTCGAACTCCGGCGGCAGCAGCAGCGGCCGCAGCTCGCCGTGCCCCTCGAAGCCGATGCCGAACATCTCGTGGGTCTCCCGCTCGTGCCAGGCCGCGCCGGGGAAGACGTCGACCACGGACGCCACGACCGGCGCCTCCCGGGGCACCCGGGTGCGCAGCAGCAGGCCGTGCCGGTGCCGGACCGACCACAGGTGGGCCACGATGTCGAAGCCCTCGGCCAGCTCGTCGACGGCCGACAGCCAGTCGAAGAAGTCGCAGCCCAGCTCGTCGTCGCCGCGTGCCGCGCGCACCGCGTCGCGCCAGCTCGCCGGCGGTACGTCGACGGTGGCGCGGGCGTAACCCTGACCGCCGGAGACCGACGCGGTGGCCTCGACGGGCGCGAGCAGCGCGACCACCCGCCGGCCGACCTCTTCCGGAGTCATGCCGCTGATCCTATGGCCGCCGGCCCGGAGCCGTGTCGGGCCGTCCACGCTCTCCCGGGCGGGATCCGCCGCTTTGCCGGGCACGTGGGCCTCGGGCGGGGAAGGATGAACACCGTGCGCGCTGTCACTGTGACTCCCGGCGTCCCCAATTCCCTGCGTCTCGACGACGACTGGCCCGAGCCGCCCACGGAGGAGGGCGCGATCCTGGTGCAGGCCCTGGCGGTCGGCATCTGCGGGACCGACCAGGAGATCATCGCGGGCGAGTACGGCCAGGCCCCGCCCGGCCAGGAACGGCTGGTGCTCGGGCACGAGGCGCTGGGCCGGGTGCTGGAGGACCCGACGGGCACCCTCCAGCCCGGCGACCTGGTGGCCGGGATCGTCCGACACCCCGACCCGGTGCCCTGCCCGAACTGTGCCGTGGGCGAGTGGGACATGTGCCGCAACGGCCGGTACACCGAACACGGGATCAAGGGCCTGCCCGGCTTCGCCCGGGACCGCTGGCGGGTGCAGCCGAGGTTCGCCGTCGGCCTGGACCCGATGCTCGCCCCGGTCGGGATGCTGCTGGAGCCGACAAGCGTGGTGGCGAAGGCGTGGGACCACATCGAGCGGATCGGCAGCCGGGCCGTGTGGCAGCCGCAGAACGTGCTGGTCACCGGCGCCGGTCCGATCGGGCTGCTGGCCGCCCTGCTGGGCATCCAGCGCGGGCTCTCGGTGCACGTGCTGGACCGGAACAAGACCGGGCCGAAGCCGGAGCTGGTCCGGGCGCTCGGCGCGACGTACCACACCACGACCGTGGCGGAGCTGGACTTCGCGCCGGACGTGGTGGTCGAGTGCACCGGCGCGCCCGTGGTGGTGATTGACGCCATGTGCAAGGCCGGGCCGAACGCCGTCGTCTGCCTCACCGGGGTGTCCAGCGGCGGCCGGACCATCGACTTCGACGCGGGGGCGCTCAACCGGGACCTCGTGCTGGAGAACAACGTGGTCTTCGGCTCGGTGAACGCCAACCGCCGGCACTGGGACCTGGCCGCGCAGGCGCTCGCCCGGGCCGACCAGGCGTGGCTGAACTCGCTGATCACCCGCCGGGTGCCGGTCTCCTCGTACGCCGACGCGTACGCCTCCGGCGGCGAGGACATCAAGGTGGTGCTCGACTTCGAGCGGTGAGGCGGGGCGGCCGAACGCGGGCTCCGCCGCCCCGGAGCCTCAGATGCCGGGGAGCCGGCCGTTGCGGAACAGGTCCACGAAGAGCTGGTGGTCCTCGCGGGCGCGGATGCCGTAGGTGTGCGCGAAGTCGATCAGGTAGTCGACGAAGCTCTCCGCGTCGGCGTCCACGACCCCGACGATCGCCTCCTCGGTGGAGTAGTCCACCAGGTCGTGGCTGGACTCGTCGTCGGCCACCGAGTGCATCCGGGCCATCGCCCGACCCAGGTCGGTGAGCACCCCGCCGAGCTCCTCGGGCTCGTTGACGTCGGCCCAGTCGAGGTCGGCCGCGTACGGGGAGACCTCGGCGACGAGCTGGCCGGTGCCGTCCAGCTCGGTGAAGCCCAGCCACGGGTCGGCGTGCGCCTGCAACGCGCGCTGCGACTCGGCGGTCCGGTGCCCCTGGTGGCGGAAGTACGAGCGGACCCGCTCGTCGTCGATGTGCCGCGCCACCGCCGGCACCTGCGCCTGCTTCATGTAGATGACGACGTCGTTCTCCAGCGCCTGGGTGTGCCCCTCCAGCAGCAGGTTGTACGAGGGCAGCCCGGCCGAGCCGATGCCCACTCCCTTGCGCAGCACCACGTCCTTGATGTTCGCGGCGACCGGGCGGAGCCGGGCGCTGCCCTCCGGCAGCGTGCCCAGGTAGTCCTGGAACGCGGCGCAGACCTGCTCCCGGGTCGCGGCGTCGACCTCGTAGACCCCGTCGCCGAGGGAGAACCGCCGCTCGTAGTTGTCGATGGTGGTCTGCGTGGCGAGCAGGTCGACCCGGGTGTTCAGCCGGGCCTGCTGGAGCACCCGACGCAGCACGCCGTCGGCGTTGTCCAGGGTGATCGAGCCGATCGCGTCGTCGCCGCCGGCCGCGATGGCCCGCAGCTCGGCCAGGTACGACCGGGCGAAGCCGGCCACCAGCTCGCCGATCACCCGGTCGGAGAGCGCCTTGGCGTAGCCGAGCAGGGCCACGCTGGCGGCGAAGCGCTTCAGGTCCCAGGAGAACGGCCCGACGTACGCCTCGTCGAAGTCGTTGACGTTGAACACGAGCTGCCCGGAGGCGTTCATGTAGGTGCCGAAGTTCTCGGCGTGCAGGTCGCCGTGGATCCACACCCGGCTGGTCCGCTCGTCGAGGAACCGGTCGCTGGCGAAGTCTCCGCGCTGGTCGGCGTAGAAGAGCGAGGCGCTGCCCCGGTAGAAGGCGAACGGTGAGGCGGCCATCTTGCGGAACTTGCGGCGGAACGCCGCCGGGTCGATCGCCATCGACGCGCCGAACTCATCGGTGAGCACGTCGACGATGAAGGCGGAACGCTTGTCCGCGGACTGGGTCATGGTCCGCAGGCTAGACCTCGACCGCCACCTCGCGGGTCAGCCGGCCGGGGGACGTACCGGTGGCGCGGTGAGGGATTCCACCGGCCGGGGGGTGCTCTCCGCGGGCCGCGGGTCGACCGGCGGGGCGAGCCGGTCGGGGCGCGGCACGCCGCCGACGCCGGACTCCTCGGCGGCGATCTTCTCCTGGAGGCGGAGGATGCCGTGCAGCAGCGCCTCCGGGCGGGGCGGGCAGCCGGGCACGTAGACGTCGACGGGGATGAGCTGGTCGACGCCCTTGGTCACCGAGTAGGAGTCCCAGTAGGGCCCGCCGCAGTTGGAGCAGGCGCCGAACGAGATGACGTACTTCGGCTCGGGCATCTGGTCGTAGAGCCGCTTGATCGCCGGGGCCATCTTGTCGGTGACCGTGCCGGAGACCACCATGAGGTCGGCCTGGCGGGGACCGTGGGCGAAGGGGATCACGCCGAGCCGCATGAAGTCGTGCCGGCCCATGCTGGTGGCGATGAACTCGATGGCGCAGCAGGCGAGCCCGAAGTTGAACACCCAGAGGGAGTAGCGGCGGCCCCAGTTCAGCACGAACCGGATCGGCTCGCCGAGCACGGCCGGCAACTGCACCTCGCGCCTCCCTCGCCTGTCTTCGAGTTGACAGTCAACCACAGCACCCGGAACGGCAACCGACGCAACCGGTGCCGGCGTCAGGGCGTGTGACGGGCGTGACCGCGCCGGCGGCACGTGCACGGGGAGGATCAGATGACGGTGACGAGGGAGCCACGGCTCGGCGAGCCGCCACCCGGGGGGACAGCGGACCGGCCGGAACGCCCGGACCGGGGCGAGGCGATCGACTTCGACGGGCTCTACCACGCGCACTTCCGGTCCCTGACGCTCCAGCTCGCCGCCTACTGCGGCGACCTGTCGCAGGCGCAGGACCTGGTCCAGGAGGCGTTCTGTCGGGCGTTCGCCCGCTGGTCGCGGGTGTCCCGCTACGACGACCCGGTGGCCTGGGTACGCCGGGTCGCCTGGAACCTGGCCACGAGCCGGTGGCGGCGGCTGCGCACGGCGCAGTCCTGGCTGCACCGGCAGCGCGAGGAGCACGTGCCGGGTCCCGGCCCGGACCGGGTGGCGCTGAGCGCCGCGCTGGCCCAGTTGCCGGACGTCCAGCGCCGCGCCGTGGTGCTGCACTACCTGGCCGATCTCACGGTCGCGCAGATCGCGGAGCAGGAGGGGGTGCCGGAGGGCACGGTCAAGTCCTGGCTGCACCGGGGCCGGGCCGCGCTGGCGGCCCAGCTCGCCACCACGAACGAGGTGAACCACCATGACTGAGCTCGACGACATCCTGGTCAGCGGCGAGTTCGCCGCGTTCCGCGAGGCGTACGCCCCGGCGGTGCACCCGGCCGGGACGACGGCCGTGCGGGAGACCGTCCGCCGCCGGCGGCGCCGTGCCGCGGTGGTCACCGCGGCGGCCGTGGTGCTCGCCGTGGCCATCCCGGTGGGCGCGAACGCCGCCCTGAACCGGCGCCCCGACCCGAGACCGGGGCCGGCGCAGACCGCCACTCCGACCCCGTCGGAGACGACCGCCTCGCCGACCCCGCCGCCACCGACGCCGAGCACGGCCAGCCCCACCCCGGCCGCCCCGGACGGGCGGATCAGCAAGCCCCAACTGCTCGCCGCCCGGCTGGACCTGCCGGACTGGCCCGGGTACGCCCCGACGACCTGCGTCACCGACAACGTCCGACTCCGGTCCGCGGCGGAGACGGACTCCGTGCCGAGGCTGCTGGCCGACCCCCGCTACGGCGACCTCGACGGCGACGGCGCGACCGAGACGGTGGCCCTGGTGGCCTGCCGCTACGGCGAGGCCTCGGCGAAGCAGGTGCTGGCGTTCGACCGGGACGAGGCCGGCCGGATCGTCACCCTGGGCCGGGTCGTCGTCACCCACGAGGGGATGGACGACATCACCGACTTCTCGGTGCAGGACGACGGGAGGATCCGGGCCTACGTGGCCGACATCCAGCCCTGTTGCAGCATCCCGGAGTGGTCGCCGCAGCGGCAGTGGCGGACGTACGCCTGGACCGGTGAGCGGTTCACCCAGACGGCGGGGCCGACGAAGTTCGGCGTGGACCCCCGCCTGACCGACCTCACCCTGACGGCCGGCGACCTCGCCGTCGGGCCGGCCGACACCAAGGGCAACCGCACCGCCACGGTGACCGTCACGGTGACCAACAAGGGACCGGTGGACGTGCCCCTGCTCGGCTTCTCCGAGTTCTACAGCATCGGCGAGCCGGCGGGCGGGGACCTGAGCCGGTGCCGGACGATGCGGTCGGAGGGCCCGGGCACCTGCGTCCTGGACGGCCTGCCGGCGGGGAAGCGGAAGACGTACACCTTCACGTTCCGCTACGACCCGTCAGCCGCTCCCGGGCCGCCGACCCTGCGGGTCACCCACTACGACCCGCAGGAGCGGTGGTGGGACGACCTGAAGTACAAGGACAACCAGGTCGAGCTGCGCACGGCCGGCTAGACCCGCCGCGTCGCCTTCGCGACAGAGCATGCCGCAACCGACCGTCCTCATCGGACGTGTCACCAGCATCGGACCGGCGGAAGCGCCGCCGTCCAACAACGGGGATTCACGGGAGGACCAGCATGACCACACGTACGACACGGGCCGCCACCGCGCTGCTCGGCGGGGCCGCCGCCCTGCTCACCCTGGCCGCACCGGCCGCCGCCGCGCCGAGCGGGACCACCGGCGGCATCGACGTCACGGCCCAGCGGCTCGTCCTGGAGCCGACCGACCAGGGGTACGTCGGGACGCTCGCCGCCACGGTGACCAACCGGAAGCCGACCGCGACGTCGGTGAACCTGGTGATCACCGAGCCGGCCGGCGCCTCGTTCGCCACCATCGAGCCCGGCGGTGCCTGCCTCTACGACCGGCTCGTGGACAACCGGCTGGTCATCAGCTGCCTGGGTGACCGGGTCGAGGCCGGGCGGAGCGTCACCTTCCGGCTCGGCTTCCACGTGTGGACCACCGCCCGCGACCACCCGATGGTCGCCGACGGCGGGCGGATCGAGGTGGTCCCGGCCGGCGCCGCCCGGGCCGCCGACGCCACCGGCTTCACCACCCTCTTCCGTTCCACGACGGGCAGCCTGCGGAAGCCGCGGCCGTACGTGCAGGCCACCGAGACCGACCTGAGCATCCGGGGCGGCGCGGTGACGCTCAACCGGCAGCCGGACGGCAGCCTGCTCGGGCGGATGCCGGTCACCGTGCGCTACGGCAACGACGCCCCGACCTTCGCGCTCGACGTCGAGGCCGACCTGCCCTCCGGGGTGGCGGTCCACCACATCGAGCCGCAGGACATGCCGAGCTTCCCGAACTGGTTCACCGTGCCTGGCGGCCGGTTCATGCCGGGCGAGGAGCGGACCTTCGACGTCTTCCTCAGCGCGCCCGCCGGCACGCCGGGCGGTGAGCTGGGCACCGGCACGCTCACCGTGGCCGGGAGCTACTTCTGGGAGGCCGCCCCGCAGGACGTGGACCCGGCCGACAACAGCACCTCCTTCGCGGTGACCGCGGTCGACGCGAGCTGACCACCCGCGAGGGCCCGGGACCGCGGGGTTCCGGGCCCTCGTCGTGCTCACCAGGTCGGGCGCTGGAGCAGCCCGACGAACTCCACGAGCAGCCGCTCCCGCAGCCGGACCGGAGCCGCCTGGAGCAGCGTGTTCACGGCCGCCATCCGGTCCGGCGCCGCTCCCGCGCCGAGTCCGAGGCCGGCGGCGAGCCCGGCGATGAGGTCCGGGGTGAGCGCCTCCGGGGTGAGGCTGCCGGCGAGCGCCAGCAGCTCGGGCGGCAGCACGACCGGCCCGGCCGCCCGGGCGGCCGCCGCCGCCTCGGCCAGCGCCGGGCCGAACTCGGCCACCCGCGGGGCCACCGCGGCGGTCACCGTGAGGTGCACGCTGGCCGGCAGGCCCGCGTACGCGAGCTGCGGCTGGGTGTGCCAGCCCCGGGCGGTCAGCTCGTCCACCAGCACGAACAGGTCCAGCTCCGGGTCGTCGGCGGTGAAGCAGACCACCGTCGACTCCGGCTCGGCCAGCAGCCGCAGCCCGTCGACCACGCGGACCGCGTCGGCCAGCCCGGCGACCGCGTCCCGGGTCACCTCGGCCAGCCGCAGGTAGCCGTCCTCGCCGAGGTGGCGCAGGGTGGCGTACGCGGCGGCGATCGGCCCGCCCGACCGGGTCGACGCGATCACCGGGTTGACCATCGTGTAGCCGGGCCAGTCGGCGTACGCGAAGAACTGCGGCGCGCGCAGCCCCGCATCCCGGTGCAGCAGTACCGACACCCCCTTCGGGGCGTACGCGTACTTGTGCAGGTCGACCGAGATCGAGGTGACCCCGGGCACGGTGAAGTCGAACGGGGGCACCGGCGCGCCGAGCCGGCGCAGCCAGGGCAGTGTCCAGCCGCCGAAGCAGGCGTCCACGTGACAGCGCACGCCCGCCGCGGCGGCCACGGCCGCGATCTCCGCCACCGGGTCGACCACGCCGTGCGCGTACGACGGGGCGGAGGCGACGACCAGGACGGTCTCCGGCCGGATGGCGGCGGCCACGTCCGCGACGGCCGGGCGCAGGGTCACCGGGTCGACCGGCACCGGGTCGAGGGCCACCCGCAGGTAGTGGGCCGCCTTGGCGAAGGCGGCGTGCCCGCTGACCGGCACCACGATCCGCGGCTCGGTGAGGTCGGGCCGGGCGTCCCGGGCCGCCTTGACGGCCAGGATCAGCGACTCGGTGCCGCCGCTGGTGACGCTGCCCACCACGTCCGGCGCGGACGTGCCGGGGCCGCCGCCGAGCAGCCGGGCGGCCGCCCCGACCAGCGCGTTCTCCATGGCCAGCAGGGACGGGAAGGCAGTGGGGTCGAGACCGTTGACGTGCGCGCTCTCCGCGTGCGCCGCCTGCGCCAACTCGTCCAGCCCGGCCACACCGGGGTCGTAGACGTAGGCGAACAGCCGCCCGCCGTGGGTCGGGCGGTCGGCCGCCCGCAGGGCCCGGATCTCGTCGAGCACCCGCGCCGCGGGCACCCCCTCGACGGGCAGCGCGCCCGTCCCTGCCGTGTCGGTCATGGTGCTCGGGTTGTTCCTCTCGTGACGGTCCGGCCGGGCGGACGGACTCGCGTGCCTCAGGCCCGCGCCGCCGGCGCGACCCCGCCGGCGGCGGGCGCGGCGGCCAACTGGGCCGGGGTCAGGGTGTAGCCGCGCAGCAGCACCACCGGGGCGGCGACCAGCAGGGCCGGCAGGACGGTGAAGCCGAGCAGCACGCCGAGCCGGGCGGTCGCCGTCTGGTCCGCCGCGACCCCGGTGGACGAGGAGACGTAGCCGGACAGCTGGAGGACCAGGCCGTAGATTCCGGGGCCGAGGGCCAGGCCGAAGGTCTCCCCGGCGGTCCACAGGCCGGTGAACACGCCGGCCTGCCGCCGGCCGGTGCGCACGGTGTCGTAGGCGATGCAGTCCGGCAGCATGGCCAGCGCGAACACCTGCTGGCCGGCGTAGCCGACGCCGATCAGCGCGACCACGGCGTAGACCCCGGCGGCCGGCAGCGCCGGGGACGCGACCAGGGCCAGCGCACCGGCCGCGAAGAGCAGCGACGCGGCGACCAGCGCGGCGCGCTTGCCCAGCCGGGCGCCGGCCCGGGTCCACAGCGGCATGACCAGCAGCGCCGGGCCGACGAAGCAGGCGAAGAGCAGCGTCGGACCGCTGTCCGGGGCGCGGAGCACCTGGTCGGCGAAGTACTTCACCCCGGCCAGCACGGTGGCCACCCCGGCGGACTGGATCACGAAGCAGACCAGCAGCACCCGGAACGGCCGGTTCCGGCCGGCCACGGCGAGCTGGGCGCGCAGGCTCGGCTCGCTCTCCCCCACCGTGCCGGTCGGCGCGGACCGGGTGCCGAGGAACGCGCCGACCGTGCCGGCCACGATGAGCGCCGCCACGAACAGGCCCATCCAGCGGTGCCCCGGCACGCCGTCGCCGCCGGCGGTCACCACGGCCGGGGCCACCGCGCCGGAGACCAGGATGGCCAGCGCCAGCACCGCGATCCGCCAGCTCATCAGCCGGGTACGCTCCGCCGGGTCCTCGGTCAGCTCGGCGGGCATCGCCACGTAGGGCACCTGGAAGAAGGCGAACGCCGTCGCGGTGGCCAGGAACGCCAGGGCCACGTACGTCCCGGCGGCCGGTCCGGCGCCGAACGGCGCCGCGAAGATCGAGGCGAAGAGCACGGCCAGCGCCAGCCCGCCGACGAGCAGCCAGGGTCGGCGCGCACCCCAGCGGGACCGGGTCCGGTCGGAGATCCGCCCGGCGACCGGGTTCACCAGCACGTCCCACGCCTTCGGCAGGAGCACGAGCAGGGCGGCCACCCCGGCCGCGACGCCCAGGGTGTCGGTGAGGTACGGCAGCAGGAGCAGCCCGGGGACGGTGCCGAACGCCCCGGTGACCAGGGAGCCCAGCGCGTATCCGACGTGCACCCGGCGCGGCAGGCCCGTGGCGGTCATGGAGCCGAATGATACTCACGTCATGAGCTGGGTCACATCCCCCGCTGCGGTGCCTCGGACGCCACGCGGCCCGTCCCGGAGTTCCGGGACGGGCCGCGCCACGCCGAGCTGCGGTTGGACGGTCAGTTGACGGTGAGACCCGTGGTCTCCGGCAGCCAGTAACCGAGGTACGCCCCGGCCGTGACCTGGTAGCTGAGCCGCCCGTTCACCCAGGCGCTGGCGCCCAGCGGCGCCATGGACGCCTTGGAGAAGGTGAGCGTCTTCGACCCGATGACCGTTCCCTTGCTGTCGTACGCGTACCCGGAGTAGGTCCCCGGCTGGAAGGACAACACCCGGGTGGGCGTGTAGACGTGCTCGACCGCCTTCCCGAGCAGCACCCGCCGGCCGTAGGCCTCGGGCACCAGGTAGCCCGCCAGCGCCCCGTTGGTGATGCGGTAGTGGATGCCCCGGCCGCGGACGCGGATGCGCTGGTCGGCGTGCGCGATGGAGGCACGGCCCAGCGTCAGCCCCTTGGTGCCGGTGATCGCACCGGTGCTGCTGAACGTGTAGCCGGTGTGGGTGCCGGCGGAGAAGGAGACGTTGGCGTCGACCCCGGGCACCGGGTAGTCGGAGCGCAGCAGGTCGGCGTACTGGGCGAAGGTCGCCGACCAGGTCATCTCGTAGAGCTTGAGGGTCTGCGCCGTGTGGATCTGGTGGTACTTGACGTGCGGGTTGGCGCAGCCCATCGAGTAGTTGCTGGCCCACTGGACCACCCGGAAATGGTTCGGCACGTAGCGCCGGACGGTGCTGGCCGCCCCGTCGAAGACCGCCACGGCGCGGCTGTCTCCGGTGAGCCGCCAGTAGTCGTAGACCCCGTAGAGGGCGAAGATGTGGCCGTTGAGCACCCGCTCACCGGTGGTGCCGAAGGTCACCGGGTACTCCTCGAGCCACAGATACCCGTTCGGGTCGATCCAGCTGCCCCAGGGCGCGCCCGTGGTGGCCGGCAGGATCAGGCTCAGGAAGGTGTTGTCGGCCGCGGTGCGCCACTTCGCGTCACCGGTGACCTCGGCGAGGCCGGCGAACAGGGCGAGCAGCTGCCCCTGCGCCATCGCGCTGTACCAGGGCGCCCGCAGCAGGGGACGGCCAGCACAACGACTCAGGTCGAAGTCGTACGGGTAGAACCAGGCGCCCCGGGACTCGACCCGGCGGTCCAGGTTGCGCTGTGCGTTGGCGACGGCCCGCTGGAGGAACAGCGGGTCCGTGGTGAGCCGGTAGGCGGCCAGGTTCGAAAGCCCCCACTGGGCCTGGGCGACCGGGTGGTCCCAGGTCTTGCCGAGGAAATTGAACATCCGGACACCCGACGAGTCGTGCACCCCCCGGTCGACGACCGGGGCCGGGTTGACGTTGTAGGGCTGGGCGGCCGGCGGCAGGTCCCTGGGCAGGTGACCGTCCCGGACGAATCCGGTCGGGACGGCGTCGAGTGCAGTGGCCCGCCGCTGCTGCCGCTGCTGTTCCTTGACCTTCGCGACGTTCCGGGACGGCGGTCGTGGCACGCCGTCGGCGACCGGGTCCGGACTCCAGCCGGTGTCCGGGACCGTGACGTCGGTGGAGTGGTCCGGGCCGGCCGGAGCAGCCTGGGCGGGGACCGCCGGCAGCAGACCGAGCAGTGCGGCGGTGGTGAGAACGGCCAGGGCGCGACGCGCGCGTGGCGGAGAGACGGATGGCATGGACGACACCCCCGTGTCGTAGCGGTGACCGGAGCGTAACCCTCCGCTGCCGTGGCGGATCAGCCCCGACGCGCCCACATGACTCGGCCGAACGGCCCGATCTCGTGACCTGCCCGGTCACGCCCCTTGCCGAGGCGACCAGGCCGCCGCCGCCATGTCCACCCCGGACGGCCGCAGCGGGCAGCCCTCGGCGCGCAGCCGGGCCCGCGCCTCCACCTCGTGCCCCGGTGGCAGCCGGCCGGCCGAGTTCACCACCCGGTGCCAGGGCACCCCGCCCCCGTGCCGCGCCATGATCGAACCGACCAGGCGGGCCGACGCCCGCCCCGACCGGTCCACGAGGGCGTCGGCCACCGCCCCGTACGACATCACCCGGCCGGGCGGGATCCGCTCGACCAGGTCCAGCACCGCCTCGACGTACTCGTCAGGTGTCACGGGCTGCCACGATATGGGAACGCGCCGAGGGACGGCGGACCGCAGCGCGCAGAATGGTCGGGTGCGCGAAGCAGTCACCTCGGCCCGCCGGATCGTCGTCAAGATCGGCTCGTCCTCGCTGACCACCCCGGCGGGCGGCCTGGACGACACCCGGGTCGACGCGCTCGTCGACTCGCTCGGCGCGCTGGCCGCCGCGGGGCGCGAGGTGGTGCTGGTCTCCTCCGGCGCGATCGCCGCCGGCCTGGCCCCGCTCGGGCTGCCCCGGCGCCCCCGCGACCTGGCCACCCAGCAGGCCGCCGCCAGCGTCGGGCAGGGCCTGCTCATCGGCCGGTACGCGGCGGCCTTCGCCCGGCACCGGCTGACCGTCGGGCAGGTGCTGCTCACCGTCGACGACGTGACCCGGCGGGCGCACTACCGCAACGCGTACCGGACCCTGCGCAAGCTGCTCGACCTGCGGGCCGTGCCGATCGTGAACGAGAACGACACGGTGGCCACCGAGGAGATCCGGTTCGGCGACAACGACCGGCTGGCCGCGCTGGTCGCCGCCCTGGTCGACGCCGACCTGCTGGTGCTGCTGTCGGACGTGGACGCGCTCTGGACCGGCGACCCGGCCCGCGCCGGCAGCACCCGGATCACCGAGGTGCACAGCGAGGGCGACCTGGCCGGCGTTGACATCGGCGGGGCCGGCCGGGCCGGCGTGGGCACCGGCGGCATGGTCACCAAGGTCGAGGCGGCCCGGATCGCCACCGGCTTCGGCATCCCGGTGGTGCTCACGGCCGCGCCGCTGGCCGCGCCGGCACTGGCCGGCGAGCCGGTCGGCACCTTCTTCCACCCGAGCAGCCGGCGCCCGGCGGCCCGCCTCTTCTGGCTGGCGCACGCCACCGCGCCGCGCGGCCGGCTGCACCTCGACCCGGGCGCGGTGCAGGCGGTGGTGGGCCGGCGCAAGTCGCTGCTCCCGGCCGGGATCACCGCGGTGGACGGCGCGTTCACCGCCGGGGACCCGGTGGACCTGGTCGACACCGAGGGCGCGCCGGTCGCCCGCGGGCTGGTCAACTACGACGCGGTCGAGCTGCCCGGGCTGCTCGGCCGCTCCACCACGGAACTCGCCGCGGCGCTCGGCCCGGCGTACGAACGGGAGGTCGTCCACCGCGACGACCTCGTGCTGCTGTGAGGAGTGCGCATTGAGCGAGCGTCAGCGAGCGAATCATCGGTTCAGCGCGGAGGTGCCTCAGGACGGCACGGAGCGAAGCGGAGTGCCGGCATGAGCGTGGTCGAGCAGGCCCGGCGGGCCCGGGGCGCGGCGGAGGATCTCGCCGTCGCCACCCGTACCGTCAAGGACGCCGCGCTGCACGCGATGGCCGACGCGCTGGTGGCGCGTACCCCGGAGATCCTGACCGCGAACGCAGCGGACCTGGCGGCCGGGCGCGAGGCCGGGCTGAGCGCGGCCGTGCTGGACCGGCTGGCCCTCGACGAGGGCCGCGTGGCCGCCATCGCCGACGCGCTGCGCCAGATGGCCGCGCTGCCCGATTCGGTCGGCGAGGTGGTCCGCGGCGCGACCCTGCCCAACGGGCTGGAACTGCGCCAGGTCCGGGTGCCGTTCGGAGTGGTGGGCATCATCTACGAGGGCCGCCCCAACGTGACCGTCGACGCGGCCGGGATCTGCCTCAAGTCCGGCAACGCGGCGCTCCTGCGCGGCTCCTCCTCGGCGGCGCACTCCAACGCCGCCCTGGTCGCGGTGCTGCGCGACGCGGTCGCCGGCGCCGGCCTGCCGGCCGACGCGGTGCAGCTCCTCGACTCCAGCACCCGCGACTCGGTCAAGGAGCTGATGCGCGCCCGCGGCCTGGTCGACGTGCTGATCCCGCGCGGCGGCGCGTCGCTGATCCGCACCGTGGTCGAGGAGTCCACCGTGCCGGTGATCGAGACCGGGGTGGGCAACTGCCACGTCTACGTGGACGCCGCCGCCGACCTGGCCAAGGCCGTGGCCGTCACCCTGAACTCGAAGACCCAGCGCCTCTCCACCTGCAACACCGCCGAGTCGCTGCTGGTGCACGCGGGCATCGCGGACGCCTTCCTGCCGGCCGTGCTGGCCGCCTTCGCCGACGCCGGGGTGACCGTGCACGGCGACGCGCGGGTGGCGGCCCACTCCGACGCCGTGGTGCCGGCCACCGAGGAGGACTTCGACACCGAGTACCTCTCCGCCGACATCTCGGTCGCGGTGGTCGACTCGCTGGACGCGGCCGTCGCGCACATCCGGCGGCACGGCACGGGCCACACCGAGGCGATCGTCACCGACTCCCAGCCGGCGGCCCGCGAGTTCGTGGCCCGGGTGGACGCCGCCGCCGTGATGGTGAACGCCTCCACCCGGTTCACCGACGGCGGCGAGTTCGGCTTCGGCGCCGAGATCGGCATCTCCACCCAGAAGCTGCACGCCCGCGGCCCCATGGGGCTGCCCGAGCTGACCAGCACCAAGTACGTGGTCACCGGGGACGGCCACCTGCGCTGACCGGCCGGGCCCGGACGGCTCAGGCGCTGGGGGCGGCCGGCTCCGGCGGCGCCGACTCCGGTGGCGGGGCGGCCGGCGGGGCCGGCCTCGGCAACGGCACGACGGGCGGCAGGACCAGCTCACCCGGGGGCGCCGTGCGCTGCGGCGGCACCAGCGGCGCGACGAACGGCGCGCCGGAGACCGGGGCCTCGGGCGTGGTCGGGCGGCAGGCCCGGATCGCCCGCAACGTGGTGTGCACGTCGAACTGGTGGCCGTCGTCGCTGTCCCAGCCGCCGTCGCTGCGCTGGGTCTCGGCCAGCCGCCGGCGGGCCGAGACCAGCAGCCACTGCTCCTCGCCCACGTCCACCCGGCGCAGCGTGGCGGCGAGCCAGGCCACGTCGGCCGGGGACATCTGCGGGATGCGCTCGGCCAGCACCGCCTGGATCCGGGCCGACTCGTAGTACATCTGCTGGCGGTGCAGCACGGCCGCGGCGAGCCAGCCGGCCGGCAGGAAGGACGGCCAGCTGCCGTCGGGCGCGAGCTGGGCGGCGAGCGCCTGGGCGGCCGCCTGCACCACACCGGCGTACGCCCCGCCGACCCGGTGGTCGAGCGGGCCGGCGGCGCGGGCGTCCAGTCCGGCCACGGTGAGCCAGAACCCGGCGTTGGCCGTCAGGAACAGCCGCGCCTCGGGATCACCCGGGGTGGCCCACTCGGGGGCGAAGCCGGCAAGCGAGGGGTCCTCGTCCCAGCCGCCGTCGGCGAGTTGCCGGGCGGCCAGCCAGTCCAGGGCGTGCCGGGCGGCCGGGCGGCCCAGCGCCCCGAGGTCGTCCAGCTCGGCCAGGCGGTAGCAGGTCGCGTCGACCGAGGCGACCTCGCCGTCGAGCACGGCGGGCCAGCCGCCGCCGGGCGCCTGCCCGGACTCGGCCGCGTCGAGCAGTTCCGGCGGCACCGGGGCGCCGGTGCGCAGCCGGGAGAGGCGGGCGCGGTCCACCGCGTCGCCGTGCGCCACGACGAAGCCGATCGCCGCGTCCAGATCCACCACGGCAGTCACGCTACCGGCGCAAACGTGGTTACGCCTCGGTAGCTCGGCCAGGGGTGGCCCGGCCCACCGGCGGTATGACGAAGGGCCCTCCCGGAACACCGGGAGGGCCCTTTCGACGCCACCTCAGTACGCCGGCAGCGACGGGTCGATCTGCTTGATCCAGGACAGCACCCCGCCCTGGACGTGCACGGCGTCCCGGAAGCCGGCCGCCTTCAGCGCGGCGAGCGCCTCGGCGGAGCGGACGCCGGACTTGCAGTGCAGCACGATCTGCTTGTCCTGCGGGAGCTTCGCCAGCGCGTCACCCGAGATGATCTCGCCCTTGGGGATGAGGGTGGCGCCGGGGATCCGGACGATCTCGTACTCGGCCGGCTCGCGGACGTCGACCAGGAAGATGTCCTTGCCGGCGTCCTGCCACTCCTTCAGCTCCAGCGCGGTGATGGTCGAGTCGACCACCGCCTCCTGCGCCTCGTCGGAGACCGCGCCGCAGAAGTCCTCGTAGTCCTCCAGCAGGTCGGTGACCGTGGGGTTCTCGCCGCAGAGCACGCAGTTCGGGTCCTTGCGGACCTTGATCTTGCGGTAGCTCATCTCCAGGGCGTCGTAGACCATCAGCCGGCCGACCAGCGGCTCGCCGATGCCGGCCAGCAGCTTGATCGCCTCGTTGACCTGGATCGACCCGATGGACGCGCAGAGCACGCCCAGCACGCCGCCCTCGGCGCAGGACGGGACCATGCCGGGCGGCGGCGGCTCCGGGTAGAGGCAGCGGTAGCAGGGACCGTGCTCGGCCCAGAACACCGACGCCTGGCCGTCGAACCGGTAGATCGAACCCCAGACGTACGGCTTGCCGAGCAGCACGGCCGCGTCGTTGACCATGTAGCGGGTGGCGAAGTTGTCGGTGCCGTCGACGATCAGGTCGTAGCCGGAGAAGATCTCCCGGACGTTGTCCCGGTCCAGCGCGGTGTTGTGGATCTCCACGTTGACCAGCGGGTTGATCTCGCGGATCGAGGCGGCGGCGGACTCGGCCTTGGACCGGCCGACGTCGGAGACGCCGTGGATGATCTGGCGCTGGAGATTGGACTCGTCGACGGTGTCGAAGTCGATGATGCCGAGGGTGCCGACGCCGGCGGCGGCGAGGTACATGAGGGCCGGCGAGCCGAGACCGCCGGCGCCGACGCAGAGCACCCGGGCGTTCTTCAGCCGCTTCTGCCCCTCCACCCCGACGTCCGGGATGATCAGGTGGCGCGAGTAGCGACGGATCTCGTCTACGGTCAGCTCGGCGGCGGGCTCGACGAGCGGGGGCAACGACACGGTGGACTCCCCGGGATCGGCGGTGGGACCGCGCCATTGTCGCTCGCGCCGGTAGGGATCGGCCATGAGGAGGGACACGTCGCCCGACATGCGGGAGCGGGAATAACTCAGACCCCGTCGGTCGGCTCGCCGGAGTAGCGGACCCCGTCGACGTACGGCCAGGCGTTCGCCACGCAGCCGTCCAGCCCGTAGGTCTGCTGCTGCATCACCGGCGCCGGCTCGCCGGGCCCCGGGCAGGCCTGGTGCAGCTCGCCGAACTCGTGCCCGACCTCGTGGTTGACCACGTACGTCCGGTAGACCTCCAGCGGGGCGCCGTAGTCGGGCACCGCCTCCATCCAGCGGGCCAGGTTGATGACGACCCGTCCGGGCAGCCGGCAGGAGGTGTACCGCTCGGTGCTCAGGCCGCCCTCGGCGCACATCCGCTCGGAGGTGGCGGGCGTGGCCAGGTAGATGGTGAAGTCGGCGGCGGCCGCCTCGGGCACCCGCTGCACCCGCAGCCGCCCGGAGGCGATCCAGCTGCGCGGGTCGCCGAGCACCGCGTCCACGGTGGCGGCGAACTCGTCCGCGTCCTGCCCGGCGTCCCGCTCGACCTCGACGCGGTAGCGGCGCAGCGGGCCGTCGTGGCCGCGTACGGGTGACCGGCCGTCGGCGGCCGCGAAGCTGCCGGCGCCCGCCGTGGGGTACCCGCTCGGCTCGGTCCGGATCCCCGCGCCGGCGCCGTTGGCCAGCGACGGATCGGCGGCGGACAGCGGATGCCGGGTGGACAGGTGCACCGGCCAGTCCGGGCCGGCCAGCCGGGTCGCCTCGAAGGCGCCGGCGCCCGCGGCGAGCAGCACCGCCAGGAGCAACACGGCCCGCCGGCGGCGGCGCCGCATCCGGCGCAGGCCGGGACGGGCCGGCGCCGGGGTCCCGGGGTGGGCCGGCGGACGGTCGAAGTCGAGCCGGTGCGACGGGCGGTCGCCGGCCGGCGCGGGGTCCTCAGGCGGGTCGTAAGGGGACGACGGCGTCATGACACCAGCGTGCCATGGCAATTCGGGCAATTAGCTCTTTTTGCCAGTCTTCCCGCGAAATACTGCTCATCGCCAGGATCAGGTCCTCACACCGCCGGACCGGTGTACCGCTTCCCGGACAGGTACGGCCACGGGTTCGGCCGGCAGCCGTTCAGGAACAGCGTCTGCTGTTGCATCACCGGCGCCGCCCGGCCCGCCCCCGGGCAGGCCTCGTGGTGGTGCCCCAACTGGTGACCCACCTCGTGGTTGATCACGTAGAGCCGGTAGGTGTCCAGCGGCAGCTTCGCCGCGACCAGGTGCGGCGCCGACGTCCGCCACCGGTCCAGGTTGATCACCACCTTGCCGGTGACCCGACAGGACGTGTACGGCACCCCGCCCACCCGGATGTTGATGCCCCCGGCGCCGCAGAGCCGGCCCGCGGTGTCCCGGGTCGCCAGGTAGATGGTGAAGTCGGAGGCGCTGCCCGGGCCGACCCGCTGCAACCGCAGCCGGCCACCGTCCACCCAGCTCCCCGGCCCGGCCAGCGCCCGCTGCACGGCGTCGCCGAAGGCGTGCACGTCCTCACCCGAGCCGTCCTCCACCGCCACCCGGAACCGGCGCAGCACCCCGGCCCGGCCCAGCACCCCGCCGGTCCGCTCGTCGTAGCCGAAGCTTCCCCGCCCGTGCGCGGGCACCGGCCCGGGCAGGCTCAGCACCGGCGCCACCGGGGCGCGCGACACCGGGTCCGTCGACGGCGACGGTGACGGTGACGGCGACGCGCCCGACGGCTGCGGCGCACTGGCCGGCACGGACGACCGGGCCGCCGAACCGACATCGACAAGCGCCTCGGCCGACGGGTGCCGCAGGGCGACGCCGATGCCGACCAGCGCGGCGGCGAGGAAGGCGCAGACCACGACTGCGGAACGCCAGCGGCCGGCGGGCGGGGCGGTGGGCCGCGCGGCACGCGGACGGACGGAGGTGGGCATCCGGGTCAGCCTGCCATGTCGCGCCGCCGCCCGCTCTCCCCCGTTTCGGCGATCAGCTCGCTCGCCTGCCCCTCCGGGCGCTCGGCCACGATCCTCGGCTGCGCCGCCGAGGTGCGGTCCCCGCCGGGCGGCGAACCGGCGGGGGACGCCTCGGCCAGCAGCGCCAGCACCGCCCGCGCCACGGTCCGGGGCACCTCCAGCTGGGCCACGTGCCCGACCCCGTCGAGCAGCAGCAGGCGGCTGTCCGGGATCACCCGGGCGGCCTGCGGCGCGACCCGCACGTCGACCAGCCGGTCCAACCGCCCGCCCACCACGAGCGTCGGTGCCCGCACCCCGGCCGCCAGCCGCCACAGCGAGCCCGTCCCCGGCAGGTACGACCGCAGGAAGCTGGAGACCAGGCCACGGAACGTCCGGACGTAGGCGGCGGCGTAGTGGGCCACCTCGTAGCGGATCCGGATCTCCTCCACCGCCTCCAGCCGGCGCTGCTCGCTGATCCGCGTCAGGTCGGCGATGCACGCCTCCATCACCTGCTGGGCCATCACCTCGGGGGCGAGCTGGGCCAGCCGCCAGGCGGCCAGCCGCTCGCCCCGGGGAATCGCCAGCAGCGGCAGCATCCGCCCCTGCAACGAGCGCCGGAAGTCCAGGAACGGCAGGGCCGGGGAGATCAGGGTCAGCGTCCGCACCAGGTCCGGCCGCAGCGCCGCCACCCGGACCGTGACGGCGCCGCCCAGCGAATTGCCGAACAGGTGCACCGGCCCCCGGTCGCTGTGCTCGATCCACCGGACCACCCGGTCCGCGAAGGCCGGCACGGTGTAGCGCCGGCCGGGCTCGCTGCGCCCGAAACCGGGCAGGTCGATCGCCTGGCCGTCGAGCCGGTCGGCGAGCAGGCCGGCCAGGTCCGTCCAGTTCTGCGACGAGCCACCGAGGCCGTGCACGTAGAGCGCCGGCTCGGCGCCGGGAGCGGTGGCCGGGGTGTCGCGCACGTACGTCACCGTGCCGTCGAGCCGGACGTTCCGGCCGGGCCACGGCGGCGGGACGTGGTGCGCGGGCAGGAGGTGGTCCGGCCAGAGGGCGGCGGGCTTCATGGCTCCAGTCTTCCCGGACCGGCCCGGCCCGACACCGGCTCAGGCGAGCAGCGCCTCCAGCCGGCGGTTCACCGCGGCCAGGGTGGCCCGGACCACGGCCTGCCGGGGATCCCCGGCGACCAGGGCCGAGCCGGCGAGCTGCTCCACCCAGCCGTCACAGACCAGCAGCACCACGACCGTCGCCACCTCGCAGTTGCCGAACGGCACCACGGCGACGTGCTCGACGAAGCACCGGCCCCGCTCGCCGGCCGGCGCGGCCCGGCCGAGCAGTTCGTCCACCGCAGCGGCCGCGGCCACCGCGCAGAGCCGCAGCACGTAGCCGTCGACGGCCGGCCCGGTGGAGTGGCCCTCCGCCGTCCGGTCCCCGGCGATCAGGCGGACCTCCACGGTGGCGTCGAGGCCGAAGGTGCTCACCTGGACGTGGTCGATCACCACCCGGGGCCCCGGCAGGCCACCGGTCTCCAGCGGTCGCGACGGCGCGGTCTCCGTCGTGCTCATCTGCCCGCCGGAGTACGAGGTGCCGAGCGTGACCGGGCTGCCGGTGGACGTGCCAGCCGGGGCGGTGGCGAGCGAGGACTCCTCCACGGCGGCCCGGCCCCGGTGGCCGCTGGCCTGCCGGCGGCGGCGCGGCGGTTCGATGCCCGGGTCGGCGCCCTCGGCCGGCGCCTCTGCGGGCCGGCCGGCGCGCGCCTCGGGCGCGGCGAACCGACCCTCCCCGGACCGGTTCTCGGCCGGACGGTTGGTGCCGGACCGCGCCGGCCCACCCAGCTCCTCGGCCGGGCGGGACTGCGGCGCCGACCGGGCCTGGCTCGTCAGATCCTCGGCCGGACGGGACTGCGCGACGGACCGTGCCGGGCTCGTCACGTCGTCGGCCGGGCGGGACTGCGGTGCCGACCGGAGCGCGCCGGGCCGGTCCTCGGCCGGGCGGGGCTCGGCGGGGCGATCGGTTCGCGGCTGGGCCGACCGGCGGCGGACCGGGGGCGGCGGAGCCGCCGGGGCGCCGGACAGGTTCTGCGGGGCGGCGGCCAACCCCATCCGCTCCTGGAGCAGGCGGGCCACCATCCGGCTCACCTCGGCCGGGTCGGCGCCGTCGGCGAGGTCCAGCCGGAGGCTGTGCGCCCCCGCCGGGGTGCGGCGCAGCGCCGCGTCCCGGACGCCGGCCACCTCGCGGACGGCGTCGAGGATCGCGTTGACGTCGAAGCCCTCCGGCCGCTCGCGCAGCGGCGCGGGCTCGTCGTCGCGGCGCAGGTGGGTGGCGATGCGGGCGAGTTCCGGGGTCTCGGCGGACGGTTCCACGGCGGGCGGCTCCGGCACGACGGGCACGTCAGGCTCGGCGGGGACGCGCTGCGGCAGCACCGGGGTGGGCTCGGCCGACCGGGGGTCGGCGACCGCCTCGGCGGTCGGCACCGGCTCGGGCGCGGACCGGCGGGCCGCGTAGGGAGGTGCGCTCGTCGGGGCGGGCGCGGGGGCGCGGTCGAAGGGGGCGCTGGTGGCGGGGACCCGCGACGGGCCGCACGGCTCGGCGGGTGGCTGGTCGGCCGCGCCCGGCAGCCGGTACGGCATGCCCTCCCGCTCCTCGGCGGCGCGGGCGGCCGGCGCGTGACCGATGGACGGCGGGCCGGCGGGCGCCTCGCGGGGCACCGGCGGGGCGCTGGTCGGGGCGGTGTGCGGGGGCGCGCTGAACGGGGTCACCGGCACGGGCGGCCCGGCCCAGGGCGGCCGCTCGGGGATCTCCCGGGCGGCCGGATCGTACGCCGGGCGGGGCTCGGGCTCACTCCGGGGCGCCTCGTACGGCCGGGACGGCTCGGGACGTTGCGGCTCGTAGCCCGCGGGCTGCTCGGCCCGGACCGGCTCGTACGGGCGGACCGGCTCCGGCCGCGGCGGGTCGTACGCGCCGGGCGGCTCGAACCGGGCCGGCTCGTACGGCCGGGACGGCTCGGGCGCCCACTCCTCGCGGCTGGCCCGGCGGCCGACCGGCTCGTCCTCGCCGGCGCGGCGGCCGACCGGCTCGTCCTCGCCGGCGCGGGGGCCGGGGGGCTCCTCCTCGCGGGCGCGGCGGCCGGCCTGCCGGTCCTCGCGGCCCCACGGCGGCGCCCAACTCCCGACCGGGCTCGGGCGGTTCCAGGCCGGCCCGGACCACTCCGGCTCCTCGACCGGCCGGCGCTCCCCGGCATCCCGGTCGTCGGCCGCGGCGCGCGGCTGCTCGGCGACCGGCCGGCGTTCACCGGCGTCCGGGCCGGAGGGCGGGGCCGAGGTGGGCCGGTCGGCCCAACCCCGCGAGAGCGACGGCGCCTCGGCCGGCGGCTGCTCGGGCGGGAAGCGGTCGGCCCAGCCGGCGGCGGGCGGCGGCTGCTCCGGGGGGAGGCGGTCGACCCGGCCGGCGGCGGGCGCCTCGGCCGGCGGCTGCTCGGGCGGGAAACGGTCGGCCCAGCCGGCGGCGGCGGGCGCCTCGGTCGGGGGCTGCTCGGGCGGGAAACGGTCGGCCCAGCCGACGGCGGCGGGCGCCTCGGTCGGGGGCTGCTCCGGAGTGAGGCGGTCGGCCCAGCCACTGGAGAGCGACGGGGCGGGTTCGGAGCGCTCGGCGGTCGGGGCGTGGAAGCCGGGAGGCACCTCGAAGCCGGAGGCGGCGGCGCCGACCGGCGGCACCTGCAGGGCCGGCGGCGCGGACGTCGGGCCGCTCTCCGCCCAGCGGGTGGCGCGCGGCGTGTCGTCGGAGGCGTGCCGGGACCCGGGCTCCGATTCGGCGGTCGGCTGCTCGACCGCGGGCGCCGGCCGCGGGGCCGGCACGACCAGCCGGCCGCCGTCGGTCTCCCGGCGCGGCTCGTCCGCGGGCGGGGCGCTGACCGGCGCCTGGCGGGTGACGGGCGACTCCTCCCCGGCGTGGTGCACGCCGTTGACGTGACGGCCGTTGACCCGGGCCGGCGGCTCCTCGGCGGCCAGCCCCGGCAGCGGGGCCGGCAGGTCGCCGTGCCGGGGGGACGAGGCGCCCCAGCCGGTGGTGAGGTCGGCGCGGGGCCAGGCGCCGGGCGCCGGTGCGCCCCGGGCCCAGCCGGTCGCCGGGGGCGCCCACCCGCTGCCGGCGTGGGCCAGGTCGTCCTGCTGACCCGTGCCGTCGCCGTGCTCTCCCGGGGTGGCGGCTCCGGGTTGCCCTGATTCACTCACCGCGCGCTCCTTGGTCGCCCCCGCTGAGGCTACCGTGTGGTGACAGTGGCGATAAGTTACAGCGGCGGGCCAATTCCGCGCCGGGTTCACGAACCCGGACCGGTTCGGGTGATAAGTGCCGGCTCGTACAGAGAAACTCGGAGGTTCCCATGACCGCTGTGGGGAACGGTGCGCAGACCGCCGGCCGGCCCACCCGCCTGCCCCGCTCGGCGCGGCGCAAGCAGCTGCTCGCGGCCGCCCAGGAGGTGTTCGTCGCGCAGGGCTACCACGCCGCCGCGATGGACGACATCGCCGAGCGGGCGGGAGTCTCCAAGCCCGTGCTCTACCAGCACTTCCCCGGGAAGATGGAGCTCTACCTGGCGCTGCTGGACACGCACTGCGACGCCATCGTGGCGAAGGTGCACGACGCGATGCGCGGCACCCAGGACAACAAGGAGCGGGTCGGCGCCTCGGTGCGCGCGTACTTCGACTTCGTCGACCACGAGAGCGAGGCGTTCCGGCTGGTCTTCGAGTCGGACCTGCGCAACGACCCGGCCGTCCGCCAGCGGGTGGAGCGGGTGGAGCAGGGCTGCATCGCCGCGATCACCGACACCATCATCTCGGACACCGGCGTGAGCCGGGCGCACGCCGAACTGCTCGCCTCCGGCCTGGTCGGCGCGGCCGAGACGGCCGCCCAGTTCTGGCTGGCCGGCGGCCGTCAGGTGCCCAAGGCGGAGGCCGAGGCGCTGGTCGCGGCCCTGTCCTGGCGGGGCATCGCCAGCTTCCCGCTGCAAGGTGAGTCAGCCTGAACATCGGGCCGCCAGATCGGATAGCCTTCCCACGGTGGCTTTTTCGCCCCAGTTGAGGAGGCACAGTGGAGGTCAAGATCGGCGTGCAGTACGCGCCGCGGGAGCTGGTCCTGGAGAGCGCGCAGTCGCCGGCCGAGATCGAGCAGATCGTGACCGACGCCGTCGCCAAGGGTGAGGGCACCCTCTCCCTGACCGACGAGAAGGGCCGGCGGGTCATCGTGCCGGTCACGAAGGTCGCCTACGTCGAGATCGCGGAGGCCTCGCCCCGCGCGGTCGGTTTCACCGTCCGCTGATACCCGCCGGCCCGCCGTGGCGGGGGGCATCCCGTCACGGCGGAGCCGGGCGTCAGTTGTTGAGCCCCGCGGCGGTCATCCGCGCGGTGTGCGCGTCGGTCAGCCGGCGGAACAGCGCCGACACGTCCACGCCCTCGCGGGAGATCAGCGCGGTGAGGGCGCCCCGGTCGGCGGCGGCGACCCGGCCGGCCTGGGAGAGCGCCTCGCCGACCAGCCGCCGGGCCCACATGGAGAGCCGGTTGGCCACCCGGGGGTCGGCCTCGACGGCGGCCCGGATCTCGGTGGCGGCGAAGTCGGCGTACCGGGAGTCGTGCAGCACGTCGAGGATCAGGCGCCGGTCGGGCCCGTCGAGGCCGCCGGCGATCTCGCGCAGGAAGTCGTCGCTGATGGCGTCGCCCACGTACGCCTTGGTCACCGCCTCCAGCCAGTCCTTCGGCTCGGTCGAGTCGTGGTACGCCCGCAACGCCTCGACGTAGGGGGCCATGGCCTCGTCGGGGGTCACGCCGAGCGTGGTGATCCGGTCGGCGATCCAGCGGTAGTGCGCGATCTCGGCGGCGGCCATCTCGCTCAGCGCGGCCCGTCGGCGCAGGTCGGGGGCGAGGCGGGCGTCGGCGGCCAGCCGGTCGAAGGCGAGCAGCTCGCCGTACGCCACGAGGCCGAGCAGGTCGACCAGGGCGGGGTCGGGGGCGGACACGAGCGCAGGCTACCGTCCGGGCACAAGACCCGCTGGGACGTGACCCAGGTCACACCGGTCACCCCCGGCCGCCGTGCGGTGACCGGAATCAGGACGGCCCCGGTCCCGTTCAGCTAAGATGACACAGTTGCCGTGGGCACCGATTCGTTCAGCTGAGCTGATCAGCACCGGTCCCCGGCGCGCGTGTGCGGCCCGGTCCGGCTCGGCGATCACCGCCCCCGACCGTGTGGCCCGCGCCATACCGTTCGCGCCCTGAGGACATGACGGGGCGCACCACGAGAGGGCACCCCCAAATCCATATGAGCGAGCAGATTCAAGGCCAGGAACTGGCCCCCACCGCTCCGGTCCGTCCGGAGGCTCCCACCTTCGCCGAGCTCGGCGCCCGCCAGGAGACCGTCGAGGCGCTGGCCGCCGCCGGCATCACCCGCGCCTTCGCCATCCAGGAGTACGCGCTGCCGATCGGGCTGCGCGGCGTCGACCTGATCGGCCAGGCGCCGACCGGCACCGGCAAGACCCTCGGCTTCGGCATCCCGCTGCTGGAGCGCGTCTTCGCCCCCTCCGAGGGCGGCGACGGCGTGCCGCAGGCGCTTGTCGTCGTCCCCACCCGCGAGCTGGGCCTCCAGGTCGCCAAGGACCTCGACGCCGCGGGGCGCACCCGGGGCGTCCGGGTGCTGCCGATCTACGGCGGCGTCGCGTACGAGCCGCAGATCGACGCGCTGCGCAAGGGCATCGAGATCCTCGTCGGCACCCCGGGCCGGCTGCTGGACCTGGCCAAGCAGAAGCACCTCCGGCTCGACCGGGTGCACGCGCTGGTGCTCGACGAGGCCGACCGGATGCTCGACCTGGGCTTCCTGGACGACGTCGAGAAGATCCTGGCCATGCTGCCGGAGGACCGGCAGACCATGCTCTTCTCGGCCACCATGCCGGACCCGATCGTCGCGCTGTCCCGGCGCTTCCTGCGCCGGCCGGTGACCATCCACGCGGGGCACACCGCCGAGACCGGCCCGTCGCCGCAGACCCAGCAGCTGGTCTACCGCACCCACTCGATGAACAAGGTCGAGATCGTGGCGCGCATCCTCCAGGCGGAGGGCCGCGGGCTCACCATGATCTTCACCCGGACCAAGCGGGCCGCCGACCGGGTGGCCGAGGACCTCGACTTCCGCGGTTTCGCGGTCGCCGCCGTCCACGGCGACCTGGGCCAGGGCGCGCGGGAGCGGGCGCTGCGGGCGTTCCGGGCCGGCAAGATCGACATTCTGGTGGCCACCGACGTGGCGGCCCGCGGGCTCGACGTCACCGGCGTCACCCACGTCATCAACTACGACTGCCCCGAGGACCAGGACACCTACACCCACCGCATCGGCCGCACCGGCCGGGCCGGGGCGTCCGGTGTCGCGGTGACCTTCGTCGACTGGGACGACATGCCCCGCTGGCGGATCATCGACAAGACCCTGGGGCTCGACATGCCCGAGCCACCGGAGACCTACCACACCTCCCCGCACCTCTACACCGACCTGGACATCTCCCGGGACATCAGCGGCACCCTGCCGACCGCCGAGCGCACCCGCGCCGGCCTGTCGGCCGAGGTCGAGGAGGACCTGGGCGGTGGCCGCTCGCGGCGCGGCGAGCGCGGCGACCGCGGCTCGCGGCGTGGCGAGGGCCGGGGCGACGGCCGCGGCCGGGAGCGCCGCCGGGGTCGCGACGGCGACACCGGTGCGGCGCCCGAAGGGGTGGCGACCGAGAGCGCGTCGACCGAGGCGTCCGCCGAGGAGGGCACCCGTAGCCCGCGCCGCCGCCGGCGTCGCCGGGCCGGCGAGACGGTGGCCGGCGAGGCCACCGCGGTGATCTCCGCCGAGGGTGGCGCCGAGCCGGCCGCGGCCGCCGAGGGCGACTCGGCTGCCAAGCCGCGCCGCCGCCGGCGCCGCCGCGGTGGCGGGAGCACCGGCACGCCGGCCGAGGCGACCGCCGACTGACCCGCGAGACATCCGACGTCCCCCGTACCGGTCACCCGGTGCGGGGGACGTCCCCGTTCCACCTGCCCCGGCCGACCCCAGGAAGAGGAAGCCATGCCGGAACCGCTGGATGCCGCGCTGAGCGAGGTGCGGGCGCTGCTGCTCGACCCCGCCCTGACCCGGGCGGTCGCCGCCGGGCGCCGCCGCGGCCAGCGCCCCTCCGTGGTCCGCGCCGAGCTGCGTCCGGTCACGCTGAAGGGTGGCCCCCGGCTCCAGATCTCCACCTCCGACGGGGCCCGGCCGTACACCCGGAACGTGGCGCCGGGCGCGGAGGCCGGCACGGCGGTCGACGCGCTGCTCGCCGAGCCCTTCGGCAACTGGCACGTGGAGACCGCGGACAGCACGATCCAGCTCCGGGTGACCAAGTCGGGCGAGGCACAGGTGCACCGGGCGACGGCGAGCCGGCCGGCGCCGGAGCCCGGCGGCCACGACCGGGCCAAGGACTGGCTGCTCGACCCGGGTGACCCGATCTTCGCCGAGATCGGCGGCTCGGCTGCCAAGCGCCGCCAGGTGGACGCGTTCCTCCGGGCGCTGGCCGCCACCCTGCCGGACGACCTGACCGGGCCGCTGTGCGTGGTGGACCTGGGCTGCGGCAACGCCTACCTGACCTTCGCCGCGCACCGCTACCTGTCGCAGCGCGGGCTGGACGTGACGCTTGTCGGGGTGGACGTCCGCGAGGACCAGCGCCGGCGCAACACCGAACTGGCCGAGCGGCTGGGCTGGGCCGACCGGGTGAGCTTCGTGGCCGGCACCATCCTCGACGCCCAGGTCGAACCGGCCCCGGACCTGGTGCTCGCGCTGCACGCCTGCGACACGGCGACCGACGAGGCGCTGGCCCGGGCGCTGCGCTGGGGTGCCCGCTGGGTGCTCGCCGCCCCGTGCTGCCACCACGACGTGGCCGCCCAGCTCCGGGCCCGGCCCGCGCCGCGGCCGTACGAGCTGCTCACCCGGCAGGGCATCCTGCGCGAGCGGTTCGCCGACGTGCTCACCGACGCGCTGCGCGCCGGCCTGCTCCGGCTGCACGGCTACCGCGCCGAGGTGGTGGAGTTCGTCGACTCCCGGCACACCCCGCGCAACCTGCTGATCCGGGCCCGGCGCACCGGGAGCGCGCCGACCGACGACCAGCGCGCCGAGTATCGCGAGCTGGTCGACCAGTGGGGCGTCACACCTCGGCTGGAGACGCTGCTCGCCGACCGCGCCTAGCGCCGTCGGTCGCCCCGGTTGCGCTCCCCGCGGTCGAACGCGGGGACCCGCTCGCCGGGGCCGCGGTTGGCGGGCCGGTCGCTGTCCTGCGCCGGGGTCGGGAACGGCACCACCGTCCCCGACTCGTCGGCGTTGCCCGCGGCGGCGAACGCGTTCCACGAGATGTCGACAAGCAGCCGCTTGAGCTCGGCGTGCCGGGCGGCGGCGTTGCGCTGGAGCGCCATCCGGGCGCCCAGCACCACGCCGACCAGCGTCGTGGTGATCGCGCCGGCCGCGGCGATCAGGTGTACGCCGGTCGCCTGGCTGCCGCGCACGACCAGCACCAGCAGCCAGATCCAGAAGCCGAGGGCGAAGACGCCGGCCTTCGCCACGAAGAAGAGGCTGACCGCCCCGGGACGGTGGGGCACGGGACGGTCCGGCTCGGCCATGCTGCTCCTCGACGTCTGCGCTGCTCCGGCGGTCCGTCGAGTTTAGTTGACATCCCACAACTGTCGATGCCCGCAGTGGTCCCGCCCACGGGACCTTCCGACCGATCAGTCAGTTACTTATTTCAACTGGCGTACTAGGCTCGGTGCCCGAGAGTCGGGTGCTCCGGCGGAAAGGGACAGACCCCCCGGCATGGGTTCGGCAGACGTTTCACCGCAGATGGCCTTCGCGCGTTTCGTGCGACGCGCCATCGATGACGCCCGCGAGGAGCGCGGCTGGACGGTGACCGATCTCGCCACGCACACCGGCGTGGGGCGGTCGACCGTCTTCCGCTGGCTGGCCGGCGACTGGCAGGACTACCCCGAGCTGGCCAAGGTGCGCGGCTTCTGTGCCGCCCTCGACCTGCCGGTGGCGGCCGCCTTCCGCGCGCTGGGCCTCCCCGACGCCGGCCCGGTGCCGCGCCGCCGCGCCGAGGACGGCCCGGTGGAGGCCGACGTGCGGGTGATCCTGGAGCGGCTGGCCGACCCGAACGTCCCCGCCGAGGAGAAGCACCACATCCGCGACCTGCTCCGCTACCTGGCCCGTCGCCCGGTCCGCCGGGCGGGCTGACCCGCGGCTCAGGCCACCGGGACGGTGAAGGCCGCCGTGCGCACCACGCCGCCGACCTGGAAGTCCAGGAACATCCGGTAACGGCCCGGCCCGGGCGCGGTCAGCCAGAAGGTCACCGCGTCGCCGTCCCGCACCGGTTCGGGGTGCACGTGCAGGTAGCCGAGGTCGCCCTCGCGGAGCGCGACCAGGTGGCCGTACGCGCCGAGGTAGGGCTCCAGCGGCGCGGCCCCACCGCCGGGCGCCGTGACCCGGAACCGCAGCGGCACCGACTGCCCCACCGCCGGGGTGCCCTCGTAGCCGACGGTGAACCCGTCGACCGTGGTCGAGGTGGCCGGGGCGGGCAGCGGCCGGGGCGCGTACCCGCCGGGCGCGGCCAGGTCGGCGCCGAGGATCACGGCCGTCTGCCGGCCGTCGTCGGCCACGGCGGTGAAGTCCGCGTACGCCCGCCAGGCGCCCGGCTCGGCCAGGGTCACCGGCACCGACCAGGTGCCGTCGGGGGCCATGGTCGGGTGCAGGTGCTGGTAGCCGGTGAGGTCGCGGCGCACCACGATGAGGTGCATCGGCTTGTCGTGCACGACGGCGAACCGGGTGACCGCCCGCCGCCGCTCGTCCCTGATCTGGAACCGCAGCTCACCGGCCCGGCCGGGGGCGAACTCCACGGTCGACGGGGCGAGCGTGTAGCCGGCCGAGCTGATCGACAGCCCCGCCGCGTCGGCGTCGCCGCCCTGGGTGACGGTGGCCCCGCCGTGCGAGTGCGCCCCGACGCCGGGTGCGTGGCTGTGCTCGCCGGTCACCGGGAGGCTCCCGGTGCGGGTCGGGTTCGGCGGCGGGTTCAGCCGGCCGAGACCGAAGCCGAGCAGCACGGCGAGCACCAGCCCGCCCACCGTCAGGGCGAGCCGCAGCGTCGCCCGGTCCACCTCGACCGGCCCGCTCGCGGCGGACGCGCCGGGGACCGGCGCGCCGTCGTCGGCCACGGGCACGACCATCCCGGTGCCGGGGGGCGCCACGTCGCGGACCGGCTCCGACCGGTCGTGGGCCGGTCCCGTGACGGCGGCGCCGGGCGGCGGCGCGTCGGGGCCGGCGAGGGGCGGTGACTCAGGCAACGCCGGCGGCCAGCTCGTAGCCGGCCTCGTCGACCGCCGCGCGGACGGACTCGACGGGCAGCGGGGCGGCGCTCGTGACCGTGGCCGTGCCGCTGGCGAGGTCGATCCGGACCTCGTCCACGCCCGGCAGGGCGGACAGCTCCTCGGTGACCGCCCGGACGCAGTGTTCGCAGGTCATGCCGCTGACGGCGTACGTCTGGACGACGGGTCGCTGCTCGGTCATGGGCCCACCGTACCGCCGGTCGGGGGTCGGCCCGCCGACGGTCCGCCGACGGTGGCGACGCTCGCATTCCGGCCGGGTCGGGAACTTTCCGCACCCCGGGTGCGACGGTTCAGCCGGCCACCGCGAGCGCCAGCGGGAGCACGTCGGGCGCGCCGGCCCGGCGCAGCAGCCGGGCCACCATGCTCATGGTCCACCCCGAGTCGACCAGGTCGTCGACGAGCAGCACCGGCCCGTCCAGCCCGGCCAGCGCGTCGGCCAGGTCGGCGGGCACGGTGAAGGCGTCGTGCAGCGTGCGTACCCGCTGGGCGCTGTTCCCCCGCGGCCCGCCGGCTCCGGAGGGGCCGGTGGAGACGACCCGGCCGAGCAGCGGCAGCCGGCCCACCGCGGCGATCCGCTCCGCGAGCGAGCCGACCAGCTCGGGCCGGGTGCGGGAGCCGACCGCGACCACGCCGACCGGGCGACGCGGCCACGGGTCGTCGCCGTGCGCCCACGACTTCAGCACCTCGACCACCGCCGCCGACACGTCGTCGGGGACCGGGCCGTCCGGCGCGTCCGGCCCGACCAGGCCGCGCAGCCGGCCGCCCCAGCCCAGGTCGGACAGGCGCCCCACGGCCCGCCCGGGCAGCGCCTGCTCCGCCGGGGAGATGCGGCCCTTCAGGGGTACGCCGACCGCCTCCAGCCCGGTCGGCCAGAGCTTCTTCGGGGCGATCTCCACGCCGGGGCGACCCAGGAAGGTCTGCGCGGCGGTCAGCGCGCCGTCGGACACCTCGGGGCCGAACAGCGGGGCGGCGCAGTTGTCGCACCGGCCGCAGTCCCCCGCCCCGGCGTCGTCCAGGCACTCCCGCAGGTAGCGCATGCGGCAGCCGGGCGTGGTCGCGTACTCCCGCATGGCCTGCTGCTCGGCGGTGCGCGCCTGGGCGACGCGGCGCAACCGGGCCTCGTCGTAGACCCAGGGCTCGCCGGTGGCGAGCCAGCCGCCGCGCACCCGGCGGACCGCGCCGTCCACGTCGAGCACCTTGAGCATCAGCTCCACCCGGGCCCGGCGCAGGTCGACCACCGGTTCGAGGGCCTGGGTGGAGATCGGCCGCCCGGTGTCCAGGGCGGCGAGCACGGCCCGCACCTGCTCCTCGGGCGGGAAGGCGAGCGAGGCGAAGTACCGCCAGATCGCCGCGTCCTCGACGCCGGGGAGCAGCAGCACCTCGGCGTGCTCGACGGCACGGCCGGCCCGGCCGACCTGCTGGTAGTAGGCGATCGGCGACGGCGGCGCGCCCAGGTGCACCACGAAGCCGAGGTCGGGCTTGTCGAAGCCCATGCCGAGCGCGCTCGTGGCGATCAGCGCCTTGATCTTGTTGTCCAGCAGGTCCTGCTCGGCGGCCCGCCGGTCGGCGTCCTCGGCCTGCCCGGTGTAGGCGGCCACCGACCAGCCCCGGGCGCGGAGGAACTCGGCGGTCTCGCCGGCCGCCGCCACGGTCAGCGTGTAGATGATCCCCGAGCCGGGGAGCCGGTCCAGGTGGTCGGCGAGCCAGGCCAGCCGGTGCGCCGGGCTGGGCAGATCGAGTACGCCGAGCCGCAGCGACTCCCGGTCGAGGGTGCCGCGCAGCACCAGCGCGTCGCCCAACTGCTCCGCGACGTCCTGGGTGACCCGGGCGTTGGCGGTGGCCGTGGTGGCGAGCACCGGGGTCCGCTCGGGCAGGTTGGCGAGGAAGGTGCGCAGCCGCCGGTAGTCGGGACGGAAGTCGTGCCCCCAGTCGGAGACGCAGTGCGCCTCGTCCACCACGAGCAGGCCGGTGGTGGCGGCCAGCTTCGGCAGGACCCCGTCCCGGAAGTCGGGGTTGTTGAGGCGTTCCGGGCTGATCAGCAGCACGTCCACCGCCCCGGCGTGGATCTCGGCGGTGATCTGGTCCCACTCGTCGAGGTTCGCCGAGTTGATGGTGCGGGCCCGGATGCCGGCCCGGGCCGCCGACTCGACCTGGTTGCGCATGAGCGCCAGCAGCGGCGAGACGATCACCGTGGGGCCGTGCTCACCACCCTCGCGGAGCAGCGCGGTGGCCACGAAGTAGACGGCCGACTTGCCCCAGCCGGTGCGCTGCACGCACAGCACCCGCCGCCGGTCGACCACCAGCGCCTCGATGGCCCGCCACTGGTCCTCGCGGAGCCGGGCGTGCTCACCCGCCAGCCGCCGCAGCACCGCCTCGGCGCGCTCCCGGACGGCCATCCGATCCTGACCCATCCGGCATTTCTACCAGGCGAACCGCCGCCGGTCCGAGTCACGAGTGCCGGACGGGCGGCGGCTCGGGCGGCAGGAAGAGCAGCACGTCCCGGAGCGTCTCGGTCGCCGCGGGCGGCAGGTGGCACCGCCCGGCCAGTTCCTCGAGCGACCCGTACGGGCCGCGCAGCCAGCGGTCGACCGCGATCTGGCGGCGCTGGTCGCCGGTCAGCCCGGGCAGCGTGGCCAGCACCGGATCGGGCACCGCGTTGACGTCGACCAGGCCGCCGTCGTCGTAGGTGCGGAGCAGGTCCGGGCGGCCGATGCGCAGGTCGGCCCGGGCGGCCGGATAGTGGTGCAGCAGGTAGCGGGCCTGCTCCCGGCGCAGCCGCCGCTGCTCGTCGGTGCGCTGCCGGCCGGTCCAGAACAGCCCGCCGACGGCCGCCCAGAGGGTGGGGTTGAGCAGCACGACGTGCGCGGCGCCGAGCAGCCAGCAGGTGCCCATCGTGACGATGAGGTAGATCGCCTCCCCGTCGCTGATCTCCTCGTTCTCCGGGCTGCTGACCGCGAGGACGAACACGCTGAGGACGAGCAGGAAGTAGCCCAGGCCGGCCAGGGCGAGACGCCAGCTACGCCGCCAGAGCGCGTACCCGAGGACCACGGCCCAGGTGAGCGAGCCGAACGACGCCAGCACCGTGGCGGTGCCGGCGACCGTCGCGGTGAGCCGGACCCAGCCGGGCGCCCGTCGGTCGGCCGGCGCATCGGCCGGCTGGTTCATGGCGACCAGAAGGGCGTGCGGCACCGGGGTCAGCGGTCCGACCGGGCCGGCGGCCCAGCCCGGCGTGGCCGGCGGGAGCGGCGCGACAGCGGAGGCCGGCCCGGTGACGTCCGACACCGGGGCGGGCACAGGGGCCGGTCCGGTGGCTGCGGGAGCAGGGGCCGGTCCGGTGGCTGCGGGAGCAGGGGCCGGTCCGGTGGCTGCGGGAGCAGGGGCCGGTCCGGTGGCGTCCAGTATCGGGGCGGGCGCCGGCCGGACGGCGGCCACTTCCGGTGCGGCGGACGTCGACCCGTCCAGTGGGCCCGTGCCGTCCGGGGGGCCGCCGGCCCGGGGGGCCGGCGGCACGGCCTCCAGCGCGGGCGGGGCGGACGGCTCGGACGGCCCGTGCGTGGCCGACGGCGCCGGCGGGCCTGACGGCGCATGCGTGGCGGACGGCGCGTGGGTGGCGGACGGCCCGTGCGTGGCCGACGGCCCGTGCGGGACCGACGGCGTCTGCGGGGCCGGTGGGGCTGACGAGGCTGCCGGTGCGGTCAGGGTGGGGTCGGAGCGGAGGATGCGTCGGTGCAGGTCCTGGAGCGCCTCGCCGGGCTCGATGCCGTACTCCTCGCGGAGCAGGTCGGCGAAGTCCCGGTAAGCGGCGAGCGCCTCGGCCTGCCGGCCGCCGCGGTGCAGCGCCAGCATGAGCTGGTGGCGCAGCCGCTCGCGGACCGGGAACTCGGCCACCAGCTCGACGAGCCGGCCGACCAGCTCGCCGTGCCGGCCGCTGGCCAGCTCCAGCTCGGTACGTGTCTCCAGGGCGACGGCCCGCAGCTCCACCAGCCGGTGCCGGGCGGCGTCGAAGTAGGCGCCGGTGAACCCGTTGAACGGCTCCCCCTGCCACCGCTCCAGGGCTCCGGTCACCTCGGCCAGCGCGTCCTCGGTACGCCCCGCCGCCTGCCACTGCCGGGCCCGCCGCACGCCCCGCTCGAAGCGGACCGCGTCCACCGCCTCCGGCGGGATCCGCAGCAGGTACCCGGCGTCGGTGAGGGTCAGCACCTGCGCCGGCGTACGCGGCGACCGGTCGGGTTCGAGCACCCGGCGCAGCCCGGCCACGTACTTCTGCACGACGTTCGGGCCGTTCGCCGGTGGCTCCTCGGGCCACACCGCGTCGACGATCTGCCCGGTCGGTACGGGACGTCCCGCGGCGAGCAGCAGCACGGCCAGCACGGCACGCTGTTTGCCGGGGCCGAGGTCGAGCGGGCGGTCCGCGTACCAGGCCCGTTGCGGGCCCAGGATCTCGAAGCGCAACGCCTCTGACATGCGAGTTTCCGCTCCTGTACCCCCCGGCCGCCCGCCGCGGCGGCCCGCGGCAGTCGGACGGCAGCATAACGGCAGCGGGACGGCCGTGACGGCCTGCCAGAATGCCGGTGCAACAGCCAACTGGGAAAGTGAGTCGAACCAAGATGACGCAGCGTACCGGCACCGCCGCGACGTTCCGGCGGGTCGCGGCCCTCGCGACCGCCGTGCTGGCAGCCACCGCCCTGTCCGCGGGATGCGGCACCGGCGACGGCGCCTCCGAGAGCGCCGGATCCACCCCTGGCGCCTCGGCGCCGGCCGACCCGAAGGCCACCCTCCTGGCCGCCGTGCCGGACGACAAGGACCCCGCGTTCCGCTTCTCCACCCTGGACGGCGCCGACAAGTTCACGGGCGTGGTGGACCCGGCGGCGCACGCCATGGAGCTGGGGATGTCGCAGAAGAACGACGACCCGGAGTTCACCATGAACATGACGTTCCGGGTGATCGAGGAGGACCTCTGGATGCGGGTCAAGCTGACCGGCATGCCCGGCCTGCACGACATGCTGAAGCTCCCGAAGCGGTGGATGGCGCTGGACCGGACCAAGCTGTCCGACGGGTCGGAGGCGCCGGTCTACCAGGGGGCCGACCCGGCCAACACGGCCGCGATCATCCGGACCTCGGACACGGTCGAGGACAAGGGCAACGGGACGTACACCGGCTTCGCCGACCTGACCGACAACGCCGACGTGCAGAGCGCCTTCGACGCGGTCGACGTGTCGGCGCTGGGCGACGCGGCCAAGAAGGTGCCGTTCACCGCGGTCGTCGGCCCGGACGGGAACCTCACCTCGCTGACGCTGGACGTCCCGGCCGCCGGCAAGCAGAAGGCCATGAAGCTGGTCACCCGGTACTACGACTTCGGCAAGGCGCCGAAGCTCACCGCGCCCACCGGCGACGAGGTGCAGAAGGCCACCGCGTCGGCGTACGAGATGTTGAACGGCTGACCCACGACGCGAGGAGGGCGGCGGCCACACGGGGGGCCGCCGCCCTTCCGCGTCTCAGCGGCCGAGGACGGAGCCGCCGTTGACGCCGAGCACCTGGCCGGTGACGTAGCCGGCGGACGGGCCGACCAGGTAGCGGACGGCCGCCGCGATGTCGTCCGGCACGCCGGGCCGGCCGACGAGGGTGGCGGCCACCCGCTTGGCGTGCCCCTCCGGGGTCATCCGGTCGCCGAAGAACTCGGTCTCGGCCACGTACCCGGGGCTGACCACGTTGACCGTGATCTGTTCCGGACCGAGCTGGGCGGCGAGGTCGTACGCCCAGCCGTGCAGCGCGGCCTTCGCCGCCGAGTACGGCCCGCCGCCGCCCCGCTGGGCGGCGATCGAGCTGAGCAGCACCACCCGGCCGCCGGGGCGGCGCAGGGCGGGCAGCAGCGCCTCGGTGAGCAGGACCGCGGTGAGCACGTTGGCGTCGAGGTTGGCCCGCCACCAGCCCGCCACGTCGGCGAGCGTGTCGGTCGGTCCGCCCAGGTAACCACCGGCGTTGTTCACGACAGCGTCGACGGCCCGCTCCCCAACCGCCGAAACGACGGCCGACACCTGACCAGGATCGGTCAAATCAGCGGCCACCGCGCTAACGGCACCCGCCCGCCCGCACTCCGCCGAGATCCGCTCAGCGGCACCAAGCAGCACATCGAGCCGCCGCCCGACGATCATCACGTCGTACCCGTCATCGACGAGCCCCCGCGCGACGGCGGCCCCGATCCCGGTCCCACCCCCACTGACGACGGCGAACCTGCGATCCCCCATGCCCACCTCCCGTTCAGACCCCGTTGATCATGAAGTTATCGCCATCGACCACGGCGTGTCGTGACAATAACTTCATGATCAACGCGGGCAGGGCGGGGGTCAGCGGCGGCGGAGGGCCGTTGTCAGGGGGGTTAGACGGGTGCGGAGGCTGGCCAGGCCGCCGGGGAAGAAGTAGACCGCCAGGATGAACACGGTGCCCAGGACGAACAGGGGCTGGCTCAGCGGGTGGCTCAGGACGGCCGGGAGGCTGTTGACCGCGTCGCTGGTGCCGAAGGCGGTGAGGCGGTGGTCCAGGTACATGTAGAGGATGCCGCCGAGCACCGGGCCCCAGCGGGTGCCGGGACCACCGAGCACCACCATGACCAGCAGCGACAAGGTCAGCTCGCTCGACGTCACGTGCGGGCTGGCGCCGCCGACGATCAGGCAGTAGACCACCCCGCCGGCCGTGGCCAGGCCGCCGGCCAGGGTGAACGCGACCAGCTTGAACCGGTACGGGTCGAGCCCCAGCACCCCGATCCGCCGCTCGTCGTCGCGCAGCCCGGCCAGCACCCGCCCGGTCGGCGAGCCGCTCACCCGGTGCACCACGAGGACCACGAGGGCCAGGTACGCCAGCGCCAGCCAGTAGAGGTTCACCGTGTTGGTGACCCCGACGAGGGCGGCCGGCAGCCCGGAGACGTCCAGCGGCAGCCCTTCCTCGCCGCCGGTGAGCCCGCCGAAGTCCCGGGCCACCAGGATCGCCCCCACCTGGGCGAAGGCGAGCGTCACCATGGCGAACGCGATGCCGACCGTGCGCAGCGCGACCGCGCCGAGCAGCGCGGCGAGGATCGTCCCGCCGCTGACCGTCAGCAGGGCGGCCTGCCAGAGCGGCAGCCCGGCCCGGGTGACCAGCACGTCGGTGCCGTAGACCCCGGCGGCGAAGTAGAGGGCGTGCCCGAAGGAGAGCATTCCGGTCCGCCCGAAGAGCAGGTCGTAGCCGGCCGCCAGGCCGCCGAAGACCAGGCAGATGGCGAGCAGTTGCAGGGTGCCGGGCGAGTTCAGCGGCCCCTCGAAGATCCCCGGCAGGTTGACCGTGGAGTACGGCACGATCGCGGCCACCACGAGGGCGACCAGCGGCGCGTACGGGCGCAGGCCGTGCCAGCGGGAGTGCCCGGGGGTCAGCTCGTCGGGCACCGCCGCGGGCGGCGCGGGGACCTCGGGACTCTTGACCTCGGTCATGCGTGAGCCACCTTTCCGGCCAGGCCCTGGGGACGCAGCAGCAGCACCACGGCGAGCAGGCCGACCACGCAGAGGTCGCCCAGCCCGGACGTGCCGTAGTAGTTGACGAACTGTTGCAGCAGCCCCACCGCGACCGCCGCGTACGCGGACCCGACCACCGAGCCCATGCCGCCGATCACCACCACGATGAACGCGAAGATCAGCAGTGAGCCGCCCTGCCCGGGCGAGACGGTGCCGAAGTAGACCGAGCCGAGCGCGCCGGCCAGCGCGGCGGCCGCCCCGCCGATCGCGAAGACCAGGGTGAACGCCTTGCGCACGTCGATGCCCAGCGCGGTCACCATCTCCCGGTTCTCCACGCCGGCCCGGATGATCAGGCCGTACCGGGTGAACCGCAGGAAGGCGAGCAGCGCGCCGAGCACCACGGCGGCGGCGACGATCAGCAGCAGCCCGGCGTTCGGCACCTGGGCGCCGAGCACCGAGGTCACGTCCCGGGTCCAGCCGGGGCGCGGGAACGGCCGCGCGTCGGCGCCCCAGGTGGCCTGGAGCAGCGCCACCCCGGCCAGCGACAGGCCGACGGTGACCAGCACCTGTTCGATGGTGCGGGAGTAGAGCGGCCGGATCAGCACCAGCTCGACGAGCACGGCCACCACCGCACCGGCGAGCACGCCGAAGGCGACCGCCACGAGGAAGCCGAGGCCGTCCGGGCCGGCACCGGGCAGGTTGCCCGCCGCCCACCAGGTCGCGTACGCCCCCACGCCGAGGAAGAGGCCATGCGCGAAGTTGAGCACGTCGGCCAGGCCGAAGACCAGGGAGAGGCCGGAGGCCACCAGGAAGTAGAGCGCGGCCAGGCCCAGCCCGGTCAGCGTCAACAGGATCACCGTGCTCATGCCTTGACCTCCGCGCCCACGCCCAGCAGCGACTTGGTCAAGGCGGTCTCCAGCAGCAGGTCGTGCGCGTCGCCGGTCCAGGCGACCCGGCCGGCGGAGAGCACCACGGCGTCCTTCGCCAACCGCCGCACCACGGCCAGGTTCTGCTCGACCAGCAGCACCGGCACGGATTCAGCGACCCGTTCCAGCACCTCGGCCACCTCGGTCACCACCTTCGGCGCCAACCCCTTGGTCGGCTCGTCGACCAGCAGCAGCCGGTTGTCGTTGAGCAGCACCCGGCCGATCGCGAGCATCTGCTGCTGCCCGCCGGAGAGCGAGCCGGCCCGTTGCCGTCCGCGCCGGTCCAGCTCGGGGAAAAGGGCATAGACCTTGTCGTACGCCGGGGTGGTGCCCCGCCGCTCGGCCAGCCGCAGGTTCTCCGTGACGGTGAGCCCGGCGAAGACGCAGCGGTCCTCCGGCACGTAGCCGAGGCCGTCGCGGACCAGGCGGTGGGTGGGGCGGGCCAGCAGGCTGCGCGCCCCCATCCGGACCGTGCCCCGGACCTCGCCGTTGCGCGGGGTGAGCCCGACGACCGCGCGCAGCGTGGTGGTCTTGCCGACGCCGTTGCGGCCGAGCAGCACGGTCACGCCGGTCGGGGCGACCTCGAACGACACCCCCTGGAGGATGTGCAGCCCGGCGATCCGCACCGACAGGTTCTCGACGCTGAGGACAGGTTCGACGGTCACAGCGCCTCCCCCAGGTATGCCTCCTGCACGGTGGCGTTCGCCATCACGGTGTCCGGGGTGTCGCAGGCCAGCAGCGCGCCGTGGTGCATCACGGCGATCCGGTCGGCCAGCTCCAGGATCACGTCCATGTGGTGCTCCACCATGAGCACCGACCGGCCGCTGTCCCCGGTGAGCGACCTGATCACGCTGACCAGTTCGGGCACGTCCTCGGCGCTCACCCCGGCCATCGGCTCGTCCAGCAGCATCACGCGGGGCTCCCCGGCGAGCAGCAGGGCGATCTCCAGCTTGCGCTTCTCGCCGTGGGCCAGGGTGCCCGCGAGGGCCGTACCCCGGTGGTGCAGGCCGACCCGGTCGAGCGCCGCGTCGGCGGCGGCGGCCACCTCCCGGTCGGCCGCCGCCCGCCGCCACAGCTTCATCGAGCCACCCCGGTGCGCCTGTACGGCGAGCCGGACGTTCTCCCGCACCGTCAGCGAACCGAAGACCGAGGACGCCTGGAAGGTGCGCCCCAGGCCGAGCCGGGCCCGGCGGTGCGGGGGGAGTTCGGTGATGTCCGCCCCGTCCAGCAGGATCCGTCCCTCGGTGGGCCGGCGCAGGCCGGTGATCAGGTTGAACAGGGAGGTCTTGCCGGCGCCGTTCGGCCCGATCACGCCGAGGAACTCCCCGGGCGCGAGGTCGAGGTAGACGGAGTCGACGATGGCGACCTCACCGATCCGCCAGGTCAGACCGCGGGTGGCGAGCACTGGTCAGCCCTTCATCTGCGCGACCGGCGGCGCGGTTTCGTCACCGGTCAGGGTCTTCTGCGCGGCCGCCGTGAAGGCGGTGCCGCTGCCGGAGAGCTTCGCCTGGTACATCGGCTGGAGCAGCGCGTGGTCCTCGGCGCGAATCGTCATCTTGCCCTTGACGCCGTCGAACTGCCAGCCCTCCAGCGCCTTGATCATCTTGTCCACGTCGTCGCCGCCCTCCTGCACGGCGCGCACGACCATCTGGGCGGCGGCGAAGCCGTCCGGGTGGAACAGGTCGAGCGTGCCGCCCGGGATCTTGGCCTTCGCGGCCTTGGCGGCCTCGGTGTCGCTGGCACCGTCGAAGTAGTGCGACAGGAAGGAGATCTTGCTGCCGGCCGCGCCGAAGGTGGGCCAGGAGGCGCGGATGTCCAGGCCGGTGACGACCGTGGTGGAGGAGAGCACGCCCTGCTGGTCGAGGGTCTGCCACATGGCCGGGGCGGTGGTGCCGGCCCAGGCCACGAAGAGCAGGTCGGGCTTGGCGGCCTTGATCTGGCTGGCGAACGGGGTGAACTCGGTCGCGCTGGCCGGGGCCCGGACGCTGCTCACGGTCGCGCCGGCACCGCCGATCACGGCCTTCACGGCGGCCTCGTTCGCGTCACCGAAGGCGCCGTCCTGGGCGAAGACGACCACCTTCTTGCCGGCGGCGTCGCCGATGAACGACTTGGCGGTCACCACGTCCTGGTACGACTGCCGGCCCGAGCGGAACGTGTACTTGTTCGAGCCGGTCACCGCGTCGGTGGCGGCCGGGCCGGAGATGAACAGCACCTTGTTCTGCGCCGCGATCGGGGCGACCTGGAGGGCGACGCCCGACGAGGTGGAACCGGCGATGATCTTCGTGCCCTTGCCGATCAGGTCCTTGGCCGCGGAGACCGCCTTCGCCGGATCACCCGCGTCGTCGACCTCGGTCAGCTCGACCTTCCGGTCACCGACCTTGCCGGTGCCCTTGGTGGCGAAGTCGAGGCCGGCCTTGAAGCCCTCGATGTACTGCTTGCCGTAGCTGGCCAGCGGGCCGGACTGGGAATACACGAGGCCGACCTTGACCGGTGCGGCGTCGCCGCCGCCGGAAGCGGTGTCCTGCGGGCTGCCACAGGCGGTGGTGGCGAGCGCGGCCGCCATCACCGTGGCGGCGGAAAGGAACACCCGTCGCGTGTGCCGGATCGTCATTGCGACTCCAGGTGGGGACAGGGGGAAGTGTCAGTTGTCGGCCCACGCTAGAAGTGACGTCACGCACGGGCTATGTGGCCGAAACACACAAGTAACCAGAGTGGGGTGGCCGGCCGTTACAACCGCCCCCGGCCGGTGGATCGCCACCCCGTGCCCGATGGCCGCCGGCACCACCCGGCCGGACGCCGCTGTGTCGCGCCCCGCCATCGATCCGGAACGCGCGACGGCCCGGCGGAGTGTTCCGCCGGGCCGCCGCGATCGGTCGTGGGGTCAGAGCTGGAGGCGTGCCTTCCGGCGCACCCGGCTGAGCCCGATCAGGAGGCCGCCGGCCGCCAGCAGGCCCCCACCCAGGTAGGAGGTCTGGGCGACGCTGTCGCCGGTAACGGGCAGCTCGGGCTTGCCGCCCTTGCCGTCCCAGCCACCCTTGTCGTCCCAGCCGCCCTTGTCGTCCTTGTCGTCCTTGCGGTGGTCGTACTTGCCGTCCCGGATGCAGATCGTGACCGTGACCGGGTCGGAGACCACGGTCCGGTAGCGATACCGGCCGGTGGCCCGCGCGGTGTTCTCCACCTTGCCGTTCTCGACGTCGCGCCAGTCCACCTCGTGGGGATGGACGGCGTGGCAGTCCGTGCTGGTGCCCGGCGCCAGCGTGGTGCTGTTGCAGGCCACGTACCCGGCGGTCGGGTCGTCGACTTCGACGTCGGTGATCCGCACGGCTCCGGTGTTGGCCACTCGGTAGGTGTAGAAGATCTTGTCGCCCTCGGCCGCGAAGCCGTCGTTCGCACACCGCTCGCGGCAGTCCGACTCGACCCGGGCCTTCTTGTCGATCGACAGGCTGACCTGCGGGTCTCCCGGGTGGCCCGGGTAGCCCGGGTAGCCCGGGTCTCCTGGGTAGCCCGGATCGCCCGGGTTCCCAGGGTCGCCCGGGTTCCCGGGGTCGCCGGGATCCCCGGGGTCGCCGGGATCCCCGGGGTCGCCGGGATCTCCCGGGTCGCCGGGATCTCCCGGGTCGCCCGGGGCCCCGTCGGAGGCGGCGCAGGTGTGGGCGAGCACGAAGTTCTCGGCCGTCCCGGAGATCACCGCGGTGGCGGCGGTGAGGGTCCAGTGGGCCGGCAGCCGGATGAAGGCCCGGCTCACGCCCTCGAAGTCGACGATCTCACTGTTCGGCGAGCCGGGGATCGGCCGCGTGACGGTGCCGCCGGGCGTGCTGAACGTCGTCGACAACGACTGGAAGACGCCGCTGGTCTCCGGCTCGCCGGACAGGTCGAACACCCAGGTCTCCTCGTCCGGGAAGGGCCCGCCGCCCGGATAGCAGAACTGGGGAGCGTCCGCCGCCGTCGTCGGCACGTCGTCCGGATCGATGCTGATCGTCTGGGCGGCCAGGGCCGGCGTGCCACCCAGCAGCAGTGCGCCGGCCAGCACCCCGAGGGCGGCCACCCGCGCTCCGATGCTCGCTCGCCTGCTCGGCGCAGAGGTAATTCTCATGTACATCCCCCGTGTCGTGGATCCTTGACACGGGTCGAAACGACCCTTAATGGAACATGTTACGCAAAGCGGACATAAATCCCACGGACGATGGAAACCCCTCCGATCCTCACCGAAGACGGCCGTTGGCGCACTCGCGGAGGTGCGGAGTGGACGCAGCGATTCCCGAGCCACCCCGGCCCGATTGACGTACTCCGGAAAGACGTGTGGTGCGCGTTCACGCACCACACATCACCACAAATGGGTCCGCGCCGGGGCCCCGAGTCGCCCCGGCGCGGACGCCGGTCAGAGGCCCGCGCGGGCCGCCACGGCCGTGTCCGGTTGGTCGGCGAAGGCGCCGTCCAGGCCCAGGCCGAAGAAGAGTTCGTACTCGGCGGTGATGTCGCCGCGGGCGTTCGGGTCGGCGCCGGTCCGGAAATCGGCCGGCAGGAACTGGTTCTCGGCGCGGAAGGTCCAGGCGTGCACCACCAGCTTCTCCCGGTGCGCGTCCCGGATCACCGAGGTCGGCGCGAGCAGCCTGCCGGCGGCGTCCCGGGGCACGATGAGGTTCTTGTTGAGGCCGACGCCGTCGGCGTACGTCGCCACCCAGGCCAGGCCGGCGGCGGTGGCCAGGTCGGCGTAGCCGCGCGGGTCACCGGCGGCCGTGAAGTCGTAGGGGGCGCCAGCCGCGTCCATGAGCTGCACCAGCCGCACGTCGATCATCCGGTCGAGCTTGCGCAGGTTGGCCGTCTCGAAGCTCTGCACGAAGACCGGGTCGTTGCGGTGGGTCAGCTTGTTGGCCTTGAGCGTGGCGACCAGCGGCTCCTCCAGCGCGAGCCCGATCGAGGCGAAGTAGCTGGGGTGCTTGGTCTCCGGGTAGACACCGATGGTCCGGCCCCGGGCCTTCGACTCGGCGCGGACCAGGTCGATGACCTCCTGGAAGGTCGGCACCGGGAATTTGCCGTCGAAGGCGGTGTTGGCCACCCGCACCTGGGGCAGGCGCTCCTTGGCGCGCAGCGTCCGCAGCTCGGCCAGGGTGAAGTCCTCGGTGAACCAGCCGGTGACCTTGACCCCGTCGATGGTCTTCGTCGCCTTCCGGGCCGCGAACTCCGGGTGGGCGGCCACGTCGGTGGTACCGGAGATCTCGTTCTCGTGCCGGGCGACCAGCACGCCGTCCTTCGTCGAGACCAGGTCCGGTTCGATGAAGTCGGCGCCCTGGCGGATCGCCAGCCGGTAGGCCTCCAGGGTGTGCTCCGGGCGGTAGCCGCTGGCGCCGCGGTGGCCGATCACGATGGGTCGCTGGACCGCGCGGGACCGCTCGGCGCGGGGCTCCGGGTCGGCCTGGGCGGCCACCGCCGGGGCCACCACGGCCGCCGCGAGCAGCGCGCCGGCCACGCCGAGGGCGGAAAGGGTACGTCGCAACGCCGTCTCCTGTCGTCGAGGGGTACGCACAGCAGACCGGCCCGGGTTGGCCGGCAGTTGGTCGGTTCCTGACCTGCCGGTGAATCTCCGGAAGGGAGATGACCTGGCGCGCAAGCCCGCTCCGGCATCCGGCACGAACGGGCGCACAGAGCCTGCCCGTCGACCTGCCCCCCATTCGGAGCAGAAGTTGGTCATAATCTAAGGGGCCCGACGCGGGTCAATGCGTTTTCACCACGTGGGCGGCACCGGACCGGCACCCGGGAGGGCGAGCATCAGTCTTTACGACGCAGGCTTCGGACGCAGGGTCCATCGAATCGGGGGGAACAGCTCGTGTCATATGTGGCCGCGTTAATTCGATTCCTCCTTCTCGCGGTGTTCCTCGTCGCCGCTGTGAGCAAGGTTAGGGACAGTCGACGCTTTCGTGAGTTCTCGACTTCCGTGGCAGCCCTCAGAATTGTGCCGCCTCACCTCGTCACCCCATTGGCACTGACCGTGGTGGGGGCGGAAATTGTGGCGTGTGGCCTGCTTCTGACGCTCCCGTCGCCGGCATTTACCGCGGCTGGGATGGGCCTGGCCTCGGCGCTTCTGACCGGCTTCGCGGTAGCCATCAGCGCGGTCCTGCGGCGAGGGCTGACAGCCTCGTGCCGCTGCTTCGGTGGCAGCGGGGCCGCTCCGTTCGGGTGGCACCATGTGGCACGAAACGCCGTGCTGGGTCTGCTGGCTCTTGTAGGGGTCTACGCCGTCCTGCGGGGGCCCACCCCGGACGCCGGCACGCTCGCGCTCATGGCTCCGTTCGGGCTGATCATGGCGCTGGTGACGATCAGGCTGGACGACCTGGTTCAGCTGTTCACGCCGATGTCCGTCACTGATCGGTAGGTTGGCGGCACGGGCGGATTCGATGGTGCGGGGCCGTTGGCGCTCGCAGGTGCCGTCACCGAACCACCGCCCACCTTGCGGACCACCACGCCGAGTACCCCGTCGGCCGGCACAGCGCCGAAGTGCCGCGAGTCCCGGCTCAGGCCCGGGTTGTCCCCGAGCACCACGAACGTTGCGGGCTCGACGACGCCGGAGCCCCGCGTCCAGGTCGGCAGTACCGCGGGCATCGGCTCGCCTGGGCCAGCCGCGACCCGCTTGACCAGCCAGGGGGTCTTCGCTTCGTCCTTCCGGTCGCCGGGCCGGCACGGCCCCGCGACCCGGAGCACTATGACGTCTCCCCGCCGAATCCGGGCGGTCGGCAGCCGCCGGACCACCACCCGATCGCCGGGAAGGAGCGTGGGTGCCATGCTCATCCCGACGACTGTCACAAGCGTCATCCGCGCTCGCAGCGCCACCAGGCCAGCGACGAGCAGCAGGCCCGCCCCGAACAACGTCATACTCATGCCGCGGCCTCCACGGTCGGGGCGCGGTAACCCGCCGCCTGCAACTCGAACAGGGCCGCGTACGCGCCCTCCGCGGCGATGAGCTCATCGTGGCTGCCACGTTCGGTGATCTCGCCCTCGGCGAGCACCACGATGGAATCTGCCTCCCGCACCACGCCGAGCCGGTGGGAGATCAGCAGACCCGTCCGGCCTCGCCGTGCGTCACGCAGCCTGGCATGCACGTCGTGTTCGGCCTCAGCGTCCAGCGCCGAGCTCGGTTCGTCGAGGATGAGCAGGTCCGACCGACCGAGGATCAGGCCCCGCGCGATTGCCAGGCGTTGCTGCTGGCCGCCGGAGAGCACGACACCGGTCTCGGCATCACCGTGTTCGGACTCGGCGAAGAAGATCCGGGTCAGCAGGGTCTCGTATCCGCGGGGCAGCTTGGCCAGGACGTCGTGGATGCCGGCGGTGCGTGCTGCCGCCTCGATCCGGGCCTGATCGGTCAGGGCGGTGAGGTCGCCCAGGGCGATGTTCTCCCGAGCGGTCAGGTCATAGGCCAGCGCATCCTGGAACACCGTACGGATCCGCTCCCGCAACCTGACGGGATCGAATTCCCGCAGGTCGACGCCGTCCCACAGCACCGCACCCCGGGTGGGGTCGTAGAGCCGGCAGAGAAGCTTGACCAGGGTCGACTTACCCGCACCGTTGAGACCCACCACTGCCGTGGTCGATCCTGCCGGGATCAGGAGGTTCACTCCGCGCAGGACCCACGGCTGATCGTCGGCGTAGCGGAACCAGACGTCACGCAGCTCGATTCCCTGGAGCAGCGGAGGAACGGGTCGAGGATGGGCGGGAACGGGGAGGTCGGGCCCCGCGTCGACCACGGTGAGGTAATGGCGGAACAGGAGAAGCGCCTGGTAGGCCGAGACGGTGTCGGTGACCAGACCGGCAAGGGCCGCCTGGACGCTGGCGACCGCGGCCACGACCAGCACGACGTCACCGACCGAGAGCTCGCCGCGCACGGCGGACCGCACCGTGAACAGCAGCAGGGCGCCAGTCACCCCTGCGCTCAGCAACGCCAGCACCGCCTGCACCGCCAGCTCGCGTCGGTCGATCCGGCGGTGCTCCCGGTTGATGGTGTCGATCTCCGTGGTCATGCGCCGCCACAGGTAGCGGCCGACTCCGAAGAGCCGGACCTCCTTGGCGGCGTCCGGGTTGGTGAGAAGGCTGGAGAAGAAAAGCTCCCGTCGTTGCGCCGGCCCGATTCGCGCCACCATGGCAGCCCGGCGTCGACTGACCGCGATCTCGGCCACCATGGCTGGTACCGCGCTGGCCAGCACCACCACCGCCATCCACGGGCCGAGCAGGAGCAGCGTGCCGGCGAAGCCGAGGACAGTGATCAACGATCGCAGCATCCCGAACCCGCTGTCGACCACCTCGCCGGGACCGTTGATGCCGGCGGACTGGGCGGTCTGCACATGGTCCAGGAAGGCCGGGTCCTCGAATCTCCGCAGGCCGATGAACTGGTCGACGGCCGCGTACAGCCGGCCCGTGCAGTCGAGGCGTACCCGGCGTTCCATTTCCAGCCTGAGATAGCGGATGGCGTGTGGAGCGAGCGCCGCCGCGACACCGATCGCGGCGAGTGTCGCGGCGAGGCCCACGATGTCCGACCAACTCACCGTGCCAGCGGCCAGCCGGTCGACGACCGCCTTGGTCAACCATGCCACGGCCAGCGGGGTCAGTCCGCCGAGGACTTGGGCGGACAGGTAGCCGGCGAGTTGTGCCGGCGCCGCGCGACGAGCGATTGCCAGCGCACGGTTGGCGGCGCGAACGACCATCGGCGTCGGTTCAGCGAGCCGACGGCAGCGCTGCGGCGTCGGCGTCGGTGATCGAGGCAAGCTCGAAGTCCGACACCTGCACCCGGCCACCTTCCGCCAGCACGAAGGCAGGGAAGCCGTCCACGGCGAAGGCCTGTTGCACCGGGCCCCGATCGGGCTCCACCACGACGGTCGCCACCGGCCGCAACTGCTCGAGCAGGGCGGCGGCCTCGTCCGGGCTGCCAGCGATGACGGCCAGGATGCCGTCCCGCCCACCGGGCCGGGAGGCCGCGTGCGCGACGAAACCGGGAAGCCGCTCCTTGCACGGGGAGCAGGACGGGGAGAAGAAGCCGACCAGCGGCCGGCTGCCCAGCGAGTCGAGCGTGACCGGATGTCCGTCGACGCTCTCGGCGAGGAAGTCGCCGATACGGGAGCCTGCCGGCAACGATACGGCGCTGTCGTCACGCCCAGCCCCGCCGCTGCGTAGCTTGGCAAGCTCGGCGGTGTGCTCGCGCAGCCGACGGATGACACCGAAGGTGAACAGAAGATTGACGGCGGCCAGCACCCCTACCAGGGCGGTGGCAACAGCTGAGTAGTCCATCGGGCTCCTCGTCAACAGGACGGACGCGGGTACGGGGGGTTGGCGCCCGTCGGAGCCGGCTGAGGCGCCCGGCTCCGACGGGCCGTTTCGCCTTGTCAGCAGCCTTCGCCGACGTACCGGCACGGCTTGCACGGGTACGCCGGGCAGCACCACTGGGTGTACAGCGAGAGACCGCGGCAGTAGCAGAACTTCTCGTAGCAGGTGTCGCTCGCGCGGGCCTCCACCCGGGGCACCACCATGCCGACGATCCGATCGGCGAGCGTCGTCACCATTCGAGTCACCGGAACCTCCTCACTCAAGGGTCGCCAGGTGCAACCGATGCATTCATCCAAGTCGTCGGATCACTACCGCACCATGACGTTGCGCCGGACGTTTCGAAGGACGTCGAGGAGGGCGCCGGCCGGGAATGTCTCCCGCGCCGGGAGGCGAGACGACGAGAATGACGCGGCTCGACAACGTAAGGCTCAGTTCTGACCGAGCCCCTTTCGAACCCCACCACCGGACGGCGCCTTCGAGTATCGTCGATTCGAGATACATCACGGGGAGTCAATATGTCGGACAGATTCGTCGGCCTGTTGCGGCGGCACCGCATACGGCGTCGATTGACGCAGGAGGCGCTTGCCGAGCGGGCGGGCATCAGCACACGTTCAGTCGGAGCGATCGAACGCGGGGCGGGGCGTGCTCCCCGACCACAGACGATCGAGCAGCTCGCCACCGCGCTCGCGCTGACGGGCGACGAGCGGGCCGACTTCGTCAGTGCCGGACACGCCCTTTTCTGGGCGAGTCGCCGGGACGAAGGCTCCGCGCGAGACGTCCTCGCGGAGGTGCCCCCTCGACCGGCGCCCGCCCAGGGAGACATGCCGCCGCGGCAACTGCCGGCGGACCTGCCCGATTTCGTGGGGCGAGCCGACGAGGTGGCGGAGTTGTGCTCCGCACTCAGCTGCCTCGACACCGGAGCCGTCCGCCTGGCCTCGGTGTCAGGGCCACCCGGCGTCGGCAAGACGGCGCTCGCGGTGCATGCGGCTCATCGCCTGGCCCCGCACTTTCCCGACGGACAGCTGTACGCGTCACTGCGCGGCACCAGCGACGACCCGGGCGAGGTGCTTGGGCAGTTGCTGTACACGTTGGGCTACGTCGGCACGGGCCTGCCCACCGGGCTGGACGCCCGTGCGGCGCTGTTTCGGGCCAGCCTCGCCGGCCGGCGAGTGCTGCTGGTCCTCGACGACGCGGCAGGACATCGGCAGATCGAACCGTTGATCCCGTCGGACGGCAGCGCCGTGCTCCTGACGAGCCGGCTGCCGTTGACCGGAATTCCCGGCATCACGACCATCGATCTCGGCCCGCTGGACGCGGCGACGGCGGTCGAGCTGATGTCTCGGGTGGTCGGTGCCCAGCGGATTCACGCTCACCTCGCCGCCGCCCGTCAGCTCGTGGCCATCTGCGGCGGGCTGCCACTCGCGGTGCGGATCGCGGCCGCCCGGCTGGCGGCCCGTCCGTGCTGGACGGTGGAGACGTTCACCGACCGCCTCGCCGACAAGCGGCGTCGGCTGGACGAGCTGCGCCATGGCGACCTTGCGCTCCGGCCCGGTCTCGAACTGGCGTACGGAGCGCTCAGTCCAGTGGCCCGGCGGGCCTTCGCACTGCTCGGCGCGCTGGAGGTGCCCTCGTTCCCGGAGTGGTTCCCGGCCGCGCTGCTCGGCACCACTCCGGCCAGGGGTGCCGCAGCCCTCGACGAACTGATCGACGCTCGCCTGCTGGAAACACTCGGTCCGGATCCGGCCGGTCGGCCACGGTTCCGCCTCCACGACGTCACCCGTCTGTTCGCCAGGGAGCGGCGCGAGGCCGAGATCGACCAAGGCGAGTGGGCGGACGGGTTGAGCCGTCTCGGGTTGACCTTCCTCGCGCTGGACCGGCTGGCGTGCCACCGGCGAGCGGGCGGGCTGCTCGGCGGGGCCGAACTCGCTTCCCGGGTCACGCCGGCGCCTCCGCCGTCGGCCGCCGCGGCGCCGATCGACTGGTACGAGGCTGAGCGGGAGACAGTTGCGGTGCTGGCGCGGACGTGCCTCGCTGCCGGGCTGACCGCGCTCGCCCGGGAGCTTGCCAGCTCCCGGGCCAAGGCGCACGAGGGCATGCTCAGCGCCGGCTGACCCGGTCACCTCGGCACGCGAACGTTCGGCGGCAGTTGGTCGGTTCCTGACCTGCCGGTGAATGTCCGGGCGGAAGATGACCTGGTGCGCCGCCTGCTCCGGAATCCCGTACGGCTGGTGCCGTTCGGGTTCCTGGCGGTGATCCTGCTCGGCACCGGCCTGCTGATGCTGCCCCAGGCCACCAGCGAGAGCCGCTTCACCCCGTTCGTCATCGCGCTGTTCACCTCGACCTCGGCGGTCTCGGTCACCGGCCTCGCCGTCAACGACACGCCGAACTACTGGAACGACTTCGGCCTGGCCATGATCACCGTGCTGACCCAGCTCGGCGGCCTGGGCATCCTGACCGTCGCGGCGCTGGTGATCCTGGTGGTGTCCCGGCAGCTCGGCCTGCGCAACCGGCTGCTGGTGCAGGCCGAGACCGCGGAGTTCGGCGTGGGCGACGTCGGCTGGCTGCTGGTCCGGATCATCGCGACGGTCTTCGCCACCGAGGCGGTGATGACCGCGATCATCACCGGCCGGCTCTGGCTGGTCTACGACTATCCACCCGGGCGGGCGCTCTGGTACGCCGCCTTCCACGCGATCCAGGCGTTCAACAACGGCGGCTTCACCCTCTACTCGGACGGCCTGGTCGCCTTCTCCCGCGACCCGTGGGTGGCGCTGCCGCTGAGCCTCGGCGCCATCGTCGGCGGCCTGGGCTTCCCGGCGCTGTTCGAGGCCGTCCGGGAGTGGCGCGGCCCGAACCGCTGGGCGGTCGCCACGAAGCTGACCATCTGGGGCACCGTCGCGCTGATCGGGTTGGGCTTCGGCTTCCTGCTGCTCTCCGAGTGGACCAATCCCGCCACCATCGGCACCTACGACACCCCCGGCAAGGTGCTGGCCTCGTTCACCCAGATCGCGCTGAGCCGCACCGGCGGGTTCGACGTGATCAACGTGGACCAGCTCAGCAACGAGAGCTACCCGCTGCTCATCGTGCTGATGTTCATCGGCGGCGGCAGCGCCAGCACCGCGGGCGGCATCAAGGTCTCCACGTTCTTCCTGCTCGGCTTCGTGATCTGGGCCGAGCTGCGGGGCGAGCCGGACGTGAACGTGGGTGGCCGGCGGGTGGCCACGGCCAGCCAGCGCCAGGCGCTCACCGTGACGCTGCTCAGCGTGGCGTTGGTCGTCCTCGGGACGATCCTGCTGATCGTGTTCACCGCCGACCTGCGCAACTTCGCGGCGCTCTTCGAGGTGACCTCCGCGTTCAGCACCACGGGCCTCTCCACCGGCCTCTCCCCGGAGCTGTCGCGGCCCGGCAAGTACGTGCTCATCGTGCTGATGTTCATCGGCCGGGTCGGCCCGCTCACCCTCGGGTCCGCGATCGCGTTGAACACCCGGCGACACCTGTACCGCTACCCGGAGGAGCAACCCATTGTCGGCTAGGAGGACGGACGACAACAGCGTCGTGGTGATCGGCCTGGGCCGGTTCGGCTCCCGGCTCGCCGGCTCGCTGCTGCAACTCGACCAGGATGTGCTCGCCATCGACCACGAGCAGGACCGGGTGCAGCGCTGGGCGTCCCGGCTGGACCGGGTGGTGCAGGCGGACACCACCGAGGAGAACGTGCTGCGCCAGGTGGGCGTGGCGGACTTCCAGCGGGTGGTGGTGGCCATCGGCAAGTCGGTCGAGGCGAGTGTGCTCACCGTGCTGGCGCTGACCGAGCTGGGCATCCCGCAGATCTGGGGGCGGGCCACCTCGGAGAAGCACGCCAAGATCCTGCACTCGGTGGGCGCGCACCACATCATCTTTCCGGAGGCGGAGACCGGCGAACGGGTCGCGCACCTGATCGTCAGCCGGATGCTCGACTTCATCGAGTTCGACGACGACTTCGCCATCGCCAAGGTCCGGGTGCCCGCGTCGCTGGTCGGCCGGCCGCTGCGCGAGCTGACCCCGACCGACCGGTACGGGGTGATGGTCATCGGCGCGAAGCCCCCCGGCGAGCCGTTCCACTATGCCGGCCCGGACACCGTCCTCCAGCCGGACAGCGTGCTCATCGTGGAGGGCGCGATCGCCCGGGTGCAGCAGTTCGCCGCGCTGGGCTGACCGTCACTTCTTCTTGTCCCTGCCGCCGTGCCCACCCCCCTTCGGCCGGGCTACCTGCCTTTTCCCTTACCGCTCTCCTTGCCCTTGCCGGCCTTGTCGGTCTTGGCCTTGCCGGCGGTGCCGCTCTTCGCGGCGGTCTTGGCGGGTGCCTTCGCGGGCGCCTTCGCCGGCGGCGTGGTGGTCGGCGGCGTCGTCGTCGGCACCGAGCCGGCCACGCCGGACACCTGCACGCCGCAGGTGCTGTCCCCGACCTTGAACTGCACCGGCAGGGGGTTGCTTCCGGTGTAGCTGCCGGTCAGCGAGACCTTCTTCGAGGCGCCCGGGGCGAGCGCGGCCTCCGCGGCCGGCGCCTGGAGCAGCACCGTGTTGCCCTGCTGGCGTACCGCCGGCTGGGCCGTCCCGACCGTCTGCTTCCCGGGGAAGGTGAAGCTCATGGTCCAGTCGCGCAGCTCGCGGGTGCCGGTGTTGGTGAGGGTCAGGTCTGCGGTGAAGTCCTTGCCGGAGTCGCGGCGGAGCACGTAGTCGACGGCACACGGGACCGGCTCGGGCAGCCCCATCCGGACCTCCGTCGGCTCCACCCCACCGCTGGCCGGGCTCTTCGAGGTCATCCCCCACAGGGTCGCGGTGACCGCGATGAGGCCGGCGGCGGCCACCCCGGCCTCCACCTTGCGCCGGCGGGCCGCGGCACGGCGGGTACGGGTGCGGACGGCCGAGAAGGGCAGCGCGTCGGTCGCCGTGGACCAGGGCAGGATGGTGGTGCCCGCGTTCTCCGTCAGCGCCGGGTCGAACTGGCCGAGCGCCGGGGAGACCGGCACGATCGCCGCGATCCCGGCGGCCTCGGCCAGCGTACGGGCCACCTCGGCGGTCGCCGGGCGGTCCTCGGGGCGCTTCGCCAGGCAGCGCCGGACCAGCTCGGCGACCTCGTCGGGGAGGCCCACCACCGGGGGCATCGGGTCCGGCTCGTTGTACATGTGGGCGCGGAGCATCTGGGTGGTGGTGCTGGCCCGCCAGGGCAGCCGGCCGGTGAGCATCCGGTAGAGCAGCAGGCCGACCGCGTAGACGTCGGTGGCCGGGGAGACCTGGCCGTTGTCCAGCCGCTCCGGGGCCAGGTAGGCGGGCGTGCCGAGCAGCGCGCCGTCCGGGCCCTTCTCGCTCTCCCCCACCAGCGCCGAGATGCCGAAGTCGACGACCTTCACCCCGGTCGAGGTGAGCATGACGTTGCCGGGGGTCACGTCCCGGTGCACCACGCCCCGGGCGTGCGCGGTGGCCAGCGCCGACGCCACCTCCGCGCCGATCGTCACCGCCTCCCGCCAGGGCAGCTGACCGCCCCGCCCGAGCCGGCTGCTCAGCGGCCCGCCGTCGACCAGTTCCATCACCACGTACGGGACGGTCAGGCCGACCTGCTGGGACTCGCCGTAGTCGTACACGTTGGTGATGTTGGGGTGGCAGAGCCGCGCGGCGGCCTGCGCCTCGATCCGGATCCGATGCCGGAACGCCTTGTCGCTCGCCAGCCGCGAGGCGAGCACCTTGATCGCCACCTGCCGGCCGAGCACCTCGTCGTAGCCGCGCCAGACGACCGACATGCCCCCCGCGCCGAGCTGCTCGACCAGCCGATACCGCTCACCGAGCAGCTGCGCGCCGTTCCTGACCGCTGCACCCATGGTCGGTCCAGTTGCCCGTGGTCGGCCCTCGTACACCTGGAGGGTCGAAATCGGTCAGCAAAGTCACCCGTTCAGGCGGTCGCCAGGAGCTGGTCCACGGGGGCGAAGTCGTCGGTGAGCACCAGCGCGTCCCCCACGAACGCCGCCAGCTTGTCCCCGTCGAGCAGCCGGGCCGGCTCGGGGAGCAGCCGCAGCTGGGCCGGGATCCCGGCCAGCGGCAGCGGCGCGTCCGAGGCCACGATCAGGAAGTTCGCGCCGTGCTGCCCGGCGATCGCGCCGGGCGGGGCGATCAGCGCGACGTTGCGGAACTCGGCGGCGACGGTGGCCAGTTCGGCCCGGATGAACCGGCCCGGCGGGTGGTCGATGACGTTCTGCACGTAGATCCCGTCCGGGCGGAGCACCCGGCGGATGTCGGCGGCCATCTCCCGGGTGGCCAGGTGCCAGGGCACCACCAGGTGACCGAACGCGTCACCGACGATGAAGTCGCGGCTGTCGGCGGGCTCGGCGCCGAGCAGCACCCGCGCGTCCCCCACCCGGGCGCGCAACTGCGGCCCGGTGCGCACGCCCAGCTCCCGCCGGTCCAGCTCGACCAGGCCGCCGTCGATCTCGAAGACCAGGTTGTCGCTGCCCGGCCGGGTCGCGGCCAGGTAGCGCGGCATGGTGAAGCCGCCGCCGCCCAGATGCAGCGCGTCCATCCGCTGCTTCGGCGGCCGGGCCAGGTCCGCGACCAGGCCGATCCACTGCGTGTACGCGTACTTCAGGTGGGTCGGGTCGGCCAGGTCCACGTACGAGTGCTCCGCCGAGTTGAGGTAGAGCGTCCGCCCCTGGGTCCACTGCCCGTCCACCTCCACCCGGGCGCAGTGGTACGCGGTCTCCACGTCGCACGGGTTCGGGGCGACCGCGGACAGGCCGGCCCCGGCCAGGCCGAGCACCGCCAGGGCCGCCTTCGCGCGGGTCGGACCGGGCAGCCCCGTCCCCGACCCCCGGCGCAGGTACGCCCCCAGCACCAGCCCGGTCACCCCCAGCACGCCGGCCAGCGCCAGCACGATGACGGTGCTGGGCAGCGCCGCCACCAGCACGAAGCCGGTGGCCAGGGTGGCGGTGATGCCGCCCAGGGTGCCGATGCCGGAGAGCCGGCCGACCACCTGGCCGGTGCGGCGCAGGTCGGCGAGCTGGAGCTTCACGACCAGCGGGGTGACTCCGGCCAGCAGCGCCGCCGGCAGCAGCACCGCCAGCGCGGTCAGCAGGAGCACCGCGCTCGCCGCCCCGCCGCGCAGGGCCTCACCGGCGTACCGGACCACCGGCAGGGTGACCGCGGTGGCGATGCCGGCCAGCACCAGGGCCGGGGCGAGCAGGGTGCGGGGGTCCCGCCGGTCGGCCAGCCAACCGCCCATCCACGCCCCGTACGCGATGGCGGCCAGCGCCATGCCGATCACCGAGCTGGTCACCTGGAGGGTCACCCCGACGTACGGGCCGACCAGGCGGAGCGAGACCGTCTCCAGCACCAGCACCGCCCCGCTGGAGAGGAAGACCAGGAACGCGGCGAGCCCGTTCGGCAGGGCCCGGGGCGGGACCGGCGCGCTCGGCGCCGGCTCCGCGACGACGTCGGACGATGTGCTGCTCACCGTGGCGATGCTACGCAGCGTTCCTCGAAGGAGAGGTCAATACATCGAGATGTGAACATGGTTTGTGTGGTCCGCGGCGGGACTGCCGCCCCCGCTGTACGCCCGCCAGCCCGTGTTCGGCATCCAGATCTGGCGGTACCAGATGACGTACATGATGCCGAGCCGGCTGGCGTTGTTCTTGGCCCAGGAGGCGAGGCTGTCCCCGTAGGACTTGTCGCCGCCAGTCGCGGAGACGTCCTCGAAGCCGCCTGTGGCGGCGGAGAAGTCGCAGGCCCGGCCCTTGGGATGCTCGCCGTCCCCGCCGCTGCGGTGACAGGAAACGTAACGCTTGTAGCCGGCCGCCTGGGCCTGCTGGAGCATGTGCAGGGTGCGCGGGGTGATGCAGCCGTCGGCCGGCGTCGGGTCGTTCACCGAGCAGGACTCCGACGGCCACGAGCCGTCCGGGTTGCGGGGCGCCGGCTTGGCCGACGACGAGCCGCCGCTGAAACCGGAGCCGGAGCCGGAGCTGACCTTCGCGAGCGCCACCTCGGCGTCCCGCTTCTTCTTGGCCAGCACGGCGAGCTGCTTCTGCTGCTCCCGGACCTCGGTGTCGATGGCCACCTTGGCCTCGGCCGCCTGGGACTTCGCCTCGTTGAGGTCGTGCAGGCGCTTGCTGTCCCGCTGGGCCATCATGTCCAGCTCGGCCGCCCGCTGGAGGAACGCGTCCGGGTCGGAGCTGGCCAGCAGCATCGACACCGGGGTCAGCCGGCCCAGCCGGTAGGACTGCCCGGCCACCTCGCCGACCTGCGCGGTCAGCTCCACCAGGCGTACCTCCAGCTGCTTGAGCTGGCCGGTCAGCGCGGCCTGCCGGCGCTTGGAGTTGTCCAGCCGGTTCTTGGCCTCGATGTGGCCCTTCGCCGCCGCCTCCAGGGCCGCCCGGAGCTGCTTGCTGCCGCCCTCGTTCGGGGCGCTCGGGGTGGGCGCCGCGGCGGCCGCCCCGGCGGGGGCGGGACCGGCGCCCAGCAGCAGGGCCGTCGCGGCGAGCAGGGCGAACAACGACCGGCGGACGCGCCGGCGGGTGAGCCTGGTCCTGGGCACGTGAAGGTCCTTCCGTCGACCGCCGGCCCCCGAGTCGACCTTGCGCGGCGGCGGCTCCACCGGCGCCGGGCGGCGGCCTGCTGGCGGAGACCGCCGGTCACGATACCGGACCGTACGCTCCGCGCCACGCCCCCGACCTCGGTGGACGCGGATCGTCGACGGACCGTGCCGGGGCCGTCGCGGACCGCACCGTCAGCCGCCCAGCAGGGCGGCCCGGACCTCGTCCCAGATCTCCTCGCTGGCCGCGACCAGCAGGCCCTTGCCGTCGTCGGCCGGGTGGTAGTCGGTGCCGTCGAAACGGCGGGCCACCCCGCCGGCCTCCCGGACCAGCAACGTGCCCGGGGCGTGGTCCCAGGGCAGGGTGCGCCAGAACAGCACGAACTGCTGCGCGCCGGTGAGCACGTCCAGATATTCCCGGCCGGCGCAGTGCTGGCCGGGCAGCAGCTCGCCAAGCCGCTCGCCGCCCGCCTCCACGCTGCGGCGGAAGTCCGGGGGCAGGAAACGGGTCATGGCGGTGCCGCGCAGCGCGCCGGGCAACGACTCCCGCCCGGCCGTACGGGCCGGCGTGCCGTCCAGCCAGGTGCCGTCGCCCGCCCGGCAGGTGGCCATCGTGCCGTCCAGCGGGTCGTAGACCCACGAGGCGGCCGGCACCCCGTCGGTCAGCAGCGCCACCATCAGGGCGAACGGGCGCCGGCCGGCGGCGAAGTTGGAGGTGCCGTCCACCGGGTCGACCAGCCAGACGTCACCGGCACCCCGCAGGTGCCGCAGCAGGCTCGGGTCCTCGGCAACCGCCTCCTCGCCGACCACCACGGAATCGGGACGCAGCCGGCGCAGCCCGGCCGAGATCAACGCCTCGGCCTTGCGGTCGGCGACGGTGACCACCTCACCGGGTGCCTTCTCGGAGATGTCGGCGTCGTCGAGGCGGCGGAACAGCGGCACCACGACGTCGGCCGCGGCCTCCCGCAGCAGCGCGCCGACCTCCTCCAGCAGCGGGTCAGCCACGCGGCGGCAGCTTGACCACGCTGACGAAGAACTCGTCGATCTGGCGGACCACCGAGATGAAGCGCTCGAAGTCCACCGGCTTGGTCACGTAGGCGTTGGCGTGCAGCTGGTAGCTGCGCAGGATGTCCTCGTCGGCCTGGGAGGTGGTGAGCACCACGACCGGGATCCGGCAGAGCTGCTCGTCCTTCTTGATCTCCGCCAGCACCTCCCGGCCGTCCCGGCGGGGCAGGTTCAGGTCGAGCAGCACCAGGTCGGGGGTCACCGCGTCCGCGTACTGGCCCTCGCGGCGCAGGTAGGCCAGCGCCTCGGCGCCGTCCGAGACGACCGTGAGGCGGTTGCGGAGCTTGTGCTCCTCGAACGCCTCCTGGGTCATCAGCACGTCACCCGGGTCGTCCTCGACGAGCAGGACCTCGATCGGGCTCTTGCCGTCCGCCGGCGCGGTCATCCCACCGTCTCCTTCATGCCACCCGTTGTACCGTCCCGGGCCGCCCCCTCGGGCGTCTCTTCGCGTCCCGCGCCGTCCGGCTGCCGCGCCACACTCACCGCGGCCTCCTCGGCGCCGTCGTCCCCGGTCGTCTCCGGGTCCCCGGTCGACTCCTCAACCGCGGCCCGCTCCGCCGCCCGCGCCGCCTCGACGTCCTCCGGCAGGGCCGGGAGGGTGAACCGGATCGTGGTGCCCTCCGGGGTCTCGGTGTCCACCCAGACCCGGCCGCCGTGGTATTCCACGATCTTCTTGACGATGGCCAGCCCGATGCCGGTGCCCGGGTACGCGTCCTTGGAGTGCAGCCGCTGGAAGATCACGAAGATCTTGTCGGCGAACTCCGGTTCGATCCCGATGCCGTTGTCCCGGCAGCTGATCTCCCACTCGTCGTCGACCAGCCGGGCGGAGACGTGCACCTTCGGCGGCACGTCCGGCCGGCGGAACTTGATCGAGTTGCTGACCAGGTTGGCCAGCAGGTTCGTCAGCAGCGGCTCCTCGCCGCGGATCACCGGCAGCCGGTCCCAGGTCAGCTCGGCGTCGGCGTACTGCCGGGCCGCCTCGGTCTGCCCCGCCACATCGCCCATCACCTTGTTCAGGTCGACCTCGGTGAAGCCGGTGGTGAGCCGGCCGATCCGGGAGAACGCGAGCAGGTCGTTGATCAGCCGCTGCATCCGCTGCGCGCCGTCCACCGCGAAGGCGATGTACTGGTCGGCCCGCTCGTCGAGCTGACCCGAGTAGCGCCGCTGGAGGAGCTGGCAGAAGCTGGCCACCTTGCGCAGCGGCTCCTGGAGGTCGTGCGAGGCGACGTACGCGAACTGCTCCAGGTCGCGGTTGGAGCGGGTCAGCTCCTCGGCCTGCTTCTGGAGCTGGCTGTTGACCCACTCGATGCGCTCGCGGGCCTCGCGTACCTCGTCCAGCTCCCGGGCGATCTTCTGCCGCATGATGTCGATGTCGTCGGCGAGCAGGCGGAACTCCGGCGGGCCGGACCCCTCGATGCGGTGCCGGTAGTCGCCCGAAGCGACCTCGCGCACCTGACCGACCAGGCCGGCAAGCGGCCGGATCAGGATCCGGTCCAGCGAGAGCAGCAGCACCGCGCCGGCCACCGCCACCACGAGGGCCGCGATGATCAGGAGCACCACCAGCACGTTGCTTGTCGCGTTGACCTTGTCGGCGGTCTCCTGCCGGACCTCCAGGATCTCGCCCTGGAGGCCGTCCACCGCGGACCGGATGCCGTCGAACTGCTGCCGGGTCTGGTCGGTGATCAGCGCCTGGCCGGCGGCCGGGCCGCTGCGCTCGGTGGTGCTGATCACCGGCTCGGCGACGCCGGACCGCCACTGCGCCGACCGCTGCTCGACGACGTCCAGCGCGTCCAGCACGTCCGGGTAGTCGACGGCCAGCTTCCGCATCTCCGCGAAGGTGTCCCGCTCCCGGTCCACACCCGCCTGGTAGGGCTCCAGGTCCTTGCGGTCGGCGTTCACCGCGTAGCCGCGGACGGCCGTCTCCTGGTCGAGCAGGGCGCTCATCAGCTCCTGCGCCTGGACCCGCAGCGGGCCGGTCTTGAGCAGCACCGCGTCGATGTTCTGCCGGTTCTTGGCGGCGAGGGTCGCCTCGGCCGCGGCCAGCCCGAGCAGCAGCACCAGCACCACGCCGAGCAGCGCGCCGACCCGCCGCCGCAGGGTCCACCCCTGCTGGTACGCCTTCACAGCACAGTCTCCGTTCGCGACTGCGGGGCTCGCAGAACCGGCTCACTCCTCGCGCTCACCGAACAGTCTCCGTTCGCGACTGCGGGGCTCGCAGAACCGGCTCACTCCTCGCGCTCACCGGCCACCGCCGCGGCTGACCAGCAGCATGGCCACGTCGTCGGCGAGCGGGCCGCCGTTGAGCTGCTCGGCGCGGCCGACCAGCCAGGCGGGCAGCTCGGCCAGGGGCACCGCGCGGTTGGCGGGGTCGGCGAGCAGATCGGTCAGTCCCGGCACGTCCAGCCGGTCGTCACCGGTGCCCACCCGACCCTCGATGAGGCCGTCGGTGTACATCAGCAGGGACCAGTCATCGGTGTCGAACTCCAGGTCGAAGGCAACGGGTCGGCGCGGCCGTACGCCCAGCAGCAGACCGCCCTTGGCCGGCACCGGGGCGACCTTACCCCCGCTGAGCAGCAGCGGCGGCGGATGACCGGCGAGTCGCACGGTGGCCCGGTCGGCGGCCAGGTCGAGCCGGGCGGTGGCCACCGTGGCGAAGATCTCCTGGAGCCGGCGCTCGCTCATCAGCACCTGCTCCAACGCGGGCAGCACCTCGTCGTCCGGCACCCCGGCCAGGACCAGGGCCCGCCAGGCGACCCGCAGCTCGACGCCGAGGGCGGCCTCGTCCACGCCGTGGCCGCAGACGTCGCCGACGATCAGGTCGATCCGGTCCGGCCGGGTCTGCACCACGTCGTAGAAGTCGCCGCCGATCAGCGCGGCGTGCCGGCCCGGCCGGTAGAAGGTGTGCACCGACACCTGGTCGGTGGTCATCAGCGGCTGGGGCAGCAGGCCGCGCTCCAGGCGCGCCGACTCGGCCTGGCGCAGCTCCACCTCGCGCAGCCGGCGGGCGTTCTCGTCGGCCCGCTTGCGCTCGACCGCGTAGCGCAGCGCCCGGGTCAGCAGGACCCCGTCGACCTGCCCCTTGACCAGGTAGTCCTGTGCGCCCTCGGCGACCGCGACGATGCCCAGGTGCTCGTCGGAGCGGCCGGTGAGCACGCAGACCGCCGCCCCGCTGGCCATCTCCAGCACCTGGCGGAGCCCGTCCAGGCCCTGCGCGTCGGGCAGACCCAGGTCGAGCAGGACGCAGTCGACCCCCATGACCCGCTGCCGGGCCTCACTGAGACTGGTGGCGATCAGCAGGTCGATCATCGAGTTGGTCTCGGCGAGCAGCTCGCCGACCAGGAAGGCGTCGCCCTCGTCGTCCTCGACCAGCAGGACCCGCAGCCGCTCGCCGGGCGGCACGCTGGCGTAGTGCCCGAGCCCGGCCTGCGGCACGACGGGGGCACCCGGCATACCGGTCCCCCGGTGCGGCCGGGTCACCGCCGCGAGACGCGGGAGTTCGCTGGTGATGTCGGGGCTCCTTCCGAATGCCCTGCTGATCCTGTATCAGACAACGGTCGCACACAACACGACCGGAGTCGGCGCGGGCGGGGCGAGCGAAACCCACCCCACGGACAGCGGCACGGCCGGGGACCGATGTTACGCCGCGACCCGCCCGCGACCCGGAGCGCACCGGCCGGCGGGAGTGCCGCCGCAGGCCGCGGGGGTGCAGGATGATGCCCACCCCCGAACCACCCCGAGGAGTCATCCGTGGGCGTACCCCCCACCCGCCCCGTCGACCGTGCGCCGGCGCGGCCGGGCATCCGTCCCACCCGGCCAGCGGACCGGGCGCTGTCCCGGCCGCGTCGGCGGCTGCCCGCCGCGCTCGCGGCGCTCGCCGCCCTGCTCGCCGTCGGCGCCGGCGTCCTGGTCGACCTGGCCACCCCGGCGCCGCGCCCCGCCGACGCGCCCGCGGACGCGTTCAGCGCCGAGCGGGCGTACCAGAACGTCAAGGTCATCGGGGCGCGGCCGCACGTGGCCGGCAGCGCCGCCAACGACCAGGTCCGCGAGCACGTCGTGGGCGTGCTGCGCGGGTTGGGCCTGGAGACCGAGGTGCAGGACACCGTGGCTCCGGAGGCCGGGCAGCTCAGCGGGGCGGCCGGCGGCGCGACCCTGGCCCGGGTGCGCAACGTGGTGGCCCGGCTGCCCGGCACCGACCCCACGGGGCGGGTCTTCCTGGTGGCCCACTACGACTCGGTGCAGTCCGGGCCGGGCGGCAACGACGACGCGGCCGGCACCTCCACCATCCTGGAGGTGGCCCGGGCGCTGGCCGCCGGCCCGCGTCCCCGCAACGACGTGGTCCTCGTGCTCACCGACGCGGAGGAGGCGTGCCTGTGCGGAGCCGCCGGCTTCGCCGCCGACCACCCGCTGGCCGCCGACGGCGGCGTGGTGCTCAACCTGGAGGCGCGCGGCTCCACCGGTCCCGTGATCATGTTCGAGACGTCCCGGAACAACGCGAAGCTGGTGGAGGCCTTCGGCCGGGCCGCCCCGCACCCGGTGGGCACCTCGTTCGCGGTGGAGATCTACCGGGCGCTGCCCAACGACACCGACTTCACCGCGTTCCTCGACAAGCGGTTCGTCGGCCTGAACTCGGCGTACATCGACGGGGGCGCGGTCTACCACACCCCGCTCGACGTGCCGGCCGCGATGAACCGGGGCAGCCTCCAGATGCACGGCGACAACGCCCTCGGTCTGGCCCGCGAGTTCGGCCGGACCGACCTGCGCGACCTGGGCTCCGACCACGACGACACCTACTTCCCGGTGCCCGGCGGGCTGGTCCGCTACCCCGGTTGGCTGACCCTGCCGCTGGCGCTGGCCGCCCTGCTCGCGGTCGGCGTGCTCGGCTGGCTGCTGCGCCGGCACGGCCGGGCCACCGCCGGACGGCTCGCGGCCGGCGCCGGGCTGGCCCTGGTGCCGGTCGTCGCCGCCCCGCTGGGCGCGTGGCTGCTCTGGACCGCGGTCACCACCGTCCGCCCCGGCTACGCCGAGCTGCTCGACCCGTACCGGCCGGTCTGGTACCGGCTCGCCGTGGTCGCGCTCGCCGCCGCGATCCTGTTCACCTGGTACGCGCTGACCCGCCGCTGGGCCGGCCCGGCCGCCCTGGCCTTCGGCGGGCTGGTCTGGCTGGCCCTGTTCGGGGTGCTGCTCGCCGTGCTGGTGCCCGGTGGCGCGTACCTGACGACCCTGCCCGCCCTGGCCGGCGCGCTGGCCGGGATGGCGGCGCTGGCCACCCGGCAGGACGGCCCCTGGCCGGTGGTCGCGGTGACCCTGGCCGGCGCCGTGGGCGTGGTGATCCTGCTGCCCACCGTGGTGCTGCTCTTCCCCGCGCTCGGCATGGGCATGGGTGGGGTGGCGGCGCTCTTCGCGGTGCTGCTCGGGCTGGCCGCGCTGCCCGTGGTGGACCTGCTGCACCCGCAGGCCGGCGGCCAGCGCGGCCTGGGGGCGCTGCGGGCCCGCCGGCTGGGCGTGCTGCCGGCCGGCGCCGCCGCGCTCGCCGCCGTGGTGCTCGCCGGCGTCGGCCTGGCCGTGGACCGCTTCGACGCCGCCCACCCCGTGCCGACCCACCTGATGTACGCCCTCGACGCCGGCACCGGCACGGCCCGGTGGCTCAGCCACGAGGACGACCCGCAGCCGTGGACCGACGGCTACGTCGACGGCACCGTCTCGGTGGCCGACGACTTCCCGGGGCTGGGTGACGGTGAGCTGCGGGCCGGGCCGGCGCAGGCGGCGGACCTGCCCGCCCCGAAGCTGGAGACGATCTCCGACACCCGCTCGGGAGACCAGCGGGTGCTGCGGGTCCGGGTGCTGCCCCAGCGTCCGGTCCGGCTGCTGACCCTGCACGTGGACACGTCCACGGCCGAGGTGCGCTCGGCGACGGTGGCCGGGCGGGACGTGCCGGTCAAGGCCCGCGACGGCCGGTGGGGCTTCGGCGTCGTCTTCCACGCCCCGCCGCCGGAGGGCGTCGAGGTCACCCTGACCCTGGTGCCGAAGGCGGGACAGGTGAACCTGCGGGCGATGGACGCCAGCGACGGGCTGGGCGGGCTGCCCGGGTTCCGGGCCCGGCCGGCGGACGTCGGCGTGGTCGGCTCGCACAGCTCGGAGATGCTGGCGGTGGCGCGGACCTATCTCCTGTAGAAGAAGTTCCGGGACGGATGTCGAGGGGAGCTGAGCCAGCTTCTACCCCCGGGTGAAGGACAGACCCACGATCCCGAGGAGCAGATCATGACGAAGGTGACGACCGGAGCCACCATGTCGCTGGACGGCTACATCGCCGACGCGACCCACGGCGGGTTCGAACACCTCTTCCAGTGGTACGGCAACGGCGACGTGGAGACGAAGACGGCCAACCCGGACCTGAGCTTCCACACGTCGGCGGCGAGCGCGGAACACATCCGCGCGCTGACCGAGCGGACCGGCGCGCTCGTCGTCGGCCGGCGGCTGTTCGACATGACGAACGGTTGGGGCGGCCGGCACCCGATGGACGTGCCGGTCGTCGTGGTCACCCACCACGTGCCGGACGGCTGGGACCGGGAGGGCGAGTCGTTCGTGTTCGTCACCGACGGCATCGAGGCCGCGATCGACCGGGCGAAGGCGATCGCCGGCGACAAGGAGGTCGGCGTCAACGGCGGCACCATCGCCACGCAGGTGCTGGAGGCCGGCCTGCTCGACGAGGTGCACGTCGACCTCGTCCCGGTCCTGCTGGGCGACGGCATCCCGTTCTTCGCCGGCCTGAAGATCGCCCCTGTCCTGTTGGAGGGCCCCAACAGGGTCGTCCAGGGCAACGGGGTCACCCACCTGGCCTACCGGGTCCGCAAGCAGGGCTGACGCTGCCGGCGGCGAGCCGTGTGGCCCCCGGGGGATCGCCCGGGGGCCACGGTTCAGCGGGTCAGGAGACCTTGTCGATCTTGCAGGAGACGTCGCCGGTCACCTTCTGGCTCAGCACGACCATGCCCTGCTCGACGGCCTTCTGGCCGGGTCGCACGTCGGAGACGATGGTGGTGGTGCTGCCCACCCGGGTGCCCTTGGCGTCGAGCACGAACACGTCCACGAGGTACGTGTTCTGGTCCTTGCTGGTGTTGTTCACCTCGACGTCGAACTTCACGTTCGCCAGGAACTCGTCGCCGGCCGACTCGGCCTCACACGACTTGAGCTCGACGTGCCCGGCCTTCGCCTCCTGGCTCTTGCTGACGTCACTGGCCGCCTTGCCGACCAGCGCGGTGCAGGCCACGAAGCCGCCGCCGCAGAGCAGGACGGCCAGGCCGGCGATGATGAGGAAGACCTTCAGCCCGGTCGACATCCCCTTCTTCGGCGGGGGCGCGGGGGCGAACCCAGGCGGCGGGGGCGGGGTCGGCTGCGACATTCGTTGTGCCTTTCCATGGACGATCGTGAGCCTCCGGCGGGTTTTCCGGGCCGGAGGCTCACTGGTGCTTGTTTCCGCAGGTCATGGCGACGCCCCCGAGGCGGGAGCGACCCGGGCAGAGAGTGTCACGGCGGACGCCTCTACAAGATCAACCACCTCGGTGCTTGCTGTCAGACAATCAGTTACCCTGGGCAACTAATCGGGCGACGGGGGCCCGCCAATCGGCTGAACATGATCAACCGGGACGCCCCCTCAGCCCGGGGCGGCTCGACCGCCCGCCCAGGGCGTCGCCGGTCACCACCCCCGCCAGCATCAGCACGACGAGGGTGGTGACCAGCACCGGCGGCCAGCCACCCACCCACGGCATCGCGGCCACCAGGATCAGCAGCCAGAACACCCGGTGCCACGGGACCGTGCCGACGATCTTGTAGGTGAACAGGGTGCGGCCGAGCAGGAAGAGCGCCGGTCCGCCGAAGATCAGCGCGATCCACCGCCGCGGCGTGTCGCCCGTGGGCCGCTCGACGACCAGGTCGAACGCGGCGGCGGTGCAGACGATGCCGGCGAGCATGACCAGGTGCGTGTACGGCGCGAGCCGGGTCGCCCGCCGCAACAGCCGCGGGGCGGCGGTCCGCACGATGTCGCCCGCCCCCAGGACGTAGACCTGCCAGAGCAGCAGCATGGCGATGAAGGCGGTCAGGAACGCGGTCGCCCGGGCCAGGGTGAACTCGGACCGGGCGATCTCCAGCGTCGGCACCAGGATGATGTCGCCGAGCGCCAGGATGACGAACTGCTGGTAGCGCTCGCCCAGGTGCTCCGTGGTCTTCTCGTACTGCCCGAAGGGCACCCGGCCGAGGCCGGGCGTCGGGTAGCGCGCCGCGGCCGAGACGTAGTCCATCGTCACCGCGACGACCCAGAGCGTCCAGGACCAGCCGTCCGGCAGCAGCGCGCCACCGACCCAGAAGAAGCTGGAGACCACGAACCAGAAGAGGAAGCGGGCGGCCCGCTGCTCGGCCATGTGCCGGTGCCGGTGCAGCACGCCGACCAGCACCACCCCACGCACCAGGTGCGGGATCACGTAGCCCACCGCGAAGACCAGCGCGTGCGAGTCGACGGCCAGCGCCGCCGCCGTCACCACGGCACCCAGCATGGTGATCATCAGGATGCCCTGGATCGGCCGCTGGTCCGGATCGTAGAAGTCGGTGGTGGTCGAGGTGATCGACCAGGTCCACCAGACCGCCATCAGCATGATCACGACCGGCGCGAGGCCGTTCCACGAGGCCCGCTCGGCGATCAGCATCGAGACCAGCGCCAGCGCCGCCACGAAGACGACGTCGAAGAGCAGCTCCAGCAGGGTCGCCCGGGTCGAACCGTTCGGCCGGCGCACCAGCTCGCCGCTGCCTCCGGTCGTCATGCCCGGCCTCCCGCCCCCGTCGACGCCGGGTCGCGGGCGACGCTGCGTCCCCGAGGATTATCGGCCGCTTCGGGGTGGCCCGTCCCGAAATCGGCGTTCCCGTACCGCCCACGATGTAACGGGCAGCCGGGTCGCTCCCGCCTGTAGGAAGGTGAAGCCAAGCTGGGCGAACAGCGCCTCCCTGCCCGACCTCTCCGCGATCGCGAGGGAGCGGGCAGCCCTGGCGACGATCGCCGACGCGATCGTCTCGGCGTCGGTCGACAAGGGCCTCCGGATCGAGGTGGCCTGCCCCGCGTCCCGCCTCGCCGTGGCGGACCACCTGGCACAGGCCCTGCACGCCCGGGGCCGCGTCTGCCGCTGCCGCCCGGCCGGGTCGGAGCCGGGAGAGGCCGGCTTCCCGGCCGGCGAACGGGGACAGCCGGGCGTCGTGGTCATCACTGGCGGGCCCGCCACCGGGACCGGTCGTGACGTGCTGTGCGTGGACGTCCGGGTGACCGGCGTTCCCGCCCAGGACGGGTTCCCGGCGGGCGGTGACCCGGACATCGTCCTCGACTACCAGGACCCGGACGGGCCGATGATCCGCTACCTCGCGCCCCACCTGTCGGCCGGCGACCGGCGCCGGTGATCCCGGCCTTGCGGTGCGGCCACTTCCCGCGGGTCGGCGAAGACCAGGACGTTGACCTGCGACGCGATCGCAGGTTCAGACCGGGACCTCGGCGCTGAGGACGATGGTGCGTTCCTCGGGCAGGTGCAGGAACTCGGCATGGCTGGCGGCGTTGTGGGCGAGAGCGATGAACAGACGTTTTCGCCAGACGGCCATACCCGGCTGACGGGTGCAACGCAGGGTGATCCTCGAAACGAAGTAGGAGACCTCGTCGAGGGCTATCCCCCTGGCGAGGGGGTGAACGGCGGCCCGGCGCAGGACCTCGGGGAAGTCGGTGGGGTCTTGAAAGCCGAAGACGGCGGTGATGTGGATGATGCCGTCATCCGGGTCGCCGAGGTCGTCGATCGTCAGCCGTGCGTCCCAAGGAATGTGCGGGACGTTGGCGGTACGACCGGTGATGATCACAATCCTCTCGTGCCGAACGTGGTTGTGAGCCACGTTCGCGCGAAGTGCCAGCGGCGTCGTCTCCTTGTTCGGGTGGGGGAACACCGCGGTGCCCGGCACCCGGGGGATGTTCGTGGCGTGCAGGGTGTCGATGAAATCGGGGAGCGGTCCTTCCCGCTCCGTCCGCCGGGCGGTGACCAGGTCGGCCCCGCGCCGCCAGGTCAGCAGGACCGTGAACAGGCAGATCGCGATGAGCAGCGTCAGCCAACCGCCGTGCGTGACCTTGGCCAGGTTCGCGGTGAAGAAGGTCAGTTCGATGCTGCCGAAGACGACCCCGAAGAGCACCAGCCGCCCGGTGCCCCAGCGCCACCGCGCCCGCGCCACCACCAGGACCAGGGTCGTGGTGATCATGAAGGTGCCGGTCACCGCAACCCCGTAGGCGGCGGCAAGGTTCGTGGACGAGCCGAACGCGAACACCACCACCAGGACCGCCGCGAACAGACTCCAGTTCACTCCCGGGGCGTAGATCTGCCCGTACTCGCGGCGGGAGGTCTGCCGGATGCGCAGGTGTGGCAGGAAGCCCAGCCGCATGGCCTCCCGGGAAACCGAGAACGCCCCGGTGATCACGGCCTGCGAGGCGATGACGGTGGCCACGGTGGCCACGAGGACCATCGGCAGTTGCGCCCAGTCCGGGAGCAACAGGAAGAACGGATTCTGCCGGCTTTCCGGTGTGCGTAGGATCAGCGCGCCCTGGCCGAGGTAGTTGAGCGTCAACGCGGGAAACACGATCGCGAACCAGGCCCGGCGGATCGGGGCGCGGCCGAAGTGCCCCATGTCCGCGTAGAGAGCTTCGGCGCCGGTGATCGCCAGCACGACGGCGCCCATCGCGATGAACGCGATGACCGGGTGTTCCACGACGAACAGGGCGGCGTACGTCGGTGACAGCCCGGCCAGCACACTCGGGTGACGTACCACCTCGGCCGCGCCGGCGACGCCCAGGCAGGCGAACCACAGCAGCATGATCGGCCCGAAGACAGCCCCGACCCGTCCGGTACCCCAACGCTGGAGGGCAAAGAGCAGGGTGAGGATCACCGCCGACGCCGGCAGGACCACCACCGCCCACCGCGGGGAGATGACCTCCAGCCCCTCGACCGCCGACAGCACCGAGATCGCCGGGGTGATCACGCTGTCGCCGTAGAACAGAGCGGCGCCCAAGGCCCCGAGCGCCAGCACCGCGGCGGCGCGCCTTTCGCCGGCCTTGATCAGCGCCCGTCGCGCGAGGGCGGCCAGGGCCATCACTCCGCCCTCGCCCTCGTTGTCGGCCCGCAGGACGAAAATGACGTATTTCACCGACACGATCAGGATGATCGACCAGAAGACCCACGAGATCACGCCGTACACGTCGGGAGCGTCCGGGGTCAGGCTGCGGTCGAGGGTGAAGACCGTCTTCAGCGCGTACAGCGGGCTTGTGCCGATGTCGCCGTAGACGACCCCCAACGCGCCGAGCAGCAGACCCAGCCGCGCCGCCGGCGATGGTCGAGGCGCCGTCCCACCATCCTCGGTCGGCCCCTCGCCGTCTGCTGCGGACTGCTCGCTGTTCCCACGCTCCGCCACCCCACAGGCATACCAACCCGTACGCCGCGCATCCCCCGGACTGCGAACTTTGGTGACGCCGGCTCTGCCGGGCCGGTGAACCGCGCTGCCCGAAGACGACCGGCGCCGATGCCCGCTCCTACTTCCAGCGGAAGTGGACGAAGAGGCGGCCGAAGTTCTTCGAGTCCTTCTCGACCCGGTGGTAGAGCTGCTTGACGTCCTTCTGGTCGAGGAAGCGCAGCACCTTCTTCTTGAGCTGGCCGGACCCCTTGCCGGGGATGATCTCCACGAGGGTGGCCTTCTTCGCCACCGCCTCGTCCATGATCCCGCGCAGCGCGCGGTCGATGTCGTGGCCGCGGTTGTAGATGTCGTGGAGGTCGAGCTTGAGCTTCACCAGCCCATCGTAGGTACGACGAAGGGCAGCCCGGCAGGGCTGCCCTTCGTGGTCGACCGTCAGCGGCCGCCGACCTTGCCCTCCACCCGGCGCAGCGCCGTGGTGTAGTCGGCGTTGGTCGAGTACATGGCCGCCGCGATGCGCAGGTGCCGCAGCGCGTCGGCGGGGCGGTTCATCCGCTCCAGCGTCCGGCCCAGCACGTGGTGCGCGTAGTGGTCGCTCGGGTCCCGGTCGACCAGCTCGCGCAGCTGCTCCTCGGCCCGGTTGAGCTGGGCCGACTGGAAGTACGCCCGGGCCAGCAGCTGCCGGACCGAGGAGTTGCCGGGCTCGGCCTCGACGATGGGCTCGAGCAGCCGGGCCGCTCCGGTCGGGTCACCTGCTTCGAAGAACATGGTCGCCCGCCGGTACTCCGCCAGAAGATCCACTCGACGCACCTCCTCGTGTCGCGCCAGCCCTTTGTCCGACGCTGGCACAACACCAGCCGTACCGCGAGTGTTCCTTCGGGTGTGATCGCGCTCAGGGGGTCGGGTCGAACCGGTCGCCCACCAGGTCCCAGGCCCGGACACCACCGACGATGCCGGCCGTGTTCGGGACGACCACGACGTCGTCGCCCATCCGGGCCAGTTGTTCCGGCCGGATCAGCCGCGAGTTGCCGCCGCCCAGGTAGAGCCGGTCCCAGCGGAAGACCGGCCGCAGGCCGTCCACGACCTGGCGGATCCGCCGGGACCAGAACGCGTCGCCGAGCCGCCGCCGTTCCGGCTCCCCGACGTAGGTGTCGTAGGTGGTGTTCCAGCGCACCGGGGCGTGCGACAGCTCCAGGTGCGGGGCGAGCACCCCGCCGTCGAAGAGCGCGCTGCCCAGCCCGGTGCCGAGGGTCAGCACCAGTTCGCAGCCGGTCCCGGCGACCACGCCCGCGCCGTGCACCTCGGCGTCGTTGAGCACCAGCGCCGGGACGCCGAACGCCTCGGCCAGGGCGCTGCGCACGTCGTACCCGGACCACTCGGCGACCAGGTCGGGGTCGACCCGGCTGCGCGGGCCGGAGCGGGTCACGTAGTGCGGGGTGGCCACCACCACGCCGTGCCGGATCATGCCGGGCATTCCGACGGTGAGCCGGTCCGCCGCGGGCAGCCGGCCGCCGAGGTCCAGCAGCGTCTTGACGAACAGGGTCGGCGGCAGCGGGTACGGCGTGGGAACGCGCAGGGGGCGGGCCCGCATCGTCCCCGCGGCGTCCAGCACGGAGGCCTTGATCCCGCCGCCCCCGCAGTCGATCGCCAGAGTGGTCACCACGGCTGTGAGTCTTCCTCACCCCGGACCGGCCCCGAGCGCGGGTCAACCGATTCGCCGCGCCGGTAGGCTCGGTCTCCTCATGAGCGCCACGTTGATCGCCAAGGACCTCACCGCCGGGCACGGCGACCGCCTCCTCTTCACCGACCTGGACCTGGTGGTCGCCCCGGGCGACGTGGTCGGGCTGGTCGGGGTGAACGGCGCCGGCAAGTCCACCCTGCTGCGCACCCTCGCCGGGCTCCAGCCGCTGGAGCAGGGCTCGGTGGCGTTGAACCCGCCGGCCGCCACCGTCGGCTACCTGCCGCAGGAGCCGGAGCGCCGGCCGGGCGAGACGGTCCGGGACTTCCTGGCCCGCCGCACCGGGGTGACGGCGGCGCAGGCGGCGCTCGACGCCGCCACGGAGGAGCTGACCGCCGGCGCGGCGGGCGCGGACGACGCGTACGCCACGGCGCTGGAGCGCTGGCTCGACCTGGGCGGGGCGGACCTGGACGAGCGGGCCGAGCAGGTGGCCGCCGAGCTGGGGCTCCGCGTCGACCTGGAGCACCCGATGACGGGCCTGTCCGGCGGCCAGGCGGCCCGCGCCGGGCTGGCCTCGCTGCTGCTGAGCCGGTACGACGTCTTCCTGCTCGACGAGCCCACCAACGACCTGGACCTGGCCGGCCTGGACCGGCTGGAGCGGTTCGTCACCGGGCTGCGCGCCGGCACGGTGCTGGTCAGCCACGACCGGGAGTTCCTCACCCGGACGGTCACCCGGATCGTCGAGCTGGACCTGCACCAGGGGCAGGTCAACCACTTCGGCGGCGGCTACGCGGCCTACCTGGAGGAGCGCGAGGTGGCCCGCCGGCACGCCCGCGAGGAGTTCGAGGAGTACGCCGGCACCCGGGCCCAGTTGGAGGCGCGGGCCCGGACGCAGCGGTCCTGGATGGAGAAGGGCGTGAAGAACGCCCGCCGCAAGGCCACCGACAACGACAAGATCGGCCGCAAGTTCCGCTCCGAGTCCACCGAGAAGCAGGCCGCGAAGGCCCGGCAGACCGAGCGGTTGATCGAGCGGCTGGAGGTGGTCGAGGAGCCGCGCAAGGAGTGGGAGCTGCGGATGGAGATCGCCGCCGCGCCCCGCGCCGGCGCCGTCGTGGCCGCGCTCCGGGGCGCCGTCGTACGCCGTGGCGACTTCACCCTCGGCCCGGTGGACCTCCAGATCGACTGGGCCGACCGGGTGGCGATCACCGGGGCGAACGGCTCCGGCAAGAGCACCCTGCTGGCCGCGCTGCTCGGCCGGCTGCCGCTGGACGAGGGGCACGCCGCGCTCGGCCCGGGCGTGGTGGTGGGCGAGGTGGACCAGGCCCGGGGGCTCTTCCTCGGCGACCAGCCGCTGCTGGACGCGTTCGGCGCTGCCGTACCCGACCTGAACCCGGCGGACGTGCGGACGCTGCTGGCCAAGTTCGGCCTGCGGGCCGACCACGTGCTGCGGCCGGCGGCCACCCTGTCCCCCGGCGAGCGGACCCGGGCCGCGCTGGCCCTGCTGCAGGGGCGCGGGGTGAACCTGCTGGTGCTGGACGAGCCGACCAACCACCTGGACCTGCCGGCGATCGAGCAGCTGGAATCGGCGCTGGCCGGCTACCCGGGGACCCTGCTGCTGGTGACCCACGACCGGCGGATGCTGGACGCGGTGAGCGTGAACCGGCGGCTGCGGGTGGCGGACGGACGGATCGCCGAGGATTGATCCGTGCCGACCCGGGCGCGCGGGGTGAGAATGACCCCATGCTCAAGTGGGAGTACGCGCTGCTGGTCCGCCGCCGCCAGGCCGCCACCACCGACATCGGGTGGGAGGTCGTCTTCATCTGGTACGGCCCGGACGGCTCCATGATCGACGTCACGCCGTACGGCGACACCGCGCTGGCCCACCTGAACCGGGCCGGTGACCAGGGCTGGGAACTGGTCGCGATGAGCGAGGACCCGTCGCTGCCCGGCAACAACGAGTTGCACCGCTACCACCTGAAGCGGCCGAAGGCGGCCGCTTCGCAGCCCCGCCAACGGATGCGCGGTTCCCGCACCGCCCGCCGCACCATCGCCGGCTGACCGCCGCCGCCGGCTGGCGGCGGCCCGGATTCGGGCAGGTGAGGCATATCGGGCGGGGATGCGGGTATCGCGCCGCCCGGAGGTGGGCGCATGGTGGCGATGGCGCAATCCGCACTGTCGGGCGAGCGGCTGCGGGAGGTCGACGGCTTCCTCGCCGAGGCGTGGGCCGACCTGGCCCGGCACGACGAGCGGCTGCGCGGGCTGACCGTGGAGGTGCGCTTCGACCGGGGCGTCGCCCACCTCGACGGCGCGGTCGCCGACCCGGCCCAGCTACGGCTGGTCCGGGACCTGGTGGGCCGGCTGGCCGGGGTGCTCGGCGTCTGGTGCCGGGTGAGCGTCGCCGGGCGCGCGCCCGTGGTGATGGACCTGGGTTGCGGGGCGACCAAGCAGTGGCCGGGCAACCTGGGGCTGGACATCTACCCGGCGCCCGGGGTGAACGCGGTGGCGGACCTGTCCGGCTCCCTGCCGCTGGCCGACGACTCGGTGGACGTGTTCTTCGCGGTGCACATCCTGGAGCACCTGATCGACTTCCTGCCGCTGCTGGACGAGTGCCACCGGGTGCTGCGCCCGGGTGGCGTGCTGCACGTGATGAGCCCCTGGTGGCGGCACGTGAACGCGGTCGCCGACCCGACCCACGTCCGCCTGCTGGACGTGCAGACCATCAAGGGCGTCTGCGGTCAGCGCCCGCCCGGCACCCCGCGCTGGTACCCGCTGCACGTGGGCTGCGACGGCGCCTCCATCTTCGCCGACCTGACCCCCCTGGCACCGGACGCCCCACCCCCGCCGAAGTCCCACCTGGCCCGCTTCTTCGACTGACCCACCCGCGCGTCGATCATGAAGTTGTTGCCACGACACGCCGCAGGCGAGGACAACAACTTCATGATCATCGAGACGGGGCGCGCCGGGCCGAGGAGGGGCGAGTCAGGGGGCGGATTCGCGGAGGGCCAGGCGGTGTGGGGCCACCAGTTCGCGGGGTGGGGTTTCCGGGTCGGCCGTCAGGCGGTTGGCCAGGAGTTCTACCGCCAGGCGGGCAATGCGTTCCTTGTCGGGGGCCACCGTGCTGAGGGTGGGGATGGAGAAGCGGCCGTCCTCGATGTCGTCGAAGCCGGCCACGGCGACGTCGTCGGGCACCCGGAGGCCGGCCTCGTGCAGGGCGCGCAGCGCGCCGAGGGCCAGGGTGTCGTTGAAGCAGAAGACGGCGTCGGGGCGTACCCCGGTGGAGAGCAGGTGCCGCATGGCGGCCGCGCCGTCCGCGCGGTGCCAGGCCGGCGCGGGCGCCACCAGCCGCTCGTCGTACGCGATGCCGGCGTCGGCCAGCGCGGCGGCGTAGCCGGTCAGGCGGAGCCGGGCGCTGGCCCCCTCGGGGGTGCGCTGCGAGCCGATCGCGGCGATCCGGCGGCGGCCGAGCCCGACCAGGTGGGTGGTGATCTCCCGGGCGGCGGCCACGTTGTCGACCACCACGTGGTCGGCGGGGCCGTGGTCGACCCGCTCGCCGAGCAGCACCATGGGCATGCCGTCGAGGCCGGCGAGGTCGTCGGCGGTGAGCGCGAGCGGGCTGAAGATCAGGCCGTCGATCATGTGGTCACCGATGCCGCTCGCGGCCTTGCGTTCCTGCTCGGGGCCGCCGCCGGTCTGGTCGATCAGCACCGTCCAGCCGTGCTCGGCGGCGGCGGTGACCACGTGCCGGGCCAGCTCGGCGAAGTAGGGGATGTCCAGCTCGGGCACGGCCAGGGCGATCACCCCGGTGCGCCCCTTGCGCAGGTTGCGGGCGGAGAGATTGGGCCGGTAGTTGAGTTCGGCGATGGCCGCCTCGACCCGGGCGCGCGTGTCCGCGCGGACGTGCTGGTAGCCGTTGACCACGTTGGAGACGGTCTTCACCGACACGCCGGCCCGTTCCGCGACGTCCTTGAGCCTGTGCCGCACTGAACTTCCTCCCGGGTGACTGCTGGGGCGCACTCTACCGCGTCACGACGACGTAACGACCCCTTTACATCGTTGCTTACAACGTTGTACAAACCAGGGACACCGGTGACCGAGGTCACCGGGACAGCACCGAGGAAAGGGTGGCACCCGTGCCGAACGCGCAGCTGACGATCGACCCGACCTTCACCGTCGGCACGGCCGACCGTCGCCTCTTCGGTTCCTTCGTCGAGCACATGGGGCGCTGCGTCTACGGCGGGGTCTACGAGCCGGGCCATCCGGACGCCGACCCGCGCGGCTTCCGGCGCGACGTGCTGGAGCTGACCCGCGAGCTGGGCGTCTCCGTCGTCCGCTACCCCGGCGGCAACTTCGTCTCCGGCTACCGCTGGGAGGACGGCGTCGGCCCGGTCGGCGACCGCCCGCGCCGGCTCGACCTGGCCTGGAAGACCGTCGAGACCAACGCCTTCGGGCTGGACGAGTTCATGACCTGGGCGGCCGAGGCCGGCGTCGAGCCCATGATGGCCGTCAACCTCGGCACCCGCGGCGTGCAGGAGGCGTGCGACCTGCTGGAGTACGCCAACCACCCGGGCGGCACCCAGCTGTCCGACCTGCGCCGCAAGCACGGCGCCGAGGAGCCGTACGGGGTGCGGCTCTGGTGCCTCGGCAACGAACTGGACGGCCCGTGGCAGGTCGGCCACAAGACCGCCGACGAGTACGGCCGGCTCGCCGCGGAGACCGCCCGCGCCATGAAGATGATCGACCCCTCGATCAGCCTAGTCGCCTGCGGCAGCTCCAACCGCGGGATGCCGACCTTCGCCTCCTGGGAGGCGACCGTGCTGGAGCACACCTACGAGCACGTCGACTACATCTCGGCCCACACCTACTACGACCCGTCCGACGGCGACCGGGCCAGCATCCTGGCCTCGGCCGTGGACATGGACAGTTTCATCCGCGAGGTGGTCGCCACCGCCGACCACGTGGCCGCGAAGCAGCGGCAGAAGCGCAAGCTGAAGATCTCCTTCGACGAGTGGAACGTCTGGTACCAGTCCCGCCTCCAGGCCGACCTAGACCGGCGCGGCTGGGTCGAGGCGCCGGCCCTCATCGAGGACGACTTCACCGCGGTCGACGCGGTGGTGGTCGGCGACCTGCTGATCACCCTGCTCCGGCACGCCGACCGGGTCGGGGTGGCCTGCCAGGCCCAGCTCGCCAACGTGATCGCCCCGATCCGGACCCGGACCGGCGGGCCGGCCTGGCGGCAGAGCATCTTCCACCCGTTCGCCCTGACCGCCCGGCACGCGCGCGGCACCGTGCTGCGCACCGAGCCGGTCGGCCCGACCTACGAGACGAAGCGGTACGGCGAGGTGCCGGTGCTGGACACCGTCGCCGTGCACGACGAGGAGACCGGCGAGCTGGCCGTCTTCGCGGTCAACCGGGGCCCGAACGAGCTCCCGGTCGACCTGGACCTGCGCGGCCTGCCCGGCCTGCGCGCGGTCGAACACGTCACCCTCGCGGCCGGCGCCGACCCGGCCGCCACGAACACCGAGGCCGAGCCCACCCGGGTGACGCCCCGGCAGCTCACCACCCCCACCCCCGACGGCGGCCGGTGCTCCGTGGCGCTGCCCGCCTGCTCCTGGAACCTGCTGCGCTTCGCACCTCAGTCGTGACCAGGCAATACTGCATCCCGTCCCCCAAGGAGTAAGCATGATCCAGAACGAGATGAGCCGGCGCCGGCTGCTCGGCCTCGGCGTCGGGCTCGGCGCGGCGGCCACGCTGACGCTGGCCGGCTGCGGCGGCGGCAGCAGCACCAAGGGGTCCACCGCGGCCGGCAACGGCGGCAAGGCGTACACCGGCCCGAAGGTCGACCTGAAGCTGTGGAACGGCTTCACCGGCGGCGACGGCGACATCTTCAAGAAGCTGGTCGAGCAGTTCAACAGCGAGCACCAGAACATCGCCGTCAGCGTGATCACCTACGAGTGGCAGGACTACTACAGCAAGCTGCCCGGCGCGGTCTCCAGCGGCAACGGGCCGGACATCGCGGTCATGCACATGGACCAGCTCGCCACCTTCGCCGCCCGCGGCGTGATCACCGAGCTGGACGACGTGGCCACGGCCCTGCAGCTGAGCGAGGGCGACTTCGCCCCGACGGTGTGGAAGGGCGGCCTCTACCACGACAAGCGGTACGGCATCCCGCTGGACATGCACCCGCTGGGCTTCTACTACAACAAGGCCGTCATGCAGAAGGCCGGCCTCGACCCGAACAAGCCGCCGACGACGAAGGACGAGTACACGGCGGCGCTCACCGAGCTGAAGAAGTCGGGCATCCAGGGCTTCTGGGTCAGCCCGTTCCAGTTCACCGGCGGCATGACCTTCTACAGCCTCCTGCACCAGTGGGGCGGGACGCTCTTCGACGGCGAGGTGGCGAAGGCGACCTTCAACTCGGACCCGGCCGTCGAGGCGTGCACCTGGCTGGTCGACATGATCAAGCAGGGCTTCTCCCCCGCCAACGTGGGCCAGGACGCCGACTACCTGGCGCTCAAGAGCGGCAAGAACGCCTTCAACTGGAACGGCATCTGGCAGATCAACGACCTGAAGAAGAGCGCCGGCCTGCAGTGGGGCGTCGCGCCGCTGCCGCAGATCGGCAGCCAGAAGGCCGCCTGGGCGAACTCGCACAACTTCACGATCGTCAAGCAGCGCAGCGCCGACAACAACAAGGTCTCCGGGGCCAAGGTCTTCATCAACTGGCTCAGCGAGCACTCCCTCGACTGGGCCAAGGGTGGCCAGATCCCGGCCCGCAAGGAGGTCAGGGAGGGCGCCGAGTTCAAGGCCCTGCCGGAGATCAGCGTGCTCGCTCCCGAGCTGGAGTACGCCGCCTTCCCGCCGGCCGCGCCGGGTCTCGGCGAGGTCATGGTCACCTTCTACAACGCCTTCAACGAGGCCGCGCTCGGCAAGAAGTCGCCGAAGCAGGCGCTGGACGACGGCGTGGCCAAGGCGAACAAGCAGCTCGAGGACAACCGCAAGAAGTACGGGAGCTGATCCGCCGTGGCGGACGTGATCGAGGTCGGGGCGGCGCGTGGTGACGCGCCGCCCCCGGCGGGCCGCGCCCGCCGCCGGGGCGTGACGGAACGGGGGCACCGGGCGACGCCCTACCTCTTCCTCGCGCCGTACCTGGTTCTCTTCCTGGTCTTCGGGCTGGCGCCGATCCTGTTCGGGGTCTGGTTCAGCCTGCACCAGTGGGACCTCCAGCTGCCGAACCGGCCGTTCGTCGGGCTGGAGAACTACCGCGACCTGTTCTCCAGCGACTCGGCGGACTACGCGGACTGGTGGGCCGCCGTCCGGGCGACGGCGATCTTCACGGTGCTGTCGGTGCCGCTGCTGGTGGTGGTCCCGCTGGGCCTGGCCCTGCTGCTGAACGAGAAGTTCCCCGGCCGGACGTTCTTCCGGGCCGCCTTCTTCGCCCCCTACGTGCTCGGCGTCGCGGTGATCGGCCTGCTCTGGCGCTTCCTGCTGGACGCGAACCTCGGCCTGGTGAACCGGCTGCTCGGCGCGGTCGGGCTGCCCGCGGACACCCCCTGGGTGACCGACGTGCCGTGGGCCTGGGTGTCCCTGGTCGGCGTGACGGTCTGGTGGACCTGCGGCTTCAACGCGGTGATCTACCTGGCCGGGCTCCAGGACATCCCGGCCGAGCTGTACGAGGCGGCGCGGGTCGACGGCGCGGGCGCCTGGGACCGGTTCCGCCACGTCACCCTGCCGGGGCTGCGCCCGGTGCTGCTGTTCGTGCTCACCACGACGATCCTCGCCTCGGCGAACGTCTTCGGGCAGTCCTTCCTGATCACGCAGGGCGCGCCGGGTGAGCAGACCCGGACGGTGGTCTGGCGGATCGTCGACGAGGGGCTGCGCAACTACGACGTGGGCCAGGCGTCCGCGATGAGCGTGCTCTTCGCGCTGATGCTGGCGGTGGTCAGCATCGTCAACTTCCGGCTGTTCCGCTACCGGGAAGACTGAGGGGGACGACCATGACGAACGTGCGTCGGGCCGTGCGCTACGCCGCGCTGGTCCTGATCACCGCGGTGTTCGTGACCCCGCTGGTCTGGATGGCTCTGACCTCCCTGAAGACGTACGACGACGCGCAGCAGGATCCGCCGAGCTGGCTGCCGAACCCGTTCTCCACCTACGGCTACGACCAGATCCTCGGCAACACCGCCAACCCGGTGCTGCGCTGGTTCGTCAACAGCATGCTCGCCGCCAGCCTGCACACGCTGCTGGTCCTGGTCACCGCGTCGATGGCCGCGTACGCCCTGGCCCGGCTGCGGTTCCGGGGCCGGAAGCTGAGCTTCGCGCTGATCGTCGGGACGCTGTTCCTGCCGCCCACCTCGCTGATCATCCCGAACTTCGTGATCGCCGATCAGCTGGGGTGGATCGACAGCCTCACCGTGGTGGTGGTGCCCGGCGCGGCGAGCGCCTTCGGCGTCTTCTTCCTGCGCCAGTTCTTCCTCTCCATCCCGGCCGAGCTGGAGGAGGCGGCCGTGCTGGACGGGGCGAACCAGTGGGAGGTCTTCACCCGGGTGCTGCTGCCGCTGTCGAAGCCGGCGCTGGCCACCCTCGCGGTGCTGTCGTTCCTGACCAACTGGAACGACTTCCTGTGGCCGGTCTACGTGCTGTTCAGCCCCGAGCGGCTGACCCTGCCGGCCGGTCTGGGCCTGCTCCAGGGCGCCTACGTGACCGACTACCCGGTGATCATGGCGGGGGCGGTGCTGGCCAGCGTGCCGGTGCTGATCCTGTTCGTGCTCGCCCAGCGGCACATCATCCAGGGCGTGTCCCGCAGCGGCCTCAAGGGATGATCGACCGGCGGATCCGGCGACGCGGCGCGGCGGCCCTGACCGCCGCGCTGCTCGTCGCCGGTTGCAGCAGCGGAGAAACCCCGTCGAGTACGCCGGAGGGCGCACCCGTGTACACCAACCCGGTCGTCCGGACCGATGCCCCCGACCCGCAGGCGATCCGGGTCGGCGAGACCTGGTACCTGTTCCACACCAACTCGGGCGGCCGGAACGTCCCGGTGCTCACCTCGCCCGACCTGGTCGACTGGACCCCGGCCGGTGACGCGCTGCCGGAGCTGCCGGCCTGGGCCGACGCCGGGAAGACCTGGGCGCCGGAGGTCATCCAGCTCGCCCCGGACCGGTTCGCCCTCTACTACACGGTGGCCGACCGGGCCTCCGGCCGGCAGTGCCTCGGCCGGGCGGTGGCGGCCACCCCGCTCGGGCCGTACCGGGACGACGCGGAGGGGCCGCTGCTCTGCCAGGCGGAGCTGGGCGGCTCGATCGACGCCAGCCCGTACCGGGACGCCGACGGGAGCCTGTGGCTGCTCTGGAAGAACGACGGCAACGCCATCGGCGTGGACACCTGGCTCTGGTCGCAGCGCCTCTCGCCGGACGGGCTGCGGCTGGTCGGCACGCCGACGAAGCTGCTCAAGCAGACCGAGCCGTGGGAGGGCACGCTGATCGAGGGCCCGTTCTTCCACCGGCACGACGGGAAGCTGCTGCTCTTCTTCGCCGCCAACGCCTACGACCAGGCGAGCTACGCCGAGGGCTACGCGGTCTGCGAGAGCCCGACGGGGCCGTGCGTGAAGGCCGCGGAGAACCCGATCCTGAGGTCGAACGCGGTCGCCTCCGGCCCGGGCCACGCCTCGATGGTCTCCAAGGACGGCCGCACCTGGCTGCTGTACCACGCCTGGCCGCCCGGGCAGGAGGGCAGCACCGACCCGGGCCGCCAGGTCTGGCTCGACGAGGTGGTCTGGACCGACGGCCGGCCCGTGGTGAAGGGCCCGACGGCGGAGCCCCAGCCGCGCCCCTGAGCCGAAGACGTGACATCGCGGTATCCCCGGTGCCCGGATACCGCGACGTCGTCCTCCGGGGGTCGGTCAGCTCGTCGCGGCCGGCTCCGGGTCCGCCCGGTGCTCGCGGCGGGCCAGGCGGTTCTTCCGGTGCCCGTAGCCGAAGTAGATGATCGCGCCGAGCAGCATCCAGGCGAGGAACCGGAGCCAGGTCTCCACCGACAGGTTGAGCATCAGGTAGAGGCAGGCCAGCGCGGAGACGATCGGCAGCACCGGCGAGAACGGCACCTTGAACGGCCGCTCCAGCTCCGGGCGCCGCCGGCGCAGGATCGGCACCGCGATCGAGACCAGCACGAACGCGCAGAGCGCGCCGATGCTGACCAGGTCGGCCAGCGCGGAGAGCGGCAGGAAGCCGGCCAGCAGGGCCACGCCGACCGTCATGATCGCGGAGATCCGGTACGGGGTGCCCCAGCGCGGGTGGACCTTGGCGATCGACGGCGGGATGAGCCCGTCCCGGCCGATGGCGAAGCCGATCCGGCCCATGGCCACCAGGTCGACCAGGATAACGCTGGTCAGGCCGGCGACGGCGGCGATGGAGACCAGGATGGCGGCCCAGCCGGCGCCGACGGCCTCGAAGGCCGAGGCGATCGGGGCGCCCTCGTCGATGTCGGTGTAGCGGACCATGCCGACCAGGACCAGCGAGACGCCGATGTACAGCACCGTCGAGACGCCCAGCGTGCCGAGCAGGCCCAGCGGCAGGTCGCGGCGGGGCTTGCGGGTCTCCTCGCCGAGGTTCGCCACGGCCTCGAAGCCGGTGTACGCGAAGAACACCACCGCGGCGGCGGTGAGCACCCCGGCGAAGCCGAAGACGGAGGGCTCCAGCCCGAAGAGGGCCTGGGTGACCGGCTGCCGGATGCCGTCCTCCCCGCCCCCGGCCGGCTCGGTGGTCGGGATGAACGGGCTGAGGTTGGCGGCCTTCACGAAGAACGCCCCGGCGACCACGATGAAGACGCAGATGGCGACCTTGACCAGGACCAGCAGGTTGGTCACCCGGGCGGACTCGCGGATGCCCACGATGCCGACCACGCCGAGGATCAGCACGATGGCGATCGCGCCGAGGTTGACGACGCTGCCCTCCTCGGCGAACCAGGCGCTGGGCAGGTCGAACAGTTCGGCGAGGTAGCCGGACCAGCCGCGGGCCACCACCGCCGAGCCGAGCGCGAATTCCAGCAGCAGGTCCCAGCCGATGATCCAGGCGACGATCTCGCCCATCGTCGCGTACGCGTAGGTGTAGGCGCTGCCGGCGGTCGGCACGCTGGACGCCAGTTCCGCGTAGCAGAGGGCGGCGAGCAGCGCGACCACGCCAGCGATGGCGAACGAGATCACGACGCCGGGGCCGGCGTGGTTCTTCGCCTCGATACCGGTCAGCGTGAAGATGCCGGTGCCGATCACGATGCCGATGCCGAAGCCCATGAGGTCGATCGCGCCGAGGCGGCGACGCAGTCCGGGCCGGCCGTCCTCGCCGTCGGCCTCACCCTGGGCGAGCACGTCCCGGATCGGTTTCGTCCGCAGGACGGACATGACCACCTCCCGTGCGACCACCACGGTGGCGGTCCGTGACCGGGCAAGCTACCCAGGGCCCTGACGCGCTAACCCGATACGGGAGGTGTCGGACAGGTCACGATTCGGGCCGTGTCCCGGCTCACCCTCGGACGTTCGGCCCCACCTGCACATCGATCCGTCTGCAGGTCTTGCGTCGTGTCCCGATTGATGAAAGTTTTCTACCGGGGACAGTTACTGTGCGGCGAATCTTGCCGGATGCGCCGCCCGTCCGCCGCCACCCGACACCGCCCCCGTGAGTTCCAACGAAGGGACCGCACCGCATGAAGGCAACTCGGCTCAGAGCCGCCGGGCTGGCCGTGGCGCTGCTCGGCGCGCTCGTCGCCGGCACCCCCGCGAGCGCCGCGGAGAGCGACACGGCGACCGACTCCACCGCGACCACCTGCGTCACCGACCCGGCCGTCCCCAAGCGGCAGTTCCGGGCCATGTGGATCGCCTCGGTGACGAACATCGACTGGCCCAGCAAGGACTCCTGGACCGCCCCGGACCAGGTCGCCAAGCAGAAGGCCGAATACCTGGCCTGGCTCGACCTGGCCCAGAAGCTCCACCACAACGCCGTCGTGGTCCAGGTCCGCCCGACCGCCGACGCGTTCTGGCCCTCGGAGATCGAGCCCTGGTCGGAGTACCTGACCGGGGTCCGCGGCAAGGACCCGGGCTGGGACCCGCTGGCCTTCCTCGTCGAGGAGTCGCACAAGCGGAACCTGGAGTTCCACGCCTGGTTCAACCCGTACCGGGTCTCCATGCCGGCTCCCGGCGGCGCCGGCGCCGACATCTCGAAGCTCGCCCCCAACCACCCGGTGCGCCAGCACCCGGACTGGGTGTTCGCCTACCCGCCGGCCGGGGTCGCCGGCAGCCGGCTCTACTACAACCCCGGCATCCCCGAGGTCCGCGAGTTCGTGCAGACCGCGATGATGGACGCGGTCACGCGGTACGACATCGACGGCGTGCACTTCGACGACTACTTCTACCCGTACCCGAGCGGCACGTACCAGTACCCGGACGACGCCACCTTCGCCCAGTACAACCGGGGCTTCACCGACAAGGCCGACTGGCGGCGGGACAACATCAACCTGCTGATCCAGGAGATGAGCGGCAAGATCAAGGCGGCGAAGCCGTGGGTGAAGTTCGGGGTCAGCCCGTTCGGCATCTGGCGCAACAAGTCGGCCGACCCGAACGGCTCGGACACCACCGGCTCGCAGTCGTACGACATCATCTCCGCCGACACCCGCAAGTGGGTCAAGGAGGAGTGGATCGACTACATCGTGCCGCAGCTCTACTGGTACATCGGCCAGTACCCGGCCGCCGACTACGCGCGGCTGGTGCCGTGGTGGGCGGAGACCGTGCGGGGCACCGACGTCCAGCTCTACATCGGGCAGGCCGACTACAAGAGCGGTGAACCGGCGTACGGCTCCTTCTGGATGAACCCGCAGGAGCTGTCGAACCACCTGACGCTCAACCGGTCGTACCCGGAGGTGCTCGGCAACGTGCACTTCTCCGCGGTGCAGGTGCGGGCGAACCGGCTCGGCGCCACCGACATCTACGCGGCCGAGCACTACTCCCGCCCGGCGCTGGTGCCGACCATGTCGCAGCTGCCGTCCAAGCCGCTGCTCATGCCGCTGGTCACCCGCGCCGAGCGGCAGGACGACGGGGTGCACCTGAGCTGGCGGCAGCCGGCCGACGGCGAGGGCCCGTTCGGGGAGGCCACCTCGTACGCGATCTACCGGTTCGACGGCGTCGGCCTGGCCGACCGCTGCGATTTCGCCGACGCGTCCCACCTGGTCGCCACCGTCCGCGGCACGGACGGCGACGTGCAGTCCTGGGTGGACACCACCGCGACGGCCGGCGCGCACACCTACTACGTGACCGCGCTGGACCGGCTCTGGAACGAGGGCCCGGTCAGCCCGCCGCGCTTCGTGCGCTGACCCGACCGGTGACGCCCGGGGCCCGCTCGCGGGTCCCGGGCGTCGCCGTGTTCAGCCGGCCTTGCGCAGCCGGACCTCCAGCCCGATCAGCCCGTCCCGGTCCACCTCGGCGCCGCCGAAGGCGCTCTCCGCGGCGAGCCGGGCGAAGGCACCGGCCGTGACCGCCCGCCGGCGCAGCATCCGCAGCGCCGACCGGGTCCAGAAGCCGTCCAGCCCGCCCAGCCCCATCCGGGCCACCTCCCGCTCGATGTCCGCCGGCGAGGCGTCGGCCCGCAGGTCGTGGATCACCGCCCGGCCGCCCGGCCGCAGCACCCGGTGCAGCTCGTCCAGCGCCCGGACCGGGCGCACGAAGTTCTTGAACGCCGCCTGGCAGACGACCAGGTCGAACGAGTCCGCCGGGAAGGGCAGCTCGTGCACATCGCCCTGGCGGAAGGTCGCCTCGACCCCGGCGCGCCGGGCCGCCTCCCCCGCCAGTTCCACGAACGTCCGGCTGACGTCCAGCCCGGTGATCCGGTACGCCCCCAGCCGGGCCAGCTCGATCGCCAGGTAGCCGGGGCCGGGCGCCACCTCCAGCACCGCCGCCCCGGGCGGCAGCCCCTCGGCCAGCCGGGCGGCCTGCCGCCGGTACTCGGCCAGTTGCGCGGCGGAGCCGCGGTTGCGGGCGTACCAACGGGCGGTCCGCCCCTCCATCTCGGGCAGCAGCTTGCGTTTGGGCGCGTGCAGGTCCTTCGTGCTCATCTCTTCCTCCGGTCTCGGGTCGTGCGGGCACGAACCGACCCGGGGACGGGAGCCCGGTTATCGTTGCGGTTGCCACCTCGCGGCCGGGTTGCCGTTCCCGCGGTCTCGGTTCGCAGGTCAGGGCCCCGGCGGTGGTGTTCCCGCACCCCCGCCGGGGTCCGCTCTCAGTGCGGCTCGGTCCCCCTCTCCGCCAGGTCCGCCCAATCCGGCGGCACCGCGCCGGTCTCGTGCCAGGCCCGCCACTCGGCCACCCCCGGCAGCGCGCCGGTGGTCAGCTCGTCGAGCAGGCCGCGCACCCAGGTGGCCTCGGCCTCCCGGACGGCCAGGTCGTACTCGGCCTCGATGAGGAAGATCCGGGGCACCTCGCGGGCGTGGCCGGCCAGCGCGGCCCGCTGCGCGGCGAGCTGGCCCTCCAGCCGGTCGAGGCGCTGCCGCAGCAGCTCGATCGCCTCGTCGGGCCCGAGGACGCCGAGCACCGACAGGCCGGCCTCGAACCGGGGCTGCTCCCGCTCCGGGACGGCGACCAGCTCCCGGGTCCAGTCGACGAGCTCCGCGCGCCCGGCGTCGGTGATCCGGTAGACGGTGCGCTCCGGGCGCCGCCCCTGCCGGCCGCTCTCCACCGCCGCCAGCAGGCCGTGCCGCTCCAGGTTCGCCACCACCGTGTAGAGCGAGCCCCACTTGATCGGCATGTCCTGGTCCTTGCCGCGGGCGCGCAGGACGGTGGCGATCTCGTAGGGGTGGCGGGGCCGCTCGGCCAGGGCCGCGAGCACGGCGAGGGCCAGCAGGTTGCGGACCGGGCGTCGCTTCGCCACCGCCGTCCTCCTCGCATCCGATTACTCGTACACGAGTATATGGTTCGGGCCCGCTCGCGCAAGGCATTCGTCTGTTTCGACGCATGTCACCAACACGTCGTCCGGAGCATCGCCCCCGGTTCCGCAGGTGATCGAAAATCATCGACATCTGACCCACCACCCCCGGGGAGGTACCGGTGTACCGACGTCTCAGCACCCTGCTCGCCGCCGGCACGATCGCCCTGCTCACCGCCATCGGCGTGGCCACCCCCGCCGCCGCCGCGGTGAGCACCGAACAGAAGCTCGCCGTGCTCTCCAGCTGGACGCAGACCAGCGCCAGCAGCTACAGCGCCTGGAACTCCGCCCGGCTCAACAAGTCCGCCTGGACCGAGTACGCCTTCGACTGGTCGACCGACTACTGCTCGTCCAGCCCGGACAACCCACTCGGCTTCAACTTCAGCCTCTCCTGCTACCGGCACGACTTCGGCTACCGCAACTACAAGGCCATGGGCCAGTTCTCGGCCAACAAGTCCCGGCTGGACAGCGCCTTCTACGCCGACCTGAAGCGGGTCTGCGCCACCTACAGCACCATCGTGCGGCCCGCCTGCTACAGCCTGGCCTGGACCTACTACGAAGCGGTAAGCGTCTTCGGCTCCGTGGCGGCCGTCCAGCAGGCCGACCTCGACCGCGCCGCCCGCATGAAGGCCGACGCCGAACGCCGAGCCGCCCTGCGCTGACCCTGTTCCTCGTCGTCGATCAAGAGGTTCGCGTCGCCGGGAGGCCGGGATCCCGACGCGAACCTCTTGATCAACTCGCGGTGGAGCGGCGCGGGGCGGGGGCCGTGAAGCGGGGTGAGTCGGGGGTGGCCAGGTCGGGGTGTTCGAGGTCCATGGCCAGGGCGGCGGCCTCCTCCAGACGGAGGGCGGCGCCGCTGGCGTAGGCGGCGTCGAAGGCGGCGTCGCCGAGGGTGCGCCGCAGTTCCGCCTGGCGGGCCAGCCAGTACGGGCCGTAGATGCCCGGAGTGGCGCGCAGGCTGGCCCGGGTCGCCTGGGCCGCGCCGAAGAGCCGGGCGGCGCTCGCCGGCTCCCCGCCCAGCGCGCAGCGCACCGCGATCGCGTTCAACGTGTCGCAGGCCCGGCCCAGGTAGCCGTGGCTCATCCGGGACCGGAGCGCCACCAGCAGGTGCTCGTGCGCGGCGACGAGATCGCCCCGGGCCAGCGCCACCAGGCCGAGCAGCATGTCCACCGAGCGGCGGCCCCGCTCGACCGGGCGGGCCGCCTCCACCGGGCGGGCGGCGCCGAGCACCTCGGCCGCCTCGTCCAGCGCGCCCCGCCGCCAGAGCAGCTCGGCCAGGTTGTAGACGGCGAGCAGCGCGTCGGAGACCACGTCCTGGGCGTACGCCCAGTCGATGACCTCCCGGCAGACCCGCTCCGCCTCGACGAACTGTCCCATGTCGACGAGCGGCGCGGCCCGGCCCGCGAGCACCCGGGCCAGCAGCCCCAGGTCGCCGGCCTGCCGGGCGGCCGCCTCGGCCCGCTGCGAGTAGCGCAGCTCCTCGGCGAACTCGCCGTCCGCCCCGGCGTGCAGCGAGTGCATGTGGTACGCCGCCGCCAGCTCGGCCTCCGGGATCGGCTCCCCGGTCTCGGCGATCCGGCCGTAGAGCCGGAACAGCCAGAGCCGCCCCTCCCGGGCCAGCCCGCGCTCCCGCCACCACTGGTCCAGCCCCCCGGCCAGGCGCAGCCCGGAGCGGGCGCTGCCGCCCGTGGCGCACCAGCGCAGCGCGGCCCGCAGCTCCCCGGCGAGCGGGTCGAGCGCGTACAGGGAGAGGGTGACCGGCCGGCCGTCCGGGCCCAGGTGGGCGCGGTCCAGGGCGTGCCGGGACCAGGCGACGTGCCGGTCCCGGGCGTGCTGCTCCTCACCGGCCTCGATGAGCCGGCGGGCCGCGTACGCCCGGATCGGGTCCAGCATCCGGTAGGTGCTGCCCGAGGCGTGCGGCTCGGCCAGCACCATCGACTTGTCCACCAGCACCGACAGCGGGTCGAGCGGGTCGTCGTCGAGCAGCCACTGGACGGTGGGCAGGTCCACCGGGCCGGCGAAGACGGCCAGCCAGCGCAGCAGCCGGGCCGAGCGCGCACCCAGCGTCCGGTACGACCAGGTGACCGTGGCCTGCATGGTCAGGTGCCGCTCGTTCGCCGAGCGCTGCACCGCCCGGCTCGCCGGGGTGGCCGGAGCGGCCCCGGTCGCGGCGGCCACCAGGTCGACGGTGTCCTGCTGGTTGCCGGTCCAGCCGACCTCCACCGGGCCCGGCTCCAGCTCCTCCCGCCCGGCGTCCAGGGTGCCCAGCATGTCGTCGAGACGCTCGGCGAGCTGCCCGGCCGAGAGCACCCGCAGCCGCGCGGCCGCCAGCTCGATGGCGAGCGGCAGACCGTCCAACCGGCGCACCACCCGGCGCAGGTCGGCCTGCTCGGCGGGGTCCGGCGCGCGGCCGCCCCGGGCCGCCGTGGTGCGGTCCAGCAGCAGGGCCACCGCGTCGCTCGCCCCGCCGTCCGGCCCCGGGTCCACCGAGAGTGGCGGGATCCGCCACACCACCTCGCCGGGCACGCCGAACGACTCCCGACTGGTGGCCAGCACCCGCACGCCCCGGCCACCGGCCAGCAGCCGGGAGATCACCTCGGCCGACGCGGCCGGCTGGGCGTCGCAGGTGTCCAGCACGACAAGCATCCGCCGCGCCGCCGCGTACTCGACGAGGGTGTCCACCATGGGGCGGCCGGGTTCCGGGCGGAGCCCGAGCACGGCGGCGATCTCGAACGCGACCAGCCCCGGGTCGGTCACCGCGGCGACGTCGACGAACCACACCCCGTCCGGGTACGCCTCGACCACCCCGGAGGCCAGCTCCACCGCCAGCCGGGTCTTGCCGGCGCCGCCCGCGCCCAGCACGGTCACCAGCCGGTACGTCTCGACCAGCCGCCGCAGCTCGGCCCGCTCGGCCTCCCGGCCGACGAACGACGTGACCTGGGTGGGCAGGTTGTGCGCCACCGCGTCGGCGGTACGCGGCCGCGGAAAGCTCCGCTCCAGGCCGGGCGCGACGAGCTGGAACAACCGTTCCCGGTCGTCGAAGCCGCGCAGCCGGTGCAGCCCGAGGTCCAACAGGGACACTCCGTCGGGCAGCGGGTCGGCGTGCCGGGCGGTCGCGGCGGAGCACAGCACCTGTCCACCGTGGGCGGCGGCGGCCACCCGGGCCGCCCGGTGCACCTCGGGGCTGGCGTACTCGCCGTCGCGGGGTTCGGCGTAGCCGGTGTGCAGGCCCATCCGGACCCGGGGCGCGGCCTCCGGGGTGGGCCAGTCGTGGCCGGCCAGCGCGCGTTGCGCGGTGAGGCAGGCGTGCACCGCCGTTGCCGCGTCCGGGAAGGCGAGGAAGAACGAGTCGCCCTCGGTCAGCAGCTCCGCCCCGTCGGTGCCGGCCAGCGTGTGGCGCAGCAGCCGGCGGTGTTCCCGCAGCACCGGGCGGTAGCCCGGACCGAGCAGCTGGGCCAGCCGCGTGGAGCCCTCGATGTCGGTGAAGACGAAGGTCACCCAACCGCTCGGGAGGTCGATCCGTGGCGACATGCGTGGAACCTCCGCCCCGTGACGTCGGCTTCATGCTGCCCTATGGTCACGCGGTCACGCATCGTGAGAACGGTCGGGCAGATTCCGACCCAAGGTGCCAAAGGATCACACGGGCGGCAGGCCGGACCGACCGGCGGGCCGAGGGTGGGCGGGGTCGTCAGCAGCCGCAGGCGCCACCGCAGCAGCCGCCGCCCGCCGGGGCGGACGGCCCGCCGACCGGCCCGGAGCCGCCCCGGCCGGTGACCGCGACGGTGGAGAGCAGCTTCACCGTGTCGGCGTGTCCCTGCGGGCAGGAGGCCGGCTGGCCGGCCTCGGCCATCGGGCGGTTGACCTCGAAGGTGTCGCCGCATGCGCGGCAGCGGAAGTCGTAGCGGGGCATGCCATCAGCGTACGACCGGACCTGACGCCCCGACAGCCATGGGTGATACTCGACGGGTGGTGGACGGCGAGCAGCGATCGACGGTTCGGCCCCTGCGACCGGCCGCGCCGCCCGACGGCGGCGCCGGCCCCGTCCCCCGCCCCCGCAGCAACCCGGCACCCGAGCCGGCCGCCGACGGCAGGGCGGATGCGAAGACGGCGCCCGTGGACCCGCCGGCGGAGCCGGTCGACCCGAAGGCCGAGCCGGCCGGTCCGAAGGTGGACCCGGTCGCCGCGGAGGCCGAGCCGAAGACGGAGCCGGTCGCCGCGGAGGCCGCACCGACCGTCGAGCCGGTGGCCGGTCGACGGCGGCGGGTGCCGTTCGCGCACGCGGTCGGGGTGCCGCCCCGGCAGCTCGCCGTCGGCGCGGCCCGGGCCACCCGCGCCTGGTCGCGCCGGCCCAGCGGGCGCACGACCCTGCCCGCTCTCTTCCTGCTCGCCCTGGTCGCGGCCACCGCCGCGGCCGGCGCGCTGCTGGTGCCCGCGGCGGTCCGCAAGCCGCAGCCGGTGGCCGTCGACGCCACCACGAACGCCCCGGTGCTGGGCGTACCCCAGACGGGCGCGGCGCCCGGGGCGACCGGCGTCCCGGTGGGCCCCGGCGCGACGGGACTGCCGGGCACCCCCCTCCCGACGCTCACGGCCACGCCGGGTGGCACGCCGACCGGCCCGGTCGTCGGCCCGGTGACACCCGCCCGGCCGGCGGACGCGCTGGCCGGCTGGGCGCAGCAGGTGAGCGCGGCCACCGGCATCCCGCAGGTCGCCATGCAGGCGTACGGCTACGCCGAGCTGGTGCTCGCCCAGACGCAGCGCAGCTGCCAGCTGAGCTGGACCACGCTGGCCGCGATCGGCTACGTGGAGTCCCGCCACGGGTCGGCCAACAAAGCCACGCTCCGGCCAGACGGCGTCGCCGCGCCGGAGATCCTCGGCGCCCCGCTCGACGGGCAGGGCGGCCGCTCCCGGATCCTCGACACCGACCGGGGCCAGCTCGACCACGACCCGGTCTACGACAAGGCGCTCGGCCCGATGCAGTTCATCCCGAGCACCTGGCAGGAGATCGGCGCGGACGCCGACAACGACGGCGTCAGGAACCCGCACGACATCGACGACGCGGCCCTGGCCGCCGGCCGCTACCTGTGCAAGGGCGGCCGGAACATGACCATCCCGGGCGACTGGTGGGGCGCCATCCTGTCCTACAACGATGTACGCCGCTATGCCCAGGACGTCTTCGACAAGGCCGACGAATACGGACGGCTCAGCGGTACGTGACGTGACCGGTCGCGTACATTCACGGACTGGACCCTTCCCCCGGGCAGCCGTTGACGGCAAGCTAGACGGGTGATGGTGCGCGAGTGGGACCCGCTGACCGCGTCGTCCGCCGAGATCGCGTCGCTGCTGGACACGCTGAACGCGGTGCTGGCGGCCGATCTGCCGCAGGATCCGCCCTGGCGGGCGAGCTCCCTGCGCGAGTACCTCTCCGAGGTCATGCCGGGTGAGCGCCGGATCTCCTGGGTCGCCGAGGGCGACCCAACCGCGGACGGCACGCCCGGGCCGATGCTCGGTCACGTCAACGTGCTGCTCCTCGGCGGCATGGGTGTGCTGGAGGTGCTGGTCCGCCCGGAGCTGCGGCGCACCGGGCTCGGCCGCGAGCTGGTCCGGGTGGCCGCCCGCCGGGTCTGGGACGAGGGCTTCCAGTCGATCGGCGTGGAGGTGGTCGGCGACACCCCGGCCGTGGCGTTCTACGAGGCGCTCGGCTTCACCAGGGAATACGTCGAGACCCGCAGCGTGCTCGACCTGGGCACGGTGGAGTGGCCGGCGCTGGCCGAGATGGCCACCGAGGTGGGCGCCGGCTACCACGTCGAGTTCTGCCCGGGCGGGCCGCCGGACGACCTGATCGAGGCGTACGCGCGGGCGAAGGCCGAGGTGCGTGACGTCGACGACGGCGAGCTGCGGCCCAGCTCCTACGACCCGCAGCGGCTGCGGGAGAGCCTCGACACGCTGCACCGGCGGGGCATGAAGCCCTACATCGTGCTGGCCCTGCACGAGCAGACCGGCGAGGTGGCCGGGCTGACCGAGGTGGTGGTGCCGGCGCAGCACCCGACCCGGGCCGACCAGTACGACACCATCGTGGTCCGCGACCACCGGGGCTACGGCATCGACCGGGCCATCAAGGCCCGGATGCTGCTGGAGCTGCGGTCCGCCGAGCCCGAGCTGGCCGAGGTGCAGACCTGGAACGCGCAGGCCAACGAGGCGATGTTGAAGGTCAACGCGGAGCTGGGCTACCGCCCCGACCGGGACTGGTGCGAATACAGCGTCGACGTGGCCGAGCTGGTGCACCGGCTCGACAACCAGCGCTGACGGATATTCATCAAACGGCTGCCCGGGGGATGGACGGCGGACCGGAACGGCACTTAACGTGCGTTAGTTCCTGTCCACCCATCGTGGAGGCTCCATGCGCACGCGCCGCACCTTCGCCGCGCTCGCGACCACCGCCGCCGTCTCCGTCACGGCCATCGGGATCGCACCCCCCGCGGCCAGCGCCGCGCCTACCGACCTGTTCATCTCCGAGTACGTCGAGGGCTCGTCCAACAACAAGGCCGTCGAGCTCTACAACGGCACCGGCGCGCCGATCGACCTGGCCGCCGCCGGTTACCAGCTCCAACTCTTCTTCAACGGCGCCACCACCTCGACGAACGTGCCGCTGACCGGCACGGTCGCCCCCGGTGACGTCTTCGTCTTCGCCGCCTCGACGGCCGCGCCGGCGATCCTCGCCCAGGCCGACCAGACCTACGGCGGATCGCTCTACAACGGCGACGACGCGATCGTGCTGCGCAAGGGCACGACCGTGGTCGACTCGATCGGCCAGGTCGGCGTCGATCCCGGCTCCGAGTGGGGCGCCGGGCTCACCAGCACCGCCGACAACACCCTGCGGCGGCTGCCCTCGGTGAGCGCCGGCGACACCGACTCGGCCGACCCGTTCGACCCGGCAGTCCAGTGGGCGGGCTTCGCCGCCGACACCTTCGACGGGCTGGGCAGCCACACCATCGACGGCGGCGGCCCGGTCGACCAGGCGCCGACGCTGACCTGTGGCGGCGCGCTGACCCTGGAGGCCGGCGCCACCGCGACCCGCCAGGTCACCGCCACCGACGCCGACGACACCGTCACCGACCTCGCGGTCACCGCGGTCAACCCGACGCCGGCGAGCGGCTCGATCAGCCGTACCGCGTTCACCCCGGCCACCGCGGCCGGTGGCACGGCCACCGCGACGCTGACCGCCACGGGCCTCCCGGCCGGCGCCTACTCGGTCACCGTGACCTCGACCGACGCCGAGGGCGGCACCGCGACCTGCACGCTGACCGTGCAGGCCACCGCCGTGCTGTCGGTGGGCGAGGTGCAGGGTCGCACCGGTGACGACGAGGACGGCCGCACGGACCGGTCGCCGCTCGCCCCGGCCAGCGGCAACGGCACCAGCTCCATGCTCTACGACGTACGCGGCGTGATCACCCAGAAGTCGCTGACCCGCACCTCCGCCGGGGCCGACCAGTGGGGCTTCTACCTGCAGAGCCGCACCGGCGCCGAGGACGGCGACCCGCTCACCTCGGACGGCATCTTCGTCTTCATGGGCTCGTTCACCACGCTGATCGGCGGCTACGCCCCGACCGTCGGCGACGAGGTGGTGCTCCGCGGCCGCGTCTCCGAGTACTTCAACCAGACCCAGCTCTCCAGCGCCTCCCTGGTGCGCAAGCTCGACTCCGGGCTCGACGTGGACACCGCCGTGCGCGTGGACGACGCCCGGCCGCCGGCCGACGCGGCCGCCGCCGGCCTGTTCTGGGAGCGGCACGAGGGCGAGCGGATGCGGGTCCGCTCCGGCAGCGGGGTCTCCGCCCCGCGGCACATCTTCGCGTCCACCCTGGACTCCGAGGTCTACGTGCTGGACCGCGAGGACCCGATCATGAAGCGGTCCGACCCGTACGCCCGCCGGGTGTTCCGGGACGCGCACCCGCTGGACGACATCCCGGGCACGCTCTTCGACAACGGCAACTACCAGCGCATCCTGCTGGGCGCCGGCGGCGTGAAGGCGACCGCCGGGGACTCGAAGGCGCTGCTGCCGGAGGCCCGTACCTTCGACACGCTGACCGAGGACGCCTACGGCGCCATCTCGTACGCGTTCAGCAAGTACAGCGTGCAGCCCGAGCAGCTCACCCTGACCGGCGGCGCGGACCCGGCGGAGAACAACCCGCCGCAGCCGGCCGACCGGGGCAGCGAGGTCGCGGTCGCCACCTACAACGTGGAGAACCTGTACGACTACCGGGACGACCCGTTCGACGGCTGCGACTTCGCCGGCAACTCGGGTTGCGCCGGGGTCAGCCCGCCGTTCGACTACGTGCCGGCCAGCGAGGCGGCGTACACCGAGAAGCTGGGTGTGCAGGCGCGGCAGATCATCGGTGCCCTGCACAGCCCGGACCTGCTGCTCGTGCAGGAGGCCGAGGACCAGGACATCTGCGCGGTGGCCGACGGCAAGCTGGTCTGCGGCGACACGAACAACGCCGACGGCGCGCCGGACACCGTCCAGGAGCTGGCGCTGGCCATCACGGCCAACGGCGGCCCCGCCTACGCGGCGGCGTACGACCGGACCGGCGCGGACGCCCGGGGCATCGCCTCGGCGTTCCTTTACCGCACCGACCGGCTGACGCTGGCCGAGGCGAGCGCCGGCGACCCGGTGCTGGGCTCGGCGCCGACCGTGCAGTACCGCTCGGCGGCCCTGCCGTCGAACGCCGACGTGCAGAACCCGAAGGGGTTCAACGCCGTCCTTCCGGCCGACGTGGACCGCTCGACCGGGGTGGACGGCAGCAACGTCTACACCCGGGCGGCCCAGCTGGCCAAGTTCACGGTGGCGGCGGCGCCCGGCTCGACCGAGCACTTCACGCTCTGGGCGGCCACCAACCACTTCTCGTCCGGGCCGGACAGCCGGGTCGGGCAGCGGCGGGAGCAGGCCGCGTACGGGGCGGCGCTGGTCCAGGCCGTCGAGGCGGCCGACCCGAACGCGCGGGTGATCTACGGCGGGGACCTCAACGTCTTCCCGCGTCCGGACGACCCGATCGCCACGGCGGCGAACCCGACGCCGTCGGACCAGCTCGCCCCGCTGTACCAGGCCGGCCTGCACAACCTCTGGGACGACCTGGTGGCGGACGTGCCGGCGGCGGCGTACTCGTACACCTACGACGGGCAGGCGCAGACGCTGGACAACCTCTTCGTCAACGACCCGCTGCACGAGGACCTGGTGCAGGTACGCACGGCGCACATCAACGCCGACTACCCCACCGACGCCGAGGGCCTGGGTGACCGCGGGGCCAGCGACCACGACCCGCAGGTGGCCCGGTTCCGTTCCCGCGCGTCGCTGAGCGTCTCCGACGCCGCGGTGGCCGAGGGCGACAAGGGCGACAGCACCATGACGTTCACGGTGACCGTCTCCCGCCCGCTCTCGGAGCCGGCCCTGCTCTGCGCCACCACGTACGGCACGACGGCGCAGGCCGGGTCGGACTACGACCCGTACGTGGGTTGCCAGACCCTGGCCGCCGGCCAGACCTCGCTGACCTTCCCGGTGACCGTCCGCGGTGACCGGAAGCGCGAGGCGGACGAGCAGCTCAAGCTGTACGTGGCGGGCGTGCCGGGCCTCCGGCTCGCCGACCCGGTCGGCGTGGGCACCATCCGCGACGACGACTGACGGCGGTACCGCGAAGCGGCCCGTCGCCCGGCTCACCAGCCGGGTGGCGGGCCGTTGCGGTAGCCGCACCGCTGCGGGTCGCGCGGCGGCGGTACGGCCCGGAACTTGGCCACCCGCACCTCCCATTGGCTGCGCCGGCGCAGGGCGTCCCGGTAGGCCCGGTCGCGGTAGAAGGTCTCCGGCGGGCGGGCCAGGCCGTAGAGGTCGGCCCACCACTCCCCCGGCTCCGGGTCGGCGATCACGTCCAGGTGGGACGGATATCGGCGCTCGGCGCCGTCTCGCAGGTCGTCGCGGTCCCGCATCGGCGCAAGCACCCGGCCGAACTCGTCGACCACGGCGAGACGGAACCCGGCTACGCCGATGATCCGACGGAGCATGGCGATGCTCGGGGTCAGCGTGCCGGCCTCGATCCGCCCGACGGTCGACGGATGGACCCGGGCGACGCGGGCGAGCTCCCGCTGGCTGACGTCGGCCCGTCGGCGGACCGCCCGAACGACGCCGGCGGCGGGCCACGGGATGTCGAAGGGGTCGGTGAGCATCGTGGGCGGCTCGACAGGTTCGTCGGTCGTGACCGCCGGCTCGTCAGGGTTGGCGGGGGCGCTCATGCGGCCACGCTCTTCCCTCGCCCGGAAATCGGCAACCCCGACCGGTCCGGCTGTGGACAACCACGGAGGCTGTGGACAGGCCGCGCCAGCCGACCATCCGCCCGCAGCCCTGTCCCGGGGCCGGAAAACCAGCACTGAGCGTGAGGATGGTGGAGCGTCAGCGAATGTTCGTCGCCCTTGGCCGGATCCGAGCCGCTCGGGACTCCGAAACGGTCGCAATATGGACGAGGCAGGCGCGTTCGCCGTGGTGGCCCCACCCCCTCCACCCCGCTTTGCCCTGCAGCCCCATACGCAACGGACACGGAGAGTTGCCGCTGCGCGGATGGCTGCAGAGCAAAGCGAGCGCGGGTGAGGGGCGGGGGCCCGGGTTCGGGAGACGCAGAGTGACCGTGCGCGGCCGCCATTCCCACCTCGGGCCGAGCCGTCGGCCTCGAATGCCGGTACCGGTCGGTCGTTCCAGCCCCGCGCCGAGCCGGAGCCGGGAACGAATTCCACCCCCGGAGCGTGTACCGGACATGGGAAGCCAGCCCTCGGCGCCGGCCGGTCCGCCGGACGTGTTGCCGCGTTCACGCGACACGCCCCCGCACCTGCCGTTCGAGCAGTTCTACCGGGACCACGTGGACCGGATCCACCGCGCGCTCGCACTGGCCGTCGGGGACACCGCGGTGGCCCGGGAGGCGACCGACGAGGCGATGGCCCGGGCGTACGCCCGGTGGGACCGGGTGCGCCGGCTGGACAACCCGGGTGGGTGGGTCTTCCGGGTCGGCCTGAACTGGGCCACCTCCTGGTGGCGGAAGGTGCGCCGGGAACGGCCACCGGCCGAGGACCGGTATCCGGCCGCGGCCGCCCCGGATCCCGCCGGGCTGGCCGCCCGGTCGGCCCTGGAACTGCTGCCCGTGAGCCGGCGCACCGTGATCGTCTGCCGGGTGCTGCTGGATCTCTCCACCGCCGAGACCGCCGCCGTGCTGGACCTGACCGAAGGCACCGTCCGCAGCCGCCTCTCCCGGGGGCTGGCCGAACTGCGGGCCGCGCTGGCCGAGGAGGAGTGACCGTGGACGCCGTACCCGAAGACCTTGCCGAGCTGGTCCACCGCGCCGCTCGCGCCACCGGGCCGCACCCGGCGGACCTGGCGGCCATCCGCCGGCGAGCCCGCGCCCGGCGTCGTCGGCGGGGCGTGACCGGGGCGGCCGGGCTGGTGGCGCTGATCGCCCTGACCGGGGGTGCCGTGCCGCTGCTGGTCCACGAGCACCGGCCGGCCGCGACGGTTGCCGCGCCGTCGACGTCACCGGCCGCTCCCGACCTGCCACCGCCGACACCGGTGCCGGCGCAGCGGCTGATGCTGAAAGGTGATGGCGGCACCGTGCGACCGCACCGGACCGGGGCGGAGATCGGTCTGCTCCCTGGGGTCGCGGACGAGCTGCGCAGCGACGGCTCGGTGGTCCGGCACCGGGTCCCCGCCGGCTGGCAGGAGACCGTGGCGCTGTCCGACGGACGGTTGGTCGGGCTCACGTTCACCGACCTCATGCCCGGCGTGCGGCGGACGGACGGCCCGGACGTGGCCGGTCTCTCCATCAAACTCACGGTGCTCAGCGCGGAGGGACACGTCGAGGTCAGCCGGGAGATCCGGGTCAGGGGCCAGGCCCTCGGACTGGCCGGTGCCGACGCGCGGTATGCCTACCTGGCCCGGGACGGCGTGGGCCTGGTGTCCCACGAGCTGACCACAGGCCGGGAGAAGACCCTGATCCGGGTGCCGACGAAGGTCGACGGCGAGCTGCCGTTCCGCGCGGCCGACGTGACGGCTGGCCGCGTGGTGTCGGTGACCGGCCCGGCCGACATGACCCGCTGCCAGCTCGACGTGCGTCGACTCGCCGGCGGGAGCCGGCTGTCGCGGCTGACCGTGGCCGGGGAGTGTGCCCCGTCGGTCCGGCTCTCCCCGGACGGCAGCCTCGTCGCGGTCCCCTACCGCCGCCCGAACGGTCGGGACCTCGACTACCGGCTGGCGATCCTGGAGACCGTTACCGGGCAGCTCCGGGCTGACCAGCCGCTCGGGACGGCCAGCCCGACCTACGGGATGACGGGCGGAGGGACCTGGGGTGCCGCCTGGGTCGACGACACCACCGTGCGGGTGGTCTGGGCGCAGCTACCGGACCCGCCCCGGAAGGTCTACTCCGTCGCGGAGCTGGCCCGGGTGGTGACGGTCGGCGTTCAGTAGCGCTGGCGGAGCAGCTGGGCGGCCTCGACCGCCCAGTAGGTGAGGATGATCTGCGCGCCGGCCCGGCGGATCGAGGTGAGCGTCTCCAGGATCACCCGCTCGCGGTCGATCCAGCCGTTCGCGGCGGCCGCCTCGACCATGGCGTACTCGCCGGAGACCTGGTAGGCGGCGACCGGGACGTTGACCGCGGCCCGGACCGCCGCCACCACGTCGAGGTAGGGCAGGGCCGGCTTGACCATCACCATGTCGGCGCCCTCGGCCACGTCCAGCTCGACTTCGCGCAGCGACTCCCGCAGGTTCGCCGGGTCCTGCTGGTAGGTGCACCGGTCGCCCTCGAGCGCCGACTCCACGGCGTCCCGGAACGGGCCGAAGAAGCCGGAGGCGTACTTCACGGCGTACGCGAGCACCGAGACGTCCTGGTGCCCGGCGGCGTCCAGGGCCCGGCGGACCGCGCCGACCTGGCCGTCCATCATCCCGGACGGCCCGACCACGTGGACCCCGGCGTCGGCCTGGGCGACCGCCATGTCGGCGTACGCGGCGAGCGTGGCGTCGTTGTCCACGCCGCCGTCCGGGGTGAGCAGGCCGCAGTGCCCGTGCGAGGTGAACTCGTCCAGGCAGAGGTCGCTCATCACCACGGTGGCGTCGCCGACCTCGGCGATCACGTCGCGGATGGCCACGTTGAGGATGCCGTTCGGGTCGATGCCGCCCGACCCGGTCTCGTCCCGCGACGCCGGCACCCCGAAGAGCATGATCCCGCCGACCCCGGCCTGGACCGCCTCGACGGCGGCCTTGCGCAGCGAGTCCCGGGAGTGCTGGAGCACTCCCGGGAGCGACGCCACGGCCCGCGGCTCGGTCAGCCCCTCCTTGACGAACATCGGCACGACCAGCTCGGCCGGGTCGACGCGGGTCTCGGAGACCAGCCGCCGCACGGCCGCGGTGCGCCGCAGTCGGCGGGGTCGGATCTCGGGGTACGACATGGAGGGCCTCCTGTCAGCGGAACCTCAGGGCGGTCGGGCCCTGCACCTTCGAGCCCCGGCGCTGCTTGGCCGGCATGGCGGCGAGCTTCTCGCGCAGCTCGACGGCGTAGGCGGCGAGCGCCTCCACCAGGTCGGGCACCGAGGCGTGCGGCGGCTGCACGTCGACCCGCAGGCCGAACTCCGTGGCGGTCTCCGCCGTCTTGGGCCCGATAACGGCAACAACGGTACGCGCGTGCGGCTTCCCCGCGATGCCGACCAGGTTCCGGACGGTGGAGGACGAGGTGAAGAGCACCGCGTCGAACCCGCCCGACTTGATCGCGTCGCGGATCTCGGCCGGCGGCGGCGCGGCCCGGACGGTCCGGTACGCGGTCACGTCGTCGACCTCCCAGCCCCGCTCGGTGAGCCCGGCGGCCAGGGTCTCGGTGGCGATGTCGGCGCGCGGCAGCAGCACCCGGCCGACCGGGTCGAGGATCTCGTCGTGCGGCGAGAACTCGGCCAGCAGGCCCTCGGAGGACTGCTCCCCGGAGGGGATCAGCTCCGGCTGGATGCCGAAGGCGCGGACCGCCTCGGCGGTGGCCTCGCCGATGCAGGCGATCTTGACGCCGCCGAAGTGGCGGGCGTCCAGGCCGTGCTCGGCGAACTTCTCCCAGACCGCCCGGACCGCGTTGACCGAGGTGAAGATCACCCAGGCGTACCGGCCGTCGACCAGGCCCTTGACCGCCCGCTCCATCTGGGCCGGCGTGCGCGGCGGCTCGACCGCGATGGTCGGCACCTCGCACGGGATCGCCCCGTACGCGCGCAGCCGCGCGCTCATGGCGCCGGCCTGCTCCTTGGTGCGGGGTACGAGCACCTTCCAGCCGTACAGCGGCCGGTTCTCCCACCAGCTCAGCTTGTCGCGGTCGGAGACGCCCGCGCCGACGGTGAGCACCACCCGGCCGGTGAAGCCGAGCGCCGCCGCGACGAAGGAGTCCACGGTCGACGTGGTGGTGTACTGCGTCTCGCCGGTGCCGTCGCCGGTCACCCCGACGGCGGTGGTGCCCTCCACCCCGGCGGCCAGCAGGCCGTCCCGGATGGCGGCCAGGTCACCGGCGTCCACCGCGATGGCCAGCGAGCCGCGGGCGACGGCGGCGGCCAGCGCGTCGAAGTCCAGCGTGGTGACGTCCTCGACGTCGGCGGCGGTGCGCACCCCCGGCAGCGGCACGCCGGCGTAGGTGGCCACGCCCTCGGCCTGGCCGACGCCCGGCACCACCTCGAAGTGCGCGGCGGTACGCGCCACCGCCTGCACCTCCTTGACCACCGAGTCGTGGCCGAACGGGTCACCAGCGACCAGGTGCACGGCGTTCTGGCCGGACCGGGCCGCGGAGATCAGCACCTTCGCCACGTCCCCCGGCACACCCTCGGCGGGGCTGAACTCGGCGTCGGACCTGGCCTGGGCGCGGACGTGGTCGAGCAGCGACTCGGGGACTCCCCGGTCGTACACCACCTGGTCGGCGTCCACCAGGGCGTCCAGCGCCCGGCGGGTCAGCAGGCCCGGGTCGCCGGGACCGGCCCCGACGAACGCGATCCGGCCTACGGGCTTACGGGTGCGGGTCATTCTGTGCTCCCAAATTGCTGGGTCCCCGGGCCGGCGTGTCCTTCTTGGCCGAGGATCGAGTCGGCGCCGAGTTCGAGGAGTTCGGCGGCGAGTGCCTTGCCGATCTCCGCCGCGTCGGCGGGCGTTCCGGTGCGGGACAGCCGGATGTCACGGGTGCCGTCCGGGCTGATCACCGCCCCGCGCAGGTAGATCTCATCGCCACCCTCGCCACCGGCGAGCGAGCTGGTCGGCTCACCCTCGGCGATAACGGCATAGGCGGCGACGGGTGCGCTGCACCCGGCCTCCAGGGTGGCCAGCAGTGCCCGCTCCGCGACGACCGCGGCGCGGGACGGTGCGTGGTCGAGCACGCCGAGCAGCTCGACCAGGTCCTGGTCGTCGATCCGGCACTCCACGGCCAGCGCGCCCTGGGCGGGTGCCGGCAGCATCAGCATCGGATCGAGCGTCTCGGTGATGACGTCGGTCCGGCCGAGGCGGGCGAGTCCCGCCCGGGCCAGCACGACGGCGTCGAGGTCCGCGTCGAGGCCGAGCACCCGGCCGAGGCGGGTGTCGACGTTGCCGCGGATCGGGGTGACCTCCAGCTGCATGCCGAGGGCGTGCAGCTGGGCGATGCGGCGCAGCGCGCCGGTGCCCACCCGGGCGCCGGGCGGCAGCTCGGCGAGGGTGCGGCCGTCACGGGCGACCAGCGCGTCCCGCGGGTCCTGCCGCTGCGGCACGGCGGCGATGTGCAGGCCGGGCGCCGCCGCGGTGGGCAGGTCCTTGTACGAGTGGACGGCGAAGTCGATCTCCCGGGCGGTCAGCGCGTCCCGCAGCGCGGAGACGAAGACGCCGACGCCGAGGCGGTGCACCGGGGCCGTGGAGCGGTCGCCGGCGGTGACCACCTCGACCAGCTCGACCGGGCGGCCGGTGGCCGCGGTGAGGGCCTCGGCGACGTGGCCGGACTGGGCCATCGCCAGGGCGCTGCCCCGGGTGCCGAGGCGCAGGGGGGCGGTCATCGCGCACCTCCGGTGGGCGGGGTGGTGTCGGCCGGCATGGCGATCTCGGCCTCCATCACGTCGGGGACGGTGTCGACCGGGGAGGTCTGCGGCACCTGGAGGTCGAACAGCTCGCGCAGCAGGGCGGCGTACTGGTCGCCACCGGGCTCGGCGGCGAGCTGGCGGACCCGGACGGTCGGCTGGTGCAGCAGCCGCTGCACCACCCGGTGGACCGTGCGGGCGACCTCGGCGCGCTGGTCGTCGGTGAACTCGGGGCGGCGCTGGGCGAGCCGGCGCAGTTCGGCGGTGACCACGTCGTCGGCGCGCCCGCGCAGGGCCGCCACGGTGGGGGCCACGTCGGCGCCGCGCAGCCAGCTCAGGAAGGCCTCGACCTCGCCGGCAACGATCCGGGTCACCTCGGCGGCGTCGGCGGCGGCCGGGCCGTCGGCGAGGATCGCCGCCATCCGGTCGATGTCGATCACCTCGACGCCGGGCAGCGCGGCGACGCCCTCCTCGACGTCGCGCGGGACGGCCAGGTCGAGCAGGACCAGCGGACCCCGGGCGGGGTCGCGGCGGGCCAGCGCCCGGGTCACCACGTCGCGGGTCAGGACCGGTTCGGTCGCCGCGGTGGCGGCCACCACGATGTCCACCGTGGTGAGCGCGTCGACCAGCTCGGCCATCGGCACGGCGGCCGCGCCGTACGACTCGGCCAGCCGGACGGCCCGGGCGGCGCCCCGGTTGGTGACGGTGAGCGGGCCGGCGCCCAGGCGGGAGAGGGTGGCCACGCTCAGCGAGCCCATCGCCCCGGCGCCGACGATCATGGCGGGCCGGCCGGTCAGGTCGCCGTCGAGCAGGCCGGCGGCCAGGTCGAGGGCGGCGGTGACGACGCTCTGACCGGCCCGGTCGATGTTGGTCTCGGCGTGCGCGCGCTTGCCCACCCGCAGCGCCTGCTGCATCAGCTCGTGCAGCAGCCGCCCGGCGGAGTCGGCGCCGCTGGCCGAGTGGTACGCGTCGCGGAGCTGGCCGAGGATCTGCGCCTCGCCGACCACCATCGAGTCCAGCCCGGCGGCGACCCGGAAGACGTGGTCCACGGCGGCGGCGTCGTAGTGCACGTAGAGGTGGGTGGCGAGCGCCGCCGGCGGGGCGCCGGCCTGCTCGGCCAGGACCGCGCAGATGTCCCCGAGGCCGCCGTGGAAGCCGGAGACGGCCGCGTACACCTCGACGCGGTTGCAGGTGGAGACGAGCACGGCCTCGGCGACGTACGGCTGGGCGACCAGGCGGTCCAGGGTGCGGGTGAGGTCCGCGGGCGGGACCGCCAGCTGCTCCAGCGTGGCGACCGGGGCGGTGCGGTAGGACGCGCCGACGACGAGCAGTTTCACGTGCCGATCGCCTCCTGGGTGTCGGTGGCCGCGAGCCCGCCGGGGAGCGCGGTCAGCGACGCCTTGCGGTGCTCGTGGAAGGACAGGATCTGCAGCTCGATCGCGAGGTCGACCTTGCGCACGTCGACCCCCTCCGGAACCGAGAGTACGCAGGGAGCGAAGTTGAGGATGCTCGTCACGCCGACCGCCACGAGCTGATCGGCGACCGCCTGGGCGGCCGGCGCGGGGGTGGCGATCACGCCGATCGAGATCGACTCCTCGACGGCGACCCGGGCCAGGTCGTCGACGTGCTGGACGACCAGCCCGTTGATCTCCTCGCCGACCCGGGCGCGATCGGCATCGAAAAGGGCGGCGATGCGGAAGCCGCGGCTGGCGAAGCCGTCGTAGCCGGCCAGGGCGTGACCGAGATTACCCACGCCGACCAGCGCGACGGAGCGGCACTGGGTGAGCCCGAGCACCGACTCGATCTGCTCGATCAGCAGGGTCACGTCGTAGCCGACGCCCCGGGTGCCGTACGAGCCGAGGTGGGAGAGGTCCTTGCGGAGCTTCGCCGAGTTGACCCCGGCGGCGTTGGCCAGCCCCTCGCTGGAGACCGTCTCGTGGCCGGTCTCGGCGATCGCGTGCAGGGCGCGGAGGTATTCCGGGAGCCGCGCGACGGTCGCCTCGGGCAGTTCCGGGAGCGCCGGCACGGCACCGGCTCGGCCGGGCGCGCCAGGGTGACGGTGCTGACTCATGAGACTCCGTGCGGTGCGATCCTCGACCAGCGACGGTGACCGGCCGTTCCGGGACTCCCGCTGGCGACCGATGTTGCCGGCTGTGCTAGCAGGGCGCGTCGGAACTACAGAGTAGGCGCTTGTGAAGAGGTGCACAAATCGCGATCTTGATAGCTCGCGACGCGCCTCCACCTGCCCCTCCATTCCGACAAGATCGATAGACGGAGCTCCCTCGGCGCCGCGTGGCGATTATTGCTCAATCCCGACTTCTCTGACCAATCGCGCGCGCCCGGTAGCGCTGTGTCACCGTCGGGGAGAGGCGCGTCTCACGTCCGGGAGGCGCGGAGGTAGGGAGAACCCCACCCCGGAGAGGCCCGTGCACGGGATGGGTCGGGCCCGCCCCGGCCCATAGCCTCGGAGCATGACCGCCGTACCGCTGGGCGCCGCGCCCACCCCCACCACACCCGTCCGGGGCCTCGTCCGCCAGCTCCTGCGCGACTCCGGCTACGTGCTCTTCAGCCTCCCGCTGGCGCTGGTCGGCTTCGTGCTGGCCGTGGCCGGCATCTCGCTCACCGCCGGGCTGCTGGTCACCACGCTCGGCCTGCCGGTCCTCACCGGCACCCTGTACACGGCCCGGGGGCTCGCCGACCTGGAACGGCTGCGGCTGCCCGCCGTGCTGCGCCAGCCCCGGGTCCGCCCGGTGTACCTGGCGCCCGAGCGGGGCGCGGGCTTCTGGCGGCGGGTCCTCACCCCGATGCGCGACCCGCAGTCCTGGCTCGACCTGCTGCACGCCTTCATCCGGCTGCTGGTGACCCTGCCCACCTTCGTGGTGGTGGTGGTCTGGTGGGCGCTGGCAGTCACCGGCACGCTCTACGGCGCATACGACTGGGCCATCCCGCGCGGCCCCGGCGACCAGGACCTCAGCCAGCTCCTCGGGATGGGCGACGGCGCCGGGGCGCGGGTCGCACTGAACACCGCGATCGGGCTGTTCGCCCTGTTCACCCTGCCCCTGGTGGCCCGGGCCTGCGCCCGGATCCAGGCCGCCCTGGCCTACTCGCTGCTCACCGGCGTGGCCGAGATGCGGCAGCGGATCACCACGCTGGAGGAGCAGAAGCGGGCCGCGGCGTCCGCGGAGGCGTCCGCCCTGCGCCGGCTGGAGCGGGACATCCACGACGGCCCGCAGCAGCGCCTGGTCCGCCTCGCCATGGACCTGAGCCGGGCCCGCCAGCAGCTCGCCGCCGACCCGGAGGCGGCCCGCCGGACCCTGGACGAGGCGGTCAGCCAGACCCGGGACACCCTCGACGAGCTGCGCGCCCTGTCCCGGGGCATCGCCCCGCCGATCCTGGTCGACCGGGGCCTGCCCAGCGCCCTGGCCGCGCTCGCCGCCCGCGCCCTGGTCCCCACCGAACTGGTGGTCGACGACGAGCTGGGCACCGCCGGCGGGCGGCTCGACCCCGGGCTGGAGAGCACCGCGTACTTCGTGGTGGCCGAGGCCCTGACCAACGTCGCCAAGCACAGCCGGGCCGCCGCCTGCCGGGTCGAGGTGACCCGCAAGGTCGGCCGGCTGGAGATCACCGTGGCCGACGACGGTGTCGGCGGCGCCCACCTGGCCAAGGGTCACGGGCTGAGCGGCATCGCCGACCGGATCCGGGCTGCCGGCGGGACCCTGGAGGTGGCCAGCCCGACCGGCGGGCCGACCCGGATCCACGCGGAACTCCCCCGGTGACACCGCCGCCGGGCGGCACGCCGGACCGGAACACGGCCGCGCTGTGGATCCAGGACGTGATAGACACCGGACCCATGCGGGTGGTGATCGCGGACGACGCCGTACTGCTCCGGGAGGGGCTGGTCCGGCTGCTGACCGAGTCGGGACACGAGGTGGTGGCCGCCGTCGGTGACGGGGACGCCCTGGTCGAGGCGGTGGTGGCGCACCGGCCGGACGTCTCGGTGGTGGACGTGCGGATGCCGCCGTCGCACACCGACGAGGGGCTGCGGGCGGCCGTGGAGGCGCGCCGGCGGGTGCCTCGTACGCCGGTCCTGGTGCTCTCCCAGTACGTCGAGGTGTCGTACGCCGACGACCTGCTCGCCACCACGGGCGGTGGGGCCGGCGGGGGCGGGATCGGCTACCTGCTCAAGGACCGGGTGGCCGCGATCGACGAGTTCTTGGACGCGCTGGCCCGGGTCGCCGGCGGCGGCACGGTGCTGGACCCGGAGGTGATCAGCCAGCTTCTGGTCCGGCGCCGCCGCAACGACCCGCTGGCGGAGCTGACCCCCCGCGAACGCGAGGTGCTCGCCCTGATGGCGGAGGGCCGCTCCAACACCGCCATCGCCCGCGCCCTGGTGGTCAGCGACGGCGCTGTCGAGAAGCACGTCCGGAACATCTTCACGAAGCTCGACCTGCCCCCCGACGCCACCAACCACCACCGGCGGGTCCTGGCCGTCCTCACCCACCTCCGCGCCTGAGGCGCCCGGCGGGATCAGAAGGTCTGCGCGAGGGCGACCGCCCGGGTGAGGGTGTCGGCCACCGGGTGCGTGGAGGTGCGCAGGCGCGCGGGGTCGGAGAGGCCACCGGTGTAGAGGACGCAGGCGGCCCCCACCGAGGCGGCGGCGTCGCCGTCGTCCAGGCAGTCGCCGATCAGCACCACCTCACGGCCGTCGAGGCCCAGCTCGGCGAGGTGCTTCTCCAGCCACTCCGCCTTCGGGCCGCCGCCGACCGCGGCGCGCAGCCCGTCCACCCGGGCGAAGTGCGGGGTCAGCCCGTACGTGTGCACCGTGGGCACCAGCTCGTCGTGGAACCACATGGACAGCAGCGACTGGCTGCCCGGCCAGGCGGCGATCGCGGCGGTGGCGTCGGCGGCCAGCGCGCAGCTCGTCAACCCGGCCCGGTACGCCTCGTGGAAGACCCGGTCGAGCCGGCCGAACGACTCGTCGTCGATCGCCCGGCCGAGCATCTCGGCGTAGTAGTCGGCGATCGGGCGGCGGAACCGCACCCGGTGCTCGTCGGCGGTGACCACCGGACCGCCGGCGCTGGCGAAGGCGACGTTGGTGGCCCGCACCACCAGGTCGAGGTCGTCGAGGAGGGTTCCGTTCCAGTCCCACACCAGGTGGCGGCGCGCAGCGGTCATCGCTGCACTGTAAGGGGCGGCTCAGAGCTGCGGGGTGGTGAGGTCCCGCAGCAGCCGCTCCTCCTCGACCCGCCAGTAGCCGTGCTCCTTGCCGTCGAGCAGCACCACCGGCAGCCGGTCGCCGTACTCGCGTTCCAGCTCCAGGTCGCCCGTCACGTCCTTCTCGATCCAGCGGTCGCCGGTCACCGCCACCACCCGGTCGAGCGCCGCCTTCGCGTCCTCGCAGAGGTGGCAGCCGGGCCGGGTGATCAGGGTGAGCCGGGCGTCACTGGACATCGGATACCTCCGTGCGGATCTCGGTCGGCGGCGCGGGCGCGGGCACCGGGGGCGCCGCCGGGCGGAGCTCGGTCTTGCGTACCTTGCCGATCGCCGAGTGGGGCAGGCGGTCGACGAACTCGACGGCGGTCGGGCACTTGAACCGGGCCAGGTTACGCGCGCAGTGGCCGAGCAGCTCCTCCGTCGTCACCGTCGAGCCGTCCGCCCGCACCACGTACGCCCGGACAGTCTCGCCGGTCCGCGGGTGCGGCATGCCCAGGACGGCCGACTCGGCCACCCCGGGGTGCGCCTGGAGCACCAGCTCCACCTCGTGCGGATAGACGTTGAACCCGTTGACCAGGATCAGCTCGCCGAGCCGGTCGACCAGGAAGAGGTCCCCGTCGGAGTCGGCGTACGCCACGTCGCCGGTGGGCCACCAGCCGTCCGGGGCCGGCCCGCCGCGCCCGTCCGGCCAGTAGCCGTCGAAGAGGTTGTCGCCGCGCACCACGATCTGTCCCGGGTCGGTGCCCGCCGGGTCGTCGGAGAGGTGCAGCTCGTCGGCGTCCTCCTCGGCCGTGGGCACCCCGTCGCGCCACAGCTCCGCGCCGTCGGACCCGACCAGGCGCAGCTCGACGCCGGGCAGCGGGCGGCCGATGGAGCCCGGCTTCGGCTCGCCCCCGACCAGGGTGGAGGTGAGCACCGGCGCGGTCTCGGTGAGCCCGTACCCGACGTGCACCGGGTGCCCGGTCACCTCGGTGAAGCGCGCCCCGGCGGCCGGCGGCAGCGGCGCCGCGCCGCACACCGCGACCCGCACCGAGTCCAGCGCCCCGGGGTGGTCGCCCGCCGCGTCGGCCCAGGCCAGGAACATCGACGGTACGCCCACCAGCACGCTGACCCGGTGCCGGGCGATCTCGTCGAGCACCCCGGTCGGGCCCGGCTCGTCGACGAGCACCCCGGTCGCGCCGTGGTGCACCACGGCCCCCAGCCCGGAGTTCAACCCGTACGCGTGGAAGAGCGGCAGCGCGAGCAGCACGGTGTCGTCGGGGCCGACCACCGGCGGGTCGATCCGGTCGACCTGGTCGTGGTTGGCGGCCAGGGCCCGGTGCGACAGCATCGCCCCCTTGGGCCGGCCCTCGGTGCCGGAGGTGTAGAGCAGGACGGCGAGGTCGTCCCCGTCCCTGGCCGGGTAGCCGGCCGCCCCGTCACCGCCGGTGACCGGCGGGGTGGTGTGCACGGCGGTGAGCGCGGGCAGGTCGCCGGTGGGCACGCGGTCGACCACCTCGGCCGCGCCGACCAGCACGGCGGCCCCGGAGTCGGCGAGCACGTGCCGCAGCTCCCGGGGCGTGAAGCCCGGGTTGACCGGCACCGCCACCAGGCCGGCGCGGAGCACGGCCAGGTAGGTGACCACGAAGTCCGGGGTGTTGCCGAAGGCGATCGCCACCCGGGGCGGATGGCCGTCCGGAGCGGACGGTGGCGCCGCCGCGGCCAGGGCGCGGGCGGTCGCGGTCACCGAGGCGTCCAGAGCGGACCAGGTCAGCGTCCGGTCGCGCCAGTGCAGCGCGGGACGGTCACCGTCGACGGCGGCCGCGCGGCGGAGCCGGTCGGCGAGGTTCGGCGCGGAGCTGTGGGCTGCGTCCTGCACGGTGGCTGAGTCTGGCACAGCCGCGTCCGCCCGGCCACGCCCGAGCGCCGGGGAGGCCGCGTGGCGGGCAACGAGTCCGGCCCCACCGGACACGCCGGGCCGCGGTCCCCTCGACGGGACTGGCCACCCCGCCAAAAGGAATTCCCGAACGTGGGAAGGGGCCCTCCACCGGTCGGCCGACGGGATTGTCCGGGCAGCCGGAACCGCACCGGCCGGGCCGCCGCCGCGACACGCCGAGGCCGCAACAAAATTGGCTCCGACCAGGACTTTCCACTCCGGACCAGGTGGCGACGCGAAAGTCAACCGCACACGACGGACAACGCGTCCGCCATTTGTGCGACGGGACCGGAAATACTTCCGCTCTGTGTAACGGACTTGCCACGCGTGGGTGACGTTGGCCCTATCATCACTCGGGTCGGCTCACCCCATTTGCCGTGAGTCGACACCCCTCAGCCCGAGGAGGCCCCCGTGCCTGTGAGCGCATTGGACCAGCACCTCAAGGAGACGTGCCGCCCGTCGGCACGTCCCGGAACGGCCGCGCCCGGTCGGGGCGTACCCGGTCCCGCCGCGACGTCGCGGCGGCCGGTGCGGCCGTGCCCCGCCTGCATCGGGGAGGCGCGGTGACCACCTTCGGTTATGCGGACCGGCCGGCCGGAGTGACCGGCCCGACCCAGCGAACACCCGTCAACGAGCGCCTGGAGCCCGCTCCACGGGCCGCGTCCGACGGGACGCGCGGTCTCGCGGTGCGCGGCGAGGGGCGGCGGGTCCGCAACCGGACGCACCACAACGAGGCGCCGCCGCGCCCGGCGACGCCCGGCGGCAACGCGAAGCCCGCCGCCGGCCGGCTCGGCGCGCCGTCCCGGCCCACCATGCCGGCCCAGGGCCGGCGCGGTGAGGCCGCGGCGAACAGCGAGCCCTCGGCCGCCGAGACCGCCGTCCTGCCCGCGGTGACCACCGGCGACACGGCGGTGCTGCCGGCCGTCCCGGCCGCCGCCGCCCCGGCCACCGGCTTTCCGAGCCGCCCCGACCCGTCCGACCCGGCTATCGAGGTCTGGGCGCTGGTCGAGCGGGCGCAGGCCGGCGAGGCCGAGGCGTTCGGCCTGATCTACGACCGGTACGTCGACACCGTCTTCCGGTTCGTCTACTTCCGGGTCGGCAACCGCCAGCTCGCCGAGGACCTCACCTCCGACACGTTCCTCCGGGCGCTCAAGCGGATCGGCAGCTTCACCTGGCAGGGGCGCGACCTGGGGGCCTGGCTCGTCACCATCGCCCGCAACCTGGTCGCCGACCACTTCAAGTCCGGCCGCTACCGGCTGGAGGTGACCACCGGCGACGTGCTCGACGCCGACCGGGAGGACCGGGGGCCCGAGGGCAGCCCGGAGGCCGCGGTGGTCGAGCACATCACCAACGTCGCCCTGCTCACCGCCGTCAAGCAGCTCAACCCGGAGCAGCAGGAGTGCATCGTGCTCCGCTTCCTCCAGGGCTTCTCGGTGGCCGAGACGGCCCGCGCCATGGGCAAGAACGAGGGCGCCATCAAGGCGTTGCAGTACCGGGCGGTCCGGGCCCTGGCCCGGTTGCTGCCGGACGGCTTCCAGCCCTGACCCGACCCGTCCGCACCCGCCCGGCGAGCACCCCGGGCGCGGACCGGCGCGCCCTCCGAACCTCGTGACGGCGATCACTCTTGGTGATTTCGCCACCGACCGGGCCGTAACCGGCTAGCGGCGCGAACCGTTTCTCCGGGTGCGACCAGTGGTTGTCCCGGCGTCCCCCGGGCCACCCGGTCCGGCGGGTCAGGTCGGCCGTCCCGGTCGACCGTCGGCCACACGCTGCCACCGGTCGCTGGTGACGACGACGGCCAGAGCGGCCGTGACCAGCGAGAGGGGGTGCCTGCGGTGGACAGCGACCTCTTCTCCCGTCGGCGTGCCGAGCGCTTCGCGCAACTCCTCGACGAGGCCAACGGCGGCCGGCGGCACCACGTCCGTTCCCGGGCCGACGACGAACTCGCCGCGCTCGTCGCGGTGAGCCGGCGGCTCACCGCCGACCGGCCGGACGTCGAGGTGGACACCGAATTCCGCACCGGGCTGCGGGCGATGCTCGTGGCCACCGCCGAGCGCGAGGGCGTCACCGCACCGGCGAAGACCGGCGTCCGTGGCTCCCTGCTGCCGGCGATGACCGGGCGACGGGCCCGGGCCCGGGGCGCGATCCTGGTCGGCGTGGCCGCCGGCGCGATCGCCCTCTCCGGCATCTCCGCCGCCAGCGAGAACGCGGTGCCCGGCGACGCCCTCTACGGCATGAAGCGCTCGACCGAGCGCGCCCAGCTCGCCCTGGCCAGCTCCGACATCAGCCGGGGTCAGCTCTTCCTCGACTTCGCCCGCACCCGGCTCGACGAGGCCGCCACGGTCCGCGACGACCGGCTCGGCTTCAGCGCCGTGCTGGACGACATGGACGCCGACACCCGGCAGGGCGTACGCCTCCTGACCACGGTGGCCGCGCAGCGCTCCGACCCGGCGGCGCTGGACGCCGTCGACACGTTCCTCGGCGGCCAGCGCCGGGCGGTCAGCGGGCTGCTCGACCGGTCCGACCACGCCGACCGGGACCGCACCCGCCGCTCGCTCGCCCTGCTCGACGCGGCCGGCCGACGCGCCGGCGCGCTCCGCGAGGCGATCGCCTGCGGGCTGCCGGCCCCGGCGGCCAGCGACGCGCTCGGGCCCGCCCCGACGACCTGCCCCGGCGACCGCTGAACCCGCCCGGGACAGCCGTTCACGCCACACTTCTCCCGCCGGACATCCGCCCGTCACACGGCGCCGGATAGGCTCGGTACGGAGGGCGTACGCGGTCGTCGAGGGGAGGTCGCCGTGACCCGGAGCCGCAAGGTGACGGTCAGCACCGACGTCCACGGGCACACCGCCGGCTGGTCGGAGACCCCGGAGGCACCCCCGGCCACCCCCACCCCCGACCCGACGGCCGCCGCGTTCTTCGACGTGGACAACACGATGATGCAGGGCGCCTCGATCTACTGGTTCGCCCGCGGGTTGGCCGCCCGGAAGTACTTCACCACCGGTGACCTCGCCCGGTTCGCCTGGCAGCAGGCGAAGTTCCGGCTGCTCGCCACCGAGCACGCCGGCGACATGTCGCAGGCCAAGGAGGCGGCGCTCGCCTTCGTCCAGGGCTGGCGGGTCGACGACGTCGAACGCCTCACCGAGGAGATCTTCGACGAGCTGATGGCCCCGCGCATCTGGGCCGGCACCCGCAAGCTGGCCCAGCGCCACCTCGACGCGGGCGAGCGGGTGTGGCTGGTCAGCGCGGCCCCCGTGGAGATCGGCCGGGTGATCGCCACCCGGCTCGGCCTGACCGGGGCGATCGGCACGGTGGCCGAGGTGGTCGACGGGGCGTACACCGGCCGGCTGGTCGGCGACCTCATGCACGGCCCGGCCAAGGCCGAGGCGATCACCCAGCTCGCGGCGGTGGAGGGGCTGGAGCTGAGCCGCTGCGCGGCGTACAGCGACTCGGCCAACGACCTGCCGATGCTCTCCACCGTGGGGCGCCCGGTGGCGATCAACCCGGATCCGGCGTTGCTCCGGCAGGCCCGCGAGCGGGGCTGGGACGTCCGCGACTTCCGCACCGGCCGGCGGGCCGTGAAGATCGCCGTGCCGTCCACGGCCGCCGCCGGGCTGGTCGCCGGTGCCGTCACGGCGGGGCTGGCCCTGCACCGCCGCCGGCAGCGCGTCGACTGACGCGCGGCCCGCGGCTCAGGGGCCGAACGGGTCCGGGCGGCGTTCGAGCAGCCGGTGCAGGGTCTGCTGGATGGTCTCCCGCACCTGGTCGGCGAGGTTGAACACGACCAGCGGATCGTCGGCCGAGTCGCGCAGGTGCGCGGTCGGGATCGGCGGGCAGAACTCGATCAGCCACTTGCTCGGCAGCGGCACCATGCCCAGCGGCCCCAGCCAGGGGAAGGTCGGCGTGACCGGGAAGTAGGGCAGCTTGAGCAGCCTCGCCAGCGGCTTGATGTCGGCGAGCATCGGGTAGATCTCCTCGCCGCCGACGATCGCCACCGGCACGATCGGCGTGCCCGTCCGCAGCGCCGCCGAGACGAAGCCGCCCCGCCCGAAGCGCTGGAGCTTGTAGCGGTCGGCGTAGAGCTTGCCGACCCCCTTGAAGCCCTCCGGGAAGACGCCGACCAGCTCGCCGTTGCCGAGCAGCCGCTCCGCGTCGGGGTTGCAGGCCACCGTGCCGCCGGTCTTGCGGGCGATCTCGGAGACCACCGGCATCCGGAAGACCAGGTCGGCGCCGAGCAGTCGCAGGTAGCGGCGCGCCGGGTGCCGGTCGTGCAGCGCGGTCGACAGCACCAGCGCGTCCAGCGCCACGGTGCCGGAGTGGTTCCCGACCACCAGGCCGGCCCCCTCGGCGGGCACGTGCTCGACGCCGCTGACCTCGGTGCGGAACCAGTCCCGGTAGAGCAGCCGGACCAGCGGGTGGAAGACGGCGTCGGTCAGGTCCGGGTCGAAGCCGAACTCGTCCACCTCGTAGTCGCCGGCCAGCCGCCGCCGCAGGAAGGCCAGCCCCTTGGCCACCTTCCGGTCCCAGTGGTCCCCCGGCCGGTCCGCCACCGCCGGCCCGGGCGGGGTCGCGTCGCCCGCGACCGGCCCGTCCGCCGGCTTCTCCGTCACCGCCTTCTTCGCGACGGCCTTCTTGGCGACGGCCTTCTTCGCCACGGTCTTTCTGGCCACGGTTCTCTTCGGGGCGGCGTCGCCCGGCGCGCCCGTCCGCGGGGCCGGGGCCGGCTCGTCGGCGGACGTGTCCGGCTCGTCAGTCGCCGGGGGCGCCGCCTTCATCGCCGGCTCGGCGGCGGCCGCCGTGGCCCGCCGGTGCCCGTTGCGCCGCGCCGGCTCCGCGTCCGGCACGGGCACGGTCAGCGGTACGTCGTACCGCGCCTCGCCCCGCTCCTCGCCCGCGCTCACGAGCGCTCCCGCACGGCGGCCCGGACCTGCCGGATGCCCTCCAGCACCAACTGCTCGGCCGTGGCGAGCTGGTCCCGGGTCACCACGACACCGCCGTGGTGGGCGCGGATGAAGTCGTCGAACGCGGCCGCCGTCGAGCGGGGCGTGAAGCCGTACTCGCGCTCCAGTCTGGTGGTGTCCACCACCCGACCGTGCACGAAGAGGTCGACCTGGTCCAACCCGTAGCGGCCGAAGCCCATGCTGCGGGCGATGGCGGCCGCCCCGGACAGGCCCGGCTCCAGCACGGGCACGGCCACCCGGCCGGCGCGGCGGATGGCCTGCGACAGCGAGAGCACCCCCGGCCCGGCGACGTTGTAGGTGCCGGCGTGCTCCTCGGCGACCGACCGGTGCAGCACCTCCAGGGCGTCGTCGAAGTGGACGAACTGCAACCGCGGGTCGCGGCCGAAGACGGTGGGCACCACCGGCTGGGCGAAGTACCGGGTGAGCGTGGTGTCGGCGGTCGAGCCGATGAACGGCGCGAAACGCAACACGGTCGCCGTGACGTCGGGCCGGCGGCGGCGGAATCCGCGGACGTACCCCTCGATGTCGAGGATGTCGCGGCCGAAACCGCCGCGCGGCACCTCGCGCGGCTCGGTCTCCTCGGTGAAGACGGCCGGGTCGCGGAACGACACCCCGTACGCGGCGGTCGACGAGCGGACCACGAGCTTGCGCAGCCGGGGCGCCCGCTGGCAGGCGGCGAGGAGCTGCATGGTGCCGATGACGTTCTGTTCCTTCATCGCCGATCGGCCGCCCTGCTGCGGGTCGGGGGAGGTGACCAGCGCCAGGTGCACCACGGCGTCGACGTCGAGGTCGACCAGGAGGCCGCCGAGCGAGTCGAGGTCGAGGCGGACCCGCTCGACCCCGGAGAGCAGGTCGTCGAGCTCGGGGTTGGGGGTGGCCGGGTCGACCCCGATGACCCGCTCGATGCGGGGGTCGGCGGCGAGCCGGGCGGCGACGTGCGCGCCGAGGTAGCGGCCGACCCCGGTCACGACGACGACCCCCGGAGCACCTGTGGTGCCGCCGGGGGTCATGTCGTGCGCCTCGGCTGGCAGGCGTGATCGAGCCGGGACGTCCACGGCCTGATCACCTGAGCCTCCGAGGGTCGGCAGGTGGCAAGTGGCGCCGGGTGCCGGGCCGCAGCCCGGCCCCGGTCACTTGCCGAGACGACGACGCTGGACGCGGGTCTTGCGCAGCAGCTTGCGGTGCTTCTTCTTAGCCATGCGCTTGCGGCGCTTCTTGACCACCGAGCCCATACGACAGCCTTTCGATGCAACGTGCGGGGCGGACCGGGAGACACCACGGGACGTGGCGTCGGTGACCGCTTGCGGACAACGGACCGGACCAGCGTGGTGGGCAGGGCACACCAGGTGCGGTCACGGTCGGGGTCCAGGGTAGCCGGAGTGCGTCAGCAGGACCAACGCGCCCCCGTCGATGCCCGTTACGTCGCACTCGCCCGCCTGGCCGCGCGACGTGTCAGGCGGTTTCCTGGAACGCGCCCCGGAGGTATTCGTGCACGGCGTGCTCGGGCACCCGGAACGACCGGCCGACCCGTACCGCGGTCAACTCACCGCTGTGCACGAGACGGTAGACCGTCATCTTGGACACCCGCATGACCGTCGCCACCTCGGCGACGGTCAGGAACCTGACATCCGACAGTCGAGCGTCGGACTGCGACCCGGCCATGGCTCACCGACCCATTCCCATGCCCGGCGCGTGCCGCCGAGCAGGTTGCTTCCCGCCACGACGAGCGACGCGCGTGTTACCAGTACGGTAGCGGGGCGGCTGTGACCGGCGCGATCCCTTCCTTCCTTTGATCATGGAAGACGCCTCGTCCTCCCCGCGTTGAGCTGGTGTTTTTCGCCCGGACGGGTGGCTCGTCCCGGTTCACTCGGCGCGCAACGCCACCACGGGGTCGAGCCGGCCGGCGCGCTGGGCGGGCACCACCCCGAAGACGATGCCGACGGCCGCCGAGACACCGAAGGCGAGCGCCAGGGACCACCAGGTGATCGCCGCCGGGATCGGGGAGACCGCGTCGACCAGCAGCGCGGTGCCCACCCCGAGCGCCATCCCGGTCAGCCCGCCGATCGAGGTGAGCAGCACCGCCTCCAGCAGGAACTGCACGCCGATGTCCCGAGGCCGCGCGCCGACCGCCTTGCGCAGGCCGATCTCGCGGGTCCGCTCTCGTACCGAGACCAGCATGATGTTGGAGACGCCGACGCCGCCGACCAGCAGCGAGATGCCGGCGATAGCGGCCAGCACCCCGGTGAGCACGCCGAGGATGTCGCCGAGCACGCCGAGGATCTGCTGCTGGGTGACCGCGCTGAACTCGGTGTCCGGGTGCCGGCGGGACAGCTCGGCGACGATCCGCTCGCCGAGCTGGTCGATCCGTTCCCGGTCGGGCGCCTTGACCGCGATGCCGTCGATCCGCTGGGTCCCCCAGAGCCGCTGCGCCGCGGTCACCGGGATGTGCACCTCGTCGTCCCGGTCGACGCCGAGGCTCTGCCCGAGCGGGGTGAAGACGCCGATCACCCGGAACCGGACCCCGGCCAGGGTGACCTGCTGGCCGAGCGGGTCCCGGTCGGGAAAGAGCGCCCGGGCCACGGACGCGCCGAGCACCGCCACCCGGCGGCTGGTGTCCACGTCGGCCCCGGTCAGGTAGCGGCCGCGGGCCAGCGAGCGGGTGAAGACCGTCGGGGTGGTCTCCAGCACCCCCTGCACGGTGGTGAAGTCGGACCGCGCGCCGGCCCGCGCCGTCGCGCCGGAGGCGATGGTGACGGCCACCCGGCCGGGGTCGCCGACCACCCGGGAGACGGCGTCGACGTCCTTGAGGTCCAGCGGCGACACCACCGGGGCGGTGCCGACGTCGAGCTTGCCGGGCACCACCAGGAGCAGGTTGGAGCCGAGCCCCTCCACCTGCTGTTCGACCTTCTGCTTGGTGCCGGTGCCGATGGCGACCAGGAGCACCACCGAGGCGACCCCGATGATCACCCCGAGCATGGTCAGCGCGCTGCGCATCCGGTTGGCCCGCAGGGCGTCCAGCGCCACCCGCCAGGCCTCGGCCACCCTCATCCGGCACCCCCGGCCTGCGCGCCGGTCCCGCCGGTGCGCGGAAGGCGTCCGGTGGCTCCGGTGGCGCCACCGGAGCCACCGGACGGGTGCCCCGGGCCGCTTCCGGACGCGGACCGGGGCTCCGCGCTGGGAGCGGCGTCCAGTGTCTCAGGTCGACCGACGCCGCCCGACAGCGGTCGATCATGAACGGTGTCGGACCGGATCAGCCCGTCCCGGACGGCGATCCGCCGGCGGGCCCGGGCCGCCACCTCGGGGTCGTGGGTCACCATGACCAGCGCCACCCCGGACTCGGCGTTCAGCTGTTCCAGCAGCTCCAGCACCGCCTCGCCGGTGGCGCTGTCCAGGTTGCCGGTGGGCTCGTCGGCGAGCAGCACCGCCGGGTCGGTGACCAGGGCCCGGGCGATCGCCACCCGCTGCTGCTCGCCGCCGGAGAGCTGGTTGGGGCGGTGGGTCAGCCGGTGGCCGAGCCCGACCCGGCCGAGCATCGCCGCCGCGCGTTCCCGCCGCTGTCGCGCCCCCACGCCCCGGTAGACCAGGGGCAGGGCCACGTTGTCCACGGCGGACGTCCGGGGCAGCAGGTGGAACGCCTGGAAGACGAAGCCGATGGTCTCGTTGCGCAGGGTCGCCAGCTCCGGCGCGGTCAGGGTGGCCACGTCCCGCCCACCGATCACCAGCCGGCCCCCGGTCGGCCGGTCCAGCCCGCCGAGCAGGTGCATGAGCGTGGACTTGCCCGAGCCGGAGGGCCCGATCACCGCCACGTACTCGCCCTGCGCGATGGTGAGCGACACCCCGCGCAGCGCGGGCACCGACACCCCGTCCAGCTCGTACGTGCGGGACACGTCGACCGCCTCGATCGCGGCGACGCTCACGGCAGCTCCTGGCCGTCGTGGACCTGGTCGGCGCCGCGTACGACGATCCGGTCGCCGGCGCGCACGCCGCTGACGATCTGCACCAGGTCCTGCCCCTGCACGCCCACGGTCACCGGCACCCGGTCGGCCTTCCCGTCGCGCAGCAGCCAGACGGCGTCCCGCCCGTCGGCGTTGAAGACGGCCGAGGCGGGTACGGCCACCGCGTCGGCCGCCTCACGGACCCGAAGGTGGACCACGGCGTTCATGCCGGGACGGGGCGCCGGGGCGGCCTCCCCCTCGCCGAGCCGCCCCGCGCCGAGGCCGAGCCGCACCCGGTAGGTGACCCCGCCCCGCGCCGAGCTGGTCGGCAACATGTCCACCGAGCGGACCGTGGCGTCGTACGTGGCGCCGGTCACCGCGTCCAGCTCGACCGTGGCGGCCAGCCCGGCCCGGACCAGCAGCACGTCGGTCTCGTCCACCTCGGCGAGCAGGCCGAGCTGACCGGTGTCCACCACGGTCAGCACCGGCGTGCCCGCCGTCACCCGGCCACCGGCCGGCACCGCGTCGTCCACCCCCGCCGGCGGGCCGCTCTGCCCGGCCGCGCCGAGGGCCGACGGGTCGACACCCGACACGGCGCCGCCGGCCGCACCGAGCAGCCCGGTGAGGTCGGTCGGGGCGGCCGCCCGGGTCCCGCCCGGCTGCACCACCCCGGGGATCGGGGCGCGCAGGGTCAGCGCGTCGACGGTCGCCTTCGCCAGGTCGTACGCCTGCTGGGCCTGGAGGCGCTGCGCGGTGGACAGCGCGCCGACGGCGCTGTTCAGCCCGGCCACCCCGCGCTGCACGGCGCTGACCGCCCGGTCGGCGGCGCGGGCGGCCGACGCGTACTGCTGCTGCGCCGACTCGACCTGGAGCAGCAGCGCGGCCCGCAGCTGCGGGTCGCCGATCTTCCCGGCGGCCTTGCGCGCGGCGGCGAACGCCTCGGTGGCGGCCCGGTCGGTGTCCCGCCGGCGGCCGCCCAGGTCGCCGGTGCCGACGCCCCGACCCGCCCGCTTCGCGGCCCGGAGCGCCTCGCGGGCCTGCGTCAGCCGGTCCCGCGCGGACGGCGAGTCGATCACAGCGAGCACCTGCCCCCGGGCGACCCGCTGTCCGGGCTGGACACGCAGGCTCGCCAGGGTGCCGTCGGCGGGCGCCGTGAGGGTCGCGGCCGCCCGGGCGGTCACCGTGGCCGGCGCGTCGATCACCTCGGTCACCGCGGAGCGGCCCACCTGGGCCACGGTGACGGCGGGCTTGTCGTCGCCGCACGAGGCGGCGGTGGTGCCGGTCAGCGCGACGGCGGCGAGGAGGGCGGTGACGAGGCGGGGGCGGCGGGCCGCGGGCAGCCGCGGCGAGGGGGTGCGGGCCACCCGGCCCATGCTACGACCCGTCGACCAGCGTCGACGCCTCAGCCGGCGGCCGCGCGCAGGTAGGCCACGCAGTCGTCGTGCAGCCCCGGCCAGGGCTCGCCGAACACCTCGCCGGCGGCCTCGGACATCGACCGGCGCTCGTGCACCACGGCCCGGAAGAAGTCCAGCACCCGCTGCTCCCCGAACCGGTCGACCAGGTGGCGCACGGCCAGGTAACCGATGCCGTAGGCGCCGCCCACCCGGTCGTCGGAGGCGTCGTCGGCCGGGGCCAGCGCGTCGAGCCGGCCGTTCCAGCCGCCCCGGACCAGCTTGCGCGCCTCGGCCAGGCCCTCGTAGCGGTCCACCGGCTGGCCGTCGGCGCCCGCGTACTCGGCCAACCCCTCCACCAGCCACCAGCTCGACCGGTCCGCGTACCCCCCGTCGGGCAGCGACGCGGCGTGGGTCAGCTCGTGCCGGAGCAGGTCGTCGACGCCGCTCGGGGTCAGGCTCTGCGCGTTCAGCACGACGTCGTGGTGCCCGCCGCCGACACCGACCGCGTAGCCGGCGGTCCACTTCGGCCGGCCGCCGCCGTACCAGCGCTGCCACTCGGTGCGGCCCGCGTAGTAGACCAGGTAGCGGTCCGGCGGAAAGCCGTCCACCGCGTACAGGTCGGCGACCGTGGCGGCGGCCTCGGCCTGGGCGAGCAGGCCGGGCAGCTTGGCCCGCAGCGCCGGCGTGGTCGCGACGACGGCCCGCTTCCCGACCGCCACGGCCAGGTCGCTGACCTCCCAGGGCCGCGCGCCGGCCGGCGCCGCGCGGGACTCCTCGACAGCGGTCAGCCGGGGCTCGTCGTCCCCCGTCACCCGCCACCGGGTGCCCAACTCGACGCTGCTCGGCGTGCAGCCCGGCACCACGAAGCAGTAGCCGACGGTCACCGTCAGCCGCCACTCCCCCGGCCGCCGGTCGACCGCCGCCGGCACCCCGTCCGCCACCGGCCGCCACGCGGTGACCCGGAGCGCGCGCAGCGCGGCGTACCGCCGGGTGAGCGCGGGTCGGGCGGCGGGCTCCGCGACGGCGAGGAAGCCAGCCCGGTCACCGTTGAGCAGCGCGGCGGCCTGCCGGTCGAGCTGAGCCGCCATCCGGGCGCCAAGCTGCCGCTCGGCCGCCGTGCCGCGGTCGTCCCGGCCCGCCGCCGGCCGTCCGGCCGCGTCCCGCACCAGCCCGAGCAGGAGTACGCCGGGAACCCCGCACGCCACAAGCACGAGCACCAGCCCCAGCACGGCCCAGAGCCGCCACCGCCGCCGCGCCGGGGGCTCACCACCGGCGACGAGCGGGTGTACGCCGGGAGTGGTGCCCGGGTGACCGGCCGGGTGCGACTGCGGCCCGGGATCCGAAGCGGAGTCCTCCGCAGCGGCAGGCGCGCCCTGAACGGCCGGCCCGCCGCCTCTGGCGGGACCCTCGTGCCCGGCGGGACCCTCGTCGTCGGCCGGACCGGGGTCGCGGGCTGCGTCGTCGTCCTTGGCTGCCGTGGCGCCGTTCGACGCGGCTGCCTGGCCGGGGTCGTCGGTGCCGGTGACGGACGGGTGGCCGGCCGCACCGTCGCCGTCCCGCGGCACGGTGGCCGGCCGCTCGTCGCCGCTCGCCGCCGCTCCGGCGGGCCGCTCGTCACCGTCGGTCACCGGCGAAGGGTACGACCAATCGGGCGATCCGGAAAGAGTCCCCCCGCGCGTCGCGCCAACCCCGATCCACGGTCGCCACCCGGCCGAGATCTTGGTAGGAAACGGCCCCCACAAGGGCCGCAATCGTCCAAGATCCAGGATCGGCTGGTGCTGGTCAGATCTTCTCGCCGGACAGGGTTAGGAGGGTCTTGTCCAGCGCCCAGAGGGCCACCAGCAGCGCGCCGGGCACCGGCCGGCCGGCCAGGGCGAGCAGCAGGCCGCCGGTGAGGAAGCAGGCGGCCTGCACGCCCAGCTTGGCCGGCGCCGGCAGCGCCACGGTGGCGCGGGGCGAGCAGAAGAACCCCCAGACCACGGCGATCGCCAGCGGGGCGCCGAGGCCGGCGAGCAGCCGTACCGGCCAGCCGGCGTCGAGGGTGAATCCCCACCAGCCGGCGGCCGCGAGCAGTGCCAGCTCCAGCAGGAAGATGAGCGTGAGCAGGGCGGCCTTCACCGGGACCTCCAGTTGCGGTACGCGGTGTCCAGCGCGGCCACCATCTCGTCGAACGAACGGTCGATGTCCCGGGGCAGCCCGAACCCGCCGGCCGCCTCGAGGGTGATGAACCCGTGCACCGCGGCCCGGAACATCCTGGTGGCGTCGACCGCGGCGTCGCCGTCGAGGTCGTACCCGCGCAGGATCGCGTAGATCGCGCCGACGGCCCGCTCGGCGGCGGCCAGGTGCTCGGGGTCGTCGGGGTCCGGCGCCCGCTGGGTGGCCGGGTAGCGGCCGGGGTGCCGGCGGGCGTACTCCCGGAAGGCGGTGGCGGTGGCGCGCAGCGCGTCGCCGCCGGCCCGGCCCGCGGCGGCGGTGGTCAGCTCGGTGGCGACCTCGGCGGTGGCGAGCACGGCCAGCTTCTGGTGCAGCGCGTCGACGCCCCTGACGTGCTTGTAGAGGCTGGGCAGCGCCACACCGAGCCGGGCCGCGAGCGCGGCCAGGGTGAGCCGGTCGTGGCCGACCTCGTCGGCGAGCACCGCCGCCTCGCGGACCACGGTCTGCGGGGTGAGGCCGGCCCTAGGCACCGGAGGTCACCGCCAGGAACTCGACCAGGTCGGCGGCGGTGGCGTCGGGCTGGTCGGCGTGCGGGTAGTGGCCGGAGTCGGCGATCATGCGGGCCTCGGCGGTGGCGAAGAGCCGGCGGGCGGCCCGCGCCTCGGCGCCCGGGTCGGGGAAGTCGGGGTCTTTCGTGCCCATCAGCACCAGCACCGGCTGCCGCACCTCCCGGGCCCGCTCGCTCCAGTGCGGGTCGACCGGCGCGACCACTCCGCGCACCGCGGCCATCCGGCCGCGCAACTCGGCGACCATCTCCTTGCGGTAGGCGGCGTCGTCGGCGGGCCGCCCGCAGGGGAACAGGGTGCGGTGGAACATGCCGAACAGCCGCGGGCTGCGCAGCACGACCGCCTGGGCCGCCCGCAGCACCGGGTTGGGCTTGGGTTGGGCGACGAACGGGCTGACCTGCACGATGCCGTTGACCAGCGCGGGGGCGTCGGCGGCGGCGAAGACCACGGCGGCGGCGCTGGACGAGCTGCCGACCAGGGTGGCCGGGCCGCCGCCGAGCGCCCGGACCACGGCGAGCAGGTCGCCGCCGACCTCGGCCGGGGCGTAGCCGGGCCAGCGCGGGCTGGAGTCGCCGTGCCCGCGCACGTCCACCGAGGCGACCCGGTAGCCGGCCGCGACCAGCCGGGGCACCAGGTGGCGGAAGGCCGCCCGGTTCTCCCCCATGCCGTGCGCGAGGACCACGAGCGGCCCCTCCCCGTGCACCTCGTACGCGATGGTTCCGCCGTCCCGCGCCACCTGGCTAACTGTCATAGCCGTAAAGCTAATACCATTAGCTTTACCCGTCAAGGGTTGACCTCAACTCGGGTGGAGGTCGGAGGATCCCGCCCATGCCGCTCACCGCAGACACCCACGTACGCCTGGCCCGCCCGAGTCGCGACCTGGCCGCCGCCGAACGGTTCTGGGCCGACGGCCTCGGCCTGGACGTGCTCTACCGGAGCACCGCCGACGGGCCCGGCGAGCACGACCTCGTGATGCTCGGCTGGCCGGGCGCGGGCTGGCACCTGGAACTGGTCGGCGGCGCCCAGCCGGCCGTCGCGCCGCGCCCCACCGAGGAGGACCTGTTCGTGCTCTACCTCGACGGGCCGGTCGACGACGAACTGGCCGGCCGACTGGAACGGGCCGGCGGGACCAGGGTCTCCGCCGGCCCGTACTGGAACCGCTGGGGGGTGACGTTCGCCGATCCGGACGGCTACCGGCTGGTGCTCTGCACCCGGACCTGGTCGAACGACTGACTCACTTCTTCGACATCAGGGCGCGGCCGAAGAACATCATGTTGGCGGGGCGCTCGGCCAGCCGGCGCATCAGGTAGCCGTACCACTGGTCGCCGTAGGGGACGTAGGTGCGCACCGTGTAGCCGTCGCCGACGAGGCGCTTCTGCTCCTCGGGGCGGATGCCGAACAGCATCTGGAACTCGAACCGCTCCGGCCCGCGGTCGAACCAGCGGGCCCGGTCCTCGCCGATGGCGATCAGGCGCGGGTCGTGGGTGGCCAGCATCGGGTAGCCGTCACCGGACATGAGCACGTTCATGCAGCGCACGTAGGACTTGTCGACCTCGCGGGCGGACTGGTACGCCACCGACTCGGGCTCCTTGTACGCGCCCTTGCAGAGCCGCACCCGGGAACCGGCGCCGGACAGCTCGCGGCAGTCCGACTCGGTCCGCCGCAGGTACGCCTGGAGCACCGCACCGGTCGACGGGTAGTCCTTGCGCAGCTTGGCGAGGATGTCCAGGGTCGAGTCGGTGGTGGTGTGGTCCTCCATGTCCAGGGTGACCGTGGTGCCCACCGCGTCGGCCGCCGCGCAGATCGCCCGCGCGTTGTCGTACGCGAGCTGCTCGTCGAACATCTGCCCGAGCGCGGAGAGCTTGACGCTGACCTCGGCGGCCGGGGTGAGGCCGGCGGCGCCCAGCAGTCGCAGCAGCTTGAGGTATTCGTCCCGGGTGGCGTTCGCCTGCTCCGGGGTGACGGTGTCCTCGCCGAGGTTGTCGAGGGTGACCGCTTGGCCGTCGGCGACGAGTGCGCGGGTCGCGCGCAGCGCGTCGTCGGTGCCGGCGCCGGCGACGAACCGGCGGACGACGTCCCGGGTGAACGGGGCCGTCGCGACGAGCCGCTCGACCTGGGATGACCGGGAGGCGGCGAGGATGACGGAACGGAGCATGAGCCGAGCGTAACGCCCGGCGGTGGGCCCGCGCCGGGGGGCGGCGGGCAACGTCACGCAGCGTTCCGACGGGGACCGCGGGGCCGCCCGGCTGGCGGGGATCCGCTACAACGATCACGTGGAACGACGCCCCCGACGCCGGCTCCGGTCGGCCACCGTGCAGCTCGGCGCCCTGACCGCCCTCGCGCTCGCGCTCTCCGGCTGCAACAACGGCTACGACGACGACGATGACGACTGCGCGCTCGGCCCGGCCGGCGGGGGCGGCGACACGGTCGCCGTGGCCCTGCGGGTCCCCGCGCCGGCCGCCGCCCGGGACACCCGGGCGCCGGTCGCCGCGGCGCTGCCCGAGCGCGGCGGCTTCGGCACCCACCTCGCCTCCTGCGGCGGCTGAGGTGCGGCGCGAGACCAGCACCCCGCGCCCCGACTGGGACGCCACCATCCGGGCCCAGGGCCTGGTGTACGTCGACACCGAGCTGCCCGACGGCGAGATCATGTCGTACTGGGACGAGACCGCCGCGTACGCCTTCGAGCTGGACGAGGTGCTCCGGCTGGAGGAGGCGACCGAGGAGCTGCACCGGATGTCGGTGGCCGCCGCCGAGCACGTGGTGGCCCGCAACCGGTACGCCGAGTTCGGCATCCCGGACTGGGCCGCCGAGGCGGTCGCCCGGTCGCTGCGGGAGGCCCCGCCGACCCTCTACGGCCGCTTCGACCTCTGGTACGACGGAAGCTGGCCGCCGAAGCTGCTGGAGTACAACGCCGACACCCCGACGGCGCTGGTCGAGGCGAGCATCGTGCAGTGGTACTGGCTGGAGCACACCCGGCCGGACGCGGACCAGTGGAACAGCCTGCACGAGCGCCTGGTGGGCGCCTGGGCCAAGATCGGCGCCGGCCTGCACGACCCGCGGGTGCACGTGGTGTGGTCGGCCGAGGAGGAGTCGGGCGAGGACCAGATCACCGCCGGCTACCTGGCCGAGACCGCCCGGCAGGCGGGCCTGGACGTCACGCTCATGCCGATCCAGCAGGTCGGCTGGGACGGGCGGCGCTTCGTCGACGCCGCCGACCGGCCGATCACCACCTGCTTCAAGCTCTATCCCTGGGAGTGGATGCTGGCCGAGCCGTACGGGCCGCCGGCGCTGGAGCCGGGCACCCCGACCACCTGGATCGAGCCGGCCTGGAAGCTGCTGCTGTCGAACAAGGCGCTGCTGGCGGTGCTGTGGGAGCTCTACCCGGGGCACGACTACCTGCTGCCCGCCTACCTGGACTCGCCGCGCGGGATGGCCGAGTACGTGGCCAAGCCGCTGCTCGGCCGGGAGGGCGGCTCGGTACGCATCGTGACCGGCGACACCGAGATCACCAACCCGGGGATCTACGGCGACGAGGGTTTCTGCTACCAGGAGTTCCGCGCGTTGCCGGAGTTCGCGGGCAGTCGGATGGTGCTGGGCAGCTGGATCGTGGACGGCGAGTCGGCCGGCGTCGGCGTCCGGGAGAGCGAGAGCCTCATCACGGACGGTTACGCGCGGTTCCTGCCCCACTACATCGACGCGCCGCGTGCCCCGTGAGTCGTCTACCGTTGGTGTCGTGAACTTCGACGCGTACGCCCGGACCGGTGTTGATCTCGTCAACGCCCGCCTGGACGACCTCGACGACCTGCGGGCCCTCTTCCCGGACGACAACGCGTGGATGCGCGACGAGGTCGCCGAACGGGACCTGACGATCTTCCGGCGGGCGCAGAAGCGCCTGCGCGACATCTTCGACTACGGCACCTCGGGCCGCGACGCCGAGGCGGTGACGGAGCTGAACGCGCTGCTGGAGGCGTTCCCGGTGCAGCCGCGCATCTCCGGCCACGACTCCTCCGACTGGCACATGCACGTGACCAGCCGGGGCGCCTCGGTCAGCTCCGAGTACCTGGCCGGCGCGGTCTGGGGGCTGTCGGTCTGGCTCTGCGAGTACGGCAGCGCCCGGTTCGGCGTCTGTGCCGACGAGCGCTGCGGCAACGTCTACCTGGACACCTCGTCGAACTGCTGCCGGCGGTTCTGCTCGGAGCGCTGCGCCACCCGCTCGCACGTGGCCGCGCACCGGGCCCGCAAGCGGGCCGCCGTCGGCGAGCAGGTGACCGTGCCGGCCCAGCCGGAACCGCTCACCCCGGTCAGCTGACCCGTCCCTCCCGGCCGAGGCTCAGGCGTCGACCGGGGAGGGGGCGGTCAGGTTGGCCCGGGCGAACGCGAGTGACTCGCGCAGGTCCGCCTCGCGGACCGCGCGGCTCTTCGCGCCCCGGGTGGTCACCTCGACCGCCACCGAGCCGGTGAAGCCCCGGCCGGCCAGCGAGCGGAGCAGCTCGGCGCAGGGCTGGCCGCCCCGCCCCGGCACCAGGTGCTCGTCGCGCCCCTCACCCGTGCCGTCGCCCAGGTGGACGTGGGCCAGGCCGGACCCCATCCGGTCGGCCATGGCCAGGGCGTCGGTGTGTGACGCCGCGCAGTGCGACAGGTCCAACGTGTACGCGGCGTAGCCGGTGTCGGTCGGGTCCCAGCCCGGGACGTACGGGACGAACTGCCGGCCGGCCATCCGCACCGGGTACATGTTCTCCACGGCGAAGCGCAGCCCGCCGAACCGGCCGGCGATCCGGTCGAGCCCGTCGGCGAAGTTGCGGGCGTAGTCGCGCTGCCAGGTGAACGGCGGGTGCACCACGACGGTGGGCGCCTCCAGGACCTCGGCCAGCTCCGCGGCCTTGCGCAGCCGCTCCCACGGGTCGGGGCTCCACACCCGCTGGGTGACCAGCAGGCAAGGCGCGTGCACCGACAGGACCGGGACGCCGTAGTGCTCGGACAGGCCCCGCAGCGCGCCCGGGTCCTGGCTGACCGGGTCGGTCCAGACCATCACCTCGATGCCGTCGTAACCGAGCGTCGAGGCCAGCTGGAACGCCGCCGCGGTCCGCTCAGGGAAGACCGAGGACGTGGACAGGAGCACCGGAACGCGGGAAGTCACACCCCTCAGGGTAGCCGTACCCGCCACCGCGCATCAGGACGAGCCTGCGCAAAGCACGTAGAACGGCCGACCGGGATCACATCGGCGCGAGTTGATCGAGGCGGCGCAGGATGACCCCCTCGCGCAGCGCCCAGGGGCAGATGTCCAGGCAGTCCACGTCGAGCCGGCGCAGCACCGCCTCGGCCACCACCGCCCCGGCGAGGAGCTGGTGGGCCCGCTGCGCGCTGACCCCCTCCAGCTCCGGCAGCTGGGCCGGCGGGATGTGCCGGATGAAGCCCAGCACCTGGCGCAGCCCGGTGCGGGTCAGGCTGCGGCGGGCCCACAACCCGGCCCCGGAGGGCGCCGCGCCGGCCAGCCGGGCCAGCATCCGGAACGTCTTCGAGGTGGCCACCGGACGCTCCCAGCCCACCGCGGTGAGCTGCTCCACGACCGGGTCGAGCTGGGCGTCGACGTACTCCCGCAGCTCCTCGACCACCTCGGCCGACGGCGGCACGGCGCCGGCCGGGTCGACCTTGAGCCGGTCCCGGCTCAGCCGCCCCGCGCCCAGCGGCAGCGAGACCGCCACGTCCGGACCCTCGTCGATGCCGGCGGCCAGCTCCAGCGAGCCGCCCCCGATGTCCATCACGAGCAGCCGACCGGCGGACCACCCGAACCACCGCCGCACCGCCAGGAAGGTCATCCGCGCCTCGTCCGCCCCGGAGAGCACCTCCAGGCGTACGCCGGACTCGTCCCGGACCCGGGCCAGCACCTCGCCGGCGTTGGTGGCGTCGCGGACCGCGCTGGTGGCGAAGGCCAGCAGGTCGTCGGCCTCCAGACCGTCCGCCGCGGCGCGGGCCATGCCGACGGCCTTGACCAGCCCGTCGGCGCCCGCGTCGGTCAGCGCGCCGTCCGGGCCGATCTGCTCGGCCAGCCGGAGCACCACCTTCTCGGAGTGCGCCGGCCACGGGTGGGCGCCGTGGTGGGCGTCGACCACCAGGAGGTGCACCGTGTTGGAGCCGACGTCGAGGACACCCAGTCGCATGGTGACGACCCTAGGGCCAACACCGTTTCGTCGGCTCGCCGGCCGGGCGCGGTCACCCCGCGTACGCTGGGCCGGGTGACAGGGCAGATCGAGCTTCACGTGCTGGTGGACGACCCCGACGACCCGCGCAGCCGCGAGGTCGGGTTGGACTTCCCGCGGGAGTGGATCGAGTTCGTCGACCCGGCCGACGCGAAGCACCTGGTGCGGGCCGACCTGACCTGGCTGCTCTCCCGCTGGACGTGCATCTTCGGCCGGGGCTGCCACGGCATCATCGCGGGCCGCGCCGCGGACGGCTGCTGCTCACACGGCGCGTTCTTCACGGACGGCGACGACGAGAAGCGGGTCCGGGCGGCGGTCAAGCGGCTCACCCCGGAGAACTGGCAGCACTTCCGCCGGGGCTTCAAGAACTGGACCGAGAACGACACGATCGACGGGAAGAACCCCGCCCGGCGGACGGCCACCCGCGCCGTCGACGCGCCCTGCGTCTTCCTCAACGACGCCGACTTCCCCGGCGGGGGCGGCTGCGCGCTGCACGCCCAGGCGCTGCGCGACGGGGTGCACCCGCTGGAATACAAGCCGGACGTCTGCTGGCAGCTGCCGATCCGCCGGGACCAGGACTGGCACAAGCGGCCGGACAACACCAAGGTGCTGATCTCCACGCTCACCGAGTTCGACCGGCGCGGCTGGGGCGCGGGCGGTCACGACCTGGACTGGTGGTGCACCTCCTCCACCGACGCGCACGTCGGCGCCGAGCCGATGTACATCTCCTACGGCCCGGAGCTGACCGCGCTGATCGGCGCCCCCGCGTACGCGAAGCTGGCCGAACTCTGCGCGGCCCGCCTCCGCCAGGGCCAGGTCGCCCCGCACCCGGCCACCGAGGCTTAGGGCCCGCCCCGCAGATCATCTGACTGGGCCGGGCAGCACGACGACGCCGTCGTCGTCGCTGTGCACCTCGGCGCCGGGGGTGAAGACGCAGTTGCCGAACGACACCGGCACGTCCCGCTCGCCGGCGCCGGTCTTCGCGCTCTTGCGCGGGTTCGTGCCGAGCGCCTTGATGCCGATCGGCAGGGCGCCGAGGGCCACGACGTCGCGGACCGCACCGTTGATCACCACGCCGGCCCAGCCGTTCTCCGCCGCCGTGCCGGCGATGAGGTCACCCATGAGGGCGGTGTGCAGCGAGCCGCCCCCGTCCACCACCAGCACCCGACCCTCCCCCGGTTCGGCCACGATCGACTTGACCAGGGCGTTGTCCTGGAAACAGCGCACCGTGACGGCCGGGCCGGCGAAGGCCCGGACGCCGCCGAACTGACGCAGCTGGGTGTCGCACGAGCCGAGGGCGTCACCGTGCCGGTCGTAGAGGTCGGCGGTGGTGGGGTTCTCCATGGTCGTCCTTCTCTCACTCAGGAATTCGGAGTCGGAGGCGGTGAGCGGTGCAGGCGGGTGGCGGCGACTGCCGCGCCGGCCAGGCCGGCCGCGGTGCAGCCGAGGACGCCGGCCGCGCCGGTGCCGGCCGCGAGCGCCCCGGCGGCGCTGGGGATGAGCACCTGACCGAGCCGGTTGCCGGTGAGCCGCAGCGACATCGCCCGGCCGCGCAGCCCGGGCGGCGCCACCTCGGCCAGGAACGACATGGTCAGCGGCTGGCCCGCGCCCAGCCCGAGCCCGGCCACCGCGACCACCACCAGCAGGACCGCGAACGGCAGCGGTGGCAGCAGCAGGGCCAGCCCGACGGCGGAGAGCGCCACGGTGCCGACCAGCACGACCCGCCGGCCCAGGGCCGCCACGAGCCGGCCGAGCAGCAGCCGGGACGCCATCGAGGCGACCGCCCGGGCCCCGAGCAGGATGCCGATCGAACCGGCGGCGATGCCGCGCTCCGCGCCGAGCGCGGGCAGGTAGACCAGGGTGATGTCGACCGCCGCCAGGACGACGCAGCTCACCGTGAGGGCGCGGACCAGGCCGGGCTGGCGGAGCAGGTCGCGCAGCCCACCGGCGGCGGAACCGTCGGCGGCCTGCCGGTGGTGTCCGGACGGGCGCAGGAACAGCGCGACGACCAGCAGCGGCAGCGCCACCACCGTGGCGCCGACGAAGATCGCCCGGGTGTCGGGGATCGTGCGATCCCCGCCGAAGAGCACGATGAGGCCGGGGCCGAGCGCCTGGCCCAGCGAGGCGGCGAAGGTGTAGTAGCCGAACGCGGCGTCGTACCGGTGGGCCGGGGTGCGGTTGGCGACCAGCGCCTGCTGGGCGACCACCGCGCAGAGGTGCGCGGTGCCGAGCGCCATGCTGGCCAGGACCAGGCCGACCACCGAGCCGGCGAGCAGCACGAACCCGAGGCCGGCGGCGACCAGCAGGGCCGACCCGGCGAGCGCGACGCGGCGCTCGCCGAGCCGGTCCACGGCGTGCCCGGAGGGCACGGCCAGCACCAGGGGTACGACGGCGAAGCTGGCCCCGAGCACGCCGAGCCAGGCACCCGGCACGTCCAGCTCCAGCGCCCGGTACGCCGACGCCGGCCGGAGCATGAACGTGACCGCCTGCACCGCGACGGTGTGCGTGAGCAGGAGGCCCGTCTGGGCGCACCCGGGGACGGCGGAGCCCCCGGGCGGCACTCAGTCGGCCTTCACGGCGAGCACCGGGCAGGGCACCCGGAGCAGGATCTCCTGCGCGGTCGAGCCCATGATCAGCTTGCCGACCGGGGTGCGGTGCCGGATGCCGATCACGACCAGCGACACGTCCTCCGTCTCGGCGATCTCGGCGATCTCCTCCGCCGCGTCCCGCCCCCGCATGAGCTGCCGGACGTCGTGCGGCACCCCGGCGGCGACCAGCTCGCGGACCACCCGGTCCAGGTCCGGCTCCTGGGCCAGCCGCGGGTCGACGTACGCGTCGCCGCGCGAGGTGTTCACCACCAGCACCGGCTCGTCGCGGAACCGGGCCTGCTCGATCGCGGCCCGCAGGGCCGCCTCGCCCAGCGGCGAGGGGACGTACCCCACCAGCACCGTCATGCCGTCACCACCCTTCCGCGCAGCGGACGCACCACGAACCGGCCGATCAGCGGCCAGAGGAGCACCACGGCGATCGTGGCGTAGATCAGCCAGGACACCCAGCCGCCGATCAGGCCGTGCAGCTCACCGCCGGAGAGCTGCAACGCGCGCCGGCCCTGCAACTCGGCACGGGGGCCGAGGATGACGCCGACGATCAGCGGCAGGATCGGCAGCCCGAAGCGGCGCATGCCGAAGCCGAGCAGACCGAGGGCGAGCAGCAGGTACAGGTCGAACGGCTGCGCGTTGACCGCGTACGCGCCCATCGAGGCGAAGAAGAGGATCCCGGCGTAGAGGTAGGGGCGCGGGATCCGCAGCAGCCGCGCCCAGGCCGGCGCGAGCGGCAGGTTGAGCACCAGCAGCAGCAGGTTGCCCACGAAGAGGCTCGCGATCAGCGTCCAGACCAGGCTGGACTCCCGCGTGAAGAGCAGCGGGCCGGGCTGGATGCCGTACCCCTCGAAAGCGGCAAGCATCACGGCGGCGGTCGCGTTGGTCGGCAGGCCGATCGCCAGCATCGGCACCAGCGTGCCGGCGGCCGAGGCGTTGTTCGCTGCCTCCGGCCCGGCGACGCCCTCGATCGCACCCCGGCCGAACTCCTCCGGGTGCTTCGTCAGCTTCTTCTCGGTGACGTACGACAGGAAGGTGGGGATCTCCGCCCCGCCCGCCGGCACCGCGCCGAACGGGAACCCTAACGCCGTGCCGCGCAGCCACGGCTTCCAGGACCGCTTCCAGTCCTGCTTCCCGAGCCACGGCTGGCCGACCGGGATCACCTCGCCGGACTTCCGGCGCAGGTGCGCGGCGATCCAGAGCGCCTCGCCCACGGCGAAGATGCCGACCGCCACCACGACCACGTCGATGCCGTCGGCGAGCTGCGGAAGCCCGAAGGTGAGCCGCTGCTGGCCGGACTGGTCGATGCCGATCACACCGATCACCAGGCCGAGCAGCAGCGAGGCGAAGCCGCGTACCCGCGACGCGCCGAGCACCGCGGTGACGGACACGAACGCCAGCAGCATCAACGCGAAGTAGTCGGGTGCGCCGAGGCTGATCGCGAACTGCACCACCGGCGGCGTGACCACCACCAGCAGCACGGTGGCGATGGTGCCGGCGACGAACGAGCCGATCGCGGCGGTGGCCAGCGCCTGGGCGGCCCGGCCCGCCTTCGCCATCTTGTTGCCCTCGATGGCGGTCACCACCGACGACGACTCGCCGGGAGTGTTCAGCAGGATCGAGGTGGTCGAACCGCCGTACATGCCGCCGTAGAAGATGCCGGCGAACATGATGAAGGCCTGGGCCGGCTCCATTCCGTAGGTGACCGGCAGGAGCAGCGCCACGGTCATGGCCGGGCCGATGCCGGGCAGCACGCCCACGGCGGTGCCGATGGTGACCCCGATCAGCGCGAACAGCAGGTTCATCGGGGTCAGCACGTTGGCGAACCCGTCGAGCAGATTGGCGAAGTTGTCCATCTACAGGATCCCTTGCAGCACGCCGGCGGGCAGGTCGACACCGAGTCCGATGGCGAAGGTGTAGAACGTGATCAACGACAGCGCGACGGCGATCAGCAGGTTGCGCACGTAGTGGCGGTTGCCGAGCGCGTAGGCCGAACCCCAGAAGAGGATCGTCCCGCTGATCACCCAGCCGAGCCGGTCGATGAGCACGGCGTTGACCAGGAACGCGCCGACCAGCAGCAGCACGGTGCGCCAGTCGATCGGAAGGCTGAGGTCGACGTCCTCGCCGGCCTCCGGCTCGCCGGCGCCGCCGCGGGCCACGTCCACCGCGTAGATCACCGCGATGACGAGCAGCAGCACGCCGAGCAGGATCGGCACCGGCTTCGGGCCGATCGGGTCGGCCGTGTTGATCGCGCTCCCGATCCGGGTCGTCGCGTCGAAGATGACGAACCCGCCGACCAGGGCGAGAAACGCCACCACGCCGTACTGCGCCCGGTCGGGCCGCCGGGCCGGCTCCGTTACGGCCTCCACCGCCGGGTCGGCGGCTGCCGGCTCCTCCGCTGCCGGCGCCGTCGACGCGGCCGGGGGCGGTCCGGCTGCGGCGGCCTCCGGGCCCGGCTGCGCCGGGATGGCGGGTACGGCCGGGGGCCGGGGCTGCGGGTCGCCGCCCCGGTCCGGTCGCGTCGTCATGCCGCTCATGCCAACCCGAGCTGCTTGAGCACGTCGGCGACTGCCTTGTCCTGCTCGGTCAGGAAGGTGCCGAACTCGTCACCAGTGACGAACGCGTCGGTCCAGCCGCGCTTCTTCAGCTCGGCCTTCCACTCCTCGGAGTCGTGCATCTTCGTCAGCACGTCGATCCAGACCTTCTTGTCGGCGTCGCTGATGCCGGGCGGCGCCACGATGCCCCGCCAGTTGGTGAAGACCAGGTCGATGCCGGCGGACTTCAGGGTCGGCACGTCCTTGAGCGCCTCGATCGGGGCCTCGCTGGTCACCGCGAGGACCCGGATCTGGCCGGCCTCGACCTGGTCGAGGAACTCGCCGAAGCCGCTGGCGCCGAAGGCCACCTTGCCGCCGAGCACGGCGGGAAGCAGCTCGCCGCCGCCGTCGTACGAGACGAAGTTGACCTGCTTGGGGTCGATGCCGACGGTCTTCGCGAGCTGCATGGGCAGCAGGTGGTCCGGGCCGCCGGGCGAGGAGCCGCCGCCGACCGCGAGGCCCTTCGGGTTGGCCTTCCACGCCGCGACCAGGTCGTTGATGGTCTTGTACGGGGAGTTCTTCGGCACCACGATGGCGCCGGCCTCCTCGATCATCTTGGCCAGCGGGGTGGTCTGGGTCAGCGTCGCCGCCGACTTGGAGGTGTACGAGGCACCGACCACGCCGAGGCCCATCTGCATGGCCAGCTTGCCGTTGCCCTTCTCGTTCACGGTCCGCTGGAGGCCGACCGTGCCGCCCGCGCCGGGCAGGTTGAACACCTGCACGCCGGTGGCGATCTTGGCGTCCTCCATCACCTTCGCGGCGGTCCGGGCCGTGGTGTCGTATCCGCCACCGGGGGTGTTCGGGACCATGATCCGCAGTCCGCTGACCGGTTTGCCGTCGTTGCCGGAGCCGCCCTCGTTCTTGTCGGCGGTGGCGCCACAGGCAGCCAGGGCCAGCGCCGTGGCGGCGGCGACCCCCATGACCAGCACGTTTCTCCTAGTTGCCATCTTGTTTCTCTTCCGTTTCGAATGAGTCCAGCGGCAAGATGGTGGCCTCCACGCGGGCAGCTTGTCTGCGTTGTGTCACCAGCGGAAGTTGAGGTCTTTGTGGTCGCGGTCACGTCCCGGCGCCGTACGCTCGCCGGGCAGCTGCTGGTCCTCCAGCTCGCGATCATCGTCCTCGTGCTGGTGGCGGTGGCCGCCGTCTCGCTGGCGCAGTCCGCGGCGACCTTCAACCGCGTCGAGGGGCGCCGCGTCGCCACCCTGGGCGAACGGCTCGGCGGCAGCCCCCTGCTCCGCGACCAGCTCGACCAGCCCGCACCCGGCGAGGCGATCGCCCCGCTGGTGCAGAACATCCAGAACCAGTACGGCGTCACCTCGGTGACCGTCGCGAACGCCCGGGGCCGGGTGGTCGCCTCGACGAACGCAACGCTCGTGGGCAGCCGGGTCCGGCTCGGCGACCCGGACGTGGCGCAGGGCCGGAGCTGGTTCGGCGAGCTGGACGTCGACGGGTCGCGCGAGCTGACGGCCCAGGTGCCGGTGCTCGGCGACGACCCGAAGACGAAGAAGAACCTCGGCCGGTACCTCGGCGTGGTGGTGGTCGGGGAGAAGTCGCCGACCTGGTCGGAACGGCTGGTCGGCGCGTCGTCGTACCTGCTCACCTACCTGGGCATCGCGTGCGCCCTCGGGGTGGTGGGATCGTGGCTGCTGGCCCGACGGATCAAGCGGCAGACCCTCGGCCTGGAGCCCCGCGAGATCGCCGGGCTGGCCGAGCACCGGGAGGCGCTGCTGCACGGCATCGCCGAAGGGGTGATCGCGTTGGACCCGCAGCACCGGATCACCCTGGTCAACGCCGTCGGCCGGCGGCTGCTCGACCTGCCCGAACACTGCCTCGGCCGCAGCCTCGCCGAGCTGCGGATCAACGGCCGGCTGCGGGACGTGCTGGCCGGCGCGGGCAGCGGACCCGAGGCCCGGGACCAGGTGGTGGTCCGGGGCGGCCGGGTGCTGGTGATGAACCGGATGACGGTCCGCAAGGACGGCCGCCGGCTCGGCTCCGTCACCACGCTGCGGGACCGGACCGAGCTGGCCCGCCTGGAGCAGGAGATCGGCGGGTTCCGCAGCACCACCGAGCTGCTCCGGGCGCAGACCCACGAGTTCGCCAACCAGTTGCACACCATCTCCGGGCTGATCCAGATCGGCGAGCACGACGAGGTGGTCCGGTACGTCGACGCGCTGAGCCGCCACCGCGCCTCGCTGGACCTCACGGTGACCAGCCGGATCCACGACACGGCCGTGGCTGCGCTGCTCATGGCCAAGTCGGCGGTCGCCGCCGAACGGCGGGTGGAGCTGCGGGTCTCGGAACGGACCGGACTCGACCGGCTGCCTCCCGAGCTGTCCGCCGACGTGGCCACCGTGCTCGGCAACCTGCTGGACAACGCGGTCGAGGCGGTGGCCGGCCACACGTCCGACCGGCCCGCCTGGGTCGAGGCGGAGCTGCGCCAGGACGCCGCCTCGGTGGAGATCGTGGTCCGCGACTCCGGCCCCGGGGTGGCGCCGGAGCTGGCGCAGGAGGTGTTCACCCACGGCTTCACCACCAAGGCGGCCGAGGGCGGCGAGCGCGGCATCGGCCTGGCGCTGACCCGGCTGGTCTGCCACCGCCGGGGCGGCGAGGTCGCGGTGACCAACACCGACGAGGGCGCGATGTTCACCGCGCGGATGTCGGTGCCCGCGAACGTGTGGCAGGAGGCACGATGATCGACGTACTCGTCGTCGACGACGACTTCATGGTGGCCCGGATCCACCGCGGTTTCGTCGAGCGGATCGACGGCTTCCGGGTGGTCGGCACCGCCAGCACCGGCGAGGAGGCGGTGGCCGCTGTCGACCGGCTCCGCCCGGACCTCGTCCTGCTCGACCTCTACCTGCCCGACATGTTCGGCCTCGACGTGGTGACCCGGATCCGGGCCGCCCGGCACGACTGCGACGTGCTCGTGATCAGCGCCGCCCGGGAGGCCGAGGCGGTCCGCCGGGCGGTCCGCTACGGCGCGGTCAACTACCTGCTCAAGCCCTTCGGCTTCGACGAGCTGCGCACCCGGCTGGAGCAGTACGCCACCCGCCGCACCGCGCTGCGCGCGGCCGTCGTCGCCGACCAGGCGGACGTGGACCGGGTGCTGTCCCGCAGCGGCTCACCGGCCGCCACGGCGGCCCTGCCCCGGGGCCTCAGCCCGGAGACGGCCGAGCTGGTGGAGCGCGCCCTCCGCGAGCACGAGGGGACGCTCTCGGCCAGCGAGTGCGCCGACCGGGTCGGCATCTCCCGGGTCAGCGCCCGCCGCTACCTGGAGCACTACGCCGGCAGCGGACGGGCCGAGGTGACCCTCAAGTACGGCGCGGCCGGCCGCCCCGAGCGCCGCTACACCTGGCTGGCCTGACCCGGTATGGGCGGACGCCGGCCGCGTCTTCGGCGCGGACCCGGCTCAGCCGGCGGTGGCGTCGGACCGCGCGGTGCGGACCCCAGCCGGCGGCGGCCTCGACCAGCGCGTGGCGGTGCGGGTTCAGCCGGTGGCGGCGTCGACCAGGGCGCTGGCGGTGCGCTTGGCCGCCTCGGCGACCGCCGGGTCGGCGTCCAGCACGCCACTGGCCAGGCCGCCGTCGAGCAGCAGGGTGAGCTGGCGGGCCAGCAGCTCGGGATCGGCCGCCCCGGCCCGTCGGGCCAGGTCGGTCACCCAGGCCCGGACCACGTTCTTGTGCTCGACCGTGCGGGCGTGCACCGGGCTGCCGGCCGGTGACTCGGCGGCGGTGTTGATGAACGCGCAGCCGTGGTAGCCCTCCCGCCGGCAGGCCCCGCCGAGCGCGTCGAACATGCCGACGAGCTGCTCCCGGGGCGCGTCCCCGGCGTCCCGGGCGGCGGCTCGCAGCGCGCCGAACCAGGCCTGGTCGACCTTGTCCAGGTACGCCAGCACCAGATCGTCCTTGCTCGGAAAGTGCTTGTAGAGGGTGGCCTTGGCGACGCCCGACTCGGCGATCACCGTGTCCACCCCGACGCCGCGCGGCCCGTGCGCGTAGAAGAGCCGGAACGCGGTGTCCAGGATGCGCTCCCGAGCGGAGCCGGCGGGGGTACGGGCCATCAGCCCAGTTTACAGACCGGTACGTCTGCCCTCTCGCCACGTTTCCTTGCCTTCAGGCATCATGGTAGACAGACCTGTCTGTTAGCCTCGGTCGCGCCGAGCGCGTCGCATCGGCGTCGCGCCATCTCCGGAGGACGGACTCGACATGCGCATCGCAGTACTGGGCACCGGCATGGTCGGTCGGGCGATCGCCGCGCGCGCGGCCGAGCTGGGGCACGACGTCACCGTGGGCACCCGCGACGTGGCGACCACCCGGGCGGGCGACTGGGCCGACTGGGCCACCGCCCACTCCGACGTCGACCTGGCCAATCACGCCGACGCCGCCGCCGACGCCGAGCTGGTGGTGAACGCGACAAGTGGCGACGGCGCCCTCCCCGCGCTGACCGCCGCGGGCGAGGAGAACCTGGCCGGCAAGGTCCTGCTCGACATCGCCAACCCGCTCGACTTCAGCAAGGGCCTCCCGCCCACCCTGTCCGTGCTCAACGACGACTCGTTGGGCGAGCGGATCCAGCGGGCATTCCCGCGTACCCGGGTGGTGAAGGCGCTCAACACCCTCACCGCCGACCTGATGACCCACCCCCGGCAGCTCGCCGACGGGGACCACAGCGTCTTCGTCTCCGGCGACGACGCGGAGGCCAAGAAGGTGGTCAGCGAGCTGCTCACCAGCTTCGGCCACACCGACGTGATCGACCTGGGCGACATCACCACCGCCCGGGGCACCGAGATGCTGCTCCCGCTCTGGCTGCGCCTCTACGGCGGGCTCGGCACCGCCCTGTTCAACATCAAGGTCGTCCGCTGACGCCACCCGGATCCGGAGACGCCGAAGGCCGGCACCCGTTCGGGGTGCCGGCCTTCGTGTCGTGATGTCAGCTGTTCCAGTTGTGGGCGACGATGTCGGCGGCCTGCTGCTCCCACTGCGCGTACGCGTCCGGGTAGGCCGAGACCTGCACGGTCTGGGCGGCCTCGGTCAGCGGCATGTCCTGCCAGCCGTCGACCTGCTTCAGACCCTTCAGGAACGCCAGGGTGGAGTACTCGGGGTCGGTGATCTGCTCCGGCGTGCCCCAACCACTGGACGGGCGCTGCTGGAACAGGCCCAGCGAGTCGTGATCGTTCTTGTCGCCGAGGTGGCCCAGGTTCTCCAGCTTCGACTCCTGCAGCGACGTGGCGATCGAGATGACCGCGGCCCGCTCCGGCAGGCCGGCCTTCTTCGTGGCGGCGATGATCGCCTTGGCGTTGGCGGTCTGCTCGTCGTTCAGGTCGATCTTCGACTGGGCGCCCTGCACGCTCACCGCGACCGGCTTCGTGCTGTGCACCGGCTCAGCGGCGTGGGCGGCGATCGGACCGGCGAAGATGCCACCGGTGAAGGCCAGACCAGCAATACCGAGAACGCTCTTACGCAGCATCGTGTTCATGGGGGGAAGCTCCATTCGGGGGTTGGCGCACACGCCGATGGGGGTCGGCGGTGCGCAAGCACCGTCAGGGCACTCAAGGGGAAAGTCTTGGGGGATCATCCGGCGTGCGGGGCGGGGCCTCTTCGTCGCGCCGGGACTATCTACAACGACCGGCGGCCCACCAACATTCCGGGCCCGGGACACCCGCGTCGGCGGGCCGTCCTCCTCGGTCGTTCACGGGGATACAACGACCCCCACCCGCCGGCCATTCCGCCGCCAGGGTGCCGCCTGCCACCTCGGAAACGGACATCCGGCGCAGCTCACCTCGGTCGGTGGAACGGCATGGGTGTATCCGGGCGCCGGAGACAACCATGGCGTTCCACTCAGCGGGTCGCGGCCGCCACGAAGCGGACATTCGGTCCCGGGCCCAGGGGCTCGGCGCCGGTAGCCGGGCGAAGCCCGGTGGGGTCGGCGGTCCGCGTACCCCCTGGGGTTATCGGGCTTGACGCGGGCGGACGAACGCCGCAGCCCGGACAAGCGGCGGCCGACGCACCGCCGGACGGCGCGAACCCGTCACGGCTCGAACTTGTAGCCCAGGCCGCGGACCGTGACGATGTAGCGCGGGGCGGACGGCTCCGGCTCGACCTTGGAGCGCAGCCGCTTCACGTGCACGTCCAGGGTCTTCGTGTCGCCCACGTAGTCGGCGCCCCAGACCCGGTCGATGAGCTGCCCGCGGGTGAGCACCCGGCCGGCGTTGCGGAGCAGCAGCTCCAGCAGCTCGAACTCCTTGAGCGGGAGCTGCACGCCGGCGCCGTCCACGGTCACGACGTGCCGTTCGATGTCCATCCGGACCGGTCCGGCGGCCAGGGTCGGCGCGCCCGACTCGGCTGCCTCGGCGCTCTGCCGCCGCAGCACCGCCCGGATCCGGGCGACCAGCTCGCGCGGCGAGTACGGCTTCGTGACGTAGTCGTCGGCGCCGATCTCCAGGCCGACCACCTTGTCGATCTCACTGTCCCGGGCGGTGACCATGATGATCGGCACGTGGGACCGCTGCCGGAGCTGCCGGCAGACCTCGGTGCCCGACATCTCCGGCAACATCAGGTCGAGCAGCACGATGTCGGCGCCGGTCCGGTCGAACTCGGTGAGGGCGGAGGGGCCCGTCGCGGCGACGGAGACCTCAAAACCCTCCTTGCGGAGCATGTAGGACAGGGCGTCGGAGAACGATTCCTCGTCCTCCACCACCAGTACGCGGCTCAACGGGGTGTTTCCTTTCCTGTCGGTCAGACCTGCCGGAGCTCGGCCGGGCCGGCCTCGATCTCAGCGGAGGAGAGTGTCGCCTCCAGGTCGTCCGGGGGGCGGGCGGGCAGCCGGAGGGTGAACGTCGACCCCCCACCAAGAGTGCTCGACACATCCACCCGACCGCCATGGTTGCTGGCGATGTGTTTGACGATGGCCAGGCCCAGGCCGGTGCCCCCGGTGGCCCGGGAGCGGGCCTGGTCGGCCCGGTAGAACCGCTCGAAGATCCGGTCGACCTCGTTCGGGGCGATGCCGATGCCCTGGTCGGCGACGGCGATCTCGACGTGCTCGTCGGTGGCCCGTGCGGTCACCCGGACGGTGGTGTCCTCGGCCGAGTAGTTGATCGCATTCTCCACGAGGTTCGCGACCGCGGTGGCGAGCTGGCTGTCGCTGCCGTACGCGGTGAGCCCCCGCTGCCCGTCGACGACGATCTCCACGTGCCGGGCGGTGGCCGCGGTGCGGGTCCGGTCGACCACCTCGGCGATCACCCAGTCCAGCGAGACGGGCTCGGGGGCGGGCTGCGGCTCGGCGCCCTGGAGCCGGGTGAGCTCCAGCAGTTCCTGCACCAGCCGGCCGAGCCGGGTGGACTCGTGCTGGATCCGCTCGGCGAACCGCCGGGCGGCGACCAGGTCCTCGGAGAGTTCGGCCGGCCCGTCGCCGGCCGGTTCGGTGGCGTCGACCAGCGCCTCGGCGAGGAGTTGGAGGGCGCCGATCGGGGTCTTCAGCTCGTGGCTCACGTTTGCCACGAAGTCCCGCCGTACCCGGGCCAGCCGGTGCGACTCGGTGACGTCGGCCGCCTCGATCGAGATGTAGCCGGCGCCCAGCCCCATGGCGCGCAGGTGCACGCCGAGCGGGTTGTCCCCCGCGCTGTCGCGGCCCCGCGGGAGGTCCAGCTCGATCTCGCGGCGCACGCCCGTGCGCCGGACCTGCCCCGCGAGGGTACGGATCAACGGGTGCGCGGCGATGGAGCCGGGTGTGGCACCGGTGCGGAGCAGGCCCATTGCCCGGGCGGCCGGGTTCACGAGCACCGGCATGTCGTCCGGGTCGAGCACCACCACGCCGGCGCGCAGCGCGTCGACCGTCTTGCGGCCGAGCCCGGAGAGCCCGCCCTGCTGGTCGTCGGGAATCGCGGGCCTCCCTGTGCTGCGGCGGGAGGTCTGGCCTCCCGGCGGCGCCGACCGGCGCCGCCACTGCTGAACGGGTCCGGACAGCAGGAGGCCGGCGACCAGCCCGGTCGCCAGCGCCACGGCCACCACGACCGCCACCGCCCATTCCACCCGGCGATCGTAGGGTCATTGTTAACCCGGCGACCGGTCAGAACGGGACGAATCACTCTCACTTCCGGGAATGTTCACTCGCGGGCCCCGCGTCGTTAACCCGCGTTCATCTCGACGCCGGTTCCTCCGGCCTACCGTGGGTCGCGCACCTGCTCACGCCGTACCTCGGCCCCTCCGGTCGGGACGGCGACCACCGACCCCAGGAAGTGACGATGCGCGACGAGTTCCGGGCCGACCTGCAGATTGTCAGCCAGCTGCTGGTGGACATGGCCGAGGGGGTGCGGGCGGCCATGCGGCAGGCCACCCGGGGCCTGCTCACCGCGGACCGCGCCGCGTCCGAGACGGTGATCGCGCGGGACGCCGAGATCGACGAGCTGTACCGGCACGTGGAGGAGCGGGTCTGCGACCTGCTGGCCCGGCAGGCGCCGGTCGCCTCCGACCTGCGCGCCATGATCACCGCCCTGCACGTGGCCGCCGATCTGGAGCGGATGGGCGACCTGGCCGACCACGTCGCCAAGACGGCGCTGCGCCGGCACCCGTCACCGGCGGTGCCGGCCGAGCTGCGCCCGGTCTTCACGGACATGGCCGCCATCGCGGACCGGATGGCCGAGAAGATCGCCTCGGTGCTCGCGAAGCCCGACGCCGACCTGGCCGCCGAGCTGGACCGCGACGACGACACCATGGACGACCTGCACAAGAGCCTCTTCGGCGTGCTGCTCGGCGACGACTGGCCGTACGGGGTGGAGACCGCCATCGACGCGACCCTGCTGGGCCGCTTCTACGAGCGCTTCGCCGACCACGCGGTGAACGCCGGCGAGCACGTGGTCTACCTGATCACCGGCGAGACCGCGCCCTCGGCGAGCTGACCCGGACACGACGAAGGCCCCCGGTCACCCGGGGGCCATCCGTCGTCGGCGTCAGCGGCCCTGGTTGGCGACCGCCGCGGCGGCCTCCTTGGCGGCCTCGGGGTCGAGGTAGGTGCCCCCGAGGACCTGCGGGCGCAGGTCGGGGTCCAGGTCGTAGCGGAGCGGGATGCCGGTGGGGATGTTCAGCTTGGCGATCGCCTCGTCGGAGATCTGGTCGAGGTGCTTGACCAGGGCGCGCAGCGAGTTGCCGTGCGCCGCCACCAGCACCGTCCGGCCGGCCAGGACATCCGGCACGATCGAGTCGTACCAGTAGGGCAGCATCCGCTCGACGACGTCCTTGAGGCACTCCGTGCGCGGCATCAGCTCGGTCGGCAGCAGCGCGTACCGGGGGTCGCCGACCTGCGACCACTCGTCCGCGTCGTCGATCGGCGGCGGCGGCGTGTCGTACGACCGGCGCCAGAGCATGAACTGCTCCTCGCCGTACTCGTCCAGGGTCTGCTTCTTGTTCTTGCCCTGGAGGGCGCCGTAGTGGCGCTCGTTGAGCCGCCACGACCGGCGCACCGCGATCCAGTGCCGGTCGGCGGCGTTCAGCGCCAGCTCGGCGGTGCGGATCGCGCGGCGCATCACGCTCGTGTGCACCACGTCGGGCAGCAGGTTGTGCTCGCGGAGCAGCTCGCCGCCGCGCCGCGCCTCGGTCTCGCCCTTGGCCGTCAGGTCGACGTCGACCCAGCCGGTGAAGAGGTTCTTGGCGTTCCAGTCGCTCTCGCCGTGCCGCAGCAGGACCAGCGTCCCGACGGTGGGCCCCTCGCTCGCAGTCATGCGGATCATCCTGCCGTACCGGCCCGGCGGACACGCGGGGACGGGTCGTGACGACCACCACGTGGAAAAGCTGATGACCGGCGTTCCGGGGCGGGACTAGGTTGTAAGGCGCTGAGGATAGCTCGGTCATTACCAATACGGGGGCGCGGGGATGCGGACGGTGCAGGGCTGGTTCCGGGACACCACAGGCGGGCTACCGAGGACCTTCTGGTACCTCTGGACCGGCACCCTGATCAACCGGCTCGGCTCGTTCGTCCTGGTCTTCCTGGCCATCTACCTCACCCAGGAGCGTGACTTCTCGGCCTCGCAGGCCGGCCTGGTCATCGGGCTCTGGGGCGTCGGCGGCGCGGTCGGCACCACGATCGGCGGCACCCTCACCGACCGGTGGGGACGCCGGCCCACCCTGCTCACCGCGCACCTCGGCGCCGCCACCATGATGGTCGCGCTCGGCCTGGCCCGGCCGCTCTGGGCGGTGGCGCTGGGCGCGCTGCTGCTCGGCACGTTCGCCGAGGCGGCCCGCCCGGCGTTCGGCGCCATGATGGTCGACGTGGTGCCGGAGAAGGACCGGCTGCGCGCCTTCTCGCTGAACTACTGGGCGATCAACCTGGGCTTCGCCTGCGCCGCCGTGCTGGCCGGCGTGGCCGCCCAGTCCAGCTACCTGCTGCTCTTCCTGGTCGACGCGGCGACCACGCTGGTCACCGCGCTGATCATCTTCACCCGCGTCGGGGAGACCCGGTCGGCGCACGCCGGACCGGTGAGCAAGGGCGCGGCGGCCCCCGCGGGCGCCCTGCGGACCATCCTCACCGACCGGGTCTTCCTGGGCTTCGTGGCGCTCAACCTGTTCGGCGCGCTGGTCTTCCTCCAGCACATCTCGATGCTGCCGATCGCCATGGGCGACTCCGGGCTGAGCCCGGCGACCTACGGCTCGGTGATCGCGCTCAACGGGGTGCTCATCGTGGTCGGCCAGCTCTTCGTGCCCAAGCTGATCAAGGGTCGGAGCCGCTCGCACGTGCTGGCGCTCGCCGCGCTCGTGATGGGCGCCGGCTTCGGGCTGACCGCGTTCGCCGACACCGCCTGGCTCTACGGCCTCACCGTGCTGATCTGGACGGTCGGCGAGATGCTCAACTCGCCGTCCAACGCCACCCTCATCGCCGAGCTCTCCCCCGCCGCGCTGCGCGGCCGCTACCAGGGGGCCTTCTCGCTGTCCTGGCAGCTCGCCGGTGCGACCGCGCCGGTCCTCGGCGGCCTGGTGCGGGAGCACGCCGGCAACACGACCCTCTGGCTCGCCTGCGCCGTCGTCGGCGCCGTGATGGCGGTGGCCCACCTGGTCTCCGGCCCGGCCCGGGAGCGGCGCGCGGCCCGGCTCCGCACCGCGGGCACCACGGTCACGCCGGTCACCGTGGTCCGGACCCCGGTGCCGGAGGCGGCCGAGGCCGCGGCCACCGCACCCGCCGAGCCGGTCCGCGCCGGCTCCTGAGGTACGCCTTCCGGCGGTGGTGACCAGCGCCACCAGGCGCACGCCGGGGCGGCCCACTACGGTCAGCAGGGCGGATCGGTTAACAAACCTTCATGGAGGACGGGTGCGCGGCCTGCGGCGCTGGTGGGACGACACGGCCGGCGGGCTCCCCGCCACCTTCTGGTACCTCTGGTCCGGCCTGCTGATCAACCGGGCCGGCGCCTTCGCCATGCTCTTCCTGTCGCTCTACCTCACCGCCGCGCGGGGCGCCTCGGCGTCGCTGGCCGGCCTGGTGGTCGGGGCGTACGGGGCCGGCGGCGCGGCCGGCACGCTGCTCGGCGGGGTGCTGGCCGACCGGTGGGGCCGCCGGTCCACCCTGCTCGCCGCCCACCTGGGCGCGGCCGGGCTGATGGTGGGGCTGGCGTTCAGCCGGCACCTGGCGGTGATCGCCGTGCTGGCCGCCCTGGTCGGGATGGTGCACTCGATGCCCAGCCCGGCGTTCGTCGCCGCCATCGTGGACGTGGTGCCCGAGGCACGCCGCTCCCGCGCGTTCAACCTGCAGTTCTGGGCGTTCAACCTCGGCATGGCGGTGGCCTCGCTGCTGGCCGGCGTGCTCGCCGAGGCGAGCTTCCTCGCGCTGTTCCTGGTCGACGCCGCGGCGACGCTGGCGGCGGCCGTGGTCATCGCGCTGAAGGTCCCGGAGACCCTGACCCACCGCCCGGCGGTCACCCCACGGGCGGTGGCGGGCCGGCGGCCCGGGCTGCACACCGCACTGACCGACCGCACCTTCCTTGCCTTCGTGGGGCTGACCTTCCTGCTGGCCGTGCTCACCATGCAGACCTCGACGATCATGCCGCTGGCGATGCGGGCCGACGGCCTGCGCCCCTCGGCGTACGGGCTGGTGGTGGCGCTCGGCGGCGCGCTCATCGTGGTCGGGCAGCTCTTCGTGCCCCGGCTCATCGAGCCGTACCGGAAGTCGACCGTGCTGGCGGTCTCCACCGGGCTCATGGCGCTCGGCTTCGGCGCGCTGACCGTCGCCGACGGCCTGACGCTCTACCTGGGCGCCGCCGTGGTGTGGACGGTCGGGCAGATGCTCGCCGCGCCACCGAACGCGCAGATCAACGCGGACCTCGCCCCGCCGGAGCTGCGCGCCCGCTACCAGTCGGTGTTCTACCTGACCTTCCCGGCGGCGTCCTTCGTGGCGCCGGCGCTGGGCGGGCTCAGCCTCCAGCACCTCGGCGAACGGCACTGGCTCGTGGTGGGCGCCCTGGGCCTGGTCGCGGCGGCCGGTCACCTGCTGGCCGGGCCACCGCGGGAACGGCGGGTCGCCGCGCTGCGGGCGGCGGCGGAACGGGCGGAGACGGTGACGGCGGGGCGCTGAACGTCCCCGGAACGGCGTCGAGCGCCCACCACGACCCCCGTCGTGATGGGCGCTCGCACCGTACGACCCGGCGGCGGCGGGCGACCCTCACCCCCGTAAGCGTCGCCCGCTCGCGCCGCCGGTTCCACGGGTGGCACCGTCCCCCAACGGTGTGATCCACCCGATCCCTCGCGCCTCGCTTGCGCGGATCTGATCGATCCGCCGCTCCCCCGAACGTTTCCAAGCGTGGCGCGGTGCAATAAAGTTAGTTCGCCCGGATTCCGGATTCAACCCAGATTGCTGTCTTACCCGTCACAGCACCCGTGTCGGAAACCCGGCTGTCCCTGCTCCGGTCTCTTCGTTGGCCAACAGCCGGTTCCCGTCGGCCATTCCCGTAAACCTCAGCCGTCCTCGCGATTCGGGTTCTCGGTCCGGAAGAAGTTGCTCTGCCGGCCGTCCCGCATCTGCTCCTGGTAGATCAGGTTCAGCCCGCGCGAGTCGAACGTCCGGAACCAGTCGTCCCAGCTCACCTCGCGGATCCGGCTGCTCTCCCGGTATCCGGGGATGTTGAACGTCAGCACCCCGGGACGGTCGCCCCGCTCCGTGCCGGCGATGGTGGCCGGCTTGGCGTTGCGCGCCCGGGCCCACCGCTGGATGACCTCGTGGTTGGTCGTCACCAAACTCCGCCCCGGACGTTCCGGACGGTCGTCCAGCGACATGATCTGCTGGGACGAACCCACCGACCGGGAGGCGGACCGGCCGCTCCGGACCTGGGTGGCCGTCGCGGCCGTGGCCCGTGCCAGGGCCGGCCCGGGAACGGTGGCCGCCTTCTTCGTCGGCGCCGCCTTCGCCCGGGTGCCCGCGGCCTTCCTCGTCGGCGCCGCCTTCGCCCGGACGCCCGCGGCCTTCCTCGCCGGCGCCGCCTTCGCGGTCTTCTTCGCGGGCGCGGTCTTCGCGGCCTTCTTCGCGGGCGCGGCCTTCGCCCGGGCGGCCGCCGTCTTCTTCGCCGGGGCCGCCTTGGCCCGCCCGGCCGCCGCCTTCTTCGCCGGGGCCGCCTTCGCCCGGGCGCCGGTGGCCTTCGCGGACGGCGCGGCCTTGGCCCGCGACGGCGCGGTCCTGCGCGCCGCGGTCGTCTTCTTCGCCGCCGCCGTCTTCTTCGTCGCCGACGGCCGGCCGGCCGGGCCGGTGCTCTTCCGGGCCGCACCGCCCTGCTCGGACCGCAGCTTCCGGACCAGGGTCTTCACCAGGTCGGGCTTGCGCATGGCGGAGAGCCCGGAGACCCCGCGCCGGCGCAACTGGCCCCGGATGTCGTCGACCTTCATCCGCGAGATCTCGGATTCGGAGATGCCCGGCGTGTTCGCCGTCTGGTTGCCGGGCTGGCGTTTGGTTCTCGTCGCAGTCGTGCCGCGACTTGAGCTGTTGCGCTGAGCCATGGGACACGCTCCTCGACAGTCCGTCCTCGGCCCGCGGTGGGTCCCGATTCGCCGCACCGCGCGGTGCGGCATACCCCTCAGGACGGGTCCGAACCTCCAGCGGCCGACCCGGCCGGGGTCGAGGGCTCGAAGAGGTGGGCGAACGCCGCCAGGTTGGCCGTCGACTCGCCCCGCTTGACCCGCCACTCCCACTCGCGGCGGATCGCGGTGCCGAAGCCGATCTCCAGCATGCTGTCGAACGACTCGTCGGCGTAGGTCAGCACGGACCCGAGGAGGCGGTCCAGCTCGTCGGAGTCCACCCCGGCCAGGTTGACCCGCCCGGTCAGGTAGACGTCACCGACGGCGTCGATGGAGAACGACACCCCGTACATCCGGGCGTTGCGCTGGAGCAGCCAGGCCCAGAGTTCCTCGCGACGCTCGTCGGGCTGGCGCATCACGAACGCCTCGACCCGCAGCGCGTGCTCGCCCACGATGAGGTTGCAGATCGTCTTGAGCTTGTGCGTCCCCGGCAGGGTCACCGCGTACGACGTCTCGCCGGTGGACTCCCACTCCAGCTCGCGCTCCGCGCACACGGCCTCGATCAGCGCGGCGACCTCACTCCTGCGGCTCATCGCACCCACTTTACGGCCGCCCACCGGAGGCCGCCGGGCCACGGGCGCTCACCAGGAGCAGGTGAGCGCGGGGTCACCGAGCCGGCGGGCCAGCCGGGCACGGTGGTCGGCGATCGCCTCGCCGTAGACGGTGAGCAGGCCGGAGGCGGTGCGGTGCCAGGAGAAGGCGCGGGCGTGCCGCTCGGCGCCCCGGCCCAGGGCGGCCCGGCGCAGCCGCTCGGGCAGCAGGCGGGCCAGCGCACGGGCCCAGTCGACCGGGTCGTGGCCGTCGATGAGCACCCCGCTGACCCCGTCGCGGACCGCGGTGACCAGCCCGCCCACGGCGGCGGCCAGCACCGGCGTGCCGCACGCCTGGGCCTCCAGCGCGACCAGCCCGAACGACTCGTTGTACGAGGGCACCGCGACCAGGTCGGCCGCGCGGTAGAGGGCGGGCAGGTCGTCGCCGGTCTGCGGCGGGAGGAACCGGACCCGGTCGGCGACGCCGAGCGAACCGGCCAGCTCGATGAGGGCGGTGGGGCGGTCCAGCCCGCTGCCGCTCGGGCCGCCGCAGATCACCACGGTCACCTCGTCGGCCAGCGCGGGCTCCCGCTCGCGCAGCGCGGCGACCGCCCGGATCAGCACGTCCGGAGCCTTGAGCGGCTGGATCCGGCCCACGAAGGCCACCACGTAGCCGCTGGTCGGCAGGCCGAGGCGGTGGCGGGCCGCCAGGACCGCCGCGTCCCGGTCGCCGGGGGCCGGGCGGAACCGGTCCAGGTCCACACCGGGCTCCACCACGGCGACCCGGGCGGGCAAGGCGCCGTACCGGTCGATGAGGTCGCGGGCCTCGACGCGGGTGTTGGCGACCAGCCGGTCGGACTCGGCGACCACCTGCTCCTCGCCGATGACGCGCGCCTTGGGCTCGGGCCGGTCCCCGACGGCGAGCTGGGCGTTCTTGACCTTCGCGAGGGTGTGCGCGGTGTGCACCAGCGGCACGCCCCAGCGCTCCTTGGCCAGCCAGCCCACCTGACCGGAGAGCCAGTAGTGCGAGTGGATCAGGTCGTAGTGGCCCGGCGGGCGGGCGGCCTCGGCGCGGAGCACTCCGGCCGTGAAGGCGCAGAGCTGGCCGGGCAGCTCCTCCTTGGTCAGCCCTTCAAGGGGGCCGGCGGTGACATGCCGGACGCTCACCCCGGGCGCCGTCTCGACCACCGGGGGCAGGTCACCGGAGGTGGCCCGGGTGAAGATCTCCACCTCGACGTCGGCCTCGGCGAGCCGCCGGGCGACCTCCAGGATGTAGACGTTCATGCCGCCGGCATCGCCCGTACCGGGCTGGTGCAGCGGCGAGGTGTGGACGGAGAGGGTGGCGATCCGGCGCGGCCGGGGCCACGGCAGGGCACCTCGCTGACGACCGACACCGGTGTGCACATCCGCCACGTCCGCTCCCTCTGTCACGGTTGATGCCGTCCCGCACGACCGGCGCTTCTCGGTCAACCTCCGCGCCGGGTGTCATCTTCCCCATCGGGCTTCGGAAATGCGTCCCGGCGGGTCCCGGGCGTGACGGACCTCATCACCGCGCGGAGCGGGGCGGCGGGTGAGAATGACCGGATGACCTCAGTCGCGATCGTCACCGGGGCGTCCAGCGGGATCGGCGCGGCCACCGCCCGCCGCCTGGCCGCCGAGGGTTTCCACGTGCTCGCCGCCGCGCGGCGTACCGACCGGCTGGCCGGCCTGGTCGCGGAGATCGAGGCGGCCGGCGGCGCGGCCACCGCGGTGGAGTGCGACGTGACCTCGGACGAGTCGGTCGCCGGCCTGGCCGCCGCGGCCGCCGCCGCGCCCGGCCCGGTCACCCTGCTCGTCAACAACGCGGGCGGGGCGCGCGGCCTGGACCCGGTGGAGTCCGCCGACGTGGGCGACTGGCAGTGGATGTACGACGTCAACGTGCTCGGCACGCTCCGCGTCACCAAGGCACTGCTGCCCGCGCTGGAGTCCTCCGGCGCGGGCACCGTCGTGATCGTCGGCTCCACCGCCGGGCACGTCGTCTACGAGGGCGGCGGCGGCTACACGGCGGCCAAGCACGCGCAGACCGCGATCGCGGGCACGCTCCGGCTGGAGCTGTGCGGCCGGCCGGTGCGGGTGATCGAGATCGACCCGGGCATGGTGAAGACCGAGGAGTTCGGCCTGGTCCGGTTCGGCGGCGACACCGACCGGGCCGCCGCGGTCTACGCCGGGGTGGCCGAGCCGCTGGTCGCCGAGGACGTGGCCGACTGCGTCGCCTGGTGCGCCACCCGGCCGCACCACGTCAACATCGACCAGCTCGTGGTCCGCCCGCTGGCTCAGGCCGCCCAGCACAAGGTGCACCGGGTCTAGTGTGAAGCGCGAGGAGTGAGCCGATCTTGCGAGCCCCGCAGTCGCGAACGGGGAGGCACTGATGGCCCGGCCGCTCGGGGTGGTCACCCGGGGCACGACGAATCCGAACCGGCTCCGGCGGGTGGACAACTGGATCGTCGCCACCTGCGGGGACGCGCTGCGCGCCGCCGCCGACCCGCTCGTGGTCGACCTGGGCTACGGCGCCACCCCGGTCACCGCCGTCGAGCTTCGGGCCCGGCTCGCGGCCGCGGTCCGCGCCGACGTGCGGGTGGTCGGGCTGGAGATCGATCCGGTACGCGTGGCCGCCGCCCAGCCGGCCGCCGACCCGCCCGGGCTCACCTTCGCCCGGGGCGGCTTCGAGCTGGCCGGGCTGCGCCCCGCCCTGGTCCGCGCGTTCAACGTGCTGCGCCAGTACGACGAGGGCGAGGTGGCCGAGGCCTGGCGTACGGTCACCGGGCGGCTCGCCCCGGGCGGGCTGCTGGTCGAGGGAACCTGCGACGAGCTGGGGCGGCTCGGCGCCTGGGTGCTGCTCGACGCCACCGGCCCGCGCACGCTGACCCTGGCCGCGAAGCTCACCACCCTGGCCGGCCCGGCCCAGCTGGCCGAGCGGCTGCCCAAGGCGCTCATCCACCGCAACGTCCCCGGCGAGCCGGTCCACGACCTGATCCAGGCCCTGGAGAGCGCCTGGCAGTCCACCGCCGGCTACGCCCCCTTCGGCCCCCGCGACCGCTGGACAAGAACCATCGCCGCCGTCAAGGCGGCAGGCTGGCCCGTCCTGAACCGCCCGAACCGCTGGCGCCGAGGCGAAGTAACCCTCCCCTGGCCGACGATCGCCCCCACCTGACACCCCGCCCACCCGCGGTGATCATGAAGTTATCGCCATTTCTTGCCCGATTTGTCGCCGCTAACTTCATGATCACCGAGGCGGGTGGGGGTGGGGGCGGGGCGGGGGGGTCAGATGGTGCAGTTGATCAGGACGGGTTCGGGGTGGAGGGGGACGCCGAAGCGGGTTTGGACGCCGTCGCGGATTTCGCGGGCCAGGGCGACCAGGGCGGCCGTGCTGGCGGTGCCGGTGTGGTTCGTGAGGGCCAGGGTGTGCTTGGTGGAGATGGCCACGCCCTCGGGGCCGGTGTACCCCTTGCCGAAGCCGGCCTTGTCGATCAGCCAGGCGGCGCTCACCTTGACCGTGTCTCCCGGGCACGGCCAGTTCGGCGGTTCGCCCAGGTCGGCGGCGCGCTCCCGGAGCAGCTCGTACGCCTCCCGCTCCAGCACGGGGTTGGTGAAGAAGGAGCCCACCGACCAGGTGTCCGGGTCCTCCGCGTCGAGCACCATGCCCTTGCCGGCGCGCAGCCGCCGCACGGTGGCCCGGGCGTCGGCCAGCGGCACCCGGTCGCCCACCTCGACGCCGAGCGCGCGGGCCAGCTCCGCGTAGCGCACCGGGCCGGAGAGCGGGGAGCGGGTGAGCCGGAAGTCGACCGAGAGCACCACCCAGCGGTCGCTGTACTTGAAGATGCTGCCCCGGTAGGCGAACCCGCAGTCCGCCGCCGCGATCCGGACCACCCTTCCCTCGGTCCGGTCGTACGCCTCCACGGCCACGATCGTCTCGGCGACCTCCTGGCCGTACGCGCCGACGTTCTGGATCGGGGTGGCGCCGGCGGACCCGGGGATGCCGGACAGGCACTCCAGGCCCGACCAGCCGCGCTCGACGGTGGCGGCGACCAGGTCGTCCCAGGGCTCGCCGGCCTCGACCCGTACGGTGACCGTGTCGGCGTCCTCGGCGACCACCCGGAACCCCCGGGAGCGGATGAGCACGACGGTGCCGGGGAAGCCCTGGTCGCCGATCACCACGTTGCTGCCGCCGGCCAGCAGGAGGACGGCCTGCTCCCGCGCCTCCGCCTCGCGCACCTGCCGGACGATGTCGTCGGCGCTGGTGGCGACCTCCAGCCGCCCGGCGGGGCCGCCGAGGCGCAGCGTCGTGTAGCGCGCCAGGGTGGCGGGGTCGGTCGGGTCGGCTCCGGTCGTCGGTTCGGCGTAGACGTCTGACACGCCTTTCACCCTAGGCTGAGGGGTAGCCGCGGCACCCACTGGTGGCCCGGTCACCCCCGGGAGGATGGCGATGAGCAGACTGCACGGCACGAAGGACTTCTGGATCGGCGCGTTGCGGACGGAGGGTCCCGCCTTCGCCGCCGCCGTCGCGGAGGCGCCCCCCGAGACACCGGTGCTGTCCTGTCCCGGCTGGACGGTCTCCGACCTCGCCCACCACCTCACCAGGGTCTACGTGTGGGCCCGCACGGTGGTGACCGCCGGGACGGCCAGCCGCCCGGAGCGGCACCACCCGGAGCCGCCGGCCGGCCTGACCCCGGCCCAGTGGTACGGGCAGGAGTACGAGCGGCTGCTCACGCTCTTCGAGGCGCTGGACCCGGAGGCCCCGGCCTGGAACTTCGCTCCGCAGCCGAAGAAGGCGGCCTTCTGGCCGCGCCGGATGGCGCACGAGACGGCGGTGCACCGCTGGGACGCCCAGCTCGCCATCGGCGCGGGTGAGCCGATCGAGGCCAAGCTCGCGGCCGACGGGGTGAGCGAGGTGCTGGACACCTGGCTGCCGGCGGGCCGGCGGATCCAGCCCGGCCAGTGGCACGGGGTGGTCCAGTTGACCGCCACCGACGCCGCCCAGGAGTGGTATCTGCGGCTGCGCGGCGAGGGGATGGCCCTGCTGGACACCGCGACGATCCTCGACCACGACGACCACCACGCCCGCGCGCAGGTCACCGGCACCGCCAGCGACCTGCTGCTGGCGGTGATGGGCCGGATCAGCTTCGACGCCCTCGGGGTGGCCGGCGACCGCCGCCTGCTCGACGGGCTGCGGGTGGGCTGACCCGCCGGAGGGTCTTCCGGGAGATCAGGCGGAGAGCGGCGTTTCCCATCGGAGCGCCACTCTCCGCCTTTTTCGGGACGCTCTGAGAGCGCTCTCTTGACAGCGTCGGGGGCAACCACCACCCTGTCGTGAGAGCGCTCTCTCAGTACCGGAACCACCCGCCACCACCCGATACACCTAGAGGGGTCAGATAAGAGATGGTCACCTTCACGCGTCGCCGCCTGGCCGCGGTGGCCCTGGTCGCCGCCACCGCGCTGCTGGGCGCCACCGCCTGCGGGGGCGCTGACGACGAGGCCGCCGCCGACGGCCCGGTCACGCTCACCGTCGACGTCTTCGGCCAGTTCGGCTACGACGAGCTCTACAAGGAGTACATGGCCAGCCACCCCAACGTGAAGATCGTTGAGCGGGGCACCGGCAGCAACCTGGACGAGTACTCGCCGAAGCTCACCCAGTGGCTCGCCGCGGGCAAGGGCGCGGGCGACATCGTCGCCATCGAGGAGGGGCTGCTGGTCGAGTACAAGGCCAACCCGCAGAACTTCGTCAACCTGCTCGACCACGGCGCCGCCGACCTGAAGGGCAACTTCCTGGACTGGAAGTGGAACCAGGGGCTCACCGCCGACGGCAAGCAGCTCATCGGCCTCGGCACCGACGTCGGCGGCATGGCCATGTGCTACCGCAAGGACCTGTTCGCCAAGGCCGGCCTGCCCACCGACCGGGAGGCGGTCTCGAAGCTCTGGCCCACCTGGGCGGACTACATCAAGGTCGGCGAGCAGTTCAAGGCGAAGAACACCGGCGCCTCGTTCCTCGACGCGGCGACCAACACGTTCAACACCATCCTGCTCCAGACCGCCGGCAACACGACCGGCTACAGCTACTACGACACCGGCAACAACCTGGTCGTCGACAGCAACCCGGCGGTCAGGCAGGCGTACGACACCACCATGGACATCATCGACTCGGGCCTGTCCGGCAAGTACGGGTCGTGGTCGGAGGAGTGGGTCTCCGCGTTCAAGCAGTCGAAGTTCGCCACCATCGCCTGCCCGGCGTGGATGACCGGCGTCATCGAGGGCAACGCCGGTCCGGGCGCCAAGGGCAAGTGGGACATCGCCCAGGTCCCCGGCAACGGCGGCAACTGGGGCGGCTCCTTCCTCGCCGTGCCGAAGCAGGGCAAGCACCAGGCCGAGGCGATCGAGCTGGCGAAGTTCCTGACCAGCGCCAAGGGCCAGATCGGCGCGTTCAAGCTCAAGGGCCCGCTGCCCTCGTCGCCGCAGGCGCTGGCGGACCCGGCCATCGTCGACTCGACGAACGCGTACTTCTCGGCGGCCCCCGTCGGCAAGATCTTCGCCGAGGGCGCCAAGAGCCTGAAGCCGGTCTACATGGGCCCGAAGAACCAGGCCGTCCGCACCGAGGTGGAGAACGCCGTCCGCACCGTGGAGCTGGGCAAGCGCAGCCCGGAGCAGGGCTGGACCGACGCGGTCGGGAACGCCAAGAAGGCCGCTGCCAAGTAACCCGAGCCAGACGTGCGGGCGGTCCCCGGTGACGGGTGCCGCCCGCACGGCGGAAAGGAGTCCCGGGCCATGGCAGTCCAGCTCGACGCCCGCCCGCCGGTCAAGCCGGCGCACCGTGTCCCCCGCCCCTCCCGGGGCGTCCGGCTCAGCCGGTTCGACACGAAGTACTCGCCCTACCTGTACGTCGCCCCGTTCTTCCTGCTCTTCGGGGTCTTCGGGATCTACCCGCTGGTCTACACCTTCTGGGTCTCGCTGCACGACTGGGACCTGCTCGGCGCCGAGCACCCGTTCGTCGGCCTGGACAACTACAGCCAGCTGCTGGGCGACCCCGACTTCTGGCACTCGGTGGTCAACACCCTCGGCATCTTCGTCATCTCCACGGTCCCGCAGCTGCTGCTGGCGCTCTGGCTGGCCAACCTGCTCAACCGGCAGCTCCGGGCACGAACCGCCTGGCGGATGGCGGTGCTGATCCCGAACGTCACCTCGACCGCCGCCGTGGCGATCGTCTTCGCGGTGCTCTTCGGCCGCGAGTTCGGCATGATCAACTGGCTGCTCGACCACGTCGGTGTCGACGCGATCGACTGGAAGGCCAACCGGCTCGCCTCCTGGGTGGCCATCTCCACGATGGTCGACTGGCGATGGACCGGCTACAACGCGCTGATCTTCCTGGCCGCGATGCAGGCCATCCCGCGCGACCTCTACGAGTCCGCCTCGATCGACGGGGCAGGCCGGTCCCGGCAGTTCTGGTCGATCACCGTCCCGCTGCTCAAGCCGACGATCATCTTCGCGGTCATCATCTCCACCATCGGCGGCCTCCAGCTCTTCACCGAGCCCCGGCTGTTCAACTCGGGCACCAACGCGATCCGCGGCGGCCCGCTGCGCGAGTCGCAGACCGTGACCATGTACATGTTCGAGAACGCCTTCGCGCCGCACTACAACTTCGGCTACGGCTCGGCGATCGCCTGGCTGCTCTTCGCGCTCATCGCGGTGGTCGCGGCCATCAACGTCCTGCTCCTCCGCCGGCTCGGCGGCGGCGCGCGCAAGGAGGACTCCTGATGACCCGCCTCTGGTCGGCCGGCCGGCTCACCTACCTGGCGCTGGGCGTCACGGCCCTGATGTCGATCTTCCCGATCTACTGGATGTTCGTGGTGGCCAGCCGGACCAGCGACGCCATGGGCCAGGTCCCGCCCCCGCTCACCCCGGGCGGCAACCTGGGCGCCAACATCGCCCGGCTGTTCGACAACACCGACGCGTACTTCCTCACCGGCCTCATCAACTCGGCGATCGTGGCCGGCACGGTCACCGTCTCCGTGGTCTTCTTCTCCACCCTGGCCGGGTTCGCCTTCGCCAAGCTGCGCTTCCACGGGCGCAACGCGCTGCTGCTGGTCATCGTGGCCACCATGATGGTGCCCACCCAGCTCGGCGTGATCCCGCTCTACATGCTGATGACCAAGCTGAACTGGAACGACCGGCTGCCCGCGGTCATCGTGCCGGCCCTGGTCACCGGCTTCGGCGTGTTCATGATGCGCCAGTACGCCGGCCAGGCGGTCAGCACCGAACTGATCGAGGCCGCCCGGATGGACGGCTGCAACACCGCGCGGATCTACTGGAACGTGGTGCTGCCCGCGCTGCGCCCGGCCGCCGCCGTGCTCGGCCTGCTCACCTTCATGACCACCTGGAACGACTTCCTGTGGCCGTACGCGGTGCTCAACGACCCGGAGAACCCGACCGTGCAACTGTCGCTGCGGGCCCTGTCCGACGGCTACTACCAGGACATGTCGCAGGTGTTCACGGGCACGGCCATCGCCACCCTGCCGCTGCTGCTGGTGTTCGTCGTGTTCGGCCGCCAGATCATCGGCGGGATCATGGAAGGTGCGGTGAAGGCGTGAGCGCGAGGAGTGAGCCGGTTCTGCGAGCCCCGCAGTCGCGAACGAACGGCAACCCAGCGACGGAGCTGCGGTTCCCCGAGGGCTTCGTCTGGGGGGCGGCCACCGCCGCGTACCAGATCGAGGGCGCGGTCGCCGAGGACGGGCGCGCCGCGTCCATCTGGGACACCTTCAGCCGTACGCCCGGAAAGGTGTTCCAGGGGCACACCGGCGACGTGGCCTGCGACCACTACCACCGGTACGCCGACGACGTGGCACTCATGGCGGACCTGGGGCTGCGGGCGTACCGCTTCTCGGTCGCCTGGCCCCGGATCCGGCCCGACGGCACCGGCCCGGTCAACCCGCGCGGCCTCGACTTCTACGACCGGCTCGTGGACGCCCTGCTGGACCGGGGCATCGACCCGATCGTCACGCTCTACCACTGGGACCTGCCGCAGGCGCTGGAGGACCGGGGCGGCTGGACCGCGCGGGAGACCACCGAGCACTTCGCCGACTACGCCCTCGCCGTGCACCAGCGCCTCGGCGACCGGGTCCGCACCTGGACCACGCTCAACGAGCCGTGGTGCTCGGCGTACCTCGGCTACGGCAACGGGGTGCACGCGCCCGGCGGGCGGGACGCGGGGGCGGCCTTCCGGGCCGTACACCATCTGCTGCTCGGCCACGGCCTGGCGGCCCGGGCGCTGCGCGCGGCCGGCGCGGAGGTCGTCGGGATCACCCTCAACCTGGCCGACGTGCAGCCGGCCGACGCCGGCAGCGCGGCCGACGCCGCCGCGGTGCGGCTGGTCGACGGCCTCCAGAACCGGATCTTCCTGGACCCGCTGACCGGCGCCGGCTACCCGGACGACGTGCTGGCCCACGTCGGCCGGATCGTCGAGCCGGACTTCGTCCGCGACGGGGACGAGAAGGTGATCGCCGCGCCGCTCGACCTGCTCGGGCTCAACTACTACGCGCCCACCTACGTGGCCGGCCGGGCGGGCGGGGCCGGGAGCAGCGCGTACCCGGGCACCGAGGGCGGCGTCGAGTTCCTGCCGCCGGTCGGGCCGCTCACCGACATGGGCTGGATGATCGAGCCGGCCGGTCTCACCCGGCTGCTGGAGCGGGTGGCCGCCGACTACCCGGGCCTACCGTTGATCATCACGGAGAACGGCGGGGCCTTCCCGGACCGGAACACCGAGGGGACCGGCTCGGTGGCGGACACCGACCGGGTCGCCTACCTCGACGGGCACCTGCGCGCCGTGCACGAGGCCCTCGCCCGCGGCGTCGACCTGCGCGGTTATCTCGTATGGTCGTTGCTGGACAACTTCGAATGGGCCGAGGGCTACCGGAAGCGGTTCGGGATCGTCCACGTCGACTACCTGACCCAGCGGCGCACACCGAAGGAAAGTGCCCGTTGGTACCAGGAGGTGATCTCCCGGAACGGGCTGTGACGAGGTGGTGGTGACGGGGATGACGACGGCACAGCGACCGACCCTGGAGGCGGTGGCCAGACGGGCAGGCGTGTCCCGGGCCACGGTCTCCCGGGTCGTCAACGGCTCCACCACGGTCGCCGAGTCGATCCAGCAGGCGGTCCGCCGGGCGGTCGAGGAACTGGGCTACGTCCCGAACCTCGCCGCCCGCAGCCTGGTCACCCAGCGCACCGACTCGGTCGCGCTGGTCATGCCCGAGGCGGCCACCCGGGTCTTCTCCGACGACCAGGTCTTCCCGGGGATCATCCGCGGCGCGGCCCAGGAGCTGGAGGCGGCGGACAAGCAGCTCGTGCTGATGCTGGCCGGCTCGCCGGCCGGGCACGAACGGGTCGAGCGGTACACCACCGGGCGGCACGTCGACGGGGTGCTCTTCGCCTCGCTGCACGGCGAGGACCCGCTCCCCGGCCGGCTGGCCCGACTCGGCATCCCGGTGGTGTGCAGCGGCCGCCCCCTCGACGGCGCCGAGGTGCCCTACGTCGACGTGGACCACGTCGGCGGGGTGGCCGAGGCGGTCCGCCACCTGATCGGGAACGGTCGGCGGCGGATCGCCACCATCGCCGGGCCGCAGGACATGGTCGCCGGCATCGAACGGCTCGTCGGCTACCGGGAGACGGTCGCCGCGGCCGGCCTGCCGGAGCTGGTCGCGTACGGCGACTTCACCCGGGAATCCGGCACGGCCGCCATGCGGCAGCTGCTCGCCGCCGACCCGGAGCTGGACGCGGTGTTCGCGGCATCCGACCTCATGGCGCACGCCGCGCTGCGCACGCTGCGGGAGGCCGGCCGGCGGGTGCCGGACGACGTCGCGGTGATCGGGTTCGACGACATCGAGACGGCGGCGTACACCGAGCCGCCCTTGACCACCGTGAAGCAGCCGATAGTGGAGCTGGGGCGGGCCATGACCCGGCAACTGCTCCGGATCGCCGCGGGCGAGCAGGTCGAGCAGGCGCTCGTGCTCCCCACCGAGCTGGTGGTGCGCGAGTCGGCCTAGCCGGAGTATTGCGTCGCGGGCCGGGGCGACCGGCGCTAGGGTCGCGCCGTGACCGGCATCGTGCACCTGATCCGCGCGCCCCAGCTCTCCGACGTCGCGGAGTACGCGTACGCGGCCGAGGTCGCGCCGCCCGCGCGGCTGATCTTCACGGCCGGGGCCTGCCCGCTGGACGCCGAGGGGCGGACCGTCGCGCCCGGCGACCCCGCCGGCCAGGCCCGGCAGGTGATGGCCAACCTGGAGACGGCGCTGGGCGCGGCCGGCGCCGGGCTCGCCGACGTCGTCAGGACCACGGTCTACGTGGCCAGCGGTGACCGTGCCGACCTGGTGTCCGTCTGGCAGGTCGTCCGGGACGCGTTCGGCGACCACGATCCACCCAGCACGCTGCTCGGAGTGGCCGTGCTCGGCTACCGGGACCAACTCGTGGAGGTCGAGGCGGTCGCCGCCGTCCGGGCCGACGCCGGCTGAGTGCGGCCGGTGGTCGCCGCCGGGGCTCGGTAAATCCGTCGCCGGTGGCGGGCGACCGCTCTAGGGTCGCCCGAATGACCGACGAGCTGATCCGACCTGCCCGCCCCGAGGACGCGCCCGGCGTCGTGGCGCTGCGCGGTGTCGTCCACCCGTACCTGGTGCGCGGCGTCGAGTCGACGCGACGCATGATCGCCCAGCCGCCGCCCGGTGAGGACTGGGCGGCGTGGGTGGCGGAGGCGGACGGGCAGGTGGTCGGCTGGGTGTCGGCGTACCTCAACATCCAGACCTCCGCGGCGAACGTCGGGGAGATCTCGACCCTGCACGTCCACCCGGCGCACCGGCTCCGGGGAGTCGGCACGGCCCTCCTGGACGCCGCGCTCGCCCACCTGCGCCTGCTCGGCGCGAAGCGGCTGCTCACCTGGTCCCAGCCCGGGTCCCTGCCGTTCGCCCGCCGGCACGGCTTCACACCCAGCCGGGAGCTGCGCTACTCCGCGCTCGACCTCCGGCCCGCGCCGCCGATGCCCGAGCCGCCGCCCGGCGTACGGCTGGTGCCGGCCGCCGAGGTCGACCCGCGTGAGGTCCACCGAGTGGACGCCGAGGCGTCGCTGGACGAGCCGGGCGACGTACCGACCGACGCGCTCGGCTACGACGTCTGGCACCACGAGGTCTGGGACAACCTGGGGCTGGACCGGGACGCCAGCACGCTGGCCGAGGTGGACGGCAGGCTGGTCGCCGTGAGCCTGGTCAAGCGGGACGGCGACCGGATGTGGTCGGACTTCACCGGCACCGTCCCGGAGCACCGGGGCCGGGGGCTGGCCCGGCTGGCGAAGCAGGCCGCGCTGCACCGGGCGGCGACATCCGGGGTACGCACCGCGTACACCTCGAACGACGAGGCGAACGGGCCGATGCTGGCGGTCAACGCCCGGCTCGGCTACCGGCCGGTGGCCAGCCAGTGGTCCTGCCTGCGCGACCTCGACTAGCGCCCGGCGGCGACCCGGACGGCCGTCGCGTAGGTGTCGGCGCCGAAGAGCACCAGCCGGGCCTCGGAGACGTTGACCGGGGTGGCCGCGTGCAGCACGGCCAGCGCCTGGGCCACCGCGTCCTCGACCGGCCAGCCGTAGACGCCGGCGGAGATCAGCGGGAAGGCGACGCTCAGCGCGCCCAGGTCGTCGGCGATCCGGAGGCTGTTGGCGTAGCAGTCGCGCAGCAGCGCCGACCGGTCCTCGCGCGGGGAGAAGACCGGCCCGACGGTGTGCACCACCCAGCGGGCCGGCAGGTTGCCCGCCGTGGTGGCGACCGCCTCTCCGGTGGGCAGGCCCCGGCCGTAGCGGGAGGCGCGCAGCGCCCGGCACTCCTCCAGGATGGCCGGCCCGCCCTTGCGGTGGATCGCGCCGTCCACGCCCCCGCCGCCGAGGAGCGAGGAGTTGGCCGCGTTGACGATCGCGTCGACCTGCTGCGCGGTGATGTCCCCCTCGATCAGGACCGTCTCCATGTCACGCCTCCTCGACGACGGACTGCCCGAGCGACCGGCGGGCCAGCAGGGTGGCGCCGGCGACGGCGGCCGGCATGACCAGCACCGCGCCGAGCGGGATCAGGAAGCAGAGGAAGACCGCCACCCCGAAGCCCAGGGTGGTCGGCCGGTCCGCCTTGAGCAACGACCGCCGCTCCGGCAGGCGCATGCCGCGCCGGTAGAACGGCGCGCCGACCAGCTCCAGGGCGAGGAACCAGCCGCCCACCAGGGCGCCGACCACCGGGACCACCGTCTGCCCGACCAGCGGGATGAAGCCGGCCACGAAGAGGGGTACGCCCACCAGCGCGGAGATGGCCACCAGGCGCACCGAGTCCCGGATGCTGCGCCGCAGCGAGGCCCAGAACGGCACGTCGACGGCGCCGGGCGTGCCGCCGAGACGCTCCTCGACCCGCTCGGAGATCTTCTCGTAGAACGGGTCGCCGACGGCCAGCGTGACCGCCGTGAAGGTGAGCACCCCGAGCAGGCCGGCCAGCCCGACGACAGCCAGGCCGGCCGCCACCCGGATCAGGCTCCGCCAGGTCCCCGACCAGTCGTCCGCGAACGGCGTGACCAGCGCGGCCAGGTCGTCCACGAAGTACAGCAGGGTGGCGAACAGGGCCACGAAGAGCACGCCGGAGATCAGCGCCGGCACGATCCCGAGCAGCATCAGCCCCGGGCTGCGGACGTAGAGGCCGAGGCCGCGCAGCAGCAGGCCGGCGCCGGCGAGGAATCGGGTGACGGCGCCGGCCACGGGCGCGGCGAGGCGGGGTGCGTCCACGACCGGAGAGCCTAGTCCGGCGGGTCACCCGTTGAGATACGCGAGCACGGCCCGGACCCGACGGTGCGCGTCGTCGGCCGGTGGCAGGTCGAGCTTGGCGAAGATGTTGGTGATGTGCTTCTCGACGCTCACCGGGGCGAGCACCAGGGCCGCGCAGATCGCCGAGTTCGACATCCCCTGCGCCATCAGCCCCAGCACCTCACGTTCCCGCGGGGTCAACGCGTCCACGCCGGACCGTCGGCTGTTGCGCGTGAAGAGCTGGCGCACCACCTCCGGATCCATCACCGTCCCGCCGGTCGCCACCCGGTCCACCGCGTCCAGGAAGTCGTCCAGCGCGGTCACCCGGTCCTTGAGCAGGTAACCCACCCCGCCCCGACCGTCGGCGAGAAGTTCGGCGGCGTACGCCCGCTCGACGTACTGCGACAGGATCAGCACCCGGGCGTCCCGCCCGTCGGCCCGCAGCCGGAGCGCGGCGCGCAACCCCTCGTCCCGGAAGCCGGGCGGTAGCCGGACGTCCACCAGGGACAGGTCGGGCCGGTGCCGCTCGACCGCGTCGAGCAGTTCGTCGGCATTGTCGACCGCGGCCACCACCTCGTGCCCGGTGTCGGTGAGCAGTCGCACCAACCCGTCGCGGAGGAGCAGCAGGTCTTCGGCGATCACGATGCGCATGGCAGCTCCGCGTGGAGGACGGTGGGACCGCCCGGTGGACTGGTGAGGGTCAACGCGCCGTCCAGCGCCTCGACGCGGCGGCGTAGCCCGTCCAGCCCGCTGCCCGCGAGGTCGGCGCCGCCTTTCCCGTCGTCGGTCAGGCTCACCGTCAGCGTGCCCGTGCCGGGGACCAGGGCGATCGTGCAGCGGGACGCGTCGGCGTGCTTGGCGGCGTTCGCCAGCCCTTCCGCCACCACGAAGTAGGCCGCCGACTCCACGGCCGCCGGATGGCGTGCGTCCGGATCGCCGCACAACCTGACGTCGAGCGGACTGTCGGCGGCCAGGGCGGCGAGGGCGGCGTGCAGGCCCCGGTCGGTGAGGATCGGCGGATGGATCCCTCGGACCAGCCGACGGAGTTCCGCCAGTGCCTCGTCGAGCTGGGACCGGGCCAGGTCCACGTCGGACACCGCCGGCCCGCCGGCCCGCATCTTCCGGGCGGCCAGGGCCAGGGTCATGCCGGCCGCCACGATCCGGGCCTGTGCACCGTCGTGCAGGTCGCGCTCGATCCGCCGCAGCTCGGCGGCCTGCGCGTCGACGACCCGCGCGCGGGTCTCGGCGAGCCGGGCCGCCTCGCGGACGAGACGCAGGTGCGCGCCCGGCGCCAGCAGGGCCCGCGCGCCGGATGCCACGCCCCGCGCCAGCACCCGGAGCAGCCAGGCCGCCACCGGAAGCACCAGGAGCCCGATCGCGGCGAGCGCGAACCGGCCCGGCGTGGTGGTGAGCAGCGGCCGCAGCGGCCACGGCGCGTTCCCGTTCGGCACCGCCCAGAGCCATCCGGGCGCGAGGACGGCAGCCACCGGCACGGCGGCCAGCACCGTCCCCGCCACGCCGGTGACCAGACCGACCGGGAAGCACACCACCAGCCAGGCCAGGTCCCGCCAGCTGGCCGGCTGCCGGGCGACGGCGGCGACCCGCTCGCGTACCGTCCCGGGCGCGGCCGGCTCGTACGGCTCGTCCAGCGGCCGGCCGAGAACCCATCCGGCCCGGTGCCGCTCGGCGGTGGCGAGCCGGCGGGTCACCCAGGCCGCGCCGAGGAACGCCGGGCCGCCGAGCTGGGTCACCGAGAGCAGGCCGACGGTGACCAGCGCCGCCACCGTCCAGGCGAATCCGGCGGCACCGGCCAGGATCCCGGCCGCCAGGTACGCCACGCTCCGGGCGGTCGCCGTCGTCACCCGGCGGATCGTAGCGGTCCGGGCCACCGCCGACGTGCCGGCGGCGGCCCGGGGGCGTACGGTCACCGGTCCCCGAGGGCCGGCAGGTCGCGGCGCCGGAGCACGAGCCGAACCGGGAGGGCGCCGCCGGCCAGCCCCAGCCCGGCCACCCCGGCGAGCAGGACCAGGTACGTCGCAGGGGCCACCACCAGCCGGAACACCCCGTCCTGAGCGACGCTGAACGGGACGAGCACCGCGCTGGTGACCGCAACCCCGAGGACCAGCCCGGCCGTGACCGTGATCAGCGCCTCCCGGTCCACCAGGCGGTGCACCTGCCGGGCGGTGGCGCCCGCCAGCCGCAGGTCGGTGAACTCCCGCCGGCGGGCGGCCGCCGAGATGGCGAACGTGTTCACCACGGCGATCGCGGCGAAGCCCAGCGAGACCACCACGAGCAGTTCCCACGCGCCCTGCTGGTTGCCGTCGTCGGTACGGGTCGCCGCCGCGGTCGGCAGCACCCGCAGGTCGGGCCAGCGCTGCCGGATCCGGTCGGTCACCGCGCCGTCGGAGTGCCGCAAGGCGACCATGGTCACCAGACCGTGCGGATCGTGGGCGGCGACCAGGCCGGCCGGCAGGGTCAGCTCGCCGAACCCGCGGTGCCGGGTGTAGCGGGCCGAGAGCCGCAGGACCACCCGCTCCCCGTCGGGAAGCCAGAGCGGCACCTCGTCGCCGAGCCGCCAGCCGTATGCATCGGCCAGGTCGGCGCTGGCTGCGAACGTCCCGTCCCCGGCCAGCGCGCCGGCCTCGACGGCCAGGTCGAGAGCGCCGTCCGCGCCGGTCCGCAGCAGGCCCTGCGCGGCGTAGTCCTGGGGCTTGCCACCCCGGGCGAGCACCACGCGGGTGGGCACGGTCGCCACCGCCCCGGTGACGCCGGGCAGTGCGGCCACCCGCGCCGCGGTGTCGAGCGGCAGGCCGGTCGCGCCGGTCACCAGGGTGGTGGCCCCGGCGAGCCGCGCCGACTGCTGGTCGCCCGCCAGCCGGGTGAGCAACTCGCCGTTGAGCAGCAGCGGCGCGTTGATCGCGAACATCAGCACCAGCGGCACGGCCACCGCGGCGGTGCGGCGGACCTCCGCGCGGGTGGTGGCGGCGGCCAGCCAGCCGGCGGCTCCGGTACCGGCGCTGAGCCGTCGTGGCACCGCGGTGACCAGGCGGACCAGCAGCGGGCCGAGCGCGGCGACCGTGCAGAGCAGCAGCGCCGACGAGATGAAGGTCATGCCCATGCCGAACGGACCGCCGAGCGGCACGAAGGTCAGCACGGCGACCGCGCCGCCCGCGGCGACGAGGGCGATGGCGGACCGCGCCAGCATCCCGCCGCGCGGGGCGACGGCGGTCTCGGTGAGCGCCTGGGCCGGCGCGATCCGGACCGCCCGGCGGCCGGCGAATCGCGCGGCGACCAGGGTGACGAGCGCCCCGGCAAACCCGGCGAGCAACAGCACCACCGGGTTGACCCGCACGGTGAACTGCGCCGGCACCACCCCGAGGTGCCGGAACCGGGCCGCCACCAGGTGCGCGACGAGCACGCCGAGCGGCAGCCCCGGCAGCGCGGCGACGGCGGCGAGGACCAGGCTCTCCACCCCGAGCAGCCGACGGAGCTGGCGCGGGGTCGCCCCGATGGTGCGCAGCAGCGCCAGTTCGCGCAGCCGCTGCCGGACCCCGAGCGCCACCGTGCCGGTGAGCACGAAGATCGCGGCGAAGGCGGTGATGCCGATGGTGAAGCCGAAGACGGAGATCGGTCCGATGTAGTCGGGCAGCGCCCCGGGCAGGTCGGCGCGGACCCGGTCCGGCCCGGTCAGCACCGGTGCGTCCCCGGCGCGGGACCGGACCGCCGCGAGCAGCGCCGTCCGGTCGGCTCCCGGCGCGGCCAGCACCGCGACGGCGGTGGGTCCGGCCAAGCCGGAGACCGTGGCCACCTCACCGTCGGCCAGGAAGAGCGCGCCCTGGGCGGGCAGCGCCTCCCGCCCGGCGGGGGCGGCGATGCCGGCCAGCCGCAGGCCGCGTACTCCCGTGCGGGTGGTGATCCGGAGCTCGTCCCCGACCGTGAGGCCGCCGCGGGCGGCGAGGTCGGCGTCCACGACCGCCTCGCCGGCCGCCGGCGGGTGCCCGGCACGCAGCCGGTACGGGGTGAGCGCGGCCGACGACCAGCCGTGCCCGATCACCGGGGCGGCGTCGGCGCCGCGCACCGGCCCGGCGGCGGTGGTCAGCTCGACGGGGAAGGCGGCGTCCGGGACGACCCGGGCCACCCCGGGCAGCTCGGCCAGCCGGGGCGCGAGGTCCGCGGGAAGCGTCCCCGCACCGCTGAGCCGTTCGGTCTTCGTCTTGGTCTTCGTCTTGGTCCTGCCCTTCTTGTGCTTCTCCCTCGTCGTGGTGAGGGTGACGTCGCGGGCGCCGGAGACGACCGCCGTGGCGGCCTCGAACCGGTCGGCCGGCGGGGTCGCGGTGAGCACCGAGAAGAGCAGCAGGCCGGCCCCGGCCAGCAGTGCCACGGCGAGCAGCGCGGCGAGGAAGGTGCCCAGGTAGGCGCCCCGGTGGCGGCGCAGCGTTCCGATCGCGAGGCGGATCATGCGGCCGTCACCGCCGTCATCCGCGCGGCCACGGTCTCCACCGTCGGCTGGGCCAGTTCGCTGACCACCCGGCCGTCCGCGAGGAAGACGACCCGGTCGGCCCACGCGGCCGCCGCCGGGTCGTGGGTCACCATCACCACCGCGGTACGCAGGTCGTCCACCGCCTCGCGCAGCAGCGCGAGCACCTCCCGGCCGGCGCCGAGGTCGAGGGCTCCGGTCGGCTCGTCGGCGAAGATCACCTCCGGTCGGGCGGCGAGCGCCCGGGCGAGCGCGACCCGCTGCCGCTGCCCGCCGGAGAGCTGCCCGGGCCGGTCGTCCTCCCGCCCGGCCAGGCCGACCCGGTGCAGCACCTCACGGGCCCACGCCCGATCGGGCCGGGTACCGGCGAGCCGCTGCGGCAGAAGCACGTTCTGCCACACCGACAGGGAGTCCATCAGGTTGTACGACTGGAACACGAAGCCCACCCGTCGGCGGCGGGCCTGGGTGAGCTTCGGCTCGCGCAGCGTCCCGAGCTCCTGCCCGGCGAGCCGGACCCGCCCCCCGTCCGGGCGGTCCAGACCGGCGGCGCACTGCAGCAGGGTGGACTTCCCCGACCCCGACGGTCCCATGACCGCGTTGAACGTCCCGGCCCCGAAGGCGACCGTGACACCGGCCAGCGCGGGCGTTCCGCTGCCGCCGGCATAGCTCCGCACCACATCGACCAGTTCGACGACCGGCCCGCCAGCTCCGTGAATTCGCATGTCCTCAGCCTCGTCACCGGGCGGTCCCGGCAACACACGGCCACCTCGTATCTCCGGGGTGGGGACAGCCCTACCGCGGCGGAGGCGGGGCAGGATGGGCGGGTGCGTGCGTCCCGGCTGATCTCGTTGGTGCTGCTGCTCCAGGCGCGGGAGACGATGACCGCGGCCGAGCTGGCCCGCGAGCTGGAGGTCTCCGAGCGCACCGTCTACCGGGACGTGCTGGCGCTCTCGGCGGCCGGGGTGCCGGTGTACGCCGACCGGGGCCGCGCCGGCGGCTACCGCCTGCTCGGCGGCTACCGCACCCGGCTGACCGGGCTGACCCGGGACGAGGCGGAGGCGCTCTTCCTGGCCGGGCTGCCCGGGCCGGCCGGCGACATGGGGCTGGCCGACGCCGTTGCCGCCGCCGAGCTGAAGGTGCTCGCCGCGCTGCCGCCGAGCCTGCGGGACGCGCCGGCGCGGACCGGCCAGCGGTTCCACCTGGACGTGCCGGGCTGGTTCCGGGAGGCCGGCCCGCCCCCGTGGCTGGCCGAACTGGCCCGGGCGGTGTGGCGGGACCGGCTGGTCGAGCTGCGCTACCGGCGCGGTGACCGCGAGGTGACCCGCGTCGTCGCGCCGTACGGGCTGGTGCTGAAGAACAGCGTCTGGTACCTGGTCGGGCGGGTCGGCGACGGGTGGCGGACGTACCGGGTGGACCGGGTGGTCGGCGTGGAGGTGGGCGCGGAGGGCTTCGCGCGGGACGAGGGCTTCGACCTCGGGGCGTACTGGCGGGAGCAGGCCGAGGCGTTCCTGCGCGACCTGCTCCGGGCCGAGGTCACCGTCCGGCTCAGCCCGGCCGGACTGCGCGCGCTGCGGCACCTCGTCGACGCGCCGTTCGTCCACGCCGAGGCGGTCGCCGCCGCCGGCCGGCCCGACGGGCAGGGCCGGGTGGTGCTCCGGCTGCCCGTCGAGTCGGTCGAGGTGGCGTACGCCCAACTGCTGGCGCTCGGCCCCGAGGTGGAGGTGCTCGACCCGCCCGAGCTGCGGGCCCGCTGCGCGGCGGCGGCCCGCCGCGCGGCCGCGCTCTACGCCGACGACCCGGACGACGCCGGCGGCGCGGCCGCGCCGGACGCCGGTCAGCGGTAGCCGGTGTCGTTCGCCGGCTTGCCGGGCCGGACCACCTCCTCGTAGTAGCGCGCCCAGTGCGGGCGGGTGCCGTCGAGGTCGGTGAAGCCGTACACCTGGGCCAGCCCGCCGCTGTCCACGGACTTCCCGTTCCAGCGGGCCCGGTCGGGGTCGGCGGCCAGGGCGGCCACCGCGCGCCCCACGAGGGCCGGCGTCTCCGACATGACGAAGTGCGGATCCTTCGCCGCGCCGTCGCGCCAGTTGGCCTCGGTGACGCCGAAGTGCTCCAGCATCGCCTCCGAGCGCAGCCAGCCGGGGGTGAGCGCGACCGCCGTGGCCCCGTGCGGGGCGAGTTCGTGCGCCTGGCTGAAGGCGAGCCGGTTCACCGAGACCTTGGCCAGGTCGTAGAAGACCGAGAGCCGGTACTCGGTGTCGTTGTACTCCTTGGTCCCGTCGCCGATCTCCACGACCAGCCCCCCGGGGTTGCGGATCAGCAGTGGCAGCGCGAAGTGGCTGGTGATGATGTGGGTGTCGACGGCCAGCCGGAGGGTGCGGAAGCCGGCGTCGAGGGGCTGCTCCCAGACCGGCTTCTCCCAGGTGATCAGCGGATCGGCGCCCCAGATGTCGTTGACCAGCACGTCGAGGCGGCCCTGCTCGGCATCGATCCGCGCGACGAGGCCGCGGACCTGTTCGGGGTCGAGGTGGTCGACGGCGACGGCGATGCCGGTGCCGCCCGCGGCGGTCACCAGTTCGGCGGTCTCCTCGATGGTCTCCGGCCGGTCCATCTCGGAGCGGCGGGCGCGGGTGGAACGGCCGGTGGCGTAGACGGTGGCGCCGGCGGCGCCGAGCTGGACGGCGATCTGCCGGCCGGCGCCCCGGGTCGCGCCGGCGACGAGCGCGATCTTCCCTGTCAGCGGTGTGGTCATGCCACCACCGTGACACCGATACCTGACGGCCGAAGTCCGGTTTTCCGAAGCGATCCGGATCGGCCATCATGGCCCGCATGCACCTGTTGCTCTCCGGGATCGTCGGCTCCGTCGCGTACGGGCTGGCCGGGCCGGACTCGGACGTGGACCGGATCGGCGTCTTCGCCGCGCCCACGGTCGCCTTCCACGGCCTGCACCCGCCCCGGGAGTCCGTGGTGACGACGGATCCCGACGTGACCCTGCACGAGTGCGCGAAGTACGCCCGCCTCGCGCTGAGCGGGAACCCGACCGCCACCGAGCTGATGTGGCTGCCCGAGGAGTGCTACGAGACCCGCACCGGGTTCGGGGACCGGCTCATCGGCATCCGCGCGGCGTTCCTCAGCGGGCCCCGGGTCCGGGACGCGTACCTCGGCTACGCCAGCCAGCAGTTCCGCAAGCTGACCAGCCGCGATTCCGACGGCTCCAGGTCGGGGCGCGGCGCAGGACGCGCCGAGCTGGAGTCGTCGCACGTCGGCGGCCGGCGCCGGTCGGCCAAGCACGCCCGGCACCTGGCCCGGCTGCTGCATCAGGGCCGGGTGCTCTACGCGACAGGCGTGCTGGAGATCCGGCTGGCCGACCCGGAGTGGTTCCGGGCGTTCGGCGAGCGGGTGGCCGGTGGCGCGCTGGCCGAGGCGGAGGAGCTGGTGGCGGCGGCCGAGCGGGACTTCGCCCGGATCCGCACCCCGCTGCCGGAGCGCCCGGACGAGGAGACCGTGGAGCGGTGGCTGCTCGACGTCCGGGCGGCGCACCTGCCGCGCTGAACCGCCCTGCGCGCCCGACCGGCCTCAGTCGACCAGGCGCACGCGCACCCGGCGGTTGGCGCGGCCCTTGCTCTCCACCTTGACCACCTGGACCTTGCCGATCTGGGCGGTGGAGGCGACGTGGGTGCCGCCGTCGGCCTGCACGTCCAGCCCGACGATATCGACGATCCGCACCTCCTGCTCCTCCGGCGGGATCAGGTTGGACTGGGTACGGATGATGTCCGGCAGGGCCAGCGCCTCCGCCCGGGGCAGCACCCGGACGGCGACCGACCGGTCCGCGGACACCTCGGCGTTGACCAGGTCCTCGATCCGGGCCTTGAAGTCCGGCGGCACCTCGGGGAGGTTGAAGTCCATCCGGGCCTCGCCCGGTTCCATGTTGCCGCCGGTGACCAGCGCGCCGAAGTCGCGGAACACCACGCCGCAGAGCACGTGCAGGCCGGAGTGGGTGCGCATCAGCATGGTCCGCCGGGTGTCCTCGACCGCGCCGGTGACGGCGGTGCCGACCGGCGGCACCGGGTCACCCTCGGCCGGGACGAGCCAGAGGTCGTCGCCCTTGCGGGTGCCCACGATCCGGGTCTGCACCCCCTGCCAGAGCAGCACCCCGTGGTCCGGCGGCTGCCCGCCGCCGCCCGGGTAGAAGGCCGACCGGTCCAGCACGATGCCCTGCTCGGGATCGGCCGCGAGCACCGTGCACTGCCACTCCCGCAGGGTGGGGTCGGCGAGGTCGAGTCGGTGCGTGCGGCCGTGGTGTGTGACGCCCATGACCGCCGACGTTACCCGTTGAGGAACGTCGAGATCCGCTCCCGCAGGTCGGCGCGTTCCGTCCAGAGCACGCCGGGCCGGTCGTACACGTGCAGGGTGGCCCCGGGCAGCGCGGCGGCCAACTGCTCGGCGACGGCCACCGGGTGCAGGTCGTCGCCCGCGCAGCCGATCACCAGGGCCGGCGCGGTGACCGCGGCGAGCGCAGCGACGTCGCGCACCGGGGCCTGCTCGGGCAGGCCGGCCAGGCCCGGCGCGAGCCCGTCGCGGAGCAGCTGGTCGAGCCGCTGCCGCAGGTAGGCCCAGCCGGCCGGGGTGTTGCGGACCGAGGGCGGCAGCTCCAGCGACACCACGTCGGCCAGCGCCGAGGCGTCCCCGTCGGCCACGGCGTCGAGCAGGTCGGTGAGCCGGGTGCGGGCCACCTCGCCGCGCGGGGTGTCCAGCACGGCCGGCAGGAAGAAGACCAGCTTCTCGAAGCGTTCCGGGCTCTCGACGAGCAGCCGGCAGAGCGCGCCGGCGCCGAGGCTGGCCCCGAAGGCCCGGGTGGCGCCGCCGAGGTCGGCGACGGCCCGGAGGTCACGGGCCAGGTCGAGGTAGCTCCACGGACCGGGCGGCGAGTCGGAGCGGCCGTGCCCGCGGAACTGGAAGAAGAGCCGCCGGCCGGTGACCCCGCTGCCGAACGGGCGGGTGGTGGCGATGCCGTTGCCCAGCCCGTGCGCGAACACGGTGACCGGGTCACCGGTGCCGGTGACCAGCCGCTCCAGGCGCACGCCGTGCGGGGTGGTGACCAGCTCGGTCTCCGGCTCGGGCAGGGCCGGGCGGCCGGTGCGGGGCGCGCCGGGGCCCGGGCCCCAGGTGCGGGGGCCGCCGTCCGGCGGCGGTGGCCAGCGGAAGCCTCTCACCAGAAGCCCTTGCCGTCGTGCAGGTCGCGGAGCCCGACCCGGACGTCCAGCAGGTAGATCAGCGCCGCGGCGACACCGATCAGACCGAAGATGCTGATCACGCCGCCGCCGACACCGAGCAGGGTGAGCAGCATGCAGACCAGCAGGATGGCGATCCAGCCACCCTTGGGGAGGGTGCCGATGGCCGCGAAGGCGTCGGATCGCTGGGTGATCGCGTGCACCAGGGAGACGGCCTCGATGACCAGGGCGAAGACGAGCAGGATCAGCTCGATCACGTAGCGGACTTCGAGGTAGAAGAGCGGCGCGGCGTAGGCCATGTCGGCAAGCTTATGCCGAGACCCCGGAAACGTCCGACAGGACGCCGTCCGGGGTCTCGGTCCAGGCTCGACTCACTCGGCGGCCGGGCGGGTCCGCTTCGTGGTCTTCGGCAGCTTCGCCGAGGGGGTGGCCTTGGTGGCGGTCGCCTTGGCGGTGGTGGCCTTCGCCCGGGTCCGCTTCACGGCGGCGGGCTGGGCCTCGACGACCTCGGCCACCTCGGCCGGGGTGGGCACCTCGACCGGCGCGGCGGCGGCCGGCGCGGGCACGGTGGCCGGAGCGGCCGGGGTGGTGTCGGCCTCGGTCGCCTCGATGTCGGCGTTCACCGTGTCGGCGGCCTCCAGCACGCCCGCGCCGACGACCCGCTCACCGCGGGCGACCAGCTCGGCGTACGCGGCCAGGGCGCGCTCCTGCGCGGCCTGGGCGCCGGCCAGCACGGCGGCGGCGTTGCGGCCGGCGGCCTCGCGCAGCTTGTCGAGGTTGGCGGCCTCCCGGAGCTTGTCCAGGTTGGCGGCCTCGCGCAGCTTGTCGAGGTCGAGGTCGCCCGAGCCGGCCTTCTCCCGCAGCCCGGTGGCGGTCAGGTTGGCGGTCTTCAGCGTCTCGGTGGCCTTCTGGCGCAGCTCGAAGCCGGTGACGACGGCCTTGCCACCGAGGTCGGCGACGACCCGGGTGCCGAGGTCGCTGACCACGGTGGGGAGCTTGCGCAGCTGCTGGAGGGCCAGCTCACCGGCGCCGGCGGCGGCGTAGACGGGGGCGGGGATGCGGTTGGTCTTCGGCTGGGTCATGACTGCTCCTCTTCGGCCGCACCGGCGGCCTTCCGGACCACCGTGCGGGCGGTCTTCTTCTGGGGGACGGCGGTGGTCGGGGCGGGCGCCGTGCCCGCCTCCGTGACGGCGACCGACTCGAGGACCGCCTCGGTCGGGGTGCCGTCCGGCGTCGTGGGGCCGGTCGCGGCCGGCGCGACGGTGGCCGGGGCCTCGGGCGCGGTGGCCGGCTCGGTGGCCGGGGCCTCCGGTTCCGTGGCCGCCTGGGCCGCGGCCGTCGCCTCGGCGAGGCGCGCGTTCTCCCGGCGGAACGTCTCGTAGATCTGGGTGAGCGACTGCTTCTGGGCCATGGTCAGCTCGGGGTCGACGGCGATCGCCGCGAGCACGCCCTGCCCCTCCTTGTCGTCCAGCAGCCCGGCCCGCAGGTACATGGCCGGGGTGGAGACACGCAGGGCGCTGGCGAGCTGCTGGAGCACCTCGGCGCTCGGCTTGCGCAGGCCGCGCTCGATCTGGCTCAGGTACGGGTTGCTGACGCCGGCCTGCTCGGCGAGCTGGCGCAGCGAGATCTTCGCGTTGCGGCGCAGGTCGCGAATGAACCCGCCGACGTCGGGAAGGTCCTTGCTGGTGGCCATGACTCCACGCTAGCTCGCGGTGCTAGCTGCTGCAAGCAAAGTGCTAGCCAGAGTTAGCGAGGTCACCTATAGCCGGTTGCGCGCCGGAAGTCGGGTCCGTACGGTGCCTCCGTGGTCAAGATCGAGGTCAACGGCGCCCAGCTCGCGTACGACGAGGCCGGTAGCGGCACCCCGGTGGTGCTGCTGCACGCCGGCATCGCCGACCGGCGGATGTGGCGGCACCAGCTGCCCGCGCTCGCCGCCCGGCACCGGGTCGTCGCCGTCGACCTGCGCGGCTACGGCGACTCCGAGCTGCCACCCACCCCGTTCGCGCACCACGACGACGTGATCGGGCTGCTCGACGCGCTGGGCCTCCCGCAGGCCGCCCTGGTGGGCTGCTCGTTCGGCGGCAAGGTCGCGGTGGACACGGCGCTGGCGTACCCGGACCGGGTGGCCGCGCTGGCCCTCTTCGGCGCCCCGGCCTCCGGCAACGAGTGGTCCGAGGAGACCGAGCGGCTCTGGGAGGAGCTGGTCGGCGACGTGGACCCGGAGGACTTCGCCGCGACCGCGGCCGGCGAGGTGCGGTTCTGGGTGGTCGGCCCGACCCGCCAGCCCGCCGACGTCGACCCGGAGCTGATCCGGTTCGCCGAGGAGATGGACCGCCGGGCACTCGCCGCCGAGCAGGCGCTCAGCGCGGTCGAGGCCGGCGAGCTCGACCCGCCGGCGATCGACCGGCTGGCCGAGCTGCGGATGCCGGTGCTTACGGCCTCGGGCGCGGACGACCTGGCCGACATCCGCCGGCTGGCCGACCGGATCGCCGCCGAGGCGCCGCAGGGCACGCGGCTGCCGGACGTGCCCGACGCCGGCCACCTGCTCCCGCTGGAGCGCCCCGAACCGGTCAACGCCGCGCTGCTCGACTTCCTCCGCTGATCCGCCGCCCGGCTACCAGACCGGGCGGACCGCGCCCACCGGGAGGCCGCCGCCCAGCAGGGGGATCTCGGCGTACTCGGTCAGCACCGGTGCCTCGACCCCCAACCGGCGCAGCGCTGAGACCAGCACCGGCATCCGGGGGCGGCCGGCGCCGTCGTCGATCTTGAGGGCGACCGCGCCGACCCCCGGCACCGCCGCCGCGATCACGCCTTCCGCGCCGACCTTGGCCAGCAGCCCGGGTACGCCCCGCATGAGCCGGGTGTCGTCGGCCTGGGTGCCCCCGACCAGCTCCGGGTACGCGCGCATCGCGTCGGCCACGGTCCGCTCGACGGTGCCCGGCTCGGCGGAGACCAGCCGCAGGAAGGCGCGCGCCAGCCCGGTCAGCGAGACGGCGAGCACCGGCGCGCCGCAGCCGTCCACCCCGACGGCCGCCGCCTTCTCCCCGGTGAACTCCTCGATCGCGGCGGTGAGCCGCTGCTGGAGCGGGTGCTCGGGGCGCCAGTAGCCGTCCAGCGGCCACCCGGCGGCCAGGCAGGTGAGCAGCATCGCGGTGTGCTTGCCGGAGCAGTTCATCAGCGTCCGGGTCGGCCCGCCCCCGGCGCGCAGCACCGCCTCCCGGGCCGCCTCGCCGACCGGAAGGTCCGGCGGGCAGTGCAGCGCCTCCTCGGTCAGGCCGGCGCCGCGCAGCAGGGCGGTGACCCGCTCGACGTGGAACTCCTCGCCGGCGTGACTCGCCGAGGCCAGCGCCACGTCGGCCGGGTCGGTCAGCGGCAGGCCGGCCCGGAGCATCCCGATCGCCTGCATCGGCTTGTTGGACGAGCGGGGGAAGATCGGCGAGGTGACGTCACCCGCCCCGGACACCGCCGTGCCGGCGGCGTCGAGCACCACCACGGAACCACGGTGGACGCCCTCCACGAACCCGGACCGGACCACCTCGGCGAGCGGCACGCCGCCCTCGTACGTCTTTCCCACGGAGTGGACGGTACCGAGGGGCCCGGAGGGCCCGGCACCGGGGTGACCAGCGACGTCGGCCGCCGGCGTACAGGGGTGCCGGGCGGACCGTCGCTTACAGGCCGAGCAGCGCCCGGGCCTCGCTGGTGGTGAGCGGCGGACGCTGGGCGAGCTGGGCGAAGCCGACCGCGCGGGCGACCAGTTGCATGTTCGACTCGACCGGGCGGCCCTTGGCGTACGTGACGGTGTCCTCCATGCCCACCCGGAGGTGACCGCCGGCCGAGAGCGAGGCCAGCATCACGGGGATGGTGCTGCGGCCGATGCCGGTGGCCGAGAACGTGGTGCCCTCGGGCAGGTCGCGCAGCATCTGCTGGGCCGCGACCAGGGTGGCCGTGGTGCCCGGCATGCCGCCCGGCACGCCCATCACGAAGTCGACGTGCACGTGCCCGCCGTGCGGCAGGCCGTACTTGCCGAGCAGCCGCTGGAGCGCGGTGAGGTGGCCGAGGTCGAAGATCTCGTACTCGGGGACGACGCCCTTGTCCTGCATCCGGGTGTGCAGGTCGACGATGAACTCCCACCGGTTGAGGAACACGTCGTCGCCGAAGTTGACCGTGCCCATGGTGCAGGAGGCCATGTCCGGGCCGGCGTCGAGCACGGCCAGCCGCGCGGACTCCGGGTCGGTCACCGCGCCGCCGGAGGAGAGCTGCACGATCAGGTCGGTGCTCTGGCGCAGCGCCGCCACGGTCTCCCGCAGCCGACCCTGGTCGAGGGTGGGCTTCGCCTCGTCGTCGCGGATGTGGACGTGGATCACGGCGGCGCCGAGCGCCTCGCACTCCTTGGCGGTCAGCAGCAGCTCGTCCAGGGTCACCGGCAGCGCCGGCACCTCCGCCTTGGCCGACTCCGCGCCGGTCGGGGCAACCGTGATCAACGTCCCTGTGGTCATGCCCGGATCCTAGACCGCCGGCCGCCCTCCGGTCGACAGCCGGATCGCAGCAGAATCAGGTGCGCCCGCCGCCGGACGCGGAAGATTTTCCGCTTCACGGCCGCCGGGACGACAGCCCTTACGCCGGATCGATGGCGGCGGCCGTCTCCCCCACCATCAGCCGGGCGTCGTCGGCCACGTTCCGCTTGACCACGGCGAGGGCGATCTGACCCAGCTCGAAGTGGTGCACCGCGGTGCCGACGAAGCCGACCGTCCGGCCGTCCAGGGTCACCGGCGTGCCAGCCGCCGGAGGCTGGTCGGTGGTCACCCCGTCCAGGTGCAGCAGGGCGAGCCGGCGCGGCGGCTTGCCCAGGTTGTGCACCCGGGCCACCGTCTCCTGCCCGCGGTAGCAGCCCTTGTCCAGGTGTACGGCCGAGCCGATCAGGCCCACCTCGGCGGGGATGGTCCGGTGGTCGGTGTCCACCCCGGCCCGGACCTGCCGGGCGGCCACCCGCACCGCCTCGTACGCCCACAGCCCGGCCACCGGCACGCCGGCGCCGCGTAGCTCGTCGACCACCTGCGTCATCGCCTCGCGGGGCACCAGCAGGTCGACGCCGAGCGCCACCCGCCGGGCCCAGCCGCCGACGGGCAGGGGCTTCACGTCGTACACCACGGAGGGCCGGGACGGCAGCTCGCCGGAGCGGAACTTCGGACCCGGCACCTTGACCACGTCCGGCGCGGCCAGCCCGGTGACCCCGAGGGTGTCGAGCGCGCCGGTGGCCTCCGGGCCGACCAGCGAGAGCAGCGCGTGGTCGGCCGTCGCGTCACGCGGGTCGACCCTGCTGAAGAACCGCATCTTCTCCAGGTAGGACAGCAGGCCGCCGGTCATCCCGGGCTCGGTGTCCAGCCAGGTGGTCTCGCCGTCCTCGGCGACCATGGCGTGCTGCTCGACGTGCCCGTGCGGGGAGAGCACCAGCAGCTCGGTGCCCTGCCACGGGCGCAGCGCGGCGAGGTGCTGGCTGGTCAGCGTGTGCAGCCAGGTCATCCGCTCCTCGCCCGGCACCGCGATGACGCCCCGGTGCGAGCGGTCGACCAGGCCGACGCCGGTGGCCAGGGTGCGCTGCTCGCGCATCGGGTCGCCGTAGTGGGCGGCCACCGGCCCCACCCCGGCCGCCCGGTGGGCCGGCTCGGGCTGGTCCCGGGTCTCCTCGTCGATGGCCTCGGCGGTCACCGCTCCCGCAATGTCGATCATTGACGTTCCCCGTCCTCGCACTGGCCGCAGACGCCGAAGAGCGCCACGTGCCCGATGTCGACCTGGAATCCCCGCTGCGCGGCCAGCTGCTCGGCGAGCGGCCGGAGCAGCTCGGGGTCGATCTCGTCGATCGCGCCGCACTCCCGGCAGACCAGGTGCACGTGCTGGTGCTCACCCGCCGCGTGGTAGGTCGGCGAGCCGTGCGACAGGTGGGTGTGGGTCACCAGGCCCAGCCGTTCCAGCAGCTCCAGCGTGCGGTAGATGGTGGTGATGTTGACCCCGGCGGCCACCTCGCGCACCGCCGTGTGCACCTGCTCCGGCGTGGCGTGCCCCAGATCCAGGACAGCCTGGAGGACCAGCTGCCGCTGCGCCGTCAGCCGCAGCCCACGGGAGCGGAGCAGTTCCGCCAGGGAGGGTTCGGACACCGTCCGATCATAGTTCGGCCGCCGCGCCGGTCCGCCCGCCGCCGGGGTACGCCACTACGCTGCGCTCGTGGTGGCGACGCGGGTGACCGTGCCGGGCCGGGGTGTGGTGCCGGCCGGCGAGGCGGTGCTGCGCGGCGACGACCGGGGCGTGCTGCAGGGTGACGGCCTCTTCGAGACCCTGCACCTGCGCGGCGGGCAGCCCTGGCTGCGCGACGCCCACCTGGCCCGGCTGCGGGCCGGCGCCGACGTGATCGGGCTGGCCATGCCTCCCACCGAGGTGCTGGTCGAGCTGCTCGACACGGTCAGCGCGGGCTGGCCGGCCGACGTCGAGGGCGCGCTGCGGCTGGTCTGCACCCGGGGGCCGGAGGGCGGCGGGCCGACCACGGTCTACGCCACGCTGGGCGAGGTGCCGGCGGCCGCCCGGCGGGCCCGCCGGGACGGGGTGACGGTCGCCACCCTGCCGCTCGGGGTGGCCGCCCGCGCCCGCCCGGAGCTGGGCTGGCTGCCGGCCGGGGTGAAATCCACCTCGTACGCGGTGAGCACCGCCGCCCGCCGCTGGGCGGAGCGGGCCGGGGTGGACGACGTGCTCTGGGTCTCCACCGACGGCTACGTCCTGGAGGCGCCGACCGCGAACGTGGTCTGGCTGGCCGGTACGACGCTGTGCACGGTGCCGGCGGCGGAGACCGGCGTGCTCCCCGGCGTCACCGCCGGCTGGCTTCTCGACCATGCCCACGAGCTGGGCCTCCGGCCCGACGAACGCCTGCCCACCCCGGCAGACCTGCACGGGGCCGACGCCATCTGGCTCACCTCGTCGCTGCGCGGCCTGGCAGAGGTGACCTCCCTCGACAAAACCCCCCGCCCTCGCTCCCCCCTGACCACACCCCTCCTCACCCTCCTGGGCTTCGAGGCGCGTTGATCAAGGTCAGCCGGCTACTCGGGTCAGGCGGGCTGACAGGTGGGGGCTCAGGGGGTGGCCCACCGCGGCCATTTCCTGGGCGTAGAGGAGGGCGCCCTCGACGATGCCGAAGAGGCGGGCGCCGGCGGTGACCTCCTTCGCCGTGGCCGTGCGGACCACCGCGTCGGTGGCGAACTCGATCTGGGTGCCCTTGCGCTTGCCGATGTGCAGCTCCATCACGCCCGTGGGCGTGGTCATCAGCGCTTCCAGCTCGTCGGTGACCCGGTCGCCGTCCAGCACCGGACGCCACCAGCCCACCTCACGGCCGGCCGGGCGGACCGGGCGGCTCTGCTCGTCCAGGATCCAGGCGCGGGACTCGTAGAACAGGAAGGGCCGGCCGTCGTGGCTGATCCGGATCTCCTGCGCGAAGTCGAAGTCCTCGATGGTGGGGAACCCGCCGCGACCCCGCCCGCGCCACACCCCGATGTACGGGAGCAGGCCGTCCAGGCTCCGGTGCAGCTTCGGGCCGACGCGCAGGTCGTGGCTCTCCTCGTACGGGTACGGGTCGACCGGCGGCGCGTTCAGCCACGGCGGCTGGAGCGGGTTCTCGCTCACCATTTTCCTCTCGAGATGCGAACAGCGAGGTAGACGAGGCCACCGGCGAGCGCGCCCAGGCCGGCGACCAGCAGGCTGACGAACCCGATCTCGGTAACCATCCCGGCCATCCTATGCTGGGCGTCATGGCCCGCACTCTCGTCGTCAAGGCCACCGCCGGCGCGGACTCCCCGGAGCGCTGCGCACAGGCCTTCACCGTCGCCGCCACCGCGGCCGCCGCCGGGGTCGACGTGTCGCTCTGGCTCACCGGCGAATCGACCTGGTTCGCGCTGCCCGGGCGGGCGCAGGACTTCGAACTCCCGCACTCCGCGCCGCTGGCCGAGCTGCTGCACGTCATCCTGACCACCGGCAAGGTGACCGCCTGCACCCAGTGCGCGGCCCGCCGGGACATCGGCCAGGACGACGTCATCCCCGGCGTACGGATCGCCGGGGCGGCGGTCTTCGTCGAGGAGGCGATGACCGAGGGCGCCCAGGCCCTGGTCTACTGACCCACCGGGCCGCGCGGCCGATGTCCGTTCCGCGTGGACTGCCGATCCTGGCCCGACATGTCCGACCGCTGCCTACGATTCGGTTGTGGGTGAGGCGATCGAGCGGTTCTTCGGGTCCCTGCCGGCGCGGGCCCCGGGGGTGCTGCGCGGCCCGACCCGCGGCCGCCTCCAGATCGACCTGACCACGGGCAACCGCACCGAGCACTGGTACCTGGAGCTGGCGCCCGGCGCGGTCCAGGTGACCCGGGAGCAACTGCCGGCCGACGCCATTTTCACCGTCAGCGCCGAGCTGTTCGAGGAGCTGGTCACCGGCCGGCAGGCCGGCATGGCGGCGGTGCTGCGCAACGAGGCCACGTTCAGTGGCAACGTGGTGCTGTTCCTGGTGTTCCGCCGGTTCTTCCCCGACCCGCCCGGCGTCCGGGACCCCCGGGAGACCGCCCGCGAACACGTCCGGCGGTCGGGATGAAGGAACGCATCAGCATCCTCGACGGCAACACCTTCCTGGTCAGCGACCGGCGCGGCGACATCGAGCCGTCGTTCGACTTCCCCACGGGGCTCTTCTCCTTCGACACCCGGTTCATCTCGACCTGGCTGCTCACCCTCAACGGGCAGCGGCTGCACCCACTCTCGATCGACGACTCGATGTCGTACCGGACCCGGTTCTTCCTGGTCCCCGGCGAGCCGACGCACTATCTGGACGCGAAGGTCTCGGTGATCCGCAGCCGGTCGATCGGCGGCAGCTTCGACGAGGAGCTGACCCTGCTCAACCACTCCGGCCAGGAGGTGGAGTTCACCCTCCGGATGGACATCGGCTCCGACTTCGCCGACCTGTTCGAGATCAAGCATCAGCGGCAGAAGAAGGGGCACACCACGCCCACGGTCAGCGGGGACCGGCTGCGGCTCACCTACCGCCGGGAGGGGTTCCACCGTGAGGTGGTGGTGACCAGCACCGCCCCCGGCGACTTCGACCAGGAGGGGCTGACCTACCGGCTCCGGGTCGGGCCGCACGGCGAGTGGACCACCCAGCTGCACGTGGAGACGTCCATCTTCGGCGCCCGGGGGGAGGACATCCGGGCCACCCTGCCGCTCGGCGGGCACCGCTCGGTCGCGGCCATCCACGCCGAGCAGAACGAGCTGATCGAGCGGGCTCCGAAGCTGGGCTGCGACTGCCAGCCGCTGGCCGGGGCGTACCGGCGCAGCCTGAACGACCTGGCCGCCCTCCGGTACGAGTCGATCGCGCTGGGCGTACGCCTGCTCGCCGCCGGCCTGCCCTGGTTCATGACCCTGTTCGGGCGGGACAGCATCTTCACCTCGCTCCAGGTGCTGCCGTTCCTGCCCGAGCTGGTCCCGCCGACCATCCTCATGCTGGCCGGCCTCCAGGGCAGCCGGCTGGACGACTTCCGGGACGAGGAGCCCGGCAAGATCCTGCACGAGCTTCGCTACGGCGAGACCTCCGGTTTCCAGGAGCAGCCGCACTCCCCCTACTACGGCTCGGCCGACACCACCGCGCTCTTCGTGATCCTGCTCGACGAGTACGAGCGGTGGACCGGGGACACGAAGCTGGTCCGGCAGCTGGAGCAGGAGGCCCGGGGGGCGCTGGGCTGGCTCGACTCCTACGGCGACCTGCTCGGCACCGGCTACGTCTGGTACATGACCCGCAACCCGGAGACCGGCCTGCAGAACCAGTGCTGGAAGGACTCCTGGGACTCGATCTCCTACTCCGACGGCCGGCTGCCGCAATTCCCCCGGGCCACCTGCGAACTCCAGGGCTACGCGTACGACGCCAAGCTGCGCGGCGCCCGGCTGGCCCGCAAGTACTGGAACGACCCGGCGTACGCCGACCGGCTGGAGCGCGAGGCGGCGGCGCTGAAGGAGCGGTTCAACCGGGACTTCTGGATCCCGGAGCGGGAGTACTACGCGCTCGCCCTCGACCCGGACGGGCGGCACGTGGACGCGCTCTCCTCCAACATCGGGCACCTGCTCTGGAGCGGCATCGTCGACGAGTCCCGGGCGGCGACCGTCGCCGGGCAGCTGCTCGGGCCGCGGCTCTTCTCCGGCTGGGGGGTGCGGACCCTCGCCGACGACCAGGGCCGGTACAACCCCATCGGCTACCACGTCGGCACGGTGTGGCCGTTCGACAACTCGATCATCGCCTGGGGCCTGTGGAAGTACGGCTTCCGGGAGGAGGCCGGGCAGATCTGCGAGGGGATGCTCAGCGCGTCCCGCTACTTCGACGGGCGGCTGCCCGAGGCTTTCGCCGGCTACGAGCGGGGTCTCACCGACTATCCGGTGGAGTATCCCACCGCGTGCAGCCCGCAGGCCTGGTCGGCCGGCACCCCGCTGCTGCTGCTGCGGGTGATGCTGGGCCTGGAGCCGCAGGGCGAGCACCTGATCATCGATCCTGCCGTCCCGGGCGGGATGGGCCGGGTGGAGCTGCTGGACATCCCCGGCCGGTGGGGCCGGGTGGACGCCCTGGGCCGCAGCCGCACGCCGCACGACCACCAGCGCGGGCACTGACCGTCGACCCGCTCCGCCCGATGGGGCGGCGGTCGGCCGGCCGCCGGGACGTCAGCCGGTGCAGCCGGTGGAGGCCGCCAGCCGGAGCTGGTCGCCGGTGGCGTCGGCCAGCACGACGACGGATCCGCTGCGGTAGGCGTACTCCTCGGGGCGGTCGACCACCGCGGCGCCGAGCGGCTTCAGCGCGGCCAGCGACACCGGCTCCGCGCCGGCGGCGACGCGGACCGTCTGCGCGACCCCGCCCGCCGGGCACGGGGCGACGACCTGCTCGGGGTCCGGCGGCGCCGGCCGGCCCAGGGCCCGCAGCGCCCCGTCGAGTTCCGCCCCCAGCGGGTGCCCCGGGAGCAGGTGGGCGTCGACGACAGTGGTGTCGAGCGGGCGGCAGCCGGTGTCCGCCGAGAAGCGGACGCGGCCGTCGGCCACCACCCGGCCGTCGACCGCGACGAACTCCCCCGCGTCGGCTCGCAGCCGTGGGCTGCCGGCCTCCGGGGCCACCCCGGCCCGCCAGTCGGCGGGCAGCCGCCGCGCCACGCGCTCCAGCACCTCGCGCTCTCCACCGGCGGGCACCAGCACGTCCACCCCCCGGGTGAGCGACGCACCGTCGGCCAGCGGGGTGACGCGGCAGCCCCGCTCGAGGACGGGCGGCGTGAACGCCCAGGCGGCGTCGCCGAGGGCGGCCACCACCTGGCCGGCCGCCCGGGCCAGCACGGGCACCGCCTGGCCCAGGGTGCGCTGCTCCTTCACCGTCGGCGGGTCGTGCCGCACCGACCACAAGGTCAGCCCGGCGAGCAGCACCGCCCACGCCGCCGTGGCGGCCACCAGCCAGCGCAGCCCACGCCGGCCTCGGGTCGGCTGGTCGGGACGGGTCGGCGGGGCGTATCCCGCCTGGACGGCACCACTCACCGGGCCATCGTGTCACGCGCCGGCGACCGGCCCGGCCGCGCCCGTCGTCCCGGCCCCGGAACACCCGTGGCGGGCTCCGGAAACGCCCGTGGCCCGCCGCCCTGGTGGGGGCGGCGGGCCACGATCAGAGCGTGGGTCAGGCGGCGACCGTGACGGTCACCTCGTTGATCCCGCGGGCGGCGGCGACGGCGGTGTCGCCGTTGCCGTGCCGGGAGAGCGCCCGCAGGGTCCAGTTGCCGGGCGCGGCGAAGAACCGGAACTGGCCGGCCGGCGAGGTCACCACCTCGGCGGTGAACTCGCCCGTCGAGTCGAGCAGCCGGACGTACGCACCCGGCACGACCTCGCCGGACTCGGCCGTGACCAGGCCGGTGATGACGGTTTCCTTCTCCAGGTCCAGGCTGGCCGGGAGGGGGGCGGCCTGGTCCGGGGCGGCGCAGCCGGCGGCGGTGGGAGCAGTCATAAAGATCAGGCCTCCCCGACAGAGCTGTCCGACCCGGCTTCGCCGGGAGTGTCGCCGAGCGCGACCGGCACGCCGACCAGCGAGCCGTACTCGGTCCAGGAACCGTCGTAGTTCTTCACGTTGCGGTGGCCGAGCAGCTCCTGGAGCACGAACCAGGTGTGCGAGGAGCGCTCGCCGATCCGGCAGTAGGCGATGGTCTCCCGGCTGTCGTCCAGCCCGGCGTCGGCGTAGATCCTGCGCAGCTCGTCGTCGGACTTGAAGGTGCCGTCCTCGTTGGCCGCCTTGGACCACGGGACGCTGATCGCGGTCGGCACGTGGCCGGCACGCTGGGCCTGCTCCTGCGGCAGGTGGGCCGGGGCGAGCAGCCGTCCGGCGTACTCGTCGGGGCTGCGCACGTCGACGAGGTTCTTGGTGCCGATCGCGTCGACCACCTCGTCGCGGAAGGCGCGGATCGAGGTGTCCGGCGCCTGCGCGACGTACTGCGTGGCCGGGCGCTCCACCGTGTCGGTGACCAGCGGGCGGGCGTCCAGCTCCCACTTCTTGCGGCCGCCGTCGAGCAGCTTGACGTCGCGGTGGCCGTAGAGCTTGAAGTACCAGTACGCGTACGCGGCGAACCAGTTGTTGTTGCCGCCGTAGAGGATCACGGTGTCGTCGTTGCCGATGCCCCGCGCCGAGAGCAGCTCGGAGAACTGGGCCTGGTTGACGAAGTCCCGGCGCACCGGGTCCTGGAGGTCGGTACGCCAGTCGAGCTTGACGGCGCCCGCGATGTGGCCGGTGTCGTAGGCCGAGGTGTCCTCGTCGACCTCGACGAAGACGACGCCCGGGGCGTCGATGTTCTTCTCGGCCCATTCGGCCGAGACGAGTGCGGTGTCGCGACTCATCAGATCACTCCCTGTGAGGATGGATGGTGAGCCAGCGCGCGGAGATCGAAGTCGGTGATTGTCGCACCACGCGCGGGACCCAGAGCTAGGAACGGATCACGGGTACGTGCGACGGCGCCGCTGCCGGGCGATCAGGGGGAGAGCCGGAGGGTACGCAAACCCTGTGTGCCGGGGCCGCTAGGCGGCCGAGGACAGCCCCGCCGTCAGATGACGGGGCGACACAGGCAGGTGGCCACGCGGCACAGGTCGACCGCGCGCCGTTTGGTGAGGAGCGTCCCCATGGAGAGGGAGACTACCAGCCGGCCCGATCGGCGCCACCGGGCCGACCAGCATCCGGGACACGGCCGGGGCGGCGGGCGGGGTCTCAGCCGGCGGAGTTGATCGGCACGTTCCGCGCGTCGGCGTCGACCACCAGGCCCTCCGGCCTGGGCTCCACCTTGCGCACGTTGAGCTGGAACGGCAGTTCCGGAAGGGGCACGTCGATCGAGATGCCCCTGGCGTAGTTGGCCAGCAGCGTCTTCGCGAGCGGCAGGTTGGGCAGGCCCTCGGCGGTCAGGTCGTTGAAGCGCAGCGCCACCTTGCCGTTGGCGACGGTCACGTCGGCGGTGCCGTTCACGGTGAGCTTGGCGCCGAGGATGTCGACCGGCGCGGTGACCGCGAGCTTGCCGTTCCGCTCGCCGAGGGTGAGCCCGGGGCGGTCGAGCAGCTTGGCCAGGCTGTCGTAGGTCACGGTGCCCCGGCCGTCGACGGTCTCGGCCACCACGTCGCCCCGGCCGGAGCGGAGGGTGTCCAGCGAAGCCTTGACGTTGCGGGCGTCCACGTCCAGCCGCGGCACGCTGACCGCGTCGCCCTGTACCTTGCCCTGCACGTCGGTCAGCACGATGGAGATGCGCTCGTACTTCCCGGCGAGCACCTGGGTGAGGAACGGGAAGCCGCCCACCTCGACCTGGGGCGCCGCGGACTGCGCGTCCTGCTTGGCGACCTCCTTCTTGACCTGGTCGGCGATGGCGCGCTCGGCGACGCCGGCGGCCACGCGGTCGGCGACGACCAGGAGCCCGGCCAGGACCAGCAGCAGGACGACGAAACCGACCAGCAGCTTCCGGCCCCGCCGCCGGGGTCGGCCCTCGTTCGCCGGGTACGCCTCTGCCACGCCGCCTCCTGCCCTCGCCGCATCACCGCGTCTCGCGGCGCAACCGTACTTACCCGAGCCGCCGTTGCCCCAACCGCGCGGCTCAGAGGAAGAGCACGCACATGGCGTACGCGGCCGGCGCGGCGAGCGCGAAGCCGCCCAGGGGGCCCTGCATGTGCCGGGCGACCCACATGGTCGGCGGCTCGCCGGCCATGAGCCGGCCCGCCTCGGCGTACCCGACGGCGAGGTCGGCCAGCACGGCCGTGCCCGCCGTGACCAGGCCGACCAGCGCGGCGCTGGTCGGGGTGAAGCCGACCAGGTAGCTGCCGAGGACGGCGCTGGTCAGGGTGCCGAGCATGGCGCCGGCGACCACGCCGGCGGCGCCCCGGGGCACCTGCGGGGCGAGCCGGGGCCAGGGGGCCACCGCGTCGGTGAGCCGGGCCACCAGGAGGGCCACCCCGGTGGCCGTGAGGCAGACGGTGATCGCCTGGGTGCCCTTCGGGATCCGGCTGAGCACGATCAGCGTGGCGAACGCGACCACCCCCACCACGATCAGCAGGGTGCTGCCCAGCGAGTCGGTCACCCGTACCCGGTCCACCCGGCGGACGAGCTGGCCGAGCACGCCGAGCACGAAGCCGGCGGCGGCGGCGTAGCCGAGGGGGGCCAGGCCGGCGATCTCCGACTGCACGGCCGCGGCGTCGGCGATCGCGGCCGCGGCGGCGCTGACCAGGGCGACGACCAGCAGCGCCGGCGGGCGCATGGCCATCGTCCAGGCCAGCACGAAGAGCAGCTGGACGCCGAAGATGATGAACGCGAAGGGCAGCCGGTGCCCCGGGCCGGCGGTCTGCGCGCCGAGCACCAGGCCCACGCCGAGCAGCGCGGCGAAGCCCGCGACGGTCAGCGCGAGCGGGCGGCGCACCGGGACCGGCGGCACCTCCTCCTCGGGCGCCTCGTCGGCCTCGTCGTCCGGGCGCCGGCCCGGCCCGCCCTTGCGGAGCCGGCGGGGGCCCTTCCGCTCCCGCGCGGCGCCGTCGTCGTCGGCCGGGCCGGTTCGCGGGGCCGGCGGGTAGCCACGGGCGGGGCCGGCAGGCCCGGGAGGCGGGCCGCCGGACCAAGGGTCGCGGCCGGTGTCGGGCGAGGTCGAGGGAAACACGCCCCGATCGTGCCAGACCGGCCCGGCCCGGCGGAGTCACGGTTTCGGCAACGTTAAAACCTGAGCCGCGATCGGGGGCAGATCCGACAAACGGGAAAGGACACAGAGGTGACGGCCGGGCCATCGGTTACGCTCAAGCCGTTACCCCGCCCGTCAGCGACGCCGGGACCCACGCAAATTCTCAGCGCCACACCCCTCGGGAGTGTCGCTGGTCGCGCGCGGCCGGAGAGCCGCCGGGACGGAGGTGATCGTGTGGAGCTCCTGCTGCTGGTGACCGCGCGCGCAGGTGAACCATCGGCGGTGCTGCCGGCGCTCGACCTGCTGCCGCACTCGGTCCGCACCGCGCCGCGCGACGTGCGCACGCTGGTCTCCGGCCCGACCCCGGACGCCGTCCTGGTCGACGCTCGCGCCGAGCTGAGCGAGGCCCGCGCGACCTGCCGGATGCTGCACGCCACCGGGCTGGGCGTCCCGCTCGTCGCGGTCGTCACCGAGGCCGGGCTGATCGCGCTGAACGCCGACTGGGGCGTCGACGACGTGATCCTGGCCGGCGCGGGCCCGGCGGAGGTGGAGGCCCGGCTGCGGCTCGCGGTCGGCCGGCTGAGCAACGCCACGGCGGGCGCCGGCGGCTCGATCCGGGCCGGCGAGTTGACCATCGACCCGGACACCTACGCGGCCAAGCTGAAGGGCCGCCCGCTCGACCTCACCTACAAGGAGTTCGAGCTGCTCAAGTTCCTGGCCCAGCACCCCGGCCGGGTGTTCACCCGGGACCAGTTGCTGCGCGAGGTGTGGGGCTACGACTACTTCGGCGGCACCCGCACGGTCGACGTGCACGTCCGGCGGCTGCGCGCCAAGCTCGGCTCCGAATACGAGTCGATGATCGGCACGGTGCGCCAGGTGGGCTACAAGTTCGTCGTGCCGCCGTCGCGTTCGCTGCCGGAGTCGGAGCCCGCCCCGCTGCCGGTCTGACCGAGACCTCCGCACCGTCCCCCATCGGGGATGCTTCCCCCGGTTCGCCCTTTTTGCCCGCTCAGTCAGACCTACTCTGACTGCCGGATCTGCCGGGCGAAGGGGGCGACGGTGCGTGTGGTGACCACGGGGGCGACGAACGGTCGGGCCTGCTGATGTCGGCCTCGACGCTGCGGGCGGCGGGGATGGTGACGCTGGTGGTGGCCGCACTGCTCGGCTCCGCGTACGCGCTCGGGCGCAGCCTGGTGCCCGACCACCCGCACCGGGGCACCGGCGTGGCCGCCAGCGTCCACACCCCGCACTACGGCGACCAGCCACCCAGCACCGAGTTCCCCGGCCCGCCGGGCGGCGGTTACGGCGGTCCGAGCCCCGACGCCAGCCCGAGCGCGCCGGACGACGCCCGCCAGCCCGACAGCGAGGGCCCGTACGGCGCCCGGATCTCCACCGGCTCGACCCGGATCGCGCTGACCTTCGACGACGGCCCCGACCCACAGTGGACCCCGCAGGTGCTCGCCCTGCTCAAGGAGTACGGCGTGAAGGCCACGTTCTGCGTGGTCGGCGAGAACGCCGAGAGCCACCCGGACCTGGTGCGGTCGATCGTGGCCGACGGGCACACCATCTGCAACCACTCGTGGAACCACGACATCACGCTGGGCAAGCGCTCCCCGGACGCGATCCGCGACGACCTGATTCGCACCAACGACGCGATCCGGGCGGCGGCGCCGGACGCGCGGATCGCGTACTTCCGGCAGCCGGGCGGGGCGTGGACGTACCCGGTGGTGTCGACCTGCGAGGAGCTGGGCATGACGCCGCTGCACTGGGCGGTGGACCCGACGGACTGGCAGGCGCCCGGCAGCGCCAAGATCACCGAGCGGGTGCTGGCACAGACCGGCCCGGGCTCGATCGTGCTGATGCACGACGCGGGCGGCGATCGCTCCGGCACGGTCGAGGCTTTGCAGCACCTGCTTCCCACACTGCTGGACCGCTTCCAGCTGGAGGCGCTGCCCACCGGCACCACGTGACCACCGCCACCGTCCGGTGCCCGCGTCCGGCATGATCGGCGGCTCGCCGGCCGCTACGGTGGCGGAATGAGCAGCACCCTGCCGACCGCCGACCGTGTCGCCCGCGCCGACCGGCTGGCCCCGGTCGAGGTCGCCGAGGTGCTGGCGCTGGCCCGTGCCGCCGGCGACGCGGACGGCGCCGACCCGCTCGACGAGCACGTGCTGCTCCGGCTGCGCGACCCGGAGGCGCCCGCCGTGCACCTCACCGCCCGGGCCACCGACAACACCCTGACCGGGTACGCCCATCTCGACACCACCGCGCCCGCCGACGGGATCGGGGTGGAACTGGTGGTGCATCCGGCGTACCGGCGGCGGGGCACCGGGCGGGCTCTCGCGCGGGGCGTGCTGGCCGCCGCGGCCGGACCGCTGCGGGCCTGGGCGCACGGCGACCACCCGTCGGCCGCGGCGCTCGCGGTCGACCTGGGCTTCGCCCGCGCCCGGGTGCTGTGGCAGTTGCGCCGCCCGCTGACCGCCGCGCTGCCCGAGCCCAGGCTGCCCGACGGGGTGCGGCTGCGCGCGTTCCGTCCCGGCGAGGACGACGACGCCTGGCTGGCGGTCAACAACGCCGCCTTCGCCCAGCACCCCGAGCAGGGCCGGTGGACCCCCGCCGACCTGCGGGTACGCCTCGCCGAGCCGTGGTTCGACGCGGCCGGCTTCCTGGTCGCCGAGGACGTGGCCACCGGCCGCCTGCTCGGCTTCCACTGGACCAAGGTGCACGAGCGTCCGGGTTCGGCCCGGATCGGCGAGGTCTACGTGCTCGGCGTGGACCCGGGCGCGCACCGCGGCGGCCTCGGCCGGGCGCTCACCACCGCCGGCCTGGCCTACCTGCGGGACCGGCGCGGGCTGGACCGGGTGATGCTCTACGTGGACGAGTCGAACGCGGCCGCGGTGGCCCTCTACGAGCGGCTCGGCTTCGCCCGCTGGTCCGCCCACGTGAACTACCACCTCGGCTGAGGGCCCACGCCGCCCCTTCCCGTCCCGTCCAGCGGTCACGGCCGCGTCACGCGGTGGACTCAGCCGGATAACGAGTGCCCGGAAAAATCGTATTATTAGCGATAGTGGGCCGCGAGTTCACGAAACGGACAACCGGCCCTCAGGCTATGGCCACCCGGCTGGCCGCGCCTGTTCATCTTCCGTTCACTTCCGACCGGCGAACCGTCTACCTGGCACTCCTACCTTTCGTGTCAGCCGGTCAGCGCCGGCACCCGGGAGACCGGGCGACCTGACCAAAGACGTGAAGGGAAACCCCTCAGGTGAAGCTCCAGCGGCACGGCGCCATTGCCTGCCTCGCTCTTACCGCGGTGCTCGGTCTCAGCGCCTGCGGCTCGGACAACAACGAGTCGACCGGCACCTCCGCCTCCGGCTCGGCCGCCGCGGTCGACTGCGGCAAGGGCACGCTGAACGCGCAGGGTTCCTCCGCCCAGAAGAACGCCATGGCCGAGTGGATCAAGGCGTACCAGCAGAAGTGCGCTGGCACCACGATCAACTACGAGCCCACCGGCTCGGGCGCCGGCATCCAGGCCTTCATCGCCGGCACCGCCGACTTCGCCGGCTCCGACTCCGCGCTCAAGCCGGAGGAGCAGCCGCAGGCGGACGCCAAGTGCAGCGGCGGGCAGGCCCTCAACCTGCCGATGGTGATCGGCCCGGTCGCCGTCGTCTACAACGTCACCGGCGCGGACAACCTCCAGTTCACCCCGGCCACCCTGGCGAAGATCTTCGCCGGCAAGGTGACCAAGTGGGACGACCCGGCCATCAAGGCCGACAACCCCGACGCCAAGCTGCCGTCCACGGCCATCCAGGCGGTGCACCGCTCCGACGAGTCGGGCACCACCGACAACTTCACCAAGTACCTGTCGAAGACCGCCGAGTCCGACTGGACCTTCGGCAACGCCAAGGCGTGGAAGGCCCCGGGCGGCGTGGGTGCGGCCAAGTCCGACGGTGTGGCCAGCAAGGTCAAGAGCACCGACGGCACCATCAGCTACGTCGAGTGGTCCTACGCCGAGAACGGCGGCCTGAAGAAGGCCAAGGTCAAGAACGGCGCGGGTGAGTTCGCCGAGCTGACCGCCGAGTCGGCCGGCAAGACCATCGCCGGGGCCAAGTTCGAGGGCCAGGGCAACGACCTCAAGATGTCGATCGACTACAACACCAAGGAGGCCGGGGCGTACCCGATCGTCCTGGCGACCTACGAGATCGTCTGCAGCAAGGGCCTCGCGGCCGACAAGCTGCCGCTGGTCAAGGGCCTGCTGGGCCACGCCGCCAGCGCCGAGGGCCAGCAGGACCTGGTCGAGCTGGGCTACGCCCCGCTGCCCGAGACCGTCCGCGCCAAGGTCGAGACCGCGGTCAAGAGCCTCTCCTGACCCGCTGACCGAGACACCTCCTCTACCCCGAAGCGAGCGAGCAGATGGGTGACACCCCTCACCGCTCGGCACACGCCGGCACCGGCGGGACCCGCGTGGCCACGAGCCACGGGTGGCCCGCCGGTGCCTCGGCGCGTGTGGCCGAGCCTTCCGGTATCCCGGGCATGCCCGACAACGGTCTCGGTGGCGGCGGCGGGCTGCCCCGGGCCCGGGCCTTCGGCGCGGAACGGGCGTTCCGCGGTCTGACCCTGGCCGCCGGCACCACCGTCCTGGTGATCATCGCGGCCATCGCGATCTTCCTGATCGCCAAGGCCGTGCCGGCCCTGCGGGCCAACAGCGAGTCCTTCTGGACCTTCGAGGGCTGGTTCCCGAACGACGACCCGCCGAAGTTCGGCATCGGCGCGCTCGCCTTCGGCACCGTGCTCAGCTCGCTGCTCGCCCTGCTCGTGGCGGTGCCGGTGGCGCTGGGCATCGCCCTCTACCTGTCCCACTACGCCCCGCGCCGGCTGGGCAACGCCCTCGGCTTCCTGATCGACCTGCTGGCCGCCGTGCCCAGCGTGGTCTTCGGTCTCTGGGGCCGGGACTACTTCGCCCAGCCCGTCGCCGACCTGTCGGCCTGGCTGAACCGCTACTTCGGCTGGATCCCGATCTTCGGCGAGGGCCCGTACGGCAACTCGATCCTGCTCGGCTCGGTGGTGCTGGCGATCATGGTGCTGCCCATCGTCACCTCGCTCTCCCGCGAGGTGTTCCGGCAGACCCCGACCGCCAACGAGGAGGCCGCCCTCGCGCTGGGCGCCACCCGCTGGGAGATGGTCCGCACCGCCGTCCTGCCCTACGGCCGCCCGGGTGTGATCGCCGCCGTGATGCTCGGCCTGGGCCGGGCGCTCGGCGAGACCATCGCCCTGGCGCTGACCCTCGGCTCCACGTACGCCATCTCGTTCAACATCCTCCAGAGCGGTGGCAACTCGATCGCCGCGAACATCGCGAACCGGTTCGCCGAGGCGAACGACACCGGCCGGGGCGCCCTGATCGCCTCCGGCCTGGTGCTCTTCGCGATCACGCTGATCGTCAACATCACCGCGCGGGCGATCATCTACCGCCGACGCGAGTTCACGGAGTCAGCCGCATGACCTCCACCGTCACCTCCCACCGCCCGCAGCCGCCGGCCCAGCCGGTCACGCTGCGGGCCCGGCGGCTTCCGGCGTACGCCGCGCCCGCCATCGCCGTCGTGGCCCTCCTGGCCTCGGCCGGCATCGTGTACGGCGCCGGCATCGGCGGCCCGGTCCTCGTCGTGGTCGTCGCCGCGCTGCTCTACCTGGCCGGCCTCTACGCCGCCGCGAACGCGGTGGAGGGCCGCCGGGCCGCCCGCAACCGGACCTGGAGCGCGCTGATCCACTCCGCCTTCGTGCTGGCGGTGCTGCCGCTGGCCTCGGTCGTCTGGACCCTGGTGAGCAAGGGCTCCGAGCGGCTGGACGGCAACTTCTTCGGCACCTCGATGAACAACATCGGGGCCCGGGACGCCAACGGCGGCGCGTACCACGCCATCATCGGCACCCTGGAGCAGGTCGGCATCGCCACGCTGATCACCGTCCCGCTCGGTGTGCTCTGCGCGATCTACGTGGTCGAGTACGGCCGGGGCCGGTTCGCCTTCACCATCCGCTTCTTCGTGGACGTGATGACCGGCATCCCGTCGATCGTCACCGGCCTGTTCGTGCTGGCCTTCTGGGTGCTGGTCGTCTCGCCGTGGTTCAACGACGGCCGGCCGGGCTTCTCCGGCTTCGCCGCCGCGCTGGCGCTGAGCGTGCTCATGCTGCCGACCGTGGTCCGCTCCACCGAGGAGATGCTCCGCCTCGTGCCGGCCCCGCTGCGCGAGGGCGCGTACGCCCTCGGCGTGCCGAAGTGGAAGACCATCCTGCGGGTCGTGCTGCCGACCGCGCTGCCCGGCATCGTCACCGGCATCATGCTCGCCATCGCGCGGGCGGCCGGCGAAACGGCGCCGGTGCTGCTCGTCGCGGGCGGCGGCGCCGCGATCAACTTCAACCCGTTCGAGAACAACCAGTCGTCGCTGGCTCTCTTCGTCTACCAGCAGGCCGGCGAGGCCTCGAAGTACTCGCCGGCGCGGGCGTGGACCGCGGCGCTGACCCTGGTCGCCCTCGTCCTCATCCTGACCGTCGCGGCGAAGTTGCTGGCCCGTCGCAACCGGCTCGGCCGATGAACCCCGGAGGTACCACCACCATGGCCAAGCGCATCGAAGCCACCGACGTCACCGCCTACTACGGCGGGTTCAAGGCGATCGAGAACATCAGCCTGACCGTCGAGCCCAAGACCGTCACCGCCCTGATCGGCCCGTCCGGCTGCGGAAAGTCCACCTTCCTGCGGTCGATCAACCGGATGCACGAGGTGCTCCCCGGTGCCCGGGTCGAGGGCAGCCTGACCATCGACAACCAGGACATCTACGACCGGGACGTGGACGTCACCGCGGTCCGCCGGATGATCGGCATGGTCTTCCAGCGGCCCAACCCGTTCCCCACCATGAGCATCTTCGAGAACGTGGTGGCCGGCCTGCGGCTCAACGGCGTCCGGCGCAAGTCGATCCTGGAGGAGGCGGCCGAGAAGGCGCTCCGCTCGGCGAACCTGTGGGACGAGGTGAAGGACCGGCTCGGCAAGCCCGGCGCCGGCCTCTCCGGCGGTCAGCAGCAGCGGCTCTGCATCGCCCGCACCATCGCGGTCGAGCCGCAGGTGGTGCTCATGGACGAGCCCTGCTCGGCGCTGGACCCGATCTCGACGCTGGCCATCGAGGACCTGATGTTCCAGCTCAAGGACAAGTTCACCATCATCATCGTCACGCACAACATGCAGCAGGCCGCCCGGGTGTCGGACCGGACCGCCTTCTTCTCCATCGAGAAGACCGGCGACCCGGGCCGGCTCATCGAGTACGACAACACCCAGAAGATCTTCAGCAACCCGAGCCAGAAGAAGACCGAGGACTACATCACCGGCCGCTTCGGCTGAGCCGCTGCCGTCCCGGTCCGCGAGGGCCCCGGTCGATCCCGACCGGGGCCCTCGGCGTGTCCGCGTCCGGCCGCCTCAGCGCAGCGCCGCGAAGAACTGCCGGAGGTCCGCGGCCAGTAGGTCGGGCACCTGGTGGGCGGCGAAGTGCCCGCCCCGGTCGTAGGTGTGCCAGGAGACGATGTTCTTGTGGTCGCGCTCGGCCAGCATGCGGATCGACTGGAAGTCCCAGGCGAAGTTGGCCAGGCCGAGCGGCACCGTGGTCGGTTCCGGCACCGCGGTGCCCCGGCCGTTGACCTTCTGCGTCGGGTGCACCACCTCGGCGTCCTCGTAGTAGTAGCGGGCCGCCGAGGCGGCCGTGTTGGTCAGCCAGTAGATCGTCGTGTTGGTGAGCACGTGGTCGACGTCGAGCTGATCCCCCATGAGCTGGCCCAGCCAGCCGAGCAGGCCCACCGGCGAGTCGGCCAGCGCGTGCGCGACGTTCTGCGGTTCGGTCGAGTGCAGCTTGTCGTAGGCGCCCCGCCGCTGCACGAACCAGTCGGCGAAGGCCACCTTGCCCCGCTCCTCCTCGCTGAGCGCGGCCAGCTCGGCGGGTTCACCGGACGGCAGCGAGAAGACCTGGGTGACGTGCACGCCGAGCACGTGCTCCGGGTCGGCCCGGCCCACCTCCGGGGAGACGAACGCGCCGAGGTCGTTGCCGGCCGCGCCGTACCGCTCGTAGCCGAGGCGGCGCATGAGCTCGGCCCAGGCGCGGGCCACCCGGAAGCGGTTCCAGCCGCGCTCCCGGGTCGGCCCGGAGAAGCCGAAGCCCGGCACCGACGGGATGACCAGGTGGAAGGCGTCGGCCGGGTCGCCGCCGTGCGCCCGGGGGTCGGTCAGCGGACCGATCACGTCCAGCCATTCGGCGACGGTGCCCGGCCAGCCGTGGGTGAGGATCAGCGGGGTGGCGTCCGGCTCCGGCGAGCGGACGTGCAGGAAGTGGATCCGCTGCCCGTCGATCTCGGTGGTGAACTGCGGGTACGCGTTCAACCGCGCCTCCCACTCCCGCCAGTCGTACGCCGTGCGCCAACGCTCGGCCAGCCGTCGCACCCAGCTCAGCGGGACGCCGTACTCCCAGCCGGGCGGGATCGGGCCGGCGGGGGCGGCCGCGTCGGGGTCGGCGGGCAGTTCCTCGGCCCAGCGGGTGCGGGCCAGCCGGTCGGCGAGGTCGTCCAGGTCGGCCTGCGGGACGTCGATACGGAACGGGACGATCGCGGTGTTCTCAGCCATGCCCACGAGCCTAAAGATCGAATAGGAACACTCCGTTCCTAATTGGCTGGCAGAATCCGGGAAATGTTGGAGACCTCGGCGCGGCTGCTGCGCCTGCTGTCGCTGCTGCAGACGCCGCGCGACTGGACCGGCACCGAACTGGCCGAGCGCCTCGCGGTGAGCACCCGGACCGTGCGCAACGACGTGGAGCGGCTACGCGCTCTCGGCTACCCGGTGCACGGCACCCGGGGCGCCGTCGGCGGCTACCGGCTGGGCGCCGGCGCCGCCCTGCCCCCACTGCTCCTCGACGACGAGGAGGCGGTGGCCGTGGCGATCGGGCTGCGGACCGCCGCCGGCGGCAGCGTCGCCGGCATCGAGGAGACCTCGCTGCGGGCGCTGGCCAAGCTGGAGCAGGTGCTCCCCCACCGGCTGCGCCGCCGGGTCACCGCCCTGCACACGCACACCGTCCGGGTGCCGCACGACCAGCCGGGCCCGACGGTGGACGCCGAGACGCTCAGCGTGCTCAGCGCCGCCTGCCGGGACCGGGAGCGGCTGCGCTTCGACTACGTCCGGCACGACGGGACCGCGGACCGGCGGGACGTCGAACCGTACCGGCTGGTCAACTGGGGCCGGCGCTGGTACCTGGTGGCCTTCGACCCGGCGCGGGACGACTGGCGCACCTTCCGGGTGGACCGGATCAGCCCGCGTACACCGACCGGTCCCCGGTTCGCGCCCCGCGACCTGCCCGGTGACGTGGTGGACCGGGTCCGGCACGGGGTCTCGTCGGCCGCCTGGCGGCACCGGGCTACGGTCCGCGTGCACGCCCCCGCCGAGGTGGTGGCCGACCGGATCAACCCGGCCGTCGGCACCGTCGAGCCGGCCGGGGAGGCGGCCTGCCTCCTGCACACCGGCGCCGACCGGCTGGAGACCATCGCGGTCTGGATCGGCCTGCTCGACCTCGACTTCACCGTCGAAAACCCACCCGAACTGGCGGACCTGCTCCGCACCCTGGCGGCCCGCTACCTCCGCGCCGCCGGCTGAGGTCAGGAGAGGCGGAAGCGGGGTCCGTCGGCGTCGGAGAGGTCGAGGTGCGGGGTGACCGGCGTGCCGGGGTCGCGTTCCGCCGCCGCTCGGGCCACCTCGGCCAGCGGACCCGCGGCGGCCACCTCGGCCAGGGTGACAAGGGTGGGCGGGAGCATGGTCAGCTCGCCGGCCTCCGCCCGGGCCAGGGCGTCCGCCGGGCGCAGCCACAGCGTGTGGTCGGCCTCGCCGGAGACGTCCCGGGTCCGCTGCCCCTCCGGCAGCAGGGCCACGAAGAAGTACGTGTCGAAGCGGCGCGGCTCGAACTCCGGGGTGATCCACCGGCTCCACGGCAGCAGCAGGTCGGAGCGGAGGGTGAGGCCCTGCCCGGCCAGGAGGTCGGCGAAGCCGGTCCGCCGGGCCACCAGGTCCTGCCGGGCCGCCTCCCAGTCGTCCCCGCTCACGTCGCCCACCACGGTCCCGCCGTCCGGCCCGGCCAGCAGCACGCCCGCCTCCTCGAAGACCTCCCGCGCGGCGGCGCAGACCACCGCCTGTGCGGCCGCCGGGTCGAGGCGGAGCCGCTCGCCCCAGCCGGCCGGCGTCGGACCGGCCCAGTCCAGGTGGGCCTGCGAGTCGGAGCGGTCCACGCCGCCGCCGGGGAAGGCGTACATCCCGCCGAAGGCCATCGCGGCCACCCGGCGGATCAGGTACACCTCGAAGTCGGCGCCGGCCGGGCGGAGCAGCAGCACGGTGGCGGCGACCCGGGGCACGGCCGGCACGCCGCCCTCGGCGCGGAACCGGCGGGCGTGCTCCACCAGGGCGGGGGGTGCGGCGAAGCCGTCGATCGTCATGACCCGAGCCTAGTTCCCGAACAGTGGATCACCCGTCCGGCGGCGTGACGGCCACGACGGGCGGTCCCGACCGGTGGATCTTCTGCCCGGCGGCGGGGCGGCCCGGGATAGCGTGCCGGCATGACGCGTTGGGGAATCCTGGCCACCGGCCACATCGCCGCCCGCTTCGCCGAGGACCTGCGGCTGGCGCCGGGCGCCGAGCTGGTGGCGGTCGGTTCGCGTACCCGGGAGAGCGCCGAGCTGTTCGCCAGGCGGCACGACGTGCCCCGGGCGTACGCCTCCTGGGCGGAACTGGCCGCGGACCCGGACGTGGACGTCATCTACGTCGCCACCCCGCACGCCGCGCACCACGAGGCGGCCCTGACCTGCCTGGCCGGCGACAAGGCCGTGCTGGTGGAGAAGCCCTGCACGCTCGACCTGCCCACCACCACGGAGCTGGTCGAGACGGCCCGCGCGCGTGGCCTCTTCCTCATGGAGGCCATGTGGATGCGGACGAACCCGCTGATCCTGCGGGTGCTGGAGCTGATCCGGGACGGCGCGATCGGCGAGGTGACCCACGTCCGGGCGGACTTCGGGGCGGCCGGCCCGTTCCCGCCGGAGCACCGGATGCGCGCCCGCACGCTGGGCGGTGGCGCGCTGCTCGACCTCGGCGTCTACCCGCTGAGCCTGGCCCACCTCGTGCTCGGTATGCCGCAGCACGTCCAGGCCTGGGCGAAGCTGGGCCCGGAGGCGGTGGACGAGAACACCGGTATGGTCCTCGGCTGGGACTCGGGGGCCGTGGCAACGCTGAGCTGCGGGATGGTCGGCGCCACCGCGATCACCGCGTCGATCACCGGCACGACCGGCCGGATCGACCTGCCGGAGCCGTTCTACCGGCCCGGCGCCGCGGTGCTGCACCGGGCCGGCGCGGAGCCGGAGACCATCCCGGCCGACCTGACCGGCGGCGGCTACCAGCACGAGGCCATCGAGGTGCAGCGCTGCCTGGCGGCGGGGCTGATCGAGAGCCCGCTGGTGCCGCACGACACCACCCTCGAACTGATGGGTCTGGTCGACGACATCAAGGCCCGGATCGGCGTCTCCTACGCGTGAGGGGTCCCCCGCCACGGCGGGGGACCCCTCGACGTCGAGCGCCTAGAAGAACGGGCGGACCAGCAGGTACGCCAGGCAGGCGATGGCCGCGGCGGCCGGGAACGTGATGATCCAGGCGATCACGATGTTGCCGGCCACGTTCCAGCGGACCGCGGAGAGCCGCTTGGTCGCGCCGACACCCATGATCGCCGAGGTGATCGTGTGGGTGGTGGAGATCGGGGCCTTGAGCACCAGGGCGTTGAAGTAGAGCACGGCGCTGGCCACGGTCTCGGCCGCGAAGCCCTCGGGCGGGCCCAGGTCGATGATCTTCCGGCCCAGGGTGCGGATGATCCGCCAGCCGCCCGCGTAGGTGCCGGCCGCCAGCATGGTCGCCGACGTCCAGAACACCCAGCCGGGGATGTGTGTGGTGTTGTTCTGGTAGTGGCCCGTGTAGAGGGCCAGCACGATGATGCCCATGGTCTTCGCGGCGTCCTGCATGCCGTGCCCGACCGACATCGCGGCGGCGGAGAGGGTCTGCGCCCAGCGGAAGCCCCGGTTGAGCTTGCCGGGCTGCCCCTTCCGGAACAGCCAGAGGATGGCCAGCATCAGCAGGAAGCCGAGGATCAGGCCGACCACCGGTGAGAGCACCATCGGGATGATGACCTTCTCAAGGATGTTGCCCCACTGCACCACGCCGTCGGCGGAGAAGAGGGTGGCGCCGACCAGGCCGCCGAAGAGGGCGTGCGAGGAGGACGACGGCAGGCCGAAGTACCAGGTGATCAGGTTCCAGGCGATGGCGCCGAGGACGCCGGCGAAGACCACCCCAAGGCTCGACACCCCGGGCGGCAGGGTGACCAGGCCGTCGCCGACCGTCTTGGCCACCCCGGCGCCGAAGTGCGCGCCGACGAAGTTGCCGACGGCGGCCAGCGCGAGGGCGACCCGGGGTGTCAGCGCCCGGGTGGACACGCTGGTGGCGATCGCGTTCGCCGCGTCATGAAAGCCGTTCGTGTAGTCGAACGCCATGGCGGCCACGATCACCGCCAGCACGGCGATGAGTTCGGGGGTCACGGGATCAGGACTCCTTGACCGCGATGGTCTCGACGGTGTTGGCGACGTGCTCGAAGGCGTCGCAGGCGGCCTCCAGCTCGTCGGCCACCTCCTTCATCTTCAGCACCGTGAGCGCGTCGTACTCACCGCTGAAGAGGCGGACCAGCAGCATCCGGTACGCCTGGTCACCGTCGTTCTCGAGGCGGTTGCACTCGATCCAGTAGTCCTCAAGATCCTTCATCGACTTCAGCCGGGGCATCGCCTCGGCGGTCAGCTTGGCCTGCTGGTCGAGGACGTTCACAAGCTCGTGCATCTCGCGCGGCAGCGACGGCAGCTTGGTCAGGCCGTAGAGGTAGAGCAGGTTGCCGACCGCCTCCAGGTGGTCCATCACGTCGTCGAGCAGCGAGCCCAGACGGTAGATGTCCTCCCGGTCGAACGGGGTGATGAAGGTAGAGTTGATCTTCTTGTAGAGCTCGTGGGTGATCTGGTCGCTGTCGTGCTCGACCTCGGTGAGCCGCTCGCTCACCGACTGGACCTCAACGCCGGGCAGGCCCAGCTCGTTGAGCAGCTCGGTTCCCTTCACCAGGTTCTGCGCGGCCCTGGTGAAGAGCTCGTAGAAGGCGCCCTCGGTGGGACGGAAGGAAAACTTCACAGCACGGACCTCGTCGTGTCGGTGGAAGGGTGGCCGTCGCCCCGAAAGGCGTCTGCTCTGCGCATGCTAGGTACCCCGTGGAACCGGGCAACCGCCGGCCCACCCCTGGTCAGGCCCGATTCACCGCTCGTTCACCTGCTGTTCACCTTGCCCCGCGCCACCCTCGCTCCGCAGCCGGTCCCGCTCCCGGGCGATGTCGAAATCGGCAGGCGGATACCCCAGATCCAATCCGTCGAACGTCTCCCTGAGCAGGTGCGCCACCGCCCAGTCGCGGTACCACTTCCGGTCCGCCGGCACCACGAACCAGGGGGCGTCGTCCGGGCCGCACCGCTCGATCGCCTCGGCGTACGCGGCCTGGTAATCGTCCCAGTGTGCCCGGGTGTCCAGGTCGCTCGGGTTGTACTTCCAGTACTTCGTCGGGTCGGTGAGCCGCTCCATCAGCCGCTCGCCCTGCTCGGCGTACGAGATGTGCAGCATGACCTTCACCACGGTGACCGCGTTGCCGGCCAGCTCCCGCTCGAAGTCGTTGATCAGGTCGTAGCGGCCCCGCCAGGTGTGCTCGTCGACCAGGCCCTCGACCCGGGCGATGAGCACGTCCTCGTAGTGCGAGCGGTTGAAGACGCCCACGTAGCCGGGGGGCGGGAGGGCCCGGCGGATGCGCCACAGGAAGTCGTGCCGCCGCTCCTCATCGGTGGGCGGGCCGAACGAGCGGATGTGCAGGCCGAGCGGGTTCATGGCGCCGGCCACCCGCTTGACCGTGCCGTCCTTGCCGCCGCAGTCCATGGCCTGAAGCACCAGCAGCACCCGGCGCGGGCGGTCCCCGGCCAGGTGGGCGCCGGCCTGGGTGGGTGCGCTGGTCGCGCTTCCCGGGCCGGCGGCGCCCTTCGCGGAGGCGTACAGCATCTCCTGCTGCCGGCCGAGCTCCGCACCGAGCAGCTCGACCTGCCCGCGCGCCCACTCCTTGCGCCCCTTGCCGTGCCCGGCCGCCGCGGGCAGGCCCGGGGTCGACCGGGGATTCACCGCCGCCAGGTCCACCGCGCCGGGGCCGGCCCGGAGCAGTTCCCGCATCGACCCGCCCGCGGGCCGCACCACCTCGTCGCCACCGCTCATCCCCCGATCCTCACCCACCCCGCCCGCCCCCGCCTCCCGAGCGGGTGTCACGCCGGGGGGCCGCGGCGCATCCAGGGGTACGGGGAGAATGGGAACTCCGGGCGGGAGGAGCGCGACGTGCAGGAACTGGCGGCGGAGTTCGAGGCGGAACGCGGGCACCTGCTGGCGGTGGCGCAGCGGATGCTGGGCAGCCGGAGCGAGGCCGAGGACGCGGTCCAGGAGACCTGGCTGCGCTACGCGGGCGCGCTCGCGGACCCGGCCGCCCGGGCACAGGTCCGCGACCTGCGCGGCTGGCTCACCACCACCTGCTCGCGGATCTGCCTCGACGTGCTGCGCTCCGCCCGGGTGCGCCGCGAGGCGTACCCCGGCCAGTGGCTGCCGGAGCCGGTGGTGAGCGCGGCGCCCACCGCGGACGGGTTCGCCCCCGACCCGGCCGAGCGGGCGGTCCGCGCCGACCAGCTCGGCACCGCCCTGCTGGTGGTGCTGGAGCGGCTCACCCCGGAGCAGCGAGTGGCGTTCGTCCTGCACGACGTCTTCGCGGTGCCGTTCGCCACGGTCGCCGACGTGCTCGGCACCACCCCGGCGGCCGCCCGGCAGCTCGCCTCCCGGGGCCGCCGCGCGGTCACCGCGCCGGACGTCCCCCGGCACACGGCCGACCTGGCCGAGCAGCACAAGGTGCTCGCCGCGTTCGTGGCGGCGGTCGAGTCCGGGGAGCTGGACCGGCTGGTCGAGGTGCTCGCCCCGGACGTGGTGGTGATCGGCGACAGCGGCGGGCACTTCCCGGCCGCCCGCCGGCCGGTGGTCGGCGCCGAGCTGGCCGGCCGCTTCATCCTCGGCCTCTTCGGCCAGGCCGCCCGCTGGGGCGGCCCGCTGCACGCCCGGCCGGTGCTTGTCGACGGCACGCTGGGCTGGCAGGCGGAGACGGTGTTCCGGGACGGGCGGCCGCTGCGGATGGTCACCTCGTTCGCCGTGCACGAGGGGCGGATCACCGGCGTGTTCAACCAGCTCAACCCGGAGAAGGTGGCCCACCTGGGCGGTGTCGGGGCCGACGAGGACTGGCCGCCGCGGATCTGAGGCCGGCTCAGACCACCAGGGCCAGCCACTTCCGGTAGGAGGTGGCGAACGGCTCGGTGCCGTCGCCCAGCGCGCCGAGCAGCCAGCGGGCCGCGGCCTCCGCCTCGGCCACCACGTCGTCCGGGTAGGCCCAGCGGGCCCGGTGCTCGGCGAACTCGTCCTCGTCGCGCAGCTCGACCACGCCGGTCTCCCGCCGGCGCACCACGTCCAGGTCGAGGTCGACGAGGTGGACCGTCTGCTCCCCCTCCCAGCGGGCCGGGGTGGCGATGTCGCAGTAGACCTCGCTGGTGCGCGGCGGCGGGTTGAACATGCCGGTCCACCAGCCGTGCCGGGGCACCAGCAGGACGAACGGGATCTGCTCCACGGACGGCCGGCCGTGGTAGACCGACTCGGTGCCGGCCGGCACGCCGAGCCAGACACCGAGGTCGTCCTCGGCGAGCCGGCGGGCCGGGTAGTCGCGGTGGGCGCTGCCGTCGTACTTGCGGTAGATCACGCGGACCACGTCGCTCGGCATGATTGGCACCCTAACCGATTCCGGCCACGCGACGCGATCGGCAGGTAACCGGACGCGACCCGCCGGCCACGCCACGCGGCGGAGCGACCCACCCCCTGTCGGCGGCGACGGGTACGGTCGCACGGTGACCCCGCCCCGCACCGCCACCGGCCCCGCCGTTCCGAAGAAGCGCCGGGGCGGCCGGCCCGGCGGCGGCGAGCTGCTGACCGCCGCGGTCGGCGCGGTTCCCGGCGGCGCCGCCCGCCCCGGCCAGCAGCAGATGGCCGAGGCGATAGAGCGGAGCATCGCCTCCGGCGAGCACCTGCTCGTGCAGGCCGGCACCGGCACCGGCAAGTCGCTGGCCTACCTGGCCCCGGCGTTGACCGTGGACGGGCCCGTGGTGGTCTCGACGGCCACCCTGGCGTTGCAGTCCCAGCTGGTCGACCACGACCTGCCCCGGCTGGCCGACGCGGTCGAGCCGGTGCTCGGCCGCCGCCCCACCTTCGCCGTGCTCAAGGGGCGGCACCACTACCTCTGCCTGGCCCGGCTGGACAACTCGGTCGAGGAGGAGCCGGAGGACACGCTCTTCGACGCCCCGCGCCCCGGCGGCGGCACCAAGTGGCTCGGCGAGGCGGGCCGGCTGGGCAAGCAGATGCAGCGGCTGCGCGACTGGGCGGAGAAGACCGCCACCGGCGACCGCGACGAGCTGGACCCGGGCGTCGACGACCAGGTGTGGCGGAGCGCCTCGATGCCGGCCCGGGAGTGCGTGGGCGCCACCCGCTGCCCGTTCGGCCAGGAGTGCTTCGCGGAGGCGTCCCGGGCCCGGGCCCGCGAGGCGGACATCGTGGTCACCAACCACAGCCTGCTCGCCGTCGACATGCTCGCCGGCCGGCACATCGTGCCGCCGCACAAGCTGCTCGTGGTGGACGAGGCGCACGAGCTGGCCGACCGGGTCTCCTCGGCCGCCCAGGCCGAGCTGGAGCCGCAACTGATCGACCGGTCCGCCCGCCGGGCCCGGCCGCTGCTCCGTCCCGACGTGGCCGAGCGGCTCACCGAGGCCGGCGACGCGCTCGCCGTGGGGCTGGCCGAGGCGCCGGCCGGGCGGCTGACCGCCGGCCTGCCGCCCGCGCTGCGCGAGGCGTGCACCCTGCTCGACGCGGCCACCCGGGCCGCGCTGGAGTCGATCGGCGACATCAAGGCCGACGACCCGGACCCGGTGCGCAAGCAGCAGGCCAAGGCCGCGCTGGACGAGCTCTCCACCACCGCGCAGCGGCTGCTGGAGGAGGCCGACCACGACGTGGCCTGGGTGGAGAAGCCGGAGAACGGCAGCCGCCGGGCGCTCGTGGTGGCGCCGCTGTCGGTCGCCGGCACCCTCGCCACCCACCTCTACGACGAGCGCACCGTGGTCGCCACCTCGGCCACCCTGGCGCTGGGCGGCCGGTTCGACACGGTGGCCCGGGCGCTGGGGCTGGACGCGCCGCCGCCCGCCCCGCCCTCCCCGGCCGCCGCCGCGCTGGCCACCGCGGCCGCCGCCGGCCGCGCCGGCACCACGCCCCCGGTGGCGAGCACCGACGGCAGCCGGGCGGCCATCGGCACCGTGCCGGCCACCGAGGGGCCCGGCTGGACGTCGCTCGACGTCGGCTCACCCTTCGACTACGCCCGGCAGGGCATCCTGTACGTCGCCGCGCACCTGCCCCGGCCCAGCGTCTCGGGGCTGCCGGAGGCGGCCGGCGAGGAGCTGCTGGCGCTGGTCGGGGCGCTCGGTGGGCGTACCCTCGGGCTCTTCTCCTCCCGGCGGGCCGCGCAGCAGGCGGCGGAGCTGCTCCGCGCGCGCACCGACCTGCCGGTGCTGCTCCAGGGCGAGGAGGCGCTGCCGCTGCTGGTCCGCCGGTTCCGCGAGGAGCGGGAGAGCTGCCTGTTCGGGGTGATGTCGCTCTGGCAGGGGGTCGACGTGCCGGGCGACGCCTGCCAGCTCGTGGTGATCGACCGGCTGCCCTTCCCCCGGCCCGACGAGCCGCTCGCCGCGGCCCGCGCGGCGGCGGTCGACGCCGGTGGTGGCTCCGGTTTCGCGGCGGTGAGCGTGCCGATCGCCGCGGTCCGACTGGCCCAGGGCGTCGGCCGGCTGATCCGGGCCACCGGCGACCGGGGCGTGGTGGCGGTGCTCGACTCCCGGCTGGAGACCGCCCGGGGCTACGGCCCGTTCCTGCGCCGGTCGCTGCCGCCGTTCTGGTACACCACCCGCCCGGACGTGGCCCGGGGCGCGCTGGAGCGGCTCGCCAAGAGCTGACGCCCGCGCCTCCCCCGGCGGGGGCGACGCGGGCGTCCAGGGCTCGGTCGGGTCAGGGCGCCTGGGAGGCGACCACCACGGCGTCGGGCGGGGTGTCCGGCACGGTGCGCGCGGCGAGCCGGCGGACCGCGGTGTTGAGCACGGCGATCAGCGGCACCGCGACCAGCGCGCCCGCGATGCCGGCCAGCACCACTCCCGCGGCGATCCCGATGATCACGGCGAGCGGGTGGATGGCCACCGCCCGGCCCATGATCAGCGGCTGGAGCACGTGCCCCTCGACCTGCTGCACGCCGATCACCACGCCCAGGATGATCAGCGCGGTCACCGGGCCGCTGTCGACAAGCGCCACCAGCACGGCCACCACGCCGGACAGGAAGGCACCCACGATCGGGATGAACGCGCCCAGGAAGACCAGCGCGGCCAGCGGGAACGCGAACGGGATGTCGAAGATGACAAGGAAGATGCCGATGCCCACGGCGTCGATGAAGGCGACCAGCACGGTGGCCCGGACGTAGGCGCCGAGCGTCGCCCAGGAGGCCCGGCCGGCGTCGTCCACCTTCCAGCGGGCGTTCACCGGCAGCAGCCGGACCAGGAAGCGCCAGATGTTGCTGCCGTCGCGGAGGAAGAAGAAGGTCGCGAAGAGCACCAGAACGGTGCCGGTGAGCACCTCGGCCAGGGTGGCCGCCGTGTTGAGCGCCCCGCTGGTGAACTTCTCCGTGTTGCCGTTGATCCAGCTCTGCGCCTCGTCGATGTAGCGGTTGAGCTGGCCGTCGGAGAGGTGCAGCGGCCCGGTCTTGAGCCAGTCCTGGATCTGCCGGACGCCCTGCGACGACTTCTCGCTCAGCTCCGGCACGCCCTGGATGAACTCGTTCACCACCAGGGTCAGCGTGCCGATCACCGCGGCCAGGCCGCCGACCAGCACCACGCCGGTGGCCAGCGACCGGGGCAGGCGCGCCTTGAGCAGCCAGCCGACCGCCGGGGCGAGCAGCGCGGAGAGCAGCAGCGCGACCGCCAGCGGGATGATCACGATGCGGATCGTGCCGACGATCTTGAGCAGCGACCAGGTGACGATGCCCACCACGATGAGCCGCCAGCACCAGGCCGCGGCGATCCGCAGCGCGTGCGGCACCTCCACGTCGTCCCGGCTGGTGGTCGTGGCGTGCATGGGGGCCGGCGGCTCCGCGCCCACCACGGTCGCCGTCGGAGGCGCGGTCGGGCCGGGCGACGAGGGCGAGGCCAGGCCCGACTCCTCCGCCGACCGGTCCGGGTCGGGCCGGCGGACCCGCGCCGACTCGCGGCCGGACTCGTACGCGCGGCGGAGCCGTCCACGCATCCGCTCGAAGCGGCTCAAGCGCACCTCCCGCAAACTGGTCCGGCCCCGAGGCAAGGGGACAGGATACGTCCGTCCGCCCCACCCTAGGGCGACTGCGCCACACATTGCCCCCGTGCCGCCCCGTCCAACCACGCCGGGACCCGTCACCGGGCACGCGGTAGCGTCTTCGCGTGACCGCCGACCAGGACCTCGACACCGGCATTCCGATCCGCCTGCTGCACGACCGCGTGCTGGTGCGTACCGAGAACGGCGAGGGGGAACGCCGCTCCACCGCCGGCATCGTCATCCCGGCCACCGCGGCGGTCGGCAAGCGGCTGGCCTGGGCCACCGCGGTGGGCGTCGGCCCGCACGTCCGCTCCATCGTCTCCGGCGACCGGGTGCTGTTCGACCCGGACGACCGCTCCGAGGTCGAACTGCACGGCCGGGCGTACGTCCTGCTGCGCGAGCGGGACGTGCACGCCGTGGCGGCCGAGCGCGTGGAGAACGTGCCGACCGGCTCGACCGGCCTCTACCTGTAGGCGCCGCCCCGTCGCGGGCGCCGTTTGCACCGCTGCCCGGCGGGAAGCCCCAGGCACGACAGCGCCCTGGGGAGGGATCATGCCGGTAGTCATCAAGAAGATACTTGCCTGGGGATTCCTCGCGTTCCTGATCTACTTCATGGCGTTCCGGCCGGACGGCGCGGCCCAGCTGTTCAAGGGGATCGGGGCGGCCCTCATGGCCATCGCCCAGGGCCTCGGCGACTTCCTCACCGGGCTGATGACCTGACGCGCCGGCCCCGGGGGCGGTCCGCTCAGGCGTGCGGGCCCCAGGGGGCGGCGGGGCGGTGGCCGTAGCCGCCGGGCGGGCCGTAGGGGTGTGGGAAGGTGGGCGGCGGCGGGGCCAGCACCACCGGGATCGGCACCACCGGCTCGTCCGGGGCCTCGACGGCGCGCTGCGACCCGTCCGGGAACCGCAGGTGGTAGCGCTGCCCGTCCCAGACCCCGACCGGCGCCTGCGGATCACGGCCCACGAAGAACGCCCGGTACGCCCCGATCGCGTCCAGCAGCTCCCGTTCCTCCCGCGCCGTCCGGTGCCGTTCGGCGGGCTTGCGGTCCAGCCCCCGGCGCATCCCGTCGCGCAGCAGCGCCAGCCGGGTGGCGGCGAACTGGTAGCCGCGCATCGCCCGCACCCCGCCGTCACCGGCCACCCGACGGGCCCAGGTGCGGGCGGCGTGCCGCCGGCCGAGGCTGCCCAGCGCGGCCACCTCGGGCGGGGTGAGCCAGCCGGCCCGGACGTAGTCGGGCAGGGTGCGCTCGGTGAGCCGCCCCTCCCAGGCGCGCAGCCAGACGGCCAGCCCCACCATGCCGAAGAAGATCGGCACCATCACGCCGATGTAGCCGTAGAGCGCGATCAGCGGCTGCCCGGTGGCGGCGGCCAGCGACGGCAGCAGGTTCCAGGTGCCGTGCAGCATCATGGCGACCAGCAGGCCGGCGATCGGGGCCAGGAAACGCACCCGCCGGTCGGCGGTGCGCGCGGCGACCCCCAGCCCCACGCCGGTCATCGAGGTGAACAGCGGGTGGGCGAAGCCGAAGAGCAGGATCCGCACGATGAAGATGGCGATGACCTGACGCGCGCCGGTGGCCGGCCCGTACTCCTCGACGCCGGTGCGGTAGCCGTAACCGCCCAGGTAGAGGATGTTCTCCACCATGGCGAAGCCGACCGCGGAGAGCCCGCAGTAGACCAGGCCGTCGGTAACCCCGGAGAACTCCCGGCGGCGGAAGATCAGCAGCAGCAGCGGGCCGGCCGCCTTGGTCAGTTCCTCGATGAACGGGGCGACCAGCACGGCGGTCAGCGCCGCCGGCAGCCCCCAGTCCTTGAACAGCCGGGCACCGGTCTCGTTGACCAGCAGCGAGATGGCGGTGGAGACGAACGCGCCCCAGGCGAAGCAGAAGATCAGGTACTTCAGCGGCTCGGGCTCGTAGCGGTCGAGCCACAGGAAGCAGGAGACCAGCACCGGCACCGGCAGGATCGCCGCGATCACGCCGACCAGAAGCGCCTCCGCGCCGAGGCTCTCGCCCAGGGTGAAGACCATGAAGAGCGCACCGGCGGCGATCAGCAGCACCACCCCGGCCAGCGCCAGGAACCGCCGCCAGCCGAGCCGGCGCAGCGGCATCCGGGGAGCCGGCGACCCCGACGGGACGGCGGGCGCGGTCGGCGGCGGCGGCAGGGCTCCGCCGGGCGGGGTGACGGCCATGCGGTCAGCGTAGTCACCCGCGACCCACTGGTCCGGCCGCATCGCGGCCGCTATGCTCCGGGACAGGTCACGAGTGCCAGCGTCAAGCCCCGGCTTGCTGGCCGGCAACCCTCGTCGAGTTCGCGGTGGGGTGCCCCGGGTGATGACCGGGCCCAGCCCGAACCGCGTGCTGGGCAAGCGCGGACCCCGTCCCGGTGCCCACCCACCCGGGGTCCCCTGGACCCGGGAGGATCCGGCATGACCGTCACCCTCGTACCCTCGCTGCCCACGCTGTCCACTCCGAGCCGGCCGGACCCGCTCGGCGTGCTCGGCGTACCGGGGGAGATCAACCTCGACCACGCGGCCAGCGCGCCGTGTGCGCGGGCCGCGGCCGACGCGGTGACCGAGCTGCTGCCCTGGTACGCGAGCGTCCACCGCGGCGCCGGCGCGCTGTCGCGGCGCTGCACGCTGGCCTACGAGCGGGCCCGGCAGACGGTCGGCGACTTCCTCGGCGCCCGCCCCGACGACCATGTGATCTTCACCCGGAACACCACGGACGCGCTGAACCTGCTGGCCCGGGCGCTGCCCGCCGGCACCACGGTGGTCACCTTCGCCGGCGAGCACCACGCCAACCTGCTCCCCTGGCCGCGCGGCTCGGTGCGGCTCCCGGTGCCGGACAGCCCGGGCGGCGCGGTCCGCTCCCTCGATGCCGCGCTGGCCGAGCTGTCCCGCGACGCCCGGCCGGGGCTGCCGGTGCTGGTCGCGGTGACCGGCGCGAGCAACGTGACCGGGGAACGCTGGCCGGTGGCCGAGCTGGCCCGGGTGGCCCGCCGGCACGGCGCCCGCATCCTCGTGGACGCCGCCCAGCTCGCCCCGCACGCCCCGGTGGACCTGGCCGCGCTGGACGTCGACTACCTGGCCCTCTCCGGCCACAAGCTGTACGCCCCCTTCGGCGCGGGCGTGCTGGTGGGGCGGGCGGACTGGCTGGACGCGGCGCCGCCGTACCTGGCCGGCGGCGGGGCCACCAGCCACGTCGGGGCGGGCACCCACGAGGTGCGCTGGGCCACCGGCCCGGCCCGGCACGAGGGCGGCACGCCGAACCTGCTCGGCGCGGTGGCCCTGGCGGCGGTCTGCGCCGCGCTGGCCGACGCGGACCGGGACGCGCTGCACGCCCGCGAGCAGGCGCTGCTGGCCCGGCTCCGGGAGGGCGTCGCCGCCCTGCCGCACGTGGTGGAGCTGCGCACCTTCGGGCCGGACGCGCCCCGGGTGGGCATCGTCAGCTTCGTGGTCGCCGGTCGGGACTCCGCCGAGGTGGCCGCCCAGCTGGCGACCGCGCACCGGATCGGCGTCCGGGACGGCCTCTTCTGCGCCCACCCGCTCGCCCGCCGCCTGCTCACCGAGGCGGCCACCCGCAGCGGCCGCGGTGACCTGCCCCCCACCGCCCTCCGCGCCAGCCTCGGCCTGGGCACCACCGAGTCCGACGTCGACCTCCTCCTGACCGCCCTGGCCACCCTCCCCTGACCGCCCGGGCGCCGGCCCCCGGGCTCAGCCGACCGGGGGTGCGGTGGGGGGTTTGGGGGCGGGGCTCTGTTCGGTCGTCTCGCCGGAGCGCTGCTCGCGGTCGCCGAACGCCTGGCGGACCAGGCGGTTCGCCTCCTCCTGGTCGATGCCGGAGGCCACCATGAGGTCACTCGCCGTGGTCCGCACCTGGGCGATCACCACGCTGCCGGAGAAGCCCACCCCCTCGGCGTACGCCCGCCCGGCCTCGCTGACCGCGCGCAGCGACCGCTCCCGGGCCTTCTCCGGCTCCTCCCCGGCGGCGAACTCGTGGCGCAGCAGGCGTACGGACTCGGCCAGGTGGGCGATCGAGTCGGGCATCGTCCCGGGGACGGGCTCCTCGTCCTCGATGATGGTCACCGAGCGGCGGATCAGCGTGCCGCTGTTGCGCATCGCCCGGTCGATCGGGTCGGCCGCCTCGGCGTAGTGGGTCAACTCGTCCCGCCGGTGCCAGCGGGCCGGGGAGATGGTGATGGTCTCCTTGGCCCCCTCGATGGCCTCCGACAGCGCGGCCAGTTCCTCCTTGTTCTCCCGGAGCCGGAACAGCGCCCGCTGGGCGGCGCCCCGGTCGCGGTTGCGCAGCGCCTCGGCGCAGACGTCGAGCTGCGCGGCGAGCAGGTCCAGCGCGGGCCGGGCCGCCCGGTTGATCACGCGGAGCGGGTTGAGCGGCAGCAGGATCGCGGTGACCACCAACGCGATGCCGCCGCCGATGAAGGCGTCGACGAAGCGAGGTATCTCCAGGTTCTGCGTCGACGGGCTGAGCGTGACGATCAGCACCGCGGTGGCCGCCGCCTGGATCACGATGGCCACGCTCGCCCCGGCGAACACGGTCAGCAGGATCGCCGCGGTGACCACCAGGCCGAGCTGCCAGGCGCCGGTGCCCAGGAAGTAGATCAGCAGGTCGCCCACGAAGACCCCGACCGCCACCCCGATGATCAGCTCGACGGTCCGGCGGAACCGCTGGCCGACCGAGGCGGCCAGGGTGCCGACCGCCGAGATGGGCGCGAACACCGGCTGCGGATTCTTCAGCACCACGTGGGAGATCAGGTAGGCCAGCCCGGCCGCGAGACCCGCCTGGACGGCCAGGCCGGTTGCCGTACGCACCCGGTGCAGCCGGTCGTGCAGGGTGGCCTTGCCGCGGTGCCGGAGCTGCTCCATGGCCTCGGAGACCCGCGGCCCGTCGACGTCGACCAGTCCCTCGCGCAACGCCTTCCGGCGTACGAACGGCGGTCGTCGGTCCCGGGCCACGGCCATGGCCGGGACTACCCGTCCCGCCCCCGGTGAATCCTCCCGACCGGCGGGGTGGGGCAGACTCCACCGGGTGGACGAGCTGATGGAACGGTGGCGGGACGCGGCCCGGTCGGCGGGCGCGACCGACCCGGCCGGCGTCGAACGGGCCGGGGCCCGGCTGCTGGCCGCCTGGCGGGAGCCGCACCGGCACTACCACACGGTGACCCACCTGCGGGCGGTGCTCGACGTGGTCGACGCGTACGCCGGGTCGGCCCGCCGCCCGGACCTGGTCAGGCTGGCGGCGTGGTGCCACGACGCGGTCTACGACCCCCGGGCCGGCGGCGACGCCAACGAGCGGGCCAGCGCCGAGCTGGCCGGGGAACTGCTCACCGCCGCCGGGCTGCCGGCCGCGGCGGTGACCGGGGTACGCCGCCTGGTGCTGCTCACCGCCGGCCACGCGGTCGGGCCGGACGACCCGGACGGCGCCCTGCTGTGCGACGCCGACCTCGCGGTCCTGGCCGCCCCGCCCGCCGACTACGACCGCTACGCCGCCGCCGTCCGCCGCGAGTACGCGCACGTCCCCGACCCGGGGTTCCGCGCCGGCCGCGCCGCCGTCCTGACCGGCCTGCTGGCCCTGCCCGCCCTCTACCGGCTCCCCGAGCCGCACGCCCGCTGGGAGTCCCCCGCCCGCGCCAACCTCACCCGGGAACTCGCGACCCTGCGCTGAGCCCGGCGTCCCGTGCCGCCGGCCGGGCCGGGGCGGGGATCGTGCGGGGTTTGGGCCGGCGCAGGCCGGCGGCGCGGAGCAGGAGGACGATCTCGCGGGAGGGCACCAGCCGGGCGCCCAGCCAGACGGCCATCGGGACGCGTTCGGCCGGGACGTCGTAGTGGTCGCGGTCGAAGCCGCGCCGGGGCACGCCCAGCGCCTCGGCGAAGGCGTGCAGCTCCGCGTACGAGACGTCGCTGATCAGGTGCGACCACAGCCGCCCCCGTGAGGGCACCGCGGGCGGGTCCAGGTAGAGCATGGCGACCAACGGTACGCCCGGTTGGTCAACCCCGCCGGCACGACCTAGCCTTCCCGGCATGGCCGCCCATCCCCTCCTCGACGAGCTGCGGACCGCCCTCGGCGACGCCGCCGTGCTGACCGACCCCGACCTGCTGGCGATGCACGCGCGGGACGAGGCCGACCTGTGCGCGGCGGGCAACCCGCTGGTCGTGGTCCGCCCGCGCGACACCGCGGAGGTCGTGGCGGTGGTCCGCGCGGCCGGCCGGCACGGCGTACCCGTGGTGCCGCAGGGGGCGCGGACCGGGCTCGCCGGCGCGGCGAACGCCGTGGACGGCGCGCTGGTGCTGAGCACCGTGGCGATGGACCGGATCCTGGAGGTCGACCCGGTCAGCCGGATCGCCGTCGCGCAGCCCGGCGTGGTCAACGCGACGCTCGGCGCGGCGGTCCGCGAGCACGGCCTCTGGTATCCGCCGGACCCCGGCTCCTGGGAGTCGTCCACCATCGGCGGCAACGTGGCCACCAACGCCGGCGGCATGTGCTGCGTGAAGTACGGCGTGACCACCGAGTACGTGCTCGGGCTGGAGGTGGTGCTCGCCTCCGGTGAGGTGCTGCGGACCGGCCGGCGCACCGCCAAGGGCGTCGCCGGGTACGACCTGACCCGCCTCTTCGTCGGCTCGGAGGGCACCCTCGGGGTGATCACCGAGGTGACGGTGGCGCTGCGGCCGGCGCCCGAGGAGTCGCTCACCCTCGTCGCGGTCTTCCCCACCACCGCGGCGGCCGGCACCGCGGTCGCCGGGATCGCCGAACGCGGGCTCACCCCGAGCCTGCTCGAACTGCTGGACCGGACCCACCTGCGGGCCATCGAGGCGTACCGGCCCATGGGGCTGCGCACCGACGCGCAGGCGCTGCTGCTGGCGGCGGTGGACACCGGCTCCCGGGCGGCCGACGACCTGGCGCGGCTCGCCGAGGTGTGCACGGCGGCCGGGGCCGACGAGGTCTACGCGGCCACCGACGCGGCCGAGGCCGCCGCCCTGCTCCAGGCCCGGCGGCTGGCCCACCCGGCCATGGAGAGGTTCGCCGCGGAGTCCTTCCCCGGCGGCAACGGCGGCCTGGTCATCGACGACGTGGCGGTGCCGCGGGGCGCGCTGGCGGCGCTGCTCGACGGGGTGGCCCGGATCGCCGAGGAGTGCGCCGTGCCGATCGGCGTGGTCGGGCACGCCGGAGACGGCAACATGCACCCGAACATCGTGGTCGACCGGGCCGACCCGGCCAGCCTGGAACGCGGGCGGCGGGCCTTCGACGAGATCATGCGGCTCGGGCTGGACCTCGGCGGCACCTGCACCGGCGAGCACGGCGTCGGCCTGCTCAAGCGGGACTGGCTGGCCCGGGAGATCGGCCCCGTGGGCGTGCGGGTGCACCAGGCGATCCGGGCCGCGCTGGACCCGGCGGGGCTGTTCAACCCCGGCAAGGTGTGCTGACGCTCAGCCCTTGTCCTCGGCCGGGGTGGCCTGGGTGATCAGCAGCAGCACCTGGTAGGCCACCGGCGGCTTCGGCTCGCCCGGGCAGTCCTGCGTGGTGATGGTCAGCCCCGGCGGGATCAACAGCGTCGAGGTCAGCGCGTCGATGCAGCCCTGCTTGTAGTGCCGGGCCTCGTCGGTCTCCTTCGCCAGGGCCGGGTCGGCGAGCATTTGCTGCAACCGCTGCGTCTGCTCGGGGGTGAGCGCCCCGGTGGAGTCGACCCCGTCGCCCGCGCAGTCGCGGCACTGCCAGCGCCCGGTGGGGTCGACCTCCAGCGTGCGCGGCGGGCTGTCCGGGCCGAGTTGCTGCACCAGGGAGACCCGCCGACCGACCGGGGTCGGCGAGACGGCGCCCGCCCCGTCCGGTGTGGTGGCGCCCTCGGCCCGGCCGAAGAGCGAGCAGCCGGTGAGCGCGGTCGCCAGCAGGACGCCGAGGGACAAAGCAGGGACGCACGACCAGGATGGGCGAACCACGCGGGGAAACCTACACTTCCGTAGGTAAGGCCGGTACCCTCCGGAACGACGTTACCGACGGGTCACCGGGAAGACGGAAGTTCGGCGCTGTCGCCGTCGGTGCCCCGGTCCGCCGCGAAGCCGCGGACGTCCGGCGCGCCCAGCCGGGCCGCGTCGGCCGCGACATCGTCCACCATCAGCTGCGACTGCCGCTCCGCCTCCACCCGGGCCCGGTAGTGGGCCACCTCGCGGGCGCGGGTCTCCTCGTCCCAGCCGAGCACCGCGCCCATCAGCTCCGCGGCGTGCTCCGCCGACTCCAGGCCGCGGTGGCTGGTCTCGATGGAGATCCGGGTACGCCGGGTGAGCACGTCCTCCAGGTGCAGCGCCCCCTCGGCGCGGGCCGCGTACGTCACCTCGGCGGCCAGGTATTCCGGGGCGCCGGCCAGCGGGGAGCCGAGCAGCGGGTCGGCGTCGACCAGGGCCAGCAGGTCGAGGGTGAGCGTGCCGTAGCGCTCCAGCAGGTGCTCGACCACCCCGACCGGCACCCCGTGCCGGCGGGCCAGGTCGGCCCGGTCCCGCCACATGGCCGCGTACCCGTCGGCGCCGAGCAGCGGCAGGTCGGCGGTGCGCGACGGCCGGGTCCAGCCGAGCCGGTGCACCGCACGGTCGACCACGTCCGAGGCCATCACCCGGTACGTCGTGTACTTGCCGCCGGCCACCAGGAGCAGCCCGAGCATCGGCTCGATGACGGCGTGTTCCCGGGAGAGCTTGGAGGTGGAGTCCGCCTCGCCGGCCAGCAGCGGGCGCAGCCCGGCGTAGACGCCCTCGATGTCGTCGGTGGTGAGCGGGCGGTCCAGCACCGCGTTGACCTGCTCCAGCAGGTAGTCGATGTCCTTGGCGGTGGCCGCCGGGTGGGACCGGTCCAGCCGCCAGTCGGTGTCGGTGGTGCCGATGATCCAGTGACCGCCCCACGGGATGACGAAGAGCACGCTGCTGGCGGTGCGCAGGATCAGCCCGGTCTCGCCGGTGATCGCCGAGCGGGGCACCACCAGGTGCACGCCCTTGGAGGCCCGGACCCGGAAGCCGGGGCGCAGCCCGACGTCGTTGAGCATCCGGGACATGTCGTCGCTCCACACGCCGGTCGCGGCGATCACCGTGCGGGCGCGTACCTCGAACTCGGCGTCCGGCGAGCCGGCGGGGGCCTCCAGGTCGCGGACCCGGACCCCGGTGACCTCCCGGGCCTGCCGGATCAGGCCGACCGCGCGGGCGCTGGTCACCACGGTCGCACCGAGGCTGGCGGCGGTGCGGGCCAGGGTCACCACGAGGCGGGCGTCGTCGACCTGCCCGTCGTAGTAGCGGATCGCCCCGGCCAGCTTGTCCGGACGCAGGCTCGGGAAGATCCGGCGCGCGCCCTCCCGGCTCAGGTGCCGGTGCAGCGGCATGCCGCGCCCGCCGCCGAACACGCCGGCGAAGACGTCGTACGCGGCCACCCCGGCGCCGTAGTAGGAGCGGCGGAAGAACCGGCCGGGCAGGTCGCGCACCCCGCCCTCGGCGGGGAGCGGCACGAGGATCGGCACCGGGCGCACCAGGTGCGGGGCGAGCCGGGTGGCGAGCAGCCCGCGCTCGGTCAGCGCCTCGTGCACCAGGTGGAACTCCAGCTGCTCCAGGTAGCGCAGGCCGCCGTGGATCAGCTTGCTGGACCGGCTGGAGGTGCCGGCGGCGTAGTCGCGCGCCTCCACGAGGGCCACCTTCAGGCCACGGGAGGCGGCGTCGAGCGCGGCGCCCGCCCCGGTCACGCCACCGCCGATGACCAGCACGTCGAACCGCTCGGCGCGGAGTCGGCGCAGGTCGTCGGCGCGGCGCTCCACGGAGAGCTGACCGGCCACGGATCGGGACACGTTGGGGTCGCGCACGTGTCCACCGTAACCGGCCCCGCACTCCGGCGGCACGCCCCTGCCGGGCCGTACGGTGAGTGCCATGCAGGTCGGCCCGCCCACCGCTCCCGTCCCCCCGCCCCGTCCCGCCCGCCGCGACACCGGCCCGTGGCCGGTGGTCGCCGCGGCGGCCACCGGGGTCTGGGCCGTGCTGGTCGCGGTCCTGGGCCAGGTCGCCGGCTGGGTGGTCGACCAGATCGTGCTGGTCGCCGGCCTGGACCGCGCGGTGGCCGTCTGGCCGGTGGTCGCGCTGGTCACCGTGCTGCTGGTGGGCGCGCCCACGCTGGCGCTCGCGCTGATCCCCCGCTCCCCCGCGATCCGGGCGACCGGCCGCGCCTGGCTGGCCGGCACGCTGACGCTCGGCGCGCTGACCCTGCTCCGGGCGCTGCCGCCGGTGCACCACGAGGCGTACCTGGCCGCGCTGGCCGCGACCGCCGTGCTGCTCGCCCTGGCCCTCGACCGGATCGCCCGCCGCCGGTCCGCCCCGCCGGCCCCGCCCGGCGCGCCGGGCGGTCCGAGCGACGGTACGGCCGGCGGCGGGCGGTTGGGGCCGGTGACGCTGCTCGCGGTCGCCGCCGGGCTGGCCTCGCTGCTGCCCTGGGTCTGGGTGGGCGCGCTTGGCGGGGCGTCGGAGACCCTGCTCGCCGGGCTGGCCGCCGCCGCGCTCGGCGCGCTCGCCGGGGTGCTTCTCGGCTCCGCGTTCTGGGCCGCGTTCGCGGTGGGCACGCCGCCCCGGCCGGCCCGGCTGGTGCTGGTCGGCGGGCTGGTCGCCGGGGTGACCCTGGCGCTGCTGGGCGCCGGGGCCGGCCAGTCCGGGGCGCAACTGCCGGCGCTGCTCCTGCTGCCGCCGCTCGGCTTCGTGCTGGGCGCGCTGGAGGCCGCGGCCCGGCACGCCGGCCGGCCGGCCGGGCGCGGGCCGGTGCGCTGGCTGGTCGGCCTCGCGCTGGTCGGGCCGCTGGCGTTCACCGACCCGGAGGAGGTCACCGTCCTGCTGGCGACCACCCGCGACGTCCCGTTCTGGGTCGCGGTCGCCACCGGCGCCGCGTTCGCCGTCGCGGTCCTGCTCGCCGTCGGGTACGGCGTGCTGCTCGCCCGGTCCCGCGCCCGCGCCCCCCGGCGCGGCCTGGCCGGCCTGACCGCCGCGGCCCTGCTCGCCGCCGTGGTGGTGGTCTACGCGGTCCCCGGCCAGCCCGGCCTGCACGGGGAACGGCTGCTGGTGGTGCTCCGCGAGCAGGCCGACCTGACCGGCATCCCGGCCGGGGCGCCCGGTCGGGCCGGCCGGGACGCCCGGGCGGCCGAGGTCTACCGGCGGCTGGTCGCCACGGCCGAGCGGACGCAGGGCGACCTACGCCGCGAGCTGGGCCGTCTGCGCCTGCACCCGACGCCGTACTACCTGGTCAATGCCATCGAGACGGACGGCGGGCCGGCGGTCCGGGCCTGGCTCGCGGGTCGTCCGGAGGTGGCCCGGGTGCTGGTCAGCCAGCGGCTGCGCCCGCTGCCCGCGGCGGCGCCCCCGGCCCGGGGCACCGTGCCGGCGCCGACCGGTCCGACCTGGAACGTCTCGCTGATCGGCGCGGACCGGGTCTGGTCGGAGCTGGGCGTCACGGGCGCCGGCGTGGTGGTGGGCAGCTCGGACTCCGGGGTGGACGGCCGGCACCCGGCGCTGGCCGCGGGTTTCCGGGGCGGCGACGACTCCTGGTACGACCCCTGGGAGCACCGCCGGACGCCGGCCGACCGGGGCGGCCACGGCACCCACACGGTGGGCAGCGCGGTGGGCCGGAACGGGATCGGGGTGGCCCCCGGCGCGAGCTGGGTCGGCTGCGTCAACCTGGACCGCAACCTGGGCAGCCCGGCCCGCTACCTCGACTGCCTCCAGTTCATGCTGGCCCCGTTCCCGCCCGGCGGGGATCCGCTCACCGACGGTCGGCCGCAACGGGCGCCGGACGTGCTGACCAACTCGTGGGGCTGCCCGTCGGTGGAGGGCTGCGACCCGGGGGCGTTGCGCCCGGCGACCGCCGCGCTGGCCGCGGCCGGCATCCTGGTGGTGGCCGCCGCCGGCAACACCGGCCCGTACTGCGGCTCCATCGCCGACCCGCCGGCGCCGTACCCGGACGTGCTCACGGTCGGTGCGGTCGACCGGGCCCGCCAGCTCACCCGGTTCTCCAGCCGGGGGCCGGCGGCCGGGGGCGCCGCGAAGCCCGATGTGGTGGCGCCGGGCGCCGGGGTGCCGTCGGCGTACCCCGGGGGCGGCTACGCGACCCTGGACGGCACCTCGATGGCGACGCCGCAGGTGGCCGGGGTGGTGGCGCTCATGTGGTCGGCCAACCCGGCGCTCGTCGGCGACCTGGACCGCACCCGCCGCATCCTGGCCGACACGGCCACCCCGGCCGGGTCGCCCGCCGACGCGCCGTGCGGCGGCGCGCGGAACCTGGTCGGCGCCGGCCTGGTCGACGCGTACGCGGCGGTCCGCGCTGCGCGGGGCCTCGGTTAACAACCCTGTCCATTGACCGGCGGATGGCCTAGGGTCGGCGTCCATGGACGTGGAGATCATCGAGCTGGGTCCTGACCGCCTGCCCGAGGTCGTCGACCTCTGCGGGCGCGCCCTCGACCTGCCGGAGGACGCCGCCGAGGCGCCGTCGATCGTGGCCACCCTCGCCGACCGCGCGGCGGCCGACCGGCCGGTGCTGCGCCTCGGCGCGGTACGCGGCAACGCGCTGGTCGGGGTGCTGGTCGGCTCGCTGTCCGCGCGGGATCCGCGGCTCGGTCACGTCGACCTGCTGGCCGTGGCGCCGGAGGAGCGCCGCCAGGGGATCGGCGGCGGGCTGCTGGCCGAGGCAGAGGCCCGGCTCGCCGCGCTCGGGGCGGCCGAGCTGCTGCTGGCCGGGAACCCGCCGCAGTACGCCTGGCCGGGCGTCGACGTGCGCTACACCCCGGCGGTCTGCGCCGCCATGCGGCTCGGCTACCGGCAGGACCGGACGGCCTGGAACATGACGGCGGACCTGGGCGAGGGTTCGCCGGCGCTGCGCTCCACCGAGGCCGCCGAGCAGCGGCTGGCCGGGCGGGGCGTGACCGTACGCCGGGCCGAGCCGGCGGACCTGCCGGCGCTGGCCGGTTTCGCGCGGGCCACCTTCGGCGGGGCCTGGGACGGCGAGCTGGCCGGCTCGGTTGGTCGCCCGGACGCGGGCGCGCACCTGGCCGAGCGGGACGGCGAGATCCTCGGTTTCGCCGCGTACGGGTCGTCGCGGCCGAGCTGGTTCGGGCCGATGGGCACCGCCCCGGCGGCTGAGGGCTCGGGCATCGGCGGCGTGCTGCTCCGGCGTTGCCTGCGCGACCAGGCGGCGGCCGGGGTCGAGGCGGCGCAGATCGGCTGGGTGGGCCCGGTGCCGTTCTACTCGGGTGCGGCGGGCGCGCGGATCGAGCGGGTGTTCTTCCTCTACCGAAAAGCACTTAACGGACAGAAGTAATTAAAGTTACATAGACGGTAATAACCCCGTTCGGCCTCCTCGGCATCGACCGGCCCCTACGGTCGGAATCAAAGGAGGCGGGCATGACCACGGACGACGAACGGACCGACGACCAGCCGGCGAGCTGGCGCCCGGTCGGCGAGCTTCCCGGGCAGCTGCCGTTCGACCGGCTCGACTTCGGCGACGCCGAGCAGCTGGCGGAGATGACCGGCGGCACCGGACCGGACACCGGGGAACCGCGGCAACCGGTGGACGAACCGACCCGGATCACACCGCCGTACGACCGGGCGCACAAGCGACGCAACCAACGCCGACTGCCGACCTGAGACACACGGAAGGGGGCGGACCGCTGACGCGGCCCGCCCCCTTCGGCGTGCTGGGTGAAGCTGGACTCAGAAGTCCATCTCCCCGCCACCCGGGCCAGCCGGGGCGGCCGGGGTCTTCTCCGGCTTGTCCGCCACGACGGCCTCGGTGGTGAGGAACAGCGCGGCGATCGAGGCGGCGTTCTGCAGCGCGGAACGGGTCACCTTGGCCGGGTCGATGATGCCCGCGGCCAGCAGGTCCACGTACTCGCCGGTCGCGGCGTTGAGGCCGTGACCCGGGTCGAGGTTGCGGACCCGCTCGACGACGACGCCACCCTCGAGGCCGGCGTTGACGGCGATCTGCCGCAGCGGGGCGTCCAGCGCGATCTTGACGATCTGCGCGCCGGTCGCCTCGTCGCCGGCCAGGTCCAGCTTGTCGAAGGCGGTCTTGCCGGCCTGCACCAGCGCGACGCCACCACCCGGGACGATGCCCTCCTCGACGGCGGCCTTCGCGTTGCGGACGGCGTCCTCGATGCGGTGCTTGCGCTCCTTCAGCTCGACCTCGGTGGCCGCGCCGACCTTGATCACCGCAACACCGCCGGCCAGCTTGGCCAGGCGCTCCTGCAGCTTCTCGCGGTCGTAGTCGGAGTCGCTCTTCTCGATCTCGGCCCGGATCTGGTTGACCCGGCCCTGGATCTGGTCGGCGTCGCCGGCACCGTCGACGATGGTGGTCTCGTCCTTGGTCACCACGACCTTGCGGGCGCGGCCCAGCATGTCGAGGCTGACGGCGTCGAGCTTGAGGCCGACCTCCTCGCTGATGACCTGACCACCGGTGAGGATGGCGATGTCGGCCAGCATGGCCTTGCGGCGGTCACCGAAGCCCGGCGCCTTGACGGCGACCGACTTGAAGGTGCCGCGGACCTTGTTGACGACCAGGGTGGCCAGGGCCTCACCCTCGATGTCCTCGGAGATGATCAGCAGCGGCTTGCCCGACTGCATGACCTTCTCGAGGATCGGGAGCAGGTCCTTCACCGACGAGATCTTGCTGTTGACGATCAGGAGGTACGGGTCGTCGAAGACGGCCTCCATACGCTCCGGGTCGGTCATGAAGTAGGCGGAGATGTAGCCCTTGTCGAAGCGCATGCCCTCGGTGAGCTCGAGCTCGAGGCCGAAGGTGTTGCTCTCCTCGACGGTGATGACGCCTTCCTTGCCGACCTTGTCCATCGCCTCGGCGATGATCTCGCCGACGCTGGGGTCAGCCGCGGAGATGGAGGCGGTGGAGGCGATCTGCTCCTTGGTCTCCACGTCCTTGGCGAGCTTCAGCAGCTCCTCCGAGACGTTGGCCACGGCGGCCTCGATGCCCCGCTTCAGGGCCATCGGGTTGGCGCCGGCGGCCACGTTGCGCAGACCCTCACGAACCAGGGCCTGGGCCAGGACGGTCGCCGTCGTCGTGCCGTCACCGGCCACGTCGTCGGTCTTCTTCGCGACCTCCTTGACCAGCTCGGCGCCGATCTTCTCGTAGGGGTCCTCGAGCTCGATCTCCTTGGCGATGCTCACACCATCGTTGGTGATGGTGGGGGCACCCCACTTCTTCTCGAGCACGACGTTGCGGCCCTTGGGGCCGAGGGTCACCTTCACGGCGTCGGCGAGCTGGTTCATGCCCCGCTCGAGGCCGCGGCGCGCCTCTTCGTCGAACGCGATCATCTTGGCCATACGGCGTTGTCCTCCTGGACACTCACGGGCCACCCGAGGGTTCCCGGATGGGCCGTCTGGTGTACGCACCTTGGGGACGTCGCCACCTGGCGACGACGACGTCCTCCTCGGTCGGGCCGGACAGCCCGCGACGACCGGCCCCGTGTCACTCCGGCGCCATTTCGACACCGGCGCGACCGTGGCCCTACCGCCCCGACCATTGGCACTCACCGTACGCGAGTGCCAATGACTTGTTTAGCACTCTCCCTAGCCGAGTGCAAGCACGATGTCGCCGCTCAGCCGAGTTCCGCGGCCAGTCGGGCGGCGTTCACCGGGCCTTCCTGCGCGCGCTGTTCGGCGTACGCGGCGACCAGCCCGACGAGCTGCGCCAGGTAGGCCGGGGTGGCGAGCACCGCGCCCACCACGGCCACCGCCACGGCGCCGGCGGCGGTGCCCGGGGCCGCCATCGGGTCCGCCCCGAAGGCGAGCTGGTTGACCAGCCCCAGCACGCCGTCCAGCACCGCCGCGGCGATCAGCGCGCACATGACCAGCGCGACCCGGCCCAGCACCATGCCGAACCGCTGGTGGAACATCCGCCAGGCACGGCCGATCGGCTCCTGCCGCTCGAACAGGTAGATCGGGCCGAACAGCGCGAAGGCGCAGGCCGCGTAGAGGCCGGGCAGCAGGCAGAAGCAGGCGCCGACGGTGATCAGCAGCGAGACCACGAGGGTCCAGCCCCAGAGGCCCAGGGCGCGGCGCAGCCCGTAGCGGAGGGCGGCCCCGACACCGACCGGCTCGCCGGCCGCCTGGCGGGTGACCACCCAGGTACCGGCGGCCCAGCCGGTGCTCTGCAGCGGGCCGAAGATCAGGGCGGCGAGGAGTACCACGCCGTAGAAGGCGAAGATGTTCTCGAAGTAGCCGTCGGGCAGCACCGGGGCGCCGTCCGAGCCGGTGACCGGCTGGTCGGTCGGGGCGAAGGCGAGGGAGAGGACCGCGATCACCGCCGCCGGGACCGTCTGGGTCAGCAGCATGATCGGCAGGAGCTGCCGCCAGCCCCGCCGCAGCGCGCCCCCGCACCGGCTGAACCAGCCGCCGACGCCCGCGTGCGGCGGGGTGACGAGCGGGTCCTGCGGGTCGAGGCCCGGGTGCCAGCCGTACGGCTGGCCGGGCAGCGCCTGGCCCGGGTAGGCCGCGCCGGGCAGCGGAGCGGCACCGGCCGGCCAGGTCCAGCCCTGCGGCGGCGCGGCCGGATCCGTTCGGTAAGGGTCCCAGGGCTGCGGCCCGGCGGCGTCCGTCCGGTACGGGTCCCAGGGCTGCGGCCCACCGGATGCGGGCTGCCCGGGGGCGGCGAACCCGCCGGGACCGGCCGGCCACCCCTGCTCCGCCGACACGGCCGGGTTGACGGCCTCGCCGGGTTGGGTCGGCACGGCGGGCGATCCGGACGGGCCGGGTTGCGCCGGCACGGCGGGCGATCCGGACGGGCCGGGTTGCGCCGGAACTCCGGCATCGGCCACTGCGGGCGGGCCCGGATCGGTCGGGGTGGGCGACCCGGGCGCGGTGGGGTCGACCGCGTGCCCCGACGCCGGAGCCGGCACGGCGGCCGGCGGCGTGGACCGGGTCGGGTCGGCCGGAACACCGGGCGATGCCGGGGGCACCGGCTCGGTGGCACCCGACGGGGGCAGGTCGGACATGAACCCTCCTCAGCAGCGACGGCTGGAACGGCTCATGATCTTCCACGGCGCGGGCCCGCACCGCAGCCCCCTCGTCGGGGTGGAGCGGCCGCCGATCGGGCGGCGGCCAGGGAAGATCAGGCGATGACGCGGACCCGCTCGGCCTGCGGACCCTTCTGGCCCTGGGCGATCTCGAACTCGACCCGCTGGCCGTCGTCCAACGCCTTGTAGCCGTCCATCTCGATCGCGGAGAAGTGGACGAAGACGTCCTGCCCGCCGTCGACGGCGATGAAGCCGTAGCCCTTTTCGGAGTTGAACCACTTCACGGTGCCCTGTGCCACGGTGCACTTCCTCACTCTGCGCGGCGTTCCACAACCCCGGAGACCGGCGGACCGGCACCGGTGAGCCACCGTTCAGCGATCGGCGACGGCCGCTGAATCGAGTGACCGAAATCGCACGCTACACGAGGCGTGACGACCGCGCACGACCACAAATCGGGCATATTTCGGCCACGGTGCGCGCCCGGTCGGCGCGGGTGCCGCCCCTTCCGGTATGCATGCGAGATGACCAGCGCGCCCACCACGACGACCACGGTCCGCCGGGTCCGCCCGGCCGACGCCGCCCGGATGCGGGCGCTCCGGCTGGAGATGCTGGCCGACACCCCGCTGGCGTTCCTGGAGACCGTGGCCGAGGCCGCCGCCCGGCCGCACGCCGACTACGCGGCCCGGATCGCCGCCGTCTCGCGGGGTGATCAGAACGCCCAGTTCGTCGCCGACCCGGGCGGTCGCCTGGTCGGTCACGTCGGGGGCACGGTCGCCCCGGACGAGCCCGGGCTGACCCTGATCTACGCCGTCTACATCACGCCGGCCTGGCGGGGCCGGGGTCTGCTGGGGGCGCTCGTGGAGGAGGTGGCCGCCTGGTCCCGGGCCTGCGGCCGGCCGGAGCTCATGCTGGAGGTGGTGGTCGGCAACGACCGCGCCTGCCGGGCGTACGAGAAGCTGGGTTTCGTGGACACCGGCGTGCGCGTCCCGCACCCCCGGATCCCCGCCCTCCACGAACTCCAGATGCGCCGCCCCGCCTGACGGGTTCGGGTGCGCCCGTGGTTGCCGGAGCGACAACAGACGCACCCGAACCGCGGGATCACACGTGCCGGCGGCTCTGCACGATCCGGAACCGGTTCGCCACGTACGCCCCGTCCGTCAGCGCCGAGTTCGCCGCCGGGTTCGCCCCCGAACCGTGGAAGTCGGAGAACGCCGCCGACTGGTTGACGAACACCCCGCCGGTCAGGTTGCAGGACAGGTGCACGCCGGCGTCGATCGCTGCCGCCTCCGCCGCGTCCAGCACCGCCTCGTCGCTGGAGTAGACGCCGGCGGTCAGGGCGCCCTTCTCCCCGACGGTGGAGCGCAGGATCTCCAGGCTGTGCGCGGTCGAGTCGGTCGCGATGGCGAACGAGATCGGGCCGAACCACTCGCGGGAGTAGGTGGCCGTGTCGCCCGCGTCCAGCTTGACCACGGTCGGCGTCCGCACCACCGCGTCCGGGAAGGACGGGTGCGCCACGGTCCGCGACTCCAGCACGGGCTCGCCGACCTTGGAGACCTCCTCCAGCCGCTCCAGCACGCCGTCGTTGACGATGGCGCCGGTCAGCTCGACGCCCCGGGCCGGGTCGGCGGTGAGCTTGGCGACCGCACCGGCGATGCCGGCGGCCACCTCGTCGAAGCTCTTGTGCCCCTGGTCGGTCTCGATGCCGTCCCGGGGGATCAGCAGGTTCTGCGAGGTGGTGCACATCTGGCCGCTGTACAGGGTCAGCGTGAAGCCCAGGTTGCGGCACATCCCGGCGAAGTCGTCGGTGGAGTCGATCACCACCGTGTTCAGGCCGGCCTTCTCGGTGTAGACGGCGGCCTGCCGGGCGTTCGCCTCCAGCCAGTCGCCGTACTCGGTCGAGCCGGTGAAGTCGACGATCCTGACGGCCGGGTGCAGGGCCAGGGTCGAGGCGAGCTTCTCGCCGGCCGCCTCGGGGGCGAGCTGCACCAGGTTGGGGTCGAAGCCGGCCTCGGCGAGCACCTGGCGGGCGTACTTCACCGTGATGGCGAGCGGCAGCACGGCGCGCGGGTGCGGCTTCACGACCACCGGGTTGCCGGTGGCCAGCGAGGCGAACAGCCCGGGGTACGAGTTCCACGTCGGGAAGGTGTTGCAGCCGATCACCAGCGCCACGCCACGGGGCACCACGTGGAACGTCTTGCTCATCCGCAGCGGGTCGCCCTTGCCGGCGGCCTTCTCCCAGCCGGCGGTGCCCGGGTGCCGGGTCATCTCGGCGTACGCGTAGGCGACCGCCTCCAGCGCCCGGTCCAGCGCGTGCGCGCCGCCGGCCTGGAAGGCCATCACGAAGGCCTGGCCACTGGTGAACTGCACCGCGTTGGCCAGCTCGAAGACGTTCCTGTGCAGCCGGTCGAGGATCTCCAGGCAGACACCCACCCGGGCCTGCGGGCCGGCGTCGCGCCAGGCCGGCAGGGCGGCGGTGGCGGCGGCCACGAGCTGGTCGGCGCCGGCGTGCGGGTAGCGCACGTCGAGCGCCACGCCGAACGGGCTGACCTCGGTGGCGACCGTGTCGCCGTCGCCCGGCTGGTCGAGCGGGAAGTCGCGGCCCAGGTACGCCTCGAAGGCGGCCTTGCCGTCGGCGGCGGCGCTCTCGCCGTACACCCGGGGGCTGGGCGACTCGGGATAGGCGGACCAGTACCCGCGCTCCGTGATCGCGGTCAGCGCCCGGTTGAGGGTCTCGGCGTGCCTGTCGTACAGGGGGTGCGGGGTCTCCGTCATGCCCGCCATCATGCAACAGGAAGCCACCAGATCAGTAGGGGCCTGTCACAAGTTGGATCGCCCGGCGAGTACCTCGACCGCGGTTCCAGCCCGAGCCTTGCCCGCCCGCTGCCGCCCGGGGTGCCACCGCTGTGGCCTCCCTCCGCCGGCCGTTGGGCGATCCTGGGTTTCTCGCTGGGGCTGCCCGTGGTGCTGCTCCTGGCCCTGGTGGCGAGCCGGCTGGTGGCGGACCTCGCCGCGCGCCCCCGCCAGGTGCCGTGACTCAGAGAATCAGCTGCCAGTCGGTCGAGCCGGCCGCCGGCCGGTAGCCGAGCTGCTCGTTGATCGCAATCATGTGGGTGTTCGTCGCCGCGTTGTAGGTGTCGATCACGCGCAGCTCCGGTTCGTGCGCCAGCGCGTGGTCGAGGTTCTCGATCTTCGTGAGGAGCCCGAGCCGGTGGCCACGGTGCGCCGGGTCGACGATGGTGATCTGCTGCCAGGCGTGCCAGGTGGTGTTGGCCGCCAGGCTGACCATGCTCCACGCGACCAGCCGGCCGGACGCCTCGTGCACCGCCCCGACGTGGTACCGGCGGACCCCGCGTGCGTCGAGCGCCCGCTCCGTGCCGCGGATCCGCTCGGCGTCGACCTTCTCCTGCTCCCATTCGAGGTCACCGAGGGGCGCGTCCACGAGGAGCCGCCCCTCCAGGTAGGCGACGTCGGTGACGTACTCCTCAGGGGTGTGGTTCGACCAGCGGACCGTGCGGTAGCCGGCGGCGGCCGTGCGGGCCTCGGCGAGCAGGCCGGCCAGGCGCGGCCGGTCGAGCGCGGTCACGTCCAGCCGGCGGCGGACGTCGGCGAGCGCCGGCTTCGCGCCGACGGCGGCGGCGAAGGCGGCCCCGGGCAGCTCCCGCCCCTCCTCCCCGGGCAGTGGGCTGACGGTCGAGCCGACCAGCCGCTTGCCGCCGCGCTCGCGCAGCAGCCGCAGCCCGTGCTCGTGCAGGGCGCGCCCGACCCCGCGCCGCCGGTGGGCGGGGTCCACCACCAGTTCGACGCTGGCGTTGTCGGTGTTGTCGAGGGTGTGCAGGTGCAGCCGGAGCCAGCCGACGGGCGCCCCGTCGAGGCGTGCCACCCACCAGCGGGTGTCGACGCCCGGCATCGGGTGCCGCAGCGGCGCCTCGAACCGCCGCCGGCACAGCGGGGGGAGGTCCGGCTCGTCCTCGGCCTGCGCCGCGACCGCCGTCCGGTAGACGGCGTCGAGGGTCGCCTCGTCGGCGGCGTCGAGGGGGGAGACGGAGATGCCCATACCGGCGAGCCTGGCCCATCCGACAGCGAAGGGGCCAGCGGTTTTCCGCCGGCCCCTTCGGACGTTGGTCGGGAGGGACGTCCGCACAACGCCTCCGGCGTTGGGTCGCAAGAACTTGAAAAGTCTCCGGCGGATGCCCTCCCGCACGGAGCATCTTGCGCCGTCCCATTCCTGCCGTCAAGTCCTTGTCGGCGCGTTTTCCACACTCACAGCGAAAAGCCAGTTACCCAGCGGATCACCCCAATCCCCCGCCCGGGCGATCCGCCCTCCCCCGCCCGGACGAGTGGGGTGCCGGGTCAGGTGAGGAGGCCGGCGTCGCGGGCGGCGCGGAGGCTGGGCTTGATGCGATGGGTGGGGCCGACCTCGGCCGCGACCGCGTCGAGGGTCTTGAGGCCCTCGCCGGTGTTGAACACGACCGTCTCCGCGGTGGGGTCGAGCCGGCCGGACTCGACAAGCTTGCGCAGTACCGCCACGGTGACGCCGCCGGCCGTCTCGGCGAAGACGCCGGTGGTCCGGGCGAGCAGCCGGATGCCGGCGCGGATCTCGTCGTCGTCGGCGTACTCCATCCAGCCGCCGGTGCGGCGGACCGCCTCCAGCGCGTAGAGGCCGGCGGCCGGGTCGCCGATGTTCAGCGACTTGGCGATGCCGGTCGGCTTCACCGGGACGATGGTGTCGGTGTCGGCGTGCAGCGCGGTGGCGATCGGGTTGCAGCCGGCGGACTGGGCGCCGAACACCTTCCAGCCGCCGGCCGGCGCCTCGACCAGCCCGATCTCGACCAGCTCCGCGAACGCCTTGTCGATCTTGGTGAGCAGCTCGCCGCTGGCCATCGGGATGACCACCTGGGCCGGGATCCGCCAGCCGAGCTGCTCGGCCACCTCGTAGCCGAGGGTCTTCGAGCCCTCCGCGTAGTAGGGCCGCACGTTCACGTTGACGAACGCGGTGTCCTCGAACTCGTCGGTCTCGACCAGCTCGCCGCAGAGCCGGTTCACGTCGTCGTACGAGCCGTCGATGGCGACCAGGTCGCCGCCGTAGACGGCGGTGGTCACCACCTTGCCCTGCTCCAGGTCGCTGGGGATGAAGACCACCGAGGGCACCCCGGCCCGGGCCGCGTGGGCGGCCACCGAGTTGGCCAGGTTCCCGGTGGAGGCGCAGGCGTAGCGGGTGAATCCGAGCGCCCGGGCGGCGGTCAGCGCCACCGAGACCACCCGGTCCTTGAAGGAGTGGGTCGGGTTGCCGCTGTCGTCCTTGACCCAGAGCGGGGCGGTGATGCCCAGCTCGGCGGCGAGGTGCGGGGCGGCGACCAGCGGGGTCAGGCCCGGGTCGAGGGTGACCCGGGTGGCCGGGTCCTGGCCGGCGGGGAGCAGTGCGGCGTAGCGCCAGAGGTTGTCCGGGCCGGCCTCGATCTGCTCGCGGGTGACGGCGGCCAGCGCTGCGGTGTCGTAGTCGACCTCCAGCGGGCCGAAGCATTCGTAGCAGGCGTGCTGGGCGGCCAGCGGATAGCGCGTGGAGCAGGCGCGACAGACCAGGGCGCGAGCCGGGCTGAGGCTGGTGTCGATGCCGGAGGCGGCGGGAAGCGTCGACGTCATGTCGAGGAGTTCCTCTCATCTTTCCCCGCATCGCCGGGTGCGGCGGGGACGGAATTGGCACCTGCCCGCCGTCGCTCGTCGTCGAGCGCGCGGGTGGTTGCCGGGGCGTCATCGGGCCGTATCCCTCAGCCCCTCTGGATGAGGTATGCAGTTGTGCCGCCGAGTCTATGCGGGCGCCGGGGCGCGGCGGAGCCGGGTTCCCACGCTGTGAACCCCCGACCCCGCCGGCCCTCTCGGTCAGCGCGCGACGACCGCGACCGGCTCGATCACCGCGACGCGGTCGGTCACCGCGACCGCCGCCGGGGCGGCGGGAGCCTTCCGGGTACGGGCGGCCAGGTTCGCGGCCACCAGGGCGGCGATGGTCAGCGCCGCGCCGACCAGCTCCACCGCGCCGGGCCGGTAGCCGCGCAGGATCTGCACCGCGAACGTGGTGACCGGGACGAGGTTCATGAACAGCGCCGCGTCGGCCACACCGAGCCGCCGGATCCCGGTGTTCCAGGCCAGCACGGCGAGGACGGCGGCGACCACCACGGCGTACGCCAGTTGCGGGGTGACCGCGACGAGGTCGGCGGCGGCCGGCAGGTGCTGGAGGCCGGTGAGGTCGGCAACGGCGCTCACGGCGAGCATGGCGAGAAGCCCGGCCACCGAGGTCAGGGCGGTGTAGCGCAGCGGCGACCACCCGGTGAACCGGCTCGCGCCGTGCGTGTAGACGGCCCAGCCGAGCACCGCGCCGACCATGAGCAGCGCGCCGACGCCGAACTGGTCCAGCCCGTCGAGCCGGCCCCGGGTGATCACCAGTCCGACGCCGAGCAGGGCGACCAGGGAGAGGCCGAGCAGCGCCGGCCGGGGGCGTACGCCGTCGCGCGCCCAGCGGACGAGCTGGGTGACGAGCGGGGTGCCGGAGGCGAAGAGGGCGATCTGCTGCGGGGTGGCGTGGCCGAGGGCGAGGTTGGTCAGCACGTTGAAGCCGGCGAAGCCGAGGACCCCGAGCAGCACCACCTCGGTGGTCCGCCCCCGCGCCCGGAGGGCGCCCCGTCCCTCGCGGGCCAGCAGCAGGGCGAGCAGCACGGCGGTGGCGAGCAGGTACCGGGCGGTGGTCAGGTTGAGCGCGTCCACCCGGGTGAGGGCGCTGGCCAGCACGGGGAACATGACGCCCCAGCTCACCACGGCGAAGAGCGGGAAGGCGGCCGAACGGAAACGCATCGCGGCTCCAATGTTCGAGTATCGTCGAACCAACGACGCCGACTCTAGGAGCTTGTTCGACGAATGTCGAACATGGGTTACGCTGGTCACATGGAGCTGCACGAACCCGAACTGCGCGAGGTGCCGGTCACCGCCGTGCTGGCCGCCCTGGCCGACGACGTCCGGCTGCAGATCGTGCGCGCCCTCGCCGAGGGCGGCGAACGAGCCTGCGGCACCTTCGAGTTCGGCGTCTCCAAGGCGACCCGCAGCCACCACCTCAAGGTGCTGCGCGAGGCCGGCCTGACCCGCACCCGGGTCGCCGGGACCAGCCGCTACGTGCGGCTGCGCCGCGACGAGCTGGACCGCCTCTACCCGGGCCTGCTCGACGCGGTCCTCACCGCACCCGCCCGCGCCTGATCCCGGCCGGGTGCCGCGGCGCGGCGGAGAGCTGCCATGATCGCCTGGTGAGGACGGCGGCACGGATCGGAGCGCTGGCGAGCATGGTGGTGCTGGCCGGGTGCGCCCCCACGCCGGCGCCCGACCGCGCGAGTGAACCGGCCCCGCCGACCCCGGCCGCCAGCACCGCACCGCCCCCGCCGGCCTGCTCGCCGGAGGGAATCCGCATCACCGAACTCGGGGTGGACGCCGCCATGGGCCTGCGGGCCATGGGCTTGGAGCTGGTCAACTGCGGCGACCGGCCGTACGTCCTGCGCGGTTACCCGGCCCCGAGCCTCCGGGACGCCGACCGGGACCCGCTGAAGGTGACGGTCATCCCCGGCGCACGCCCGATCACGTCCGGCTTCGACCAGCCGCCCGCCCGGATCGTCCTGCACCCCGGCGAGCGGGCCAGCGCCGCGCTGCTCTGGCGCAACCTCGTCACCGACGCCACGGTGGTGGCCAGCAACGGGGCGTATCTCGACGTCGCCCCGCTACCGGGCCGGCCGAGCTACCCGGTCGAACTGGACGGGCCGATCGACCTCGGCAACACCGGCCGCCTAGGAGTGAGCGCCTGGAAGCGCTACAACGGAACGTCTTCGACGAATCCACCGGCCCCGAGCGGCCCACCCTCGACGGCACCAACCCCCGACAGCCGTCTCTGAGCTCAGCCCCATCGAGATCTTGGTAGCAAACGGCCCCCGGAGGGGCCACTTCCTACCAAGATCTCGGGGCGTGTCCGGTCAGGCCGGGACCGAGGGACGGGCGGCGGGCTCGGTGACCACTCCGCGAGGTCGGGAGAGCAGGGTGTCCAGGGCCCAGGTGCCCGGGCCGAGCACCGCGACGAGCAGGAACGACCAGCAGAAGAGCGCGGCCGGCTCGCCGCCGTTGCGCAGCGGCAGCGGGCCGTCCGGCTGGTGCACCACGAAGTACGCGTACGCCATCGAGCCGGAGGCGAGCAGCGCCGCGGGCCGGGTGAACAGGCCGACGAGCACCAACGCGCCGCAGACGAGCTGGATCAGCGCGGCCCACCAGCCCGGCCACTCGCCGACCGGTACCGCCCTGCCGGTCATCGGGTTGCCGCCCAGGACGCCGAAGAGGGACGCCGCGCCGTGGCAGAGGAAGAGCAGGCCGGTGACCATGCGGAACAGGGAGAGCACGGGGCCGTGCAGTCGTGCCGGGACCATCGGAACCTCCATAGATAGGGATGGATATCCCCAGCATGAGGCATCGACGCATCGACCGTTACTGATTCCTTATGGTTGGGAAGACTTTTTGGGAACGCTCCCATCCTACCGTCCGGGCGTCAGCTCGTGACGTCCTTGCGGGTGAACCGCCAGAAGGCCAGGCCCCAGAAGAGCGTGGCGTAGGCGATCGCCGAGATGGCGCCGCGTACCACGTCGTCGGTCTGCACCGGGGTGGACAGCAGTCCCAGCCAGGCGCTGCTGAAGTGGGTGGGCAGGAACGCGCGCAGGGCGCCCAGCGCGGTGATCTGGTCGAGGATGCTGGAGAGGATCCAGAGCAGCACCGCCCCGCCGACCGCGCCCAGCGCGGCGTCCGTGGTCACCGAGAGCAGGAACGCGAGGCCGGCCACCACGAGCAGGACGACCGCCAGGTACCCGAGCACGGCGAGCAGGCGGACCAGCCCGTCGGCCGGCGCCAGCTCGGCGGAGACCTGGCTGCGCAGCGGGGACCAGCCGTACCGCAGGGTGCCGGCGAGCAGCGCGGTCCCGGCGAGCAGCACCAGCGCCAGCGCCGAGTACGCCAGCGCCACCACCAGCTTCACCGTGAGCAGCCGGGCCCGGGGCACCGGGATGGCCAGCAGGTAGCGCAGGCTGCCCCAGCTCGCCTCGCTGGCCACCGTGTCACCGCAGAACAGGGCCACCACGACGACCAGCAGGAAGGACGACGACACGAAGATCGAGAAGAGGGTGAAGTTCAGCCCGCCCGAGGTGGCCAGGTCGACCAGGCTGGCGAACTCGTTCCGCCCGTTCCGGTCGTCGCCGCCCGAGTCGAACTGGAACGCGACCAGGATGATCAGCGGCAGCAGCGCCATGAAGCCCAGCGCCAGCTGGGTACGGCGCCGCGACGCCTGCCGGCGGAACTCCGCCAGGAACGGCAGGGTGCCCGACGGCCGGTAACCGGTCGCCGCCCCGACCGGCCCCACGGAAGACGACTGCGCCATCACCGGTCCCCGCTTCCCCGAGAGTTCTCGCCCACCAGGGCGAGGAACGCGTCCTCCAGGCGGCGCCGGGGCACCACCCGGTCCACCCCGATGCCGGCCCGGACCAGTTCCGCCACCACCTCGCTGCGGGCGGTGCCGTTGGTGTCCACCACCAGCGCGCCGTCGCCGTCGGGCAGCACCCGCACGCCGGCCAACCGGTCGAGCACGGTGCGGGCCGCGTCCGGGTCGCTCACGTCGAACAGCACGCTCGGCGACTCGCCGACAATCTCCTCGACCGGGCCGGACGCCACGATCCGCCCCTTGTTCACCACCACGGCGTGGGTGCACGTCTGCTCCACCTCGGCGAGCAGGTGGCTGGAGACCAGCACCGCCCGGCCGTCGGTGGCGTAGCGCTGGAGCACCCGACGCATCTCGGCGATCTGCGGCGGGTCCAGCCCGTCCGTCGGCTCGTCGAGCACCAGCAGTTCGGGCAGGCCCAGCATGGCCTGCGCGATGGCCAGCCGCTGGCGCATGCCGTGGCTGTAGTTCTTCGTCCGCCGGTGCACCGAGTCGCCCAACCCGGCGATCTCCAGCGCCTCGTCGAAGTGGGCGTCCGCCCACGGCCGGCCGGTGGCCCGCCAGTACGCCCGCAGGTTCTCCAGCCCGGACAGGTGCGGCAGGAAGCCCGGCCCCTCGACCAGCGCGCCGATCCGGGAGAGCACCGGCGAGCCGGGCACCAGCCGGTGCCCGAACACGTGGATCTCGCCGGCGGTGGGCTGGGTCAGCCCCATGAGCACCCGCAGCGTGGTGGTCTTGCCGGCGCCGTTCGGCCCGAGCAGACCGACCACCTGGCCGGGGTGCACCTCGAAGTCCACGTCGGAGACGGCCACGAAGCCGTCCGCGTACTCCTTGCGCAGGTTGCGGACGGCGAGCGGCACGCCCGCGTACGCCGGGTGGACCGAGCTGTCCTGGCGGCGGTGCCGGCGGCGGGCGACCAGGACGGCCACGACGAGCCCGACCGCGATCGCGGCGAGCAGGCCGACCAGCACCCAGCGCCAGACCGTGGCGGTGGTGGGGATGGGCGAGGCGTCGACCGTGGGCAGCACCAGCGGGCCGTCGCCGAGCGCCACGGTGTGCACGGCCGGCTCGGCCGGGGTGGCGTACGCCTGGTCGGAGGTGGCCACCACGACCCGCAGTCGGTGCCCGGCCTCGATCCGGCGGACGATCGCCGGCAGGGTGACGGTGACCGGCTGGGCCGCCTCGACGGTCCGCGGCAGGCCGGTCAGCCGGACCGGCGCGACCAGTCCGTCCGGCAGCGTGGCCGCGCCCTGCGGGTCGACGTCGTAGAGCTTCACGAAGAGCACCGCCTCGCCGGTGGCGGAGGCGGCCCGGATCCGCACGGTCGGCGCGCCCACCACGTCGACCGGGTCGGCCAGCGGCGCGGACTGGAACCGGGCGTGCTGGCCGGGGATGTCGCCGGCCACCCCGTCCAGCAACGAGCCGAGCGCACCGGCGAACGGCACCGACGAGATCGCCGCCGGGTTGCCGTTGGGCGGGTTGGCGACCGGCTGGGCCGGCCCGGCCAGCATCACCTCACGGCGGTCCTGCCCGGTCACGCCCGGATAGTCGGCGGTGCGGAAGCCGGTGGCCACCAGGCCCCGGTCGAGCGCGTCGAACCCGGCGATGCGGGAGAAGGTGAAGCTGTCGCCGGGCGCCTCCCCGTCACCCTTGACGTAGTGGTCGAGCCACTGCGCGGTCAGGAACTTCACCCGGTCGGAGTCGGAGGTCGGGCCGGCGCCGCCGTCGTGGCCGCCGGTGAACCAGGCGACCCGCACCGGGGTGCCGGCGGCGGCGATGCCCCGGGCGTTGGCGTCCGCCTCGGTGAGCGGGAAGAGGGTGTCCGCCTCGCCCTGCACCAGCAGGGTGGGTGCCTTGATCCGGTCGAGCACCCCGGCCGGGGAGGAGCGGCGCAGCAGGTCGACCGCCTGGGCGTCGGCCCGCCCGGTGGTGGCGATCCGCAGGTACGCGGCGCAGACGTCGGCGGCGAACCGGCCGCAGGACGGGTCGGCGGCGCCGGCCGGGACGCGACCGGAGCCGGTGCCCGGCCCCGCGCCGGGCTGCGGGCTGGGCGCGCCGGCCGACGCCGGGGCGCCCTCCGGCTGGGCCGCGCCGGTGCCGGCCAGCCCGGCCGGGCCGGAGCCGGCGTTGCCGCCACCGCCGAAGAAGATGCCGGCCCAGCCCTTCTTGAAGACGCCCTCGGTGGGCGCCTTGCCGGTGCTCTCCGGCAGGAAGGCGCGGGACAGGTCGTGCCAGGTGATCATCGGGACGATCGCGTCGACCCGGCGGTCCTGCGCGGCCAGCAGCAGGGCCAGGCCGCCGCCGTACGAGCCGCCGACCACGCCGACCCGGGGGTCCCCGGAAGCGTCGAGGCGGATGTCCGGGCGGGCGGCGAGCCGGTCGAGCAGCCGCTGGGCGTCCCGCACCTCGTAGTCGGGGCTGTCCAGGTGGATCTCGCCGCCGCTGCGGCCGAACCCGCGGGCGGTCCAGGTGAGCACCGCGTAGCCCCGGGAGACCAGGTCCTCCGCGTCGGAGCGGACCGACTCCTTGGTGCCGCCGAAGCCGTGCGCCAGCAGCACCGCCGGGACCCGATGCCGGGCCGACGCGTCGCCCGGCAGGTAGAGCGTGGTGTCCAGGTCGACCGGCTGGTCGCCGGCCGGTCCGGAGCGCACGGTCACCAGTGCCGACTCGGTCCGGAAGTCGGGGCGCTGCGGGCGGGCCGCCCAGACGAGGGCGGCGGCGACCAGGACGACCACCACCACCGCGGCGACGACCCGGCGGGTACGGCTGGCCAGGGCGCGCCGGATCCGCGCGACGGGCAGCGGTGATCTCATGCGGCACACGGTACGGGCCACCGGCTGAGCGTTCCCTGAGATCCGCCGTACGTCCGTCCGGCTGCGCCGTTCGTTGTCCGGGTTCCGTCGACCGTGGAAGGTCCAGAGCGTCCCAGCGAGATGAATTCGGATTCCGTGGAATCACATCTACACCCGCAAATCGGTGCCGATCCCACCTTCCTTCCGGTCATCTCGGACACTGCGTAGCCGCAAGGTCAACCGGACGTGACGTGACTCGAAGTGACGTGAAGCCGACTCGGCGACCACGGTCACACCCGCGCCCGGTTCGACTACTTTTCCGGTCCGGTGCACGGGACTGCGTACGGCGACCTCCCGGCTCCGGAACGTCCCCCGCCGTCGCCGGAGGAGACCGACCATGACCGTCCCCGCGCCGCGGGTCCGCCGACGGCCCGCCGTACCGGGGCGCGCCCTGCCCCTGCTGCTGGTGCTGGCGCTGCTGGCCCCGCTGGGGTTCCTCTTCGTCCAGACCGACCGGCACACCGGCGCCGACCGCGACCTGGCCGCCCGGGAACGCCTCGGCGTCCGCTACCTGCGCGCGCTCGGACCGGTCACCGACGCGCTGACCGACGCGCAGAGCACGGCGATCGCCGGCCGGCCGGTCACCCGGGCGGCACTCACCGCCGCCGTCGAGCGGGCGACGCAGGTGGACAGCGAGGTCGGCGACCAGCTCCGCACCCGGGAACGCTGGGCGGGGGTACGGGCCAAGCTGGAGGCGCTGCCGGACCGCGCGCTGGACGACCCGCACGCGGCCTTCCAGGCGTACGCCGAGGTCAGCGACCTGCTTCTCGCCCTGCACCGGAAGGTCCGGGAGGCATCCGGACTGGTCCGCGACCCGCGGTCCGACTCGTTCTTCGTCCAGGACGCGGTCGGCGCGGACCTGCCCGCGGCCATGGTCGCCGCCGGCCGCCTCGCCGACCTGGCCACCCTCGCTCCGGGCCGCCCCGCGGCGGACCGCCCGAGGACCGTCGCCGAGCTGGCCGAACTCCGGGTGGCCGCGCTCGGGCCGGCCACCGACCTGGTGGACGACCTGCGGGCCGCCGTGGACAGCTCGGAGAGCACCGACCTCGGCCCCACCGTGCTCACCCCGCTGGACACCTACCAGCGCTCGGTGGAGGCGCTGGCCGCGTTCTCGGCGCCGGCCGGGGCCACCGGGCCCGACCCGGTCCAGCTGGGCGCCGCCCGGCGCGTCGCGCAGTCGGCCGCCACCCAGCTGCGGCAGGTCATCCTCGACCAGCTCGACGCGCTGCTGGCGGAGCGGCTCGACCGGCTCGACCGCGACCGCTGGCTCGCCCGCGGCGCCGTCGCGGTGGCCGCCGTGCTGCTCGCCGTGCTGGCCGGGGTGCTGCTCGCCGCGCTGCGGCGGGCCCGCCGCCGGCTCGCCGAGGCGGAGCGCGAGCCCGCCGGAACCGCCCCGCCGCCGGCGGCGTCCCGTCCGGACCCGCGGACGGCCACGGCGGGCGGCGAACTCCAGCCGGTCGGCACGGGCGCAGCCGAGCGGTGGAGGCCGTTCGATGCTGCTCGGTAGGCTCCGGATCCGGGGCAGGCTCGCCCTGCTGGTGATCATCCCGCTGCTCAGCATGGTCGGGCTGGCCGTGCCGGTGGTCCTCGACCGGATCGCCGCCGCCCAGCGGGCCGTGGACACCGCCGACACCGTCCGGGTGGCCAGCCGGATCGGCAGCCTCGTGCAGGACCTCCAACAGGAACGGCTGCTCTCCGTGGGGTCGCTGCTCGGCCGGGTGACCCGCACCGAGCTCATCCAGAAGTCCGCCACGGTGGACGACCGGGTCGCCGACCTGCGGGCCGAGCCGCTGCCGCCGCCGGTCCGGTCGGCCCTCGACGGGGTACGCACGCTGGCCGACCTGCGTACCGCCGTGCTGGCCGGGAAGGCCACCCCGGACGAGATCATGACCGCGTTCCGCGCCGTCGACATGGCGCTGATCGAGGCGCTGCGGCTGCCGTTCCAGGTGGACACCGGCACCTCGGCCGGGCGGCAGGTGCTGGCGCTGGACGCGCTGCTCCGTGCCGACGAGGGCCTGGGGGCCTGCGCCACGCTGATCGTGCTGGTCAAGGCGACGGGCGACCCGAAGGTGGCCGGCTCGTACATCGCCTGCATGGCCGCGCTCCAGGTGGACAACCAGCGGTTCCGCAAGCTGATCACGCCGGAGCAGTACCGGCTCGCCATGCTGGACGACGCCGCCGTGGCCGCCCGGACCAGCCCCACCTTCCTGGTCGACAGCGTCAAGGACCCGGTGGCGGCGATCGCCGCGGTGCCGCTGGACGCGCTCTTCCCCTCGGTCCGGTCGATGATCACCCTCGGCCAGTTCGTGGAGAAGAAGATCGTCGCCGACGTCATCGCCGAGACCCGCGACGAGCAGCGGGACGCGCTCGCCGCCGCCTGGCTGGTCGGCGGGGCGGCCGCCCTCGTCCTGCTGAGCGTGGTGCTGCTCAGCATGGCGGTGGCGAGGACCGTGGCGCGGCCGCTGACCCGGCTCACCCGCTCGGCCGACCGGGTCGCCCGGGTCGCCGAGGCCGAGCTGACCCGGGTGGTCGACGACGAGGCGGAGAGCGTCCCGCCGGTACGCCTCGACCCGGTGGACGTCGGGGCGGAGCGGCGCGACGAGATCGGCGACCTGGCCCGGGCGTTCGAGCGGGTGCAGCACACCGCCGCCCGGCTGGTCGAACGGCAGGTCGCCGGCCGGCGCAACGTGGCGCAGATGTTCGGCCACGTCGGCCGGCGTACGCAGAACCTGGTCGGCCGGCAGATCGCCCTGATCGACCGGCTGGAACGGCAGGAGACCGACCCGGGCCGGCTGGAGCACCTGTACCGCCTCGACCACATCTCCAGCCGGCTGCGCCGCAACGCCGGCAGCCTGGTGGTGCTCTCCGGCTCCACCGGCACGGACGGGCACGTCGCGCCGGTCCCGCTGGCCGACCTGGTCCGGCTCGCGCTCGGCGAGATCGAGGACTACACCCGGGTGGACGTGCAGGTCCCGCCCGGGGTCGCGGCGGCGCCGGCGACCGCCGGCGACCTGGTGCTCGCGCTGGCCGAGCTCATGGAGAACGCGACCGCCTTCTCCCCGCCGCACACCCGGGTGCTGGTGGCCGCCGAGCAGACCGACGGCGGCGCCCGGCTCACCGTGGTGGACCGGGGCATCGGCATGACCGAGGAGCGCCTCGCCGAGGAGAACGCCCGGCTCACCCGCCGGGAGCGGCTCGACCTGGCGCCGACCGAGGTGCTCGGGCTCTTCGTGGTGGGCCGGCTGGCCCGCCGGCACGGCTGGACGGTCCGGCTGGCCGCGACGGCCGGCGGCGGGGTGACCGCCCACCTGGACGTCCCGGCCGCCCTGCTGGTGATCCGCCGTCCCGAGCGGGCCGGCGCGACCGTGGCGCGGGCCACCGTGCCGCCCCGGGAGCGCCGGGCGCTGCCGGAGCCGGCCCGGCCCCCGGTGGCCGACGAGCTGGTCGGGTTCGACGCGGCGCTGCTGAGCCGGGCCACCCGCAGCATCGAGACCGGGGCCTCGTGGAACGCCTTCGGCAACCCGGCCGGGCCGGTCGCACCAGCCGGGCCGGTCGCACCAGCCGGCGTCCCCACCGGCGGGCCGCCGCCCGCCTGGCCGCCCGCCGTGGCGCCCGCCACCCCGGCGCCGGCCGCACCCCGTCCCGGCACCCCCGCCCCGCCGACACCGGTCGTCGGCCCGGCACCGGCCGCTCCCCCGGCCGCCGGGCCGACGACCGGCCTCCCGACGACCGGCCCCACGCCCGCACCCCCGACCGGCGGGCCGGCGACCGGCCCGACCCCCGCACCTCCGGCCGCCCGGCCGGACGCCGTACGGCCGCTGATCCGGCAACGGGTGCCCGGGGCGAACCTGCCGGCCGCCGCCCCGGCAGCCGGGCTGGTGGCCGACGCCCCCGCCGACCCGGCCACGGTCCGGGCGCTCGTCGAGGCGTTCCAGGACGGGGTGCGCCGGGCCGAGCACGACGCCGCCCCCGCCGCTGCCACGCCGGGCCGGCCCCCGCTCAGCCAGCGGGTGCCCGGGGCGAACCTGGCCGTGACCCCGGTGCGGACCGCCCCGCCCGCCAGTTCCCACCCCGGTGACCCGGCCGAGGTCCGCAACCTCATCACCGAGTTCGAGGCGGGCGTCGCCCGTGCTCTGCGCGAAGTCAGTCCCGACCGCCGCTACGAAGAGGACCCATCACGGTGACCAGCCCCTTCCTGCACGACAGCACCGACCAGAGCGCCGCCGGCGGCCTCAGCCCCGAGGCGCGCACCTTCAACTGGCTGCTCGACTCGTTCACCTCCAGCACCGCGGGGGTGATGGAGGCGATCGCGGTCTCCTCGGACGGGCTGCTGATGGCCATGTCCGCCATCAAGGACCGGTCCAACGCGGAGCGGCTCGCCGCCGTCGTGTCCGGCATGACCAGCCTCGCCGGTGGCGCCGCGAGCTGGTACGCGCTCGGCGGGTTGAACCGGGTGATCGTGGACATGGCCGAGGGCTACCTGCTGATCAGCGCGATCAGCAGTGGCTCGGTGCTCGGCGTGGTCGCCGACCGCTCGGCCAACCTGGGCACCGTGGCATACGAGATGACGCTCTTCGCCGGCCGGGCCGGCGGCGCCCTGAGCCCGCGGCTGATCGCCGAGCTGAAGAACGCCGTCCAGCAATGACCCCGGAGGCGGCCGGCGAGGACCCGGAGCCGGAACCCGGCACTCGGATCCGGCCCTTCCTGCGCGCACCCGCCCCCGGGCCGGACGCGGGCGACGGGGAGCCGACCGGACCGCGTCCGTTCGTGCTCACCGCCGGCCGGGTGGACGGCGATCCGGCGATCGGCCTGGAGACCCAGGTGACCGCCCGGCCGGAGAGCGGCTCCTGGGCGGTGATCGGCCGGCTGCCCGCCGAACTGGCGACGATCGTGGCGCTGAGCGCCGAACCGATCTCGGTCGCGGAGATCTCCGCCCGCACGCGGATGCACTTCGGCGTGACCCGGGTCCTGGTCGGCGACCTCCGCGCCGCCGGTCACCTCGACGTGCACCTCGGGGACGCCGACGACGCCCTCGACCCCGACCTCATCCTGCGAGTGATTGATGGACTCCGTGCGATCTCCTGAATGGCCGGCCGCCGCCGCGGGCGGGCCGGTCGCGAACAGCGCCGCCGTCCGGTACGGCGCCCCCGCCACGCCCGGGCCGCCGACCGGGCGGGCCGCCGCGCCGGCCGCGCCGCCGCCGTACCGGCCGGCCGGGGCGACCGCCCCGACCGTGGCCCGGGTGCCCGCGCCGCGCCCGCCGATCCCCGTGAAGATCCTCATCGCCGGCGGCTTCGGGGTGGGCAAGACCACCACGGTGGGCGCCATCTCCGAGATCGCCCCGCTGACCACCGAGGCGGAGATGACCAGCGCCGGGATCGGCGTCGACGACCCGGGCGCGGTCACGGAGAAGACCACCACCACGGTGGCCATGGACTTCGGCTGCGTCACCATCGACCGCAGCCTCAAGCTCTACCTCTTCGGCACGCCCGGGCAGGCCCGCTTCGGGTTCATGTGGGACGACCTGGCCCGGGGCGCGCTCGGCGCGCTCGTGGTGGTGGACAGCGCGCGGATCGACGACTGCTACCCGGCGATCGACTACTTCGAGCGGGCCGGGCTGCCGTTCGCCGTGGGGGTGAACGCCTTCGACGGCCGGCTGGCCCTCGACCTGCCCTCGGTCCGCTGGGCGCTGGCGATCGGCGAGCACGTGCCGCTGGTGCAGTTCGACGCCCGGGACCGGCTCTCCGTACGGGACGCGCTGCTGGTCGTCCTGGACCGGGCGCTGGACCGGGCGACCCGGGAGAAGGGGGCCTGAACCGGCCTTCGGTTCCGACCCGTGGTGACGGAAGGGGTGGGCGCGATGAGAGGTGATCTGGACGAGACCCTGGCCCGGCTGGCCCGGCGCGAGGAGGCGCTGCGCCGCCGGGGCCCACTGGCCGACGAGCCGGAGGAGCAGTTCGAGGCGGCCGGGCCGGGCGACGCGCCGGCGGACGGCCGGGCGGGGCACGGCGCGTACCGGCTGCGTGGGGGCGACCGGCCCGAGCGGCGGGACCCGGTCGAGGAGGTGGCCGAGGCGGTCCGCCGGGTGGTCGCCGAGCACCCGGGGCTGGCCGTCGTCCTGCGGGTGGAGCTGGGCGGGCAGGCGTACCCGTTGCGGGTCTCCTGGTCCGGCCCGGAGGTGCGGGTCGGCGCGGCGCCCGCGCCGGCGCCCCCACCGGCCTGGCCGATGTCGGTGAAGACGGTGCCGGCCCCCGGGCAGGACGGGGTGGCCACCGACCCGGCGGCCCGGCTGGCCGACATGATCCGGCGCGATCCCTCGCTGCTGGAGGACACCGGCCCGCTCTGACGCCGGCGACCGGGCACGCCGGCACGACGTGGTGCCGGCGGCTACTGTCGGGCGGTGGCGGAACCCGACCTGACCCTGACCGCGAGCCTGCGGCCGGCGGCGCTGGACGCCCGGCGCGGCGTCGTCCGCCTGCACCCCGAGGTGCTGACCGCGCTGGCGCTGCGCCCCGGCGACCCGGTGCGGCTGGCCGGCCGCCGGGTGACCGCCGGCATCGCCGCCCCGGCCGCGCCGGGCGCGAGCAGCGCCCTGCTCTACGCCGACGACCTGCTGCTGGGCAACCTGGGCCTGCGCGACGGCGGGCAGGTCACGGTGAGCCCGCTGCCGGCGGCCCCGCTGCGCCGGGTCACCCTGGCCGGCCCGGTCGGCGTCGTGGCCGCCGTCTCCCCGGAGATGCTCCGGCTCGCGCTGCTCGGCAAGGTGGTCACCGCCGGCGACGACGTCTCGCTGCTGCCTCAGGACGTGCTGCCCGACGCCGCGCTGCGCGGCCTGGTCGAGGCCGCCCGGCGCAGCCTCGCCAGCACCGTCGGGTACGCCTGGACCAGCACCCTGCTCACCGTGGTGGCGGCCGAGCCGGCGACCGGCGCGCTGGTCACCATGGACACCGTGGTGGGCTGGGAGCACGGCGCGGCCACCCGCGGCTCCGGCCCGGCCGGCGCGGCGGATGAGGCGGGCCCGGCGGATTGGGTGGCCCCGGCCGGACCGGCCGCGACCGCGCCGGCCGACGGCCTGCTCGGCCCCGAGGACGCACCCGACGTGGACGAGCTGCCCGGGCTGCGGGCACAGGCCGAGGAGCTGACCGAGCTGCTCGACCTGGGCTTCCACCACGGGGAGGTGCTGGGCCGGCTCGGCACCACGGTCTCGCTCGGCGTGCTCATCGGCGGCCCGGCCGGCTCCGGCAAGTCGGCGCTGGTCCGCGCGGTCGCCGCCCGGGTCCGCGCCCGGGTCCGCCCGCTGTGGGCCCCGGAACTGGCCGCGCTGGGCAACGACGCGGCGGCCCGCCGGCTGCGCGAAGCCGCCGCGGCGGTCCGCGACAACGGTCCGGCCGTGCTGCTGGTCACCGACGTGGAGGCGATCGCCCCGGCCGACGAGCCCGGCCCGCTGGCCACCGTGTTCCGGCAGGTGGTCGCCGAGACGGTCCGGGCCGGGGCGGCGGTGGTCTGCACCACCGGGCGCCCCGAGGCGGTGGATCCGGCGCTGCGCGCCCCGGACCTGCTCTCGCTGCGGATCACCGTGCCGCTGCCCGACCCGGCGCTGCGCCGGGAGCAGCTCACCGTGCTCACCCGGCAGGTGCCGCTGGCCGACGACGTGCGGCTCGACGAGGTGGCCGCCCGTACGCCCGGGTTCGTCGCCGCCGACCTGGCCGCGCTGGTCCGGGAGGCGGGGGTGCGGGCGGCGCTGCGGCAGAAGGCGGCGGAGACGCCCACCGTGGCGATGGCCGACTTCACCGCCGCGCTGGAGGTGGTCCGGCCGAGCACGATGGCCGCGTCCACGCTGGAGCTGGCCACGGTGACCCTGGACGACGTGGGCGGCCTGCACGAGGTCAAGCAGACTTTGACCGAGTCGGTGCTCTGGCCGCTGACCTACCCGGACACCTTCGCCCGGCTGGGCGTGACGCCGCCGCGCGGGGTGCTGCTCTACGGGCCGCCCGGCTGCGGCAAGACCTACCTGGTCACGGCGCTCGCCGGCTCCGGCCGGGCCAACGTGCTGTCGGTGAAGGGCGCCGAACTGCTCTCCAAGTGGGTCGGTGAGAGCGAACGCGCGGTCCGCGAGCTGTTCCGCCGGGCCCGCGAGGCGGCACCCACCCTGGTCTTCCTCGACGAGGTGGACGCTCTCGCCCCGGTCCGCGGCCAGGCCACCGACGGGGGCACCACCGACCGGGTGGTCGCCGCCCTGCTCACCGAGCTGGACGGGGTGGAGGCGCTGCGCAACGTGGTGGTGGTCGGCGCCACGAACCGGCCGGAGCTGGTCGACCCGGCGCTGCTCCGCCCCGGCCGGCTGGAACGCCTCGTGTACGTGCCGCCGCCGGACGGCCCGGCCCGCGGCGAGATCCTCCGGGCGGCCGCCCGGGACGTCCCGCTCGCGCCCGACGTGGACCTGACCGCGCTCGGCGCCGAGCTGGACGGCTTCTCGGCGGCCGACTGCACGGCCCTGATCCGCGAGGCGGCCCTCGCCGCGATGCGCGAGTCCCTGGCGGCCAGCACGGTCACCGCCACCCATGTCGAGACGGCCCGCACGAGGGTCAGTCCCTCCCTGGACCCGGTCCAGCTCGCCCACCTGGAGGCGTACGCGGCCACCCGGCGCTGAGCCCGCCGGTCAGTCGGCGGGCAGCAGGGGGCCGAGGGGGCCGAGGTCGAGGTTGAGATCCTCGGGGGCCAGGCCGAAGTACTCGCGGAGCTGGGTCATCTGCTCCTCCAGCGCCATCAGCGTGGCGCCGACCCGCTCGACCTGCTCCTCGGTCAGGTCGCCCAGGTCGACCCGGCGCAACGCCTGCCGTTCCATGAGCTGCCGCAGCAGCTCGATCACGGTGAGCACCAGGCTGGCCAGCCCGCGCTCGACCGAGTCCTGGTCCACGGCGAGCCGGCGGTCCAGCGGCCGGACCCGGGGCGCCGTCCACCGCGGCTCGCCCAGCGCCGCCGCCAGGTCGGCCGCCTCGTCCCGGCCGGTCACGGCGTGGCCTCCGGCTCGGGCGGGGCGAGCGCGCCGACCGAGGCGATCAGCGCCCGCAGCGAGACGCGGACCAGGTCGATGTCCGCGATGGCCAGGGTGATGTCCCCGGTGATCACCACGCCGGTGGCGAGCACCCGGTCGAGCAGGTCGACCAGGGCCACCGGCCGGTAGGTCAGCGGGTCGTCGGCGCTGCTCGGCGCCAGCGTGGTCACGCCCATGCCGCCTCCGCCTCCGGTTCCGCCACGAAGGAGTACGGCGGCCAGGGCCCGGTCAGCTCCAGACGCACCTCGGGGTGCCCGTCGGCCAGCTCCCGGGCCAGCGCGGCGAAGCCGTCCCAGCGGTCCCTGTCGACCAGGTACGCCCCGTTGAGCACCATGGCGGTGGGCGCGCCGGAGAGCCGCCGGTCCTGCGGGGCGTGCCGGCGGGCGGCGACCGCGTACCCGGTGAGGGCGGCGTGCACGGCGGCGGCCCCGTCGACGGCGGCCCGCTGCCCCTCCTCGCGGGCGCTGAGCTGGGCCTTGCGCCGCCGCAGGTAGGCCGCGCCGGCCCCGCCCCCACCGGCGGGTTCCTCGACCCGCGGGGATGCGCCGGGCACCACGTACCCCTTGACGCCCCACTCGGCGCGGCCGGCGAGCCGGGCCAGCGTGCCGGCCAGCTCGTCGTGCCGCTCGACCAGCACCCGGGCCACCCGGTCGTCGTCGCGGTGGACGGTGGCGAGCCGGGCCGGCACCACCGCGCCGGACCGGGACAGCGCGTCCACCACGGCGTGGTGGGCCCGGGCGGCCCGCTCCAGCCAGGCCAGGTCCTCCAGGTTGTGGCGCAGCGCGGCCTCGCCGTACTCGCTGAGCGGGGCGTCGCTGACCACGGCGACCAGGCCGGCGGCGGCCACGGCCCGGACCGGCGTGCCGGCGATGCCGGGGAGCCCGGCGGGCGTGGCCGTCCCGGTGACCACGCCGTGCAGCCAGACGGCGGTCGCGGTGGCCGGGGTGGGGTCGGCGGCGGCGGTCACGGCCACTCCTCCCGCTCGGCCCGGGCGGCCACCCGCGGCCGGCGGGACGCCTCGACCTCCTCCGGGTCACGCGGGCCGGGCTCGACCGGCGGGCGGGCCCGGGAGCTGAGCCACGGGTCGTGCTCCCACCAGTCGATGCCGATCTGCCGCGCGGTGTCCACCGAGGCGATGACCAGCCGCAGCTTCAGCGTCAGCAGCTCGATGTCGAGCAGGCTGACCCGGATGTCACCGGCGATCACGATGCCCCGGTCGAGGACCCGTTCCAGGATGTCGCCGAGGTTCGCCGGCTCGTGGCCGGCCGGCAGCACCTGACCGGAGTTCTGCACGACCGACGGAGCCCGCCCAATGGTCATCTCAGTCCCCCTTGCCGCGCTGGTAGCGGCGCGTCCGCCGGTAGCCGAGCAGGCTCCCGGTCATGTCCAGCTCGACCTCGTAGAGGCCAAGCAGGTCGGTCGACGCCGGGATGCGGTGGTCCTCGACCACCTCCACCCCGATGCGCCAGCCGTCGTCGGTGGGCTGGATCGAGGTGACCCCGAGCGGATCCTTGCCGGTCAGCGCGACGATCTGGCGCAGCCCCTCCCGGGCCGCCTCGGCCGCGCTGACCGCCTCCTCGTCGTCCTCGTCGAGATACCGCTCCTCGGCCCGACCGCCCCGGTCGCGCCACCGCTCCCGGTCGCCGTCACCCCGGATCCGTGCCGTCATGGTCCTCCCCCTCGTCCGCGGCGTGCCCTACCACCGCCGTTCCCCCGGCGGGCGGGCGCCGGCCGCCCGGGCTCGCCGTCGCGACGCGTCCCGGTGCGGCCGGCGCCGCCGCCGGCCGGCCTGGTGAGCCGGTCCAGCACCTGCTGCTGCCCGCGGTCCCGCTCCTGCGGCGTGATGTCCCCGGCCGCCGCCGCCTCGTCCAGCTCCTCCAGCTCGCGCCGGACGTTGACCGGGTTGTACTGCTGCGACTCCGCCTCCCGGGCCACCACCTTGACCAGCGCGGTGAGCCCGCGCACCGGCGCGTACGGCAGGGTCAGCAGCGCCCAGAGGATGTCCACGGCTCACTCCACCAGCTGGTGCGCGCTGACGAAGTCGTACGGGGCGAGCGGGCCGATCAGGCGCGTCCGGATCAGGTCCCGCCGCTGCTCGGCGAAGTCCTCGACCGCCCGGACGAACTCGTCCTCCTCGTCGCCCGCCACGAGGAAGGAGACGCGCACCGCGTCCAGCTCGTGGCTGGGCGGGAGGGGCGCGTCCGCCGCCGCGTACCGGCCCACGGCGTCGATGAGATCGCGGTTCTCCGCCTCCCGGCGCAGCTCGACGGCCTGGCTGATCATCTCGCCGAGCCGGATCCGCTGCTCCCGGCTCTCGATCTCCGGCCGGCCGCGCACCTCGTCGGCGAGGGCCGCGGCGGAGGCGTTCTCCGCCAGGAACCCGCTGATGAACTCCTGCTCGTCGAAGCGCCCGTGCACGGTGTACTGGAGCCGGTCCTCGACCTCGTCGAGGGCGGCGGCGAACCGGTCGTGGTGCGCGGCGAGCAGGTCCTCGACCGCGTCCGCGCCGGTCACCACCGTGCCGAACCGGACCGGCAGCACCGGCGCGACCACCGCCGTCCCGTCCAGCAGCCGCTCGTACGCGGTCAGGTCGTCCGGCCGGCCCAGCGGCTCCTCCAGCCCGACCTCGCTGACCAGCGCAGCCAGCTCGCCGTGCCGGACCGCGGTCACCTCCCCGGGCGGGGAGCCGACCCCCTCGGCCTCGGGGGTCGGCTCCACGTCGGACGGCACGATGCCGTAGATGAACAGTCCGTTCTCCTGGGCCATGTCAGCGCTCCTCGTCCCGCCGCCGGCGCGGCCGCTCCCGTTCCCGCTTCCGCTCCGGCTCGGAGCCGCGGTCCCGGATCGAGTCCGCCACCGCGCCCGTGATCTCCTGGGCCGCCTTGCCGAGCCCGGAGACCGCCTTGCCCTTGGTGGCGGCGCCGGCCGCGTCGCCGACCAGGTCCGGCAGGCCCTTCTGGTCCTTCGGCACGATGCTCAGCCGGTCGACCGCCTCGGCGAACCGGAGGTACGTCTCGACGCTGGCGATCACGATCCGCGCGTTGATCTCCAGGAGCTGGATGCCGACCACGGCGACCGACACCTGGGCGTCGATCACCACGCCCTTGTCCAGCACGGTCTCCACGACGTCGGCGAGGGTGCCCCCACCGCCGCCGCCGGTGCGCTCCAGGGCGCCGCCGGGTTGGCCTGTCGTGGTCGCCACGGTCATTCCTCACGCTCCTCACGCCGGCGGCGCACCACCGGGCGTCGCGGTGCCTCGGGAGCCCGGCGGACCGGGCGCGGGCGCTCGGGGCGTGCCTCCCGCTCCTCGCGCGGCTGGGGGCGGCGGGCCCGCTCGGGCGCCCGGCGGCGCGGCGCCTCCTCCTCCTCGGGCTCCTCGGCGTACTCGTCCTCGTCGAAGTCGTCGCCCTCGTCGTAGTCCGCGTACTCCTCCTCGTCAGGGGTGGGGCGGCGACGCGGCGGCGGTGGCCGCCGGCGACCGCGGGCGGCGGGCCGGCGCTCCTCCTCGGGCTCCTCCTCCGGTTCCTCCTCGGGCTCCTCGGCGCGGCCCCGCTGTTCCGCCCGGCCCCGCTGCTCCTCGCGGCCCTGCTGCTCCTCGCGGCCCTGCTGCTCCTCGGCCTCCTGCTCCTCGCGGAGCGCGGTCTCGTGGTCCTTGACCACCTGGGAGTCCTCGATCTCGCCGCGCCAGCCCTCGACCGAGTCGGGGTCGAGCACGGTCTGGGTCATCACGTGCCGGACGAAGTGCTTCAGCTCCAGCCGGACCCGGCGGCCCTGGGCGCGCCAGAGGTTGCCGGTGTGCTCGAAGAGGCCCTGCGGGTGGTACTCCAGCACCACGAGGATCTTCGTCAGCTCCGGGCCGACCTCGTGGAAGCTGACCGTGCCGTCGACGGAGCCCTTCTCGCCCTTGGACCGCCAGTGGATGAGCCGGTCGGGGATCTGCCGGACGATTGTCGACTCCCAGGACCGGTGCGACCAGAAGATCTGCGCCTTCCAGGTCATCTTCTCGTCCGACTCGCAGTCCGCCTGCTCAACCTTCTTCATGAAGCTCGGGAAGTCGCCGAACTGGGTCCACTGGTTGTACGCGACCCGGACCGGCACGCCGACCTCGATCGTCTCGACGATGTTGGTGACCTTGAGCTTCTTGCCGCCGCCCTTGCCGCCCTTGCCGCCGCCGAACGCCGACATCAACTTCTCCTTACCGCCGGCCAGGCCGGCATGGAACATGGCCTTGACCGGGGAGTGGCCCTCGGCGAGCTTCTGCGCGCCGGTGGCGGCCGCGACCAGGCCGGGCCCGCCGCCCTGCTTGGCGTACTCGCTGAGCCGCCCGGTGGCGCCGGTGATCCGCTCGGTGACCACGTGCATCGCCCGCTCGCCGATGGCGGCGGCGAGGTTGCGCAGTTCGCCGCCGAGCTGGTCCCGGGCCTTGTCCGTGAGGTTGCTGGTCGCCATGGGTCACCGCCCCCGCTGCCGTCGGGCGACGGCCGGGCGCCCGCCCCGGTCCGTCTCGTCCCGCGCCGTGGGCTGCTCGTCCAGCTCCTCCTCGTCGTCGGGGGCCGAGCGCTCGTCGTCCGCCGGCTCCTCGTCCGGCCGGCCCGCGTCGGACTGGCCGCCGGCGGACTTCCGGCGCAGCGCGTCGGCGCCGCCGCGCAGCTTGCCGCTGAGCGCGTCGATGCCGCTGCCCGCGGCCGCGGTCGCCGCGGCCTTGCCGGCCGTGGCCAGCGGGGCGCCCAGCTTGCCGAGGCCGCCGAGCTGGGGGACGTTCAACAGGTCCGTGCCGAGTTGCTTCAGGCCGCCCGGGCGCTGGCTGGCCCGCCCGGCCGCGACGGCGGCCGCCAGGGTCAGGGCTGTACGCATCTTCTTCCGGCGCCCGAGGAGGTAGCCGAAGCCCACCGCCAGCGCCACCCGTGCTCCGCTCTTCATCAGTTCTCCTTCGCTCCCCGGCGGAAGCGGACACCCTCATCTGGAGCAGGCCCGGAAAACAGCTACCGGGGATCAGCGGAAAAGGGCCTGCGACCGACGTTCCGTATCTGCGGACCCGGCGGGCAGTACCCGTCACGCCAAGGACAAAACATTCCGGAGGAGGGCATGGAGACGCGTTTAATCGCGGAATTGGAAACGCAGCGAGCTGACGGTCAGACCTCGCAAAAGGGGCAGACAGGCCGTCAGGACCAGGGAGAAGTCAAATCGCTTGCTGGAGGGCAATCAGCAATTCAGTGCGTCGGCAGAGCGGAATCCAGACACATTTCCGCGTGCAGCTTCCCGTCCTTCTCGCGCAATTCCGCGCCGCATTTACGAAGAACTGAGACGGCACCCTGGTTGTCCGGTGTCGTCTCGGCCACGACCGTGCGCATGCCGGCCGCCGCGGCGGCGTGGAGCAACTCCCGCAGGGCGGCCGCGCCGAGCCCCTGGCCCCGCGCCGAGCGGCCGAGCCACATCCCGGTCTCCACCGTCCCTGGCGCCTCGCAGCGGGTCATCCGGACCATGCCGACCACCTCGCCGCCGGCCACGATCGCGTACATCCGGGTGCGGGTCGGGCCGTCCAGCCCGCCGAAGCTCGCCCGGTGGAACTCGCGGAAGGCCTCCCGGCGGGCCAGCGACCACCCGGCCGGCGCCTCCACCGGGGGCATGACGTCCTCCGGCTCCGCCTCGGCAGCCGCTACGGAGAGCAACGGCTCCAGGTTTCGCTCGTCCACCGGCTCCAGCCTTACCGCACCCATCACGAGCCGCAGTCTGCCGGTCGTACCGACCCAAGTCCACCCCTTTGGACTCGGACTGCCGGTCCGGCGGAGGGGGTCGGCCGGTCGTACCCCCGGGGTGTTCCGCCTCACGCTGCGTTGTCAGCCGACCGGTTCGTTCTGGCGGTGAGGGTGCTCACTCCACCGCGGCGAACTCGCAGAGGACGACCGAGGCGTCGTCGGTGCGCTTGTGCCGGCGCAACCGGTCCGGATGGTCCCGCTCGGCCGCCCGGACCCGGTCGATCAGCCCCTCCGGGCCCTCGGCCGCCGTCACGTCGAGCAGGCCGGCCCAGTCGAAGAGGCCGAACTGGTCGACCGCGCAGGAGGCGCCGTCGCTGAGCAGTGCGGCCCGCCGCACCGCCCCCGGCCCGCGCAGCGGCAGCGTCCCGGTCACCGCGTGGTACGCCGCGTCCGGGTCGGTGGCGGCCGCCCAGTAGCCGTGGGTGCGGTTCATCCGGCTCCGCTGCACCGTCACCGCCCGGCGGAACCGGGTCACCGGGTCGACGTCCCGGTCCGGCAGCGCGGCGGCGGTGGATCGCAGGTCCGCCAGCGCGGCGTCCAGCCGGTCGTCAGAGACGACGTCGACCCGGTCGCCGGTGTCGAGCACCAGCGGGCTGTCGCAGAGCACCAGGTAGTCCACCTGGTCGCCGCCCTCGCGAAGCAGGCAGACGGTGGAGGACGGGGTGCCCGGGTGGTCCAGGTCGCACTGGCCGTCGTGGTCCGCCCGTACCGCCAGGATCGCCGCCGCCAGGCTGCTCATGAGCGTGGCCGCCGGGCGGGCCGCGACGGCCAGGCCGATCCGGGCGGCCAGGTGCCGCACGTACCAGGCCGGCCCATGCACGCAGCCGGTGTCGAAGCCCTCCGGCGCGGTCGCCCCGTCCAGGACGCCCACCAGCGGGCCGAACCGGAACACCACGTCCTCGTTCTCCAGCCGCCCGGGTGCCGGGTCGGAGGCGGAGCGTACGCGCATCATCGGCGCCGTACCGCCCGGTTGGGCCGGCCGGCTGCCGGTCGCGTACCGGCGATCTGGTGCCCCCATCCGTCTGCTCCCTCCGTCACCGCCCGCCGCCTACCCGGACCGCCGGTGCCCATGCCGGGAGGAACTTCTGGGCAACAGACCGTCACGCCGACACCACCATCGGTAGCGTCGGGTGGGCACGGAACCGGACTAGCGCTAGGGGGATGGCATGTTGGAGCGGTTGCACGAGTCGGGAATCAGGGCGGAACACGCCTACCTGGCCGGTTTCGTGAGCATCGGGCTCTCCTTCACCAGTTGGTTCCTCTCCAAGAACCTGGAGCGCGCCGGGGTGGCGCGGGCGGACCGCTGGGGAATCTTCATCGGCGAGTGGGCACCGACCTTCTTCGCGATCGGCAACGGCCTGCGGACGTACGAGAAGTAGCCCGGTCAGCGCCGCCGGTTCCGGGCCCGGGACGAGCGCAGCCGGCGGAGCCGGCCGACCAGCACCGGCTCGGCGGCGAGCGCGGCCGGCTGGTCGAGCAGGGCGTTGAGCAGTTGGTAGTAGCGGGTCGCGGAGAGCCCGAAGGTGTCCCGGATGGCCTGTTCCTTGGCGCCCGCGTGCTTCCACCACTGCTGCTCGAAGGCGAGGATCCGCTGTTCCCGCTCGGTCAGCCCGTCGGTCTCACCGGACGGCTCCGCGGCCGGAGCCGCCTCCGCGGGCACCTCGTCCGGCGGCGCGGCCTCGACCGCGGGGGCGGAGCGGGGTGGCGGGACGGTGACACCGGACTCCCGGCGCAGGACGTCGGTGGTCCCGGACGGCTCGGGCCGGTCGTCGGTGACGGCCCGCTCCGTGGCGTCGGCGGGCATGGCGCTCCTCACGAGAACGGGCGACCGACGCGACGGCGCCGGCCGGGGGGACCCCAGCGTAACCAGGGTCCGCCCGGCCCGCATCGGACGCGACGTCCGGTCAGGAGATGTCGCGCCGGCGCATCGACCAGAACGCGCCGATCAGCACCGCGGCGGCGCCCACCCCGAACACCAGGGCCGACTGCTGCCAGGTGACCACGAGCTTGGCCGGTTCGCACGCGCCCTTGGCGAACTGGCAGGTGTCGTAGTCGAAGAGCTCCGCCTGCTTCATGAACCAGGACTGGGCGTACGTGGAGAGCACGTACCGGTCGCCGAACGGGACGGAGAGCACGTTCACCGCGATCCGGATGCCGATCTCGCTGATCGCGAAGATCGCCACGGCCGCGCCGAGCGCCATCGCGGTGTGCCGCCCCAGCGAGGCGAGCGCGAAGGCGACCGCGCCGACCAGCAGGATGAGCCCGACCGCCCGCAACCCGTCCAGGCCGATGGAACGCCACACCCCGGCGGTCACCTTGGCGGTGGTTCCGCGGTAACGGCCGATGAGCCAGAAGGCGAGGGTCCAGAAGGCGCCGAGCACCAGGCTCACCCCGAGCACGGTGGTCAGCAGCGCGGCCAGCTTGGTGCCCAGCACGGCGAGCCGTTTCGGCCGCCAGAGCAGCAGGTTCATCATCCCGCCGGTGCTCCACTCGGCGCCCACGTAGGAGGCGCCGACGATGAACGCGAAGAGCGCCACCGCCCCGGCGAAGACCGCGATGAACATGGGGAACTCGGCCCGGAAGTCGAACTGGTAGGGCAGGTTCCACTTCGGATCGAACATCTCCGGCTGCGGCTGCCAGTCCCGGCCGCAGTTCGGGCCGTACCGGTCCTCGGTGTTCAGGTCGCCGCGGGCCTTGGCGGCGTCGCATTCGGCGACCGTCTTCTTCCAGTCCTCCACCGCCCGCTGGTACTGGGCGTCGGACTCGACCTGGGCGGCCGCCACCACCTCCGTGGAGAGCTGGTGGCTGGAGAAGCTGAACGCGGTGGCCACCATGGCCAGCCCGAGCAGCAGCAGGACGAGCAGCAGCCGGGTGATCCGGCGCTTGCCGAGCCGGCGCAGTTCGGTGACGTACAGGCTCATGCGCCCCAACCTCCCGTGGTGGCGCCGCTGCCCGGCTCACCGACCTTCATGGACTGGTCGACCTGCCGGTGCTGGCCGGGAACCGGCGCGGTGGCGGTCAGTTCGAGGAAGACGCTCTCCAGGTCGACCGCGACGGGGGTCAGCTCGCTGACGTAGAGGCCCTGCTCGGCGAGGACCCGGCTGACCGCGGCCGGCTTGTCGACGCCGGCCAGCATCAGGTGGTCGGGCTCGGCGGTGACCCGGATCCCGGCCCGGGTCAGGGTCTCGGCGGCCTGCGGCAGGTCGGTGACCGCCTCCAGGCGGACCCGCACGGCGCCCTGCGAGTGCGCGGCGAGCACCTCGTCGACCGGCCCGTACGCGACCCGCCGGCCCAGCGAGATGATGGTGACCGAGTCGCAGATGAGCTGGATCTCGCCGAGGATGTGGCTGGAGAGCACCACGGTCATTCCCGCGGCGGCGAGGTCGCGCATCAGCCCGCGCATCTCCCGGATGCCGCCCGGGTCGAGGCCGTTGGCCGGCTCGTCCAGGATCAGCAGCTTCGGGTTCTTGAGCAGCGCGGAGGCGACCGCCAGCCGCTGCTTCATGCCGAGCGAGTAGGTCTTCACCCGCTCCCCGGCCCGGTCGCGCAGCCCGACCAACTCCAGCACCTCGTCGACCCGCTGCCGGGGCAGCTCACCGGCCTGGGCGAGGAGCCCGAGGGTGTCCCGGGCGGAGAAGTGCGGGAAGAACTGCGGGCTCTCCACGATGGCCCCGACCTGGCCGGCGACCGCGGGCAGCGCCTGCGGCAGTTCCTGGCCCAGGATGGCCATCCGGCCGCCGTTGGGCCGGATCAGCCCGAGCAGCGTCCGCAGGGTGGTGGTCTTGCCCGAGCCGTTCGGGCCGAGGAAGCCGTGCACCTGGCCGGCCTCGACCCGCATGTCGAAACCGTCGAGCGCGTGGCGGACCCCGCGTTTCCGGCTCCGGTACGTCTTGCGGAGACCCTCGATCTCCAGGACAGCCGACAAGCTGACCTCCCCCGATGAGTAGGTGACAGCGGACACCATACGCGGTATGCAGCCGGAGACAATACCCGGTATGCATCGGGGTTTTCCCGGATTCGGGGTCAGGCGCGCAGGGGGCGCGTCAGGCGCGCAGGGGGCGCGTCAGGCGCGCCAGAGAAGCGCGTCAGGCGCAGACGACGTGCACGCCCGCGTCGCGGAACGCCTGCACCACGGCGGGGGACGCGCCGGAGTCGGTCACCAGCGTCTCGATCCGGTCCACCGGGCAGATCCGGGCGAAGGCGTGTCCGCCCAGCTTGGACGAGTCGGCGATGACCACGACCCGCTTGGCCCGGGCCACCATGAGGCTGTTCATGGCGGCTTCGCCCTCGTGGTGGGCGGCGGCGCCGAGGTGCGGGTCGATGGCGTCCACGCCGAGCAGCGCCACGTCCAGCGTCACCTCGCGCAGCAGCGCCCCGCCCAGCGGGCCCACCAGCTCGAACGACTTGGGCCGGACCACGCCGCCGGCCACCACCACCTTCATCCGCGAGCGCACCAGCAGCTCGTTGGCGATGTTCAGGGCGTTGGTGACGACGGTGAGCTGGGCGCCCTCGGCGCTGGTGTTGAGGTCGGGGCGGACCGCGAGGGCCCGGGCCACCTCCGTGCTGGTGGTGCCGCCGTTCAGGCCGACCACGGTGCCCGGCGAGACGAGCGCGGCGGCGGCCGCGCCGATCCGCTGCTTCTCAGCCGAGTGCTTGGCCGTCTTGTAGCGCAGCGGCAGGTCGTAGGAGACGCCGTTGGCGACCGCGCCGCCCCGGGTACGCGTGATCATCTGCTGCTGGGCGAGCTGGTCGAAGTCACGCCGGATGGTGGCCTGGGAGACGTCCAGGCGCCCGGCTGCCTCCTCGACGCTGACCCGGCCGCTGTCGGTCAGCATCTCGAGCAGCGCGTTCCATCGGGCGTAGCGGTCCACCGCGGGGGCCTCCACTGACTCTGCACGAACGGTGATTGATTGCGTGCACAGTAGTGCGCGAAACTGGCGAGGCGCAAAACCCTGTCCTGCGCGATCTGGGAGCTGGTTGCCACGGCCACCCCGAATCGCGCAGAATGACGCGCGAAAGGCGGCCATATCGCGCCGTATTGCGCAAGGTCTCCCCTTGGCGAGGAGTGGTGATGGCGTACGTGCACGCGGAGATCGCGAGCCAGCCCGACTGCTGGCGGGAGGCGGCGCGGCTCGCCCCGACCGTCGGCGACCGCCTGCCGCGCCCCGGCGAGCGGGTCGCCGTCGTCGGGTGCGGCACGTCGTGGTTCATGGCGGCGGCGTACGCCGGGCTGCGCGAGCGCGCCGGCCAGGGCGAGACCGACGCCTTCCAGGCCAGCGAGTTCCCCACCGGCCGCCGCTACGACCGGCTCATCGCGATCACCCGCTCCGGCACCACCACCGAGGTGCTGGACCTGCTCGCCGCGCTGCGCGGGCAGGTGCCCACCACGGTCCTGGTCGGCGACCCGGCCTCGCCGGCCGTCGAACTGGCCGACGCGGCGGTGCCCCTGCCCTTCGCCGACGAACGCTCGGTGGTGCAGACCCGCTTCGCCACCACCGCGCTCGCGCTGCTCCGCGCCCACCTCGGCGAGGACCTGGGCCGACTGGCCGCCGACGCCGAGGTGGCCGTCCGGGCCCCGCTGCCGATCGACCCGGCCACCATCGAGCAGGTCACCTTCCTCGGCCGCGGCTGGACCGTCGGGCTGGCCCAGGAGGCCGCGCTGAAGTGCCGGGAGGCGGCCACCTTCTGGGCCGAGGCGTACCCGGCCATGGACTACCGGCACGGCCCCATCTCGATCGCCGCCCCGGGCCGGCTGGTCTGGGCGTTCGGCGGGATCCCGGAGGGGCTGCCGGAGGACGTGGCCGCCACCGGCGCCGCCTTCGTGCACAGCCGCACGCACGGCTGCCACACGGTGCTCACGAGCTGGGCCGCCGGGCGCAACCCGGTCGACCCGATGGCCGACCTGATCCTCGCCCAGCGCTTCGCCGTCGCGCTGGCCACCAGCCGCGGTCTCGACCCCGACGCGCCCCGGCACCTGACCCGGTCCGTGGTTCTCGCATGACGGCAGGCGACGAGGTCGTCGTCGCGCTGGACGTGGGCGGCACCGGGATGAAGTGCGCCCTGGTCCGGCCGGACGGCGCGACCGTGCACGCCGAGCGGCACGCCACCGGCGCGGCGCGCGGCGCCGAGGCGGTGGTCGGCACGATCCTCGACGTGGCCGAAGGGCTGGCCGGCAAGGCCCGCGCCGACGGCCGCACCCCGGTGGCCTGCGGCATCGCCGTGCCCGGGGTGGTCGACGAGGCCCGCGGGGTCGCGGTCTGGTCGGCGAACGTGGGCTTCCGGGACGTACCCCTGCGGGACCTGGCGCGGGAGCGGCTCGGCCTGCCCACGGCGCTCGGCCACGACGTGCGGGTGGGCGGCCTGGCCGAGGCCCGGCTCGGCGCCGGGCGGGACGCCGGCCACGTGCTCTTCGTCGCGATCGGCACCGGCATCGCCGCCGCCCACGTGGTCGACGGCTCGGCCGCCGTCGGCGCGCACGGCGCCGCCGGGGAGATCGGGCACATCCTGGTACGCCCCGACGGCCCGCCCTGCGGCTGCGGCCGCCCCGGCTGCCTGGAGGCGGTGGCATCGGCCTCGGCCATCGGCCGCCGCTACGCCGAGCTGTCCGGCGTCCCGGCCACCGCCGCCGAGGTGGCCGACCGGGCGGCGGCCGGCGAGCCGCTGGCCGGCCGGGTCTGGCGGGAGGCGGTCGAGGCGCTCGCCGACGGCCTGGCCACCGGGCAGGCGCTCTTCGACGTGGCGACCATCGTGATCGGCGGCGGGCTGGCCCAGGCCGGTCCCCGGCTGTTCGACCCGCTGCGCACGGCGCTGCGCGAGCGGCTGACCTTCCACCGGGAGCCGCGGCTGGTCGCCGCGGCCCTCGGCGACGAGGCGGGCTGCCTCGGCGCCGCCCTGCTGGCCCTGGACACCCTGGCGAAGGAGAGCCGATGACCCTGCGCGTGACCGGCAAGGTGGTGACCCCGACCGGCGTGATCCGGCAGGGTTGCGTGGAGATCGCGGGCGACCGGATCCGGGCCGTCGCCGAGTACCCGACGGTGCGCGACGGGCACTGGATCGTGCCCGGTTTCGTGGACATGCACACCCACGGCGGGGGCGGCCACACCTTCACCACCGGTGACGCGGAGTCGGCCCGGCAGGCCGCCGACTTCCACCTCGGGCACGGCACCACCACGCTGCTGGCCAGCCTGGTCAGCTCGCCGTTCCCGCTGATGCGCGAGGCCACCGCCGCCTACCGGCCGCTCGTCGAGTCCGGGGTGCTGGCGGGCGTCCACTTCGAGGGGCCCTACCTGTCGGCGGCCCGCTGCGGCGCGCAGAACCCGGAGTTCCTCCGCGACCCGTCCACCGAGGAGTTGGCCGAGCTGATCGAGCTGGGCGGTGGCGCGGTCCGGATGGTCACCCTGGCCCCCGAGCGCGACGGCGCGCTGGAGGCCGTCAAGCTGCTGGTCGCGCACGGCGTGGTGGCCGCGGTCGGGCACACCGACGCCACCTGGGAGCAGACCCGGGCGGCCGTGGCGGCCGGCGCCAGCGTCGGCACGCACCTCTTCAACGGGATGCGCCCTGTGCACCACCGCGAGCCGGGGCCCGTGGTGGCCCTGCTGGAGGCCCCGAACGTGGTCTGCGAGCTGGTCGCCGACGGGGTGCACCTGCACGACGGCATGCTCGGCTTCGCCGCCTCGGTGGCCGGCCCGGACCGGGCCGCCCTCATCACCGACGCGATGGCCGCCGCCGGCATGCCCGACGGCGACTACGAGCTGGGCGGCCAGGCCGTCACCGTGGCCGACGGGGTGGCCCGGCTCAGCCGGGACGGCGCGATCGCCGGCAGCACGCTGACCATGGACGCCGCCCTGCGGCACGCCGTCGGCGCGGGGATCGCCCTGCCGGAGGCCTGTCGGATGGTCGCCACCACCCCGGCCCGGGCCATCGGCCTGGGCGGCCGGGTGGGCGCGCTTCAGGCCGGCCTCCGGGCCGACCTGGTCGTCCTCGACGACGACCTCGACGTGGTCCGGGTGATGCGCGCGGGCGCCTGGGTGGAGTGAGGCCGGGCCGCGCTCACCCCGCGGCCGGCACCTCGACGCCCAGCACCGCCTGCTCGTCCGGGCGGTGCACCAGCACGTCCGCCAGGTAGGACTGCACCGCCTGGCGCATCCCGACGTCCCGGCCGGCCCGCTCGGAGAGCAGCCACTTGTGCTCGATGATCTGGGCGAACAGCTCCTGCGGCTCCAGCTTGCGGCGCAGGTGCGCGGGCACCGCCCGGACCACCGGCTCGAACACCTCGGTCAGCCAGCGGTGCGCGGCCTGCTGCTCGTCGGTCAGGTCGCTCTCCACCCGGTACGCGTCCAGGTCGTTGAGGAGCTTGCGGGCCTGGTTCTCCTCGGCGTCCAGGCCGGTGAGCCGCAGCAGCCGCCGGGTGTGGTAGCCGGCGTCGACGACCTTGGGTCGGACCAGGTACCGCCCGTTGTCGACGGTCGACATGGCCACCTCGGCGACGTCGAAGCCCAGTTCGTTGAGGCGGCGGATGCGGCCCTCGATGTCGTGCCGGGCCTCCCGCTCGATCTGCTGCTCGTAGGTGATCTCGTGCCAGAGCCGCTCGTAGCGCCGCACGACCTCCTCGCACACCACCTCGGGGTCGATCGACTCGTGCAGCAGGCCGGCGGCCTGGAGGTCGAGCGCCTCGCCGAAGATGTTGACCCGGGCGATCTCCAGGTCCTCCCCGCGCTGGCCGTTGGAGAGCGACGGGTGCAGCGCCCCGGTCTCGGCGTCGACCAGGTAGGCGGCGAAGGCGCCCGCGTCCCGCCGGAACAGCGTGTTCGACAGCGAGCAGTCGCCCCAGAAGAAACCGGTCAGGTGCATCCGCACGATCAGCGCGGCCAGCGCGTCCAGCAGCCGGTTCATCGTCTCCGGGCGCAACGTGTTGGAGAACAGGGCCCGGTACGGCAGCGAGAACTGGAGGTGCCGGGTGATCAGCACCGGGTCGAGCGGCTCGCCGTCGTCGGTCTGCCGGTCGGCCACGATCGCGATCGCCTCGACCGACGGGAAGTCGATCCGCTCCAGCGCCCGGAGCAGGTCGTACTCCCGTTCGGCGACCCGCTCGCCGGTCTCCTTCACGGCGTAGACGTAGCCGCCGAGCCGGACGAACCGCACGATGTGCCGCGAGATGCCCTGCGGCAGCGCGACCAGGTGTTCGGCAGGCCACTCCTCCAGCGGGGTCGACCAGGGTAGGTCGAGCAGCGCCGGGTCGACGAGGGCCGAGGTGATCCGCACGGCCACAAGTGTGACCGCTCACCCGGCCGAGCGCCTCCCTTCGTGGTTGGGCCCACAGCCGCCGCCGCCCGCGCCGGTCCGGCGCCGCCGGCGGCCGGTAGCGTGGTCGCGTGCGGGAGACCACAGGGGTACGCCGGATGCCGCGCCTCCGGCCCGTCCGGCCGGCCGGCTGGTGGTTCGACGGGCTGCTGCTCGCCGCCCTGGTCGGGCTCACCGTGGCGCTGGCCAGCGGCCACCTCCTCGGCTTGGACCGGGCCGTCGCCGACTGGGCGGACTCGCACCGGCCCGCCGCCGCGTTCTGGGTGGCCCGGGTGCTCAACTTCCTGGGCCAGGGCACCCCGCTGACCCTGCTGGCCGCCGGGGTGGGCGTGGTGGTGGGGCTGCGGCTCCGCTCGGTACGCCCGATCCTGCCGCCCGTCGTCGCCTTCCTGCTCACCAACCTGACCATCGGGCCGCTGAAGCTCTCGACCGACCGGGCGGCGCCGAGCGCCAGCGTCAAGCCGCCCTACCTCCCCGAGGCGGACACGGTCCGGCTCTTCCACACCGACGGCGTCTACGGCATGTCGTACCCGTCGGGACACGTGGCCAACGCGATCGTCTGGTACGGCGTGCTCGCCCTGCTGCTCCCGGCGCTGCTGCGCACCGTCGGCCGGACCGTCCCGGCCCGGCTGGTCACCGTGGTCCGGGTGCTGCCACCGCTGATCGTGCTCTCCACCACCACGTACCTGGGCTGGCACTGGCTGACCGACTCCGTCGCCGGGCTGCTGCTCGGCCTGCTGCTGGACCGCCTGCTGCACCGGGCGCCCTGGGACGACCTGCCGTTGCCCGGCCCGTTGCGCCACCGGGACCGGCCGTTCACCTCCATGCCCTAGCCTGCGCTGGTGGCAGAACTGGCGCGCCGGCTGGGCGTACCCGACGCGGTCGTCATCGGGCTGGGGTCGATGCTGGGCGCGGGCGTCTTCGTGGTCTTCGCCCCCGCCGCGGCGGCGGCCGGCGGCGCCGGCCTGCTGGCCGCCCTGGCCGTCGCCGGCTTCATCGCCTTCTGCAACGCGACCAGCTCGGCCCGGCTCGCCGCCCGCTACCCGGAGTCCGGCGGCACCTACGTCTACGGCCGGGAGCGGCTGCACCCGTTCGCCGGGTTCCTCGCCGGCTGGGGCTTCGTGATCGGCAAGACCGCGAGCTGCGCGGCCATGGCGCTGACCATCGGGGCGTACCTCTGGCCGGGGCGGGCGCGGCTCGTCGCGGTTCTCGCCGTGCTTGCCGTGACCGCCGTGAACCTGCGCGGAATCGGGAAGACCGCGGCGGCCACCCGGGTGCTGGTCGGCGTGGTGCTCACCGTGCTCGCCGTGGTGGCGGTGACCGGCGCGCCGCACGTCGCGGCCGACCGGCTGGCCGGCTTCGCCGACACCGGGGTCCGGGGCGTGCTCACCGCCGCCGGCCTGCTCTTCTTCGCCTTCGCCGGGTACGCCCGGATCGCCACCCTCGGCGAGGAGGTCCGCGACCCGGAACGCACCGTCCCGCGCGCCGTGCCGCTGGCGCTCGGCGTGGTACTGGCCATCTACCTGGTGCTGGCCGTGGTCGCGGTCGGCGTGCTGGGCGAGCAGCGGCTGGCCGACTCGGCCGCGCCGCTGGCCGAGGTGGTGACCGCGGCCGGGCTGCCCGGCCTGGCCTGGCTGGTGCGGGCCGGGGCGACCGTGGCGGTGACCGGGGTGCTGCTCTCCCTGCTGGCCGGGGTCGGCCGGACCACGCTGGCGATGGCCCGCCGCCGGGACCTGCCGGGAGCGCTGGCCGCCGTGCACCCGCGCTACCAGGTGCCGCACCGGGCCGAGCTGGCCGTGGCGGCCGTGGTGATCGTCGTGGTGTCCCTGGTCGACGTCCGCGGCGCGATCGGCTTCTCCAGCTGCACGGTGCTGGTCTACTACGCGATCGCCAACGCCTCGGCGCTCACCCTGGGCCGGGAGCCGGCCCGGAAGCTGCCGGTGCAGCTGCTCGCCGCGCTGGGGCTGGTCGGCTGCCTGCTCCTCGCGGTCAACCTGCCCGTCGCCAGCGTGCTCAGCGGCTTCGGCGTGCTCGCCCTCGGCGCCGCCTGGTACGCCCTCCGCCACGCCGCCAGGAGAACGTGATCCGCTACTCCGGCGCCGGGCGCGTGCAGATGACCCACATGTCGTACTCCTCGGCGGTCACGCCACAGACCGCGTCACCGGCGACCGACATCGCCACGAACTCCGGCTGCCCCGGGTCGGGCCCGAGTTCCCCGAGGCGGACCGGCTCGTGCGGCAACCGCACGAGCGCCCAGTCGCCGCCGCGGCCCGACAGACTCACCAGCAGACGCCCGTCGTCGGTCACCACCCGATGCTCGACCAGCAGGCGGCGCCACTCCCGTTCCACGCGGGCCGGCGCATCCTCCTCGTCGTGGGCGATCCGGCATGTGGGTTGCGCCAGCGCGCTGATCACCGGCCGCCAGGCCGCCATACACGACGGGATCCCTGGCGCGGCGTAGGGCGACTCGAGGACCTCCAGACCGGCCGCACGGAGGCGGTCCATCATTCGTCCGGTTGGCGGGGGACCGGGGCGCCGGCCGGGGCGGGCGGCGGCACCGGCGTGGTCTCCCGCAGCAGGGCGGTGAGCCCGGCCCGCCGGGCCACGACGGTCAACCGGTCCCCCGCGTGGATCACCATCCGTGGGTCGGTGGACCACTCCGTCTTCTGCCCGGCCCGGGTGTGAGCGAGCAGGCGCACCTCGCCGGGGCGGGCCACCGCGCCGAGCGGCCGGCCGTCGAGCGGGGAGCCGGCCACCACCGGCACCTCGGTGACCAGCAGCGCGTGCCGGTCGACCGGGATGGTGGCGATCACCGCGCGGTCCAGCATGGCCGCCGCGAACGCCGGCGCGGCCAGGTACGACACGCTGCGCGAGATGCCGATGCCGAACGCCTGCTGGATCCGCTCCGCGAAGTCGCCGTCGAAGAGGCGCAGCACTACCCGTAGGTCGGGGTCGAGGGACCGGGCGTTGAGCGCGGCGCGGAGGTTGACCCCGTCGTCGGTGGAGACCACCACGAGCGCCTGGCTGGTGTCGACGGAGGCGGCCCGCAGCGTCTCCTCCTGGCCGGCGTCCCCGATGATCAGCGGCACGCCGAGCCGGTGCGCCAGCGGGGCGCCGCGCGCCTCCGGGTTCTTGTCGATGGCCACCACCTCGACCCCGAAGTCGTGCAGTTGCGCCATGACCCGGGTGCCGATGTTGCCCAGCCCGACCACCACCACGTGCCCGGACCGGTCGGGCTGGATCCGGCCGGCGTGCAGGGCGAGCCGGGCGTTCACGATGCCGTCGACCACGGCGGCCGTGATGAGCGGGATGAGCGCAAGCCCGGCCAGGTTGAGCACCACCTGCATGACCTGGGCGGCGAGCGGCTTGTTGACGTCCGGGTCCTGCCCGCTGAGGGTGGTGACCAGGGTGAGGTAGAGCGCCTCGGACCAGGTCACGTCCGCCGCCCGGGCGTTGAGCCAGCCGAGCACGGCGATCACCGCGAGCAGCACCAGCACGGCCACGCCGATCTTGCGGGTGGCGAAGCTGCGGAGCGCGCGGAGCAGCACCGCCACGGGCTGCCGGCGCCGGCGCGCGCGGACCAGCCGGCGGGCGGCAAGCTCGGTGCCGGGCGGTCGCCCGGTCGCCTCGGCCAGCACCACGTCGGCGGAGGACTCGTCGGCGGGCAGCACCCGGACCAGCTCCGGGTCGGTGGTGACGGCCAGCCCGCTGACCACGTCCTGCGGGCGCACGTCGGCGCGGCGCGCCACGTAGAGGGTGCGGCCGGCGTGCCGGAAGTGGGTGGGGGCCAGCTCGCCGAGGGCGGCGGCCACGAAGGCCGGGGCGGAGATCGAGGCGTCGGAGAGCACCGCGGAGTCGGGGAAGAGCTGCCGCACGCCGTTGGCCAGGCTGGTGTTGAACATCCGGACCACCAGGCGCAGCCGGGGCTCGACCTCCTGGGCGCAGAGCGCGGCGTGCATGTTGCCCACGTCGTCCTGGTGCAGCAGGGCCAGCCCGTCCGCCCCGGCCAGCCCGGCGCTGCGGAAGGTGGCCTCGTCGAGCCGGTCCGCCCGGACGACCTGGATGCCCGGGAGATCCCGCCCGTCGGGCCCCTCGGAGCGGCGGCGCTCGGGCACCACCAGGGTGACCCGCACCCGGCCGGCGGGCGAGTCGGTGGCGAGCAGCGACCGGACCACCCAGTAGGCCAACGGATCCGAGCCGCAGACCACGTAGTGCGGACGGACGTCGCCGTTCATCTTCAGCCGCCATCCGGTCGCCCGGCGCGCGCGGTCGCGGAGGGGCTCGGCCATGTCCGGATCGTAGTCAGTCGCTCGCAGCGCGCGCAGCCCCCTCGATCATGAGCGCATGGTGCCGGCCAGTACGGGTAGAGCACCGCCATGCAGACGTTCCTGCCGTATCCGGACTTCCTGGCCAGCGCCCGGACGCTGGACCAGAAGCGGCTGGGCAAGCAGCGCGTGGAGACCATCCAGGTGCTGCGGGGGCTGACCCGGCCGGACTACGGCTGGCGCAACCACCCGGCGGTGAAGATGTGGGCCGGGTACGAGGAGGCGCTGACCCGGTACGGCCTGGACATGTGCGCGGTGTGGTGCGAGCCGGGCCGGGCGGACACCTGCGCGGCCACCATGGCCACCGACCTCGCCACGGCCTGCGGCATCGCCGTCATCCGCACCCAGGCGGAGCTGGCCGAGGCCGGCGAGCTGCCGCCCTGGCTGGGCCGGGAGGACCTGCACCGCAGCCACCGGTCGTCGCTGCTGCGCAAGGACCCGGCGCACTACGGCCCGCAGTTCGACGGCGTCCCGCCCGACCTGGAGTACGTCTGGCCGGCGTCGGACCGGCCGCGCCGCTGTCTGCTGCCGCCGGAGGCGTGAACCGGCAGACTGGAGGCTCCCGTCGGGCGGAGGCGCAGATGGCACTGTCGCGAGTGGTCGGCCGGCTCATCGGCGTACGCCGGCATCTGGTGGACCCCGGCGGTGGTGGCGCCCCGCGGGTGCCGCGGCCGGTGCGGGCCGTGGTGGTCGGCGGCGGCATCGCCGGCATGTCGGCGGCGGTGGTGCTGGCCGAACGCGGCGTCGGGGTGACCGTGCTGGAGGCGGCGCCGCACCTGGGCGGCCGGCTCGGCGCCTGGCCGGAGGAGCTGCCGCACGGCGTCCAGCGCAACGAGCACGGCTTTCACGCCTTCTTCCGGCAGTACTGGAACTGGCGGAACATCCTGCGCCGGGCCGACCCGACCCTGCGCTTCCTCAAGCCTGTTCCCGGCTACCCGATCCTCTCCGCGCAGTGGCCGACCGAGGAGTTCGGCCGGCTGCCGCCCGCACCGCCGGCCAACCTGCTTGCCCTGCTGCTGCGCAGCCCCAGCGTGCGCCTGGCCGATCTGCGGGTCATGGACCGGGACGCGGCGCTGCCGCTGCTCACCTACGACCCGGAGCGCACCTACGCCGAGTTCGACACCCGGACCGCCGACGAGCTGCTCACCTCGCTGCGGCTGCCGGACCGGGCCCGGGCCATGCTCTTCGAGGTCTTCTCGCACTCGTTCTTCAACCACGAGGCGGAGATGTCGGCCGCCGAGATGATCGCCCAGTTCCACTTCTACCTGCTCGGCAACCCGGAGGGGCTGGCCTTCGACTGCCCGGACCGGGACTACGCCACGGCGATCTGGGAGCCGCTCACCCGGCACGTCGAGCGCCACGGCGCCCGGGTCCGCACCGGCACGGCCGCCGCCCGGCTGGACCGGACGCCGGACGGCTGGCGGATCACCACCGCCGGGGGCGACACCGACGAGGCCGGGCACGTGGTGCTCGCCGTCGACCCGCCGGCGCTCGCGGCACTTGTCGCTGCCTCTCCCGGCCTGCTCGCGGCGGCGCCCGAGCTGGTGGCGCGGATGCCCGCGTTCGGCCGGCCCGGACCGCCGTACGCGGTGGCGCGCTACTGGATGGACGGCGACGTGCGCCCGGACCGGGCGGTGTTCAGCGGGGTGTCCCGCCAGCCCACCCTGGATTCGGTGACCCTCTACCACCGGCTGGAGGACGAGCCGCGGCGCTGGGCGGGGCGGACCGGCGGCTCGGTAATCGAGCTGCACGCGTACGCCTGCGAGCCGGACGTGCCGGCCGAGGAGCTGGCCGAGCGGATGCTGGTGGAGCTGACCGCGCTCTGGCCGGAGGCGGCCGCCCTGCGGGTACGCGCGCTGCGCGCCCGGGTCGAGGCGCAGGCGCCGGCGTTCACCCCGGGCAGCCACGCGGGGCGGCCGGGGGTGCGCACCGGAGCGCCCGGCCTCTACCTGGCCGGTGACGGCATCCGGACCGAGTTCCCGAGCGCGTTGATGGAACGGTCGGCGGCGACCGGGATCGTGGCCGCCAACCACATCCTCCGGGCGGAGGGGGCCGCGGCCGAGCCGGTCAGCTCGGTGCGCCCGCGCGGTCTGCTGGCCGCCCGGCGCTGACCCGAAACAGGTCATAAGCCCTCAAAAGCTGCACTAGTCTCGACTGACTCCGTCGGCACGGGAGGTCGGGAGGGTGAGTACGGCGCTGCGGGTGGACGACGAGCGGGACGACGCGTACGGGCTGCTCCGCGACGAGCGGGCGTGCGTGGTCACCGCGCTGCGCCTGGGCTGGTCGATGGCGGACACCTACCACCACGCGCAGACCACCGACCTGGTCGACGACGCGGGCCGGCCCGCGGCCGCCCCGCCCAAGCTCTCCAACGTCACCGAGCTGCCGGGACGGCTCCGGCTCGGGATGAACCTGGACGGGGTGGAGGTGGCGCTCGCCCAGATCGCCGCGCTCACCGCGCCCGGCCGGCCGGTGCCGTCCACCGCCGCCGCCCGCGCCGCCGCCGGGGCGGACCGGGAGCCGCTGCTGCTCGCCCTCGACGAGCTGAACGTGGCGGTGCTGCGCTGGACGATGGCCACCAACCACCGGGTGGGCCTGGCCTACCGGCTCGGCCGGTCGCTCGCCGACACGGTCCGGCACGGCGACGCCCACCAGCTGGTCGGACGGTTCGGCGGGCGGCAGGTCCAGATCAGCCGGTGGCTGGACGAGCTGGCCAGCGTGCTGCCCCCGTACTCGGCGGCGGTGGTGCGCCACTCGCTGGCCGCGTGGGCGGCGGCCGTCACCCGGGCCGCGATCGGCGACCCGGGCGAGGCGGGGCTGGCGGAGCTGGCCCGCGAGCTGCGCAACCAGGGCGAGCTGTGGCGGGGCGTGCTCACCGGCGGCCTGCACCCGCGCGACCTGCTGGACGAGGAGAACTGGGCGGTGGTGGCCCGGAACCTGATCATCCGGGACCGGAAGCTGGTGGTGCAGGCGGCCCGGGGGATCTTCTGGCCGGTGCTCGCACCCCTGCTGGTGGTGCTGCTGGCGGTGGTCGGGGTGAGCGCCGCGGCGGCGGCCGGCTCCCCCACCACCCGGGCGGCGGTGGCCCTCGTCGGCCTGGGCGCCGGGCTCACCGCGATCTGGCGGTCGGTGTCCACGCCGGCCCTGTCGGTGGCCGCCGAGGTGAACCGGCCGCTGCTGGAGAGCGAGCTGGTGGTGCAGATGGCCGCCCGGCTCGGCCGCCCGCTCGCCGCGGCGCGGGCCGCCGGGCGGGCCGGCCGGCAGCGGCCCGCGCCGGACGGCGGATCGAAATACGTTGCCCGCGTTTCCGGCGCGGATCTACCGTGAGCGCGCAAGGTCAACCACCGCTCAGGGAGCCGTCGATGTCGCTGCGACACGCCACCACGATGCCGTCGTGGCTGCTCAGCGACGGTTGCCGAGCCGAAGGTCCCCGCCCCGGGTGGCCCGACTGACGCGCCCGCGCGTCCCCGTCGTCGCCGCCCGGTCCCGTGGACCGGGCGGCTTTTTGCTGCCGTACCACCGATCGTGAAGGGAGAGCCCGGTGGACGCCGTCCTCGTCATCAACGCCGACCTCGGCCCGCTGCACCGGGTCACCGTCCAGCACGCGATCCGGATGCTCTGCCGGCGGGTCGCCGAGATCCACGAGGCCGAGCCGGACCAGGTCATCGGGGTCTTCCCGATGCCGCGCGTGGTCCGCCTCGTCCGGTACGTGGTGACCCGCTGGCGGTTCAGCGCCGGCCCGGCCTGGTCCCGGGGCGGGGTGCTGCGCCGCGACAGCCGGCGGTGCGCCTACTGCGACGGCCCGGCCAGCACCGTCGACCACATCCTGCCCCGCTCGCGCGGCGGCCGGAACACCTGGGGGAACACCACCGCCGCCTGCTACGCGTGCAACCAGCGCAAGGGCGACCGGACCCCCGCCGAGGCGGGCATGCCGCTGCGGCGGGAGCCGGTGACGCCGAGCTGGGCCGCCCTGGCGCGGTGACGGACGGCCGGCGGGCACAGGGGGCCGCGTCGGAGGTACGCCTCCGGCGCGGCGCCCGCCGGCCCCCGTCCGCTCCGGCTCATTCCGGTGTCACCGGCCGCCACCGCAGGCCGTCCTCGGAGAGATACACGTGCCGGGCGTCGTACCAGAGGTAGCGGCCCTGGTCCACGGGCGCTGGTGGGGCGAGCACCACCGCGACGGGCTCGCTCAGCTGGGTGTACACCCGGCCGTCGGGGCTGACCAGGAGACCGGAACTCGTTTCCCGCTGGGCGAGGATGACGTGCGACCCGTCCCGGGCGACCAGCGAGGCACCCTGGGCCCGCCAGCCCTCCGGCAGGCGGGGCGAGTCCGTGGAACGCCAACCGGCGCCGCCGTCGGTGCTGCGGTAGACCCGGCGCAGAGCGCCCGCGTCAGGATCCAGGAAGCTCACGACGACCGTCCGGCCGTCCGTCGTGGCGGCGTCGAAGAAGCACCCGTCGACCGCCGAGTCCCGGTCGAAGACGTGGGTGGACCAGCTCCGCCCTCCAGTGCGGCTCACCGCCAGCGCCGGTCGACCGGTCGCCGGATCGCAGCCGCGCACCCAGTAGCCGGCGGAAGGCGGCGCCACCAGCGGGACGGCGGCGTCCAACGGTGGCGGCGAGGCCAGCGGCGCCAGCGCGCCGGCCTCCGGATCGGCCACGACGATCCCGCAGTCCGGCGGGGCGTACAGCACGCAACCCCAGATCCGGGTGCCGGGCGCCGCCGCCTCCCGCGCGGACCCGGCGGCGCCGGCGTCGCGCCAGATGCGACCGCCGTCGACGCTGATCCGGCGGGCGGTCGGCCGGCTTCCCTTGCCCGGGTCGGCGAGCGGCAGGTCGACCACCAGGAACGTCGGGCCGAGCACGGTCGGCCGGACGGGGTCGCCGTCCGGGCGGGCCCCGAACTCCGACCGTCGCTGCCAGGTGCGTCCGCCGTCGGTCGAGGCGACCAGGCGCTGGACGCAGTCCGCGCAGTCGGCCAGCACGGCGTAGAGGTGGTCCCGGTCGCCGGCACCCGCCCACACCACCTCGGGCCGCGCACCCGCGGCCGGACCTGGCGGCTCGCGCAGGGCGGCCAGCGACGGCAGGACGGTGACCGCGGCCAGCACGGCGACGGCCGCCGCCACCAGCGTCCCGGCCGCCGCCGCGACCCGGGCCCGGGCACGCAGCCGCCCGGCCCGCCGCCGGACGGTGCCGAAGTCGGGTTGCTGTACGAGCCCGTTCAGCTCGTCCTGCAGACCGCGGAAATCCGGCTCAGGCATGGCGCACCTTCCTCTCGTCGGCGGTGGCGTCCTCGGTGAGATGACGGGCGAGCGCGGCCCGCCCCCGGGAGAGCCGGGCCTTGACGGTGCCGACCGGCACGTCGAGCGCCGTGGCCACCTCCGCGACCGGCAGGTCGGCCAGGTAGTGCAGGACGATGGCTTCCCGGGTCGGACGGGCCAGCCGGCGCAGCGCCTCGACCAGGGCCACCCGGTCGGGCGACAGGCCGGGCACCTCGGCGGGTGGCGCTGGGACCCGTCCGCTGCGCAGCAGCCGGTCGAGCAGCCACCGCCGGCGGAACCGGGTCCGTGCCAGGTTCATGGCCACCGTGCGGAGCCAGGTCTCTGGATCGTCCAGGCCGAGGAACCGGGCGGGTCGGGCCAGCGCGCGGGCGTACGCCTCGTGCACCGCGTCCTGCGCCTCGGGCAGGCTGCCGGTCAGCGCGTACAGCTGACCCACCAGCCGGCGGTAGTGCGCCTGATACGCCTCGCGCACCGCCGTCACGCCGTCCATCCGCTCCCCTTCCGACGCCGTCACGAGAACGGACCAGCGGGGCGGCGGGAAGGTTGCACCCGATTCGTCAGACGGCCGGCGGGGTCCAGCCGAAGCGTGGCGGCCGACGTTCGGTGACGGCCGCGATCCCCTCGCGGGCCTCGCCGCTCTTCCGCACCTGCCCGTGCCACCAGGCGATCCGGTCGGCGTCGGCGCGCCCGTCGACGATCTCCTTGGCCGCGGCCACGGTGAGCCGGGAGCGCTCGGCGATGGTGGCGGTCACGGCGGCCACCCGGGCGGCGAGCGCGTCGGCCGGCAGCACCTCGTCGACCAGCCCGATCCGCAGGGCCCGCTCGGCGTCGACCAGCTCGCTGGTGAAGAGCAGGTGCTTGGCGGCGGACGGCCCGACCAGCGTGGCCAGCCGCCGGGTGGTCGGCGCGGGATAGACCAGCCCCAGCCGCGCCGGGGGTACGCCGAACCGGGCGTCCGCCGCGGCGAGGCGCAGGTCGCAGGCGACGGCGAGCTGGCAGCCACCGCCGACGCAGGCGCCCTCGATCGCCGCCACGGTGGGCCGGCCGAACGCGGCCAGCCGCTCCTCGGCGGCCACCGCGATGCTGCCGTCCCCGGCCTCCAGCAGCTCGTCCAGGTCGCCCAGGTCGGCGCCGGCGCAGAAGGTGCCGCCGGCCCCGGTGAGCACGAGCACCCGCACCGCCGGGTCGGCCTCCAGGCCGTCGAGCAGCACCGGGAGTTGCCGCCACATGGCCGGCGTCATGGCGTTGCGGCGCGCCGGGTTCCGGATCACCACGGTCGCCACCGGCCCGCTCACCGTGACGGTCAACTCCGCGTCCGACATCTCTCCCCCTCGCGCCGCCGGTACTCCGGCGACCGTAACGGGCGGGGCCCGGCGACCACCCGCGTGGGGGTGGCCGCCGGGCCCCGGGGTCGGGCGGTCAGGTCAGGAGACGTTGACCGCGGTGTCGTCCACCACGAAGGAGGTCTGGAGTGAGGAGTCCTCGGTGCCGGTGAACTTCAGGGTGACGGTCTGGCCGGCGTACGAGGCCAGGGAGAAGGACTTCTGGCTGTAGCCGGTGGCCTTGTTCAGGTTCGAGTACGTCGCCAGGGTGGCCAGCACGGTGCCGGAGGAGTTGAGCACCTGCACGGTCAGCTTGTCGTACTGGACGCTGCTGGTGGTCTCGGCCGAGTCGATGTGCAGCCAGAACGTGAAGTTGTACGAGGTGCAGCCGGCCGGCAGGCTCACCGACTGCGACAGCGTGTCGGTGTGGGTGCTGCCGTAGCCGTCCAGCCACGCGTTCCACGTGCCCGTACGCGGCGGCTGGCCACTGGAGCCGTACTGGCCGATGACGCCCGAGGTGGACGACCAGACCGTGTTACCCGACTCGAAGCCCGGGTTGCCGAGCTTCTGGCCGGCGCCGGTGCAGCCGCCGCCCGTGCCGTTCACGGTCAGCGTGTAGGTCGCCGAGTGGTTCACCGAGCCGGCGCCGGTGACGGTCACCGAGTAGGTGCCGGACGGGGTGCTCGCCGTGGTGGCGATGGTGAGCGTGGACGAGCCGCCGGAGGTCACCGAAGCCGGGCTGAACGACGCGGTGGCGCCGGTCGGCAGGCCGGACGCGGAGAACGTCACGGTCTGCGCGGTCCCGCTGGTGGTGGCGGTGGAGACGGTGGTGGAGACGGAACCGCCCGCGGTCACCGAGCCGGAGGTCGGGGAGAGCGAGACGGAGAAGTCGTTGCCGGTGGAGCCGCAGGGCGCGTCGTTGCCGGCCACGTTCACCGCGGTCCACGCCGCCTGGACGGTCTTGTACTCGGTGGAGCAGTTGCCGTACAGGTCGGTCGCCGCCTTGAGGGTGTAGGCCCGGGCGGTGTTCGACGGGGTGGTGGTGTTGACGTACGAGGTGTTCGAGGTGAAGTACACGTCGAGCGCCCGGTACCAGATCTTCTCCGCCTTGGCGCGACCGATGCCGGTCACCGCCGGCGCCGAGCCGCAGACCGGCGACGTGCCGTACGCGGTGGAGCCGGTGCCCTCGGCCAGGTTGAAGTAGAAGTGGTTGGCCACGCCGGAGGAGTAGTGCACGTCCTTGTTCTTCGTGCTGGTCGACCAGCAGGAGTCGGACGAGCCGTCCAGCGACGGGTTGTACATGTAGCGCAGCGGCGTACCGTTGCCGTTGATGTTGATCTTCTCACCGACCTGGTAGTCGCCCGGGTCGCTCGGCGCGGCGGCGTAGAACTCCACCATGTTGCCGAAGATGTCGCTGGTGGCCTCGTTGAGGCCGCCGGACTCACCGGAGTAGACGAGCCCGGAGAGCGCCTCGGTGACACCGTGGCTCATCTCGTGCCCGGCGACGTCGAGCGAGACCAGCGGGCGCGAGTTGCTCGACCCGTCGCCGTAGGTCATCTGGGAGCCGTCCCAGAAGGCGTTGACGTAGTTGCTGCCGTAGTGCACCCGGCTCGGCACGCCCGTGCCGTTGCCGAAGATGCCGTTGCGGCCGTGCGTGTTCTTGAAGTAGTCGAAGGTCTTCGCGGCGCCGAAGTGGGCGTCGACGCCGGCGGACTGCCGGTTCGAGTTGGTGCCGTTGCCCCAGTTGTTGTCGGGGTCGGTGAAGGTGGTGCAGGTGCCGCCGGTGGTGTTGTTCATGTCGCAGGTACGGCCGTTGCCGTGCGACGGGTCCACCATCTGGTAGGTGCTGCCGGAGAGCGTCGTGTCGATGCTGACCGTGCCGGTGTAGATGCCCTGGCCGCTGCCGACCACCGTCTCGATCTCGTCGTAGGAACCGATCACCGCGCCGGTGGTCGCGTCCGTGACGACGTGCAGCTTGGACGGCGTCTGCTTGTCCGCCTTCCAGCCGCTGGCGACGGTCTCCCAGGCCAGCCGGCCCTTGCCGGAGCTGGCGTCGACGAAGAGCTCGGGGGCGCCCACCGAGGTGAGCGAGCCGGAGAACGCCTTGCGCGCGCTGGCCTTGGCCGCGGCCGAGCCGACCTTGGCCGTGGTGCCCAGCGTGAGCGGCGCGGCTAGGCCGACCGAGGTCCCGGCCATCGTGCCGTTCGGCGCGGTGTGCACGACGAAGTCGCCGCCGTAGACGCGCAGGCCGTGGTAGGTCCGGGCGTACCGGGTGTGGGTGGCCCCGGACGGGTCCACCTTCGTGCGGACGGCCTGGTACGCCTCTCCACTGGTGCCCTGGACGGCACCGGGGTTGGCGCGGAGCAGGCTGTCCGCACGGGCTGCGGCGGACTCGGGGGTCGGGGCGCTGGGGGTTGCCGCGTACGCCGTGGTGGTGACGCAGGTCAGCACGCCGCTGGTGAGCAGCGCTGCGCTGACGGCGGCGACGGATCTTCTCACGTGCCCTCCTGAAGGGGGGAAGTTGTGACGGGGGTAGTCACTGATGTAGATATAGCGATACATCGAAGAACGTGAAAGGGTGCGAGCGCTTTCCTGCCGGAGACACTGACCGTTCGGACGATGCGACGGAGGGTGTCGGAACCGGGTGGCTCCGCCGTGCGTCCGATCGGGCATGAGAGCCACCCCCGTCGCGGCGACCCTCCTCGCCGCGCTTCTCACCCCGCTCGCCGCCTGCGCCCAGAACGGCGACGCGCCCGCGTCCACCGGCCCGGCCCCGATCACCGCCGCGCCGGCCGTGCCGGTGGAGCTGACGAAGTCCGGCGGCATCGCCGGGCTCAACGACACCGTCACCGTGTCGCCCGACGGCCGGTGGACCCGCGTGGACCGGACCGGCGCCTCCCGCACCGGCCAGCTCAGCGCCGCCGACCTCGACCGGCTGCGGCAACTCGCCGCCGACTCGCGGCTGGCCGCGGAGGCCACCGCCACCGTCCCGGCGACCATGTGCGCGGACGCGTTCAGCTACCGGCTCACCGTCGGCCCGACCACCACGGGCTACGTGGACTGCCCACCCGAGGCCACCCCGCCGCCCGCCACGGCCGCCGTGGTCGACCTGCTCACCCGCGCCACCGGCTGATCCCGGTCCTCACCAGTCGGCGGCCGCCGCCAGCAGCGTCCGCCGCACCGCCTGAACCTCGCGCCGGCCGGTCGCCCCCGGTCGGGCCGCCAGGAAGAGCGTGTTGAGCGGTGGCACCGGCGGCGCGAGCAGCAGACGCAGCGCGCCGGACGCCAGCTCGCCCCGGCAGAGGTACGTCGGCAGCACACTGACCCCGGCGCCCGCCACCACCGCCGCCCGGACCGCCCGGAGGTCCGCCACGACCAGGCTGGGCGTCCGGGTGAGCCGGGTCTCGAAGACGGTCCGCCAGTACCGGCGCAGGATCGGGGCCTCCTCGCCGTAGGCCACCAGCGGCACGTCGCGCAGCGCCGCGGGGGTGACCGGGTCGGGCAGCCGCCCGGACCAGGCCGGCGCCCCCACCAGCACGAACTCCTCGTCGTAGAGGGGCTCCACGGCCACCCCTCGACGGCGCGGGCGCAGGCTGGTCACCGCCAGGTCGAGCCGACCGGCCACCAGGTCGTCGACCAGCTGGTCCGGCAGGCCGGCCGAGGCGCGCAACTCCAGTCCGTCGGCGACCGGACCGGCCAACGCGGGCAGCACCCGCTCGGCGAGGAACTCGGCCGGCCCGCCGAGGAACACCGTCCGGGGGTACGCCGTGGTCGGGTTCTCGGCCAGCACGGCGGCGAGCCGGTCCAGCGGGTCGGCCACCCGGCGGGCCAGCTCGTTCCCGGCGGCGGTCGGGGTGACGCCCCGGGGCAGCCGCGCGAAGAGCGGCCGGCCGACCGCCTCCTCCAGCGCGCGCAACTGGGCGGTCACCGTGGGCTGGGCCAGCCCGAGCAGCTCCGCCGCGCCGGTGATCGACCCCGACCGGTGCACGGCGAGGAAGCTGCGGAGCAGGTCCAGGGACACCTTCACATCAGCAAACCTATCGCCGGCGTGACCTTCGCCTATTGGTCAGCTATGGATCCGCGCGCCAGCATGGTGGGCATGACTCGTGCACTCATCGCGCTGACCAGTCACTCCGAGCTGGGCCGGACCGGCCGCCGGACCGGCTTCTACGTGGGCGAGGCCGCGGAGCCGTGGGAGGTCTTCCGGGCCGCCGGCTACGAGGTCGACCTCGTCTCGGTGGCCGGCGGGCAGCCGCCGCTCGACGGCCGGGACGAGAACGACAAGACCCAGAACGACTTCCTCGCCACCGCCGGGGTGGCGGACACGCCGAAGGCCGCCGACGTCGACCCGACCGGGTACGACGTGATTCTTTTCGCCGGCGGCCACGGCACCATGTGGGACTTCCCCGACAACGCGGACCTCGCCCGGACCGCCCGCTCAATCTACGAGCGCGGCGGCGTGGTGGCCGCCGTCTGCCACGGCCCCTCGGCGCTGGTGAACCTGAAGCTCTCCGACGGCTCCCACCTGGTCGCCGGAAAGCGAGTGGCCGGCTTCACCAACGACGAGGAGGCGGCCGTCGGCCTCACCGACGAGGTCCCGTTCCTGCTCGCCGACAAGCTGACCGAGGCGGGCGCCCAGCACGTCCCGGCGCCCAACTTCACCGAGCAGGTGGTGGTCGACGGCCGCCTGGTCACCGGCCAGAACCCCCAGTCCGCCCGCGCCATGGCCGAAGCGGTCGTCAAGCTGCTCGCCGTCTGACCCCGGGATCAGATGCGGTAGGCCGGGGGAAGTCCGGTGGCGCGGAGGTCCGGGGGCAGGTGGGCCACGTCGTTGAGGGCGATCAGGGTGGGCGGGGCGGCGGGCGTGTAGCGGATGACGGTCAGGCCGGCGTTCTGGTGGTTCAGGCCGATCCACCGCGGCTCCGGGGCCTCCAGGGCGTGCCGGACCAGCCAGGCGACCAGGAAATTGTGGGTGACGATCAACTCGCGTACGTCACCCTCGGCGGGCGCGGTCGCGAAACGCGCCACGGCCTCCGCCGTCACGCGCGGCCCGTCGAGCCGTTCCCGCTCGGTGAACCCGGCCAGGAAGGCCGCGTACGGCTCGGGCAGGCCGGCCGGGTCCGTGTCGTGCGGCATGTGGTCCCCGGCCCGGTCGTCCTCGTACACCGGGACGCCCGGCAGCGCGGCGGCGACCAGCGCGGCGGTCTCCGCGGCGCGGCGGGCCGGCCCGTGGTGGACGGCGGCGAAGTCGGTGCCGCGCAACCGCTCGCCCAGCAGCGTCGCCTGCCGGCGGCCACGCGCCGACAGGCCGGTGTCCGCCTCCTCCTCCGGCCGGTCCTGCTCGCCGTGCCGGACCAGGTAGAGCAGTCGGCTGGGCACTCGGGTCACCTCCGCGGTCGGGAGAGGCGAGACTAGCCGCCCGCTCCCGACCGCGCGGTCCCGCCGGTCAGGCGCGCGGGTGCATCTGGCCGATCCGGATCCGGTTGCCGAACGGGTCGCGGATCCCGAAGTCGATCCCGTACGGCCGCTCGGTCGGCTCGTCGGTCACGTCCACGCCCTTGGCGACCAGGTCCTCGTACGACTTGCGCGCGTCGTCGGTCGTCAGGCAGAGCCAGCCGCTCATCGCGCCCTTGGTCAGCAGCTCGCGGACCCGCTCGGCGGTGGCCGGGTCGAGGGCCGGCGGGCCCGGCTTCTCCAGCAGGATCTCGTGCTCCGGGTCGCCCGGAACGTTGACCGTGAGCCACCGCATGAAGCCGAGGTCCTGGTCGGTGTTCACCTCGAGGCCGAGCTTGCCGACGTAGAAGTCGAGCGCCTCGTCCTGGTCGAGGACGTAGATCTGGGAGCGGGAAATCGAGGTCATCGTCATGCCTGGAACGCTAGAGCAGCCCGCTGACCTGCTGCTTATCCAAAAGTGACGGGTTCGCCCGCGCCGCCGCGTGCGAACGCAACGGGGTCCGGCCTGCGTCGTTTGTCCACACGGGACACCACCCGGCGTGAGCGATTGTTAACTTGCTGGCCACGCAGCCGCTCCACCGCGACTCCGAGGGACCGCAGATGCACGTGATGCTTGCCTGGTTCGCCGCCGCTCCGCTGCCGGAGCCCGCGCGGGCCGCCCGGATGGACCGGTTCGAGCGGGCCGCCGCCGAGGTGGTGCCCGACACCTGGCGACGGCACGAGTTCGGCGGTGACGACTGGGGCGTCCTGGTGCTGCACCCGGCCGACCCGGGCGCGTACCGGTGGCCGATGGTCGGCACCGAGGGCCCGGTCACCGCCGTGTCGCTGGGGATACCGGTCGGGCTCGACACGGCGGCCGGCCCGGCCGCGCTGGCCGCGCGGCTGCTCGCCGGGGAGGACGTGCACCGCGAGGTGGTGCCCCCGTTCGGACTGCTGGCGCTGCACCGGGACCGGTTCGCCCTGCAACAGGACTGGCTCGGCATGGCCCGGGTGTTCACGGGCGCCGCCGACGGGGTGAGCGCCTGGTGCACCCGCCCCAGCCTGCTCGCCGCGTTCCTGCACGGCAGGGCCCGGCCGGACCTGGCCGGCTGGACCTCGTACACCCTCTGCGGGCACTTCGGCGGCGACATGTCGCCGATCGAGGGCACCCGGCTGCTGCGCCCCGGCGAACGGGTCACCGGTCGCCGCCGGGCCGAGGGCGGCTGGCACCTCGACACCGAGCTGCGGTACGCCACCGACGACGTGGTGTGCGGCGGACACGCCGAACAGGGACGGCCGCTGGACGAACGGCTGGACCGGGCGGCCGACGCCCTGACCCGGGCCGCGGCCAGCCTGCACCCGCTGCACGACGCCGAGGTCACCCTCGGCCTCTCCGGCGGCCGGGACTCGCGGCTCATCGCCGCGACGCTGATCGCCGCCGGCCACACGCCCCGGCTGGTCACCAACGACGACACCGCGGCGGAGGGCGAGGTGGCCCGCCGGCTGGTGCAGCTCCTCCAGGAGAAGCGGGGACTGCGCCCGGACCACCAGATCCGGCTCGCCGGCGCCCCGGCCAGCGTGCTCGCCACCGGCCTGCGCGAGCGCGCCCGACGCCTCGCCCACCTGCACGACCACCAGTTCCCCTCGACCTACCTGGCCCGCCCGGCCGTCCGCGACCGGCTGCACGAGGCCGTCCGCGCGGCGAGCCTCACCGGCGCGGCGGGTGAACTCGCGGTGGGCTACTGGTACCCGGCGGCCGGCGCCGATCCCGCACCGACCCCGGAGCAGGCGGGCCTGACCAAGCTGCTCGCCGGCGTGCCGCACGCCGCCGCGGCCCCCGAGGCGGTGGCCGCGGAACGGGACCGGGTCACCGCCGTGCTGGCCCACGCCCGCGGCCTCGGCCTGCGCGACGAGCACCTGGTCGACTACCTCTACCTCGTCGAGCGGATGCGCCGGTGGTGCACCTCCGCGTACCTCACCGGCATGGTCACCCCGTTCCTGGCGCCGGGCTTCGTGGCCACCACCTTCGCCCTCAGCGTGGCCCAGAAACGCGACCGGCTGCTGCACACCGAGCTGATCGCCCGGCTGGTGCCGGAGTGGACGGAGGTGCCGTTCGTCAGCGCCGCCACCGGGCCCTCCACCGCCACCCGGGTCTGGGAAGGCGACGGGGTCACGGCCGTCGCCGACCTGCTGGACACCGCACACGGGCCGCTCACCGGGCTGATGCGCCGTCCGGCCGTGGAGCGGGCGCTGCGCACCGCGGTCCGGGGCGGCCGGCCCGATCCCCGGATCCTCCAGCAGTTCACCGCGCTGGCGGTGGCCTCGGAGCGGCTCGAACCCGGCACCACCCGCGCGCCGACCGGCGCCACCTACGCCCGCCTCGTCGCGCCGCCGCGTCCCCGCACCCCGGCGACGGGCCGGCTGGCCGCGCTGCGCTGGATCCGGCGGACCCGGCTCGGCGACCGGCTCTGGGTCACCGTGCGTCGTCGCGTCCGAGGCCGGTGACCGCCGCGCTCGGCCGCATCCAGGCCATGGTGAAGCAGCTCGGCACGGCTGCCGGCGTCGCCTTGCGCCGCCGGTAGGCCGACGGCGACTCGCCGACGATGTCGCGGAACGTCCGGCTGAAGGTGCCGAGGCTGCCGAAGCCCACCAGGTGGCAGATCTCGGTGACCGGCTGGTCGGTCTGCACCAGCAGGTACATGGCCCGCTCCACCCGCCGCCGTTGCAGGTAGCGGTGCGGCGTCTCGCCGAAGGTCGCCCGGAAGGTGCGGATGAAGTGCGCCGCCGAGACGTGCGCGATCCGGGCCAGCGCCGGCACGTCGAGCGGCTCCGCGTACGCCCGGTCCATGGCGTCCCGGGCGCGCAGCATCGCCCGGTTCGACTCCTCGACCGCGCGGCTCACCCGACCACCAGGTCGAGTTCCCGGAGCTGCTCGGGGTCGGCCACCACCTCGATGCCGATGATCCGGTCGGTGACCGTGAAGCTGAGCGCGAGGCGGGTCCGGCCGTCCACGACGACCACCGCGCCGGGCAGCCCGTCCACGAACGCGGGGACGGCGGCCTGGGCCCGGCCGTTGAAGAAGTCGGCCACTACCGAGGAGCCGCGCGACTCCGCGGTCCCGCCCATCCGCACCGCCGCGGCGTCGGCGCGCAGCACCACGTACGGATCGAGGAGGGTGACCAGGTCGTCGAAGCGACCCTCCCGGGACGCGGTGAGGAACGCCTCGACCACCCGGCGCTGGCGGGCGGGGTCGGCGACGGGGTCGGCCGACCGGGTCTGCACGCGGCGGCGGGCCCGGCTGGCGATCTGCCGGACCGCCGGGGTGGTGCGGTCCACCACCGGCGCGATCTCCTCGAAGGAGACGGCGAACATGTCGTGCAGCACGAACACCAACCGCTCGGTCGGGCCGAGGGTGGTCAGCACCACCTCGAGCGCCTGACCGACGGACTCCGCGAGCAGCGCCTCCTGCTCCGGGTCCCGCCCGCCGACCGCCTCCCCCGCCGGCCGGTCCCCCGCCTCGTCGGCGGCCTCCTCGTGCCGGCTGCTGGCCGAGCGCAGCCGGTCCAGGCAGACCCGGCCGACCGTGGTGGTCAGCCAACCGGGCAGGTTGTCGATGGCGTCGACGTCGGCGCGGCTCAGCCGGAGCCAGGTGTCCTGCACGGCGTCGTCGGCCTCGGCGCCGGAACCGAGCATCCGCTGGGCCACCGCGCGCAGGCGCGGGCGCTGCTCCTCGAAGCTGCGGACCAACAGGTCGGTGTCGCTCACGGCCCCGCCATCCCCCACGCTCTCCGGGTGACCGCCGTCACATCTGTCACGCCGCCGGCCCCGCCCTCGACAACCCGGTGACGGACGACGACAGCGGCCGCGCGGCGAACGCCGGCCAGCCTAACAGGACAGGACGGATGAAAATGTCTCTCGAGGCTCGCATCCAGAACCCGGCAGCCCTCCTCCCCGACGCCGTGAAGGCGGTCAACCTGCTCTACAAGTCCGCGTACTCGGCCGGCGTGCCGGGCACCACCCTGGAACTGGTCCACCTGCGGGCCAGCCAGATCAACGGGTGCAGCGCCTGCGTCGACTCCGGCGCGCGCGGCGCGCGGAAGAACGGCGAGACCGAGGAGCGGCTCTTCGCGGTGGCCGCCTGGCGCGAGACGCCGTACTTCACCGACGCGGAGCGGGCCGCCCTCGACCTGGCCGAGCACGCGACCCGGCTCGCCGACCGGAGCGACGCCGTGCCGGACGAGGTGTGGGACGAGGCGGCGAAGCACTTCGGGGAGAAGGAACTGGCGGCGCTGGTGCTCTGGATCGCCACCACCAACTTCTTCAACCGGATCAACGCCACCACCCGGCAGCCGGCCCCGCAGAACTGGGGCTGAGCGCCAACCCTCGCGGGGCGGCGGTGTGCGCACCGCCGCCTCGCCGATCGGGTGCGGGTTTGTTCCCGACATCGGTGGGGAAGGCTGCCGGGCTGGAGTCGACCGGGTCCGCGCCGAGGAGGCCAGAGGTGGCTCGTGGGGGAATGTTCTGGTCTCGCGCGGCCGGCGGCGACCGGAAGGACCGGCGCAGCACCCCGGTAGGTGCGGAGCGGGACCCCGGGCGGGTCGTCGCGTTCAGTGACGCGGTGGTCGCCATCGCCGTCACGCTGCTCGTCCTTGAGATCCGCCCGCCCGAGGACACCCGACACCTGTGGCAGGGCCTCCGGGAACTCTGGCCGTCCTATGCGGCGTACTTCCTCACCTTCCTGCTCATCGGCCAGATGTGGGTGAACCACCACGTCATGTTCGACCACATCCGCTCCGCGGATCGCCTGGTACTGCTCTTCAACACCCTCCTGTTGATGCAGATCGCGTTCCTTCCCTTCGCGTCGGCCGTCCTGGCCAGCGCGTTCGAGTCCGGTCACGGGCAGCGAACCGCCGTCGTCTTCTACGGCATCTCCTACGAGGTGGCGGCGATCCTGTTCAACGTCATCTGGGAGTACGCGCGGCACGGCCGCCGCCTGCTGGACCCGGTAACCGACCCGGCGACCGCGGCGGCGATCAGCAGGCGCTTCCGGCCGGCACCCGTGTGGATCGCCGCCGGAACCGCCCTGGGCGCGTGGCACCCCGTTCTCGGCGTGGCGGTGCTCGCCGCGTTCGTCCCGTTCTACTGGTGGCCGATCAAGGGCGAGGTGGCCAGCATCAAACGGGCCCGCGAGCGCGCCGGCGGAGAATCCGCCGCCTCGTGAGTGTCGAAGCGTCGCGGCGGCGGCCGCCGCCGCGAGACACCTGAGGGAGATGGCCCGGCTGGCAATTGCCTTGCCGGCCGCACCGCGAACTGCAACGCTCCCTCAATGATCGACAAACCTGACGTCGACGAGCGGTTGCTGGCGGCTGAGGTGGCCGCCGCCTGGTCCGTGGACGTCAGCGATCTCGCGTTCATGCCGGTCGGGCTCGACGGGCACGCATGGGCGTACCGGGTGGACACGTCCGACGGTGGGCGCTACTTCCTGAAGATGCGCCGCGGCGACTTCACCCGGGCTGCCGTTCTGCTGCCCGGCTTTCTCCGCGCGCAGGGCCTCAGACAGGTCGTAGCGCCGACAGACCTTCCAGACGGCGGAACCAGCCGCAGGTTCGGGGACTATCGACTGCTGCTCTACCCGTTCCACGACGGCGGCAGTCTGTGGGGCCGCGGCCTCACCGACCGCCAGTGGATCGAGTACGGCGAATTCCTCGGTCGGTTGCACGGGGTCACGCCGAGCGCGGACCTCGCCGCCGTCCTGCCCGTCGAAACCTACCGGTCGAGCGCGGGTGAGCGGCTGCGGACCCTCGGCGGGCAGGCTGCGGCGAGCGAGGCCCTCGGCGCTTTCTGGGACCGCTACGGTGCCGCGCTGCATCGGTTGGCGGAGACGGTCGACGACCTGGCCTCCCGCGTGACGCAAGGCCAACACGTCATCTGCCACGCCGACATCCATCCGGGCAACCTGATCGCCGACGGCGACGGTCCACTGCACGTCGTGGACTGGGACGCGCCGATCCTCGCACCACGCGAACGGGACCTGATGTTCATCTACAGCCGGGACTTCGGCGACCACCCGATCAACGCCCACCGCGCCGAACTCTTCCGCCGAGGCTATGGGCCGCTGGAGCCGGACCGGACCATGCTGAGCTACTACCGCGGCGAGCGGCACCTCGACGACATCGCCGTATTTCTCCGTAGCATCCTCGACCCCGAGGCCAGTGCGGAATCCCGAGCCAACGACCTGTACTGGCTCACCCGCATCGCCGAGACCGTCGCCGACCCCGGCTACGCGCCCTGATCTCCGCGGCGATCGAATGAAGGGGACAAATGGCTTGCACAGGCGCCGGACCGAGAGTTTGACTGCTCGCCATGCATTCCCCCTCACCGATCTTCGTCGCCGGCACGGGTCGTTCGGGAACGTCACGGATCGCCGACATCATCGGCGAACATCCGCTGATCCATCGCATTCCGATGGAGACCAAGTTTCTCATCGACCCGGGTGGCCTGCGGGACCTGGCCGACGCGCTCACCGATCGGTACGACCCCACCGGCGGTGAGGACGCCCTGCACCGGCTCAGCGACTTCCTCACCGTACGAGTCCCCGGCCGGCGCGACGATCGCGGCAAGACTGTTCCCGAGCTGGTCGGCGAGCGGCGCTACCGGGACGCGGTGCAACAGCTCTGGCCGCAGTTGATCGCGTACACATTCGAAGAACCTGCGCCCGCGGAAGGCTTCGGGAACGCCGACCGGCCCGCGGGGCCGTTCGAGCCGTCGAGCCGCAGGCGGGTGGTCCCCAGATATTTCAGCGACCGGGGAGAGCTGCTCGGAATCCTGCGAGGGCTGATCGACACCATGTTCGGCGGAGCAGCCGCCGACGCGGGCAAGCCGACCTGGTGCGAGAAGACACCGTTCAACCTGCTGTGCATGGACTTCCTGTGGGAGCTGGTCCCCGAAGCGACAATCGTGCACATCAAGCGTCACCCGGTATCGGTGCTCGCATCCCACCTGGCCCAGCCCTGGGCACCGCCCACCGTCGACGGCGCGCTCGCCTACCTCAAGCCCGTCTACCAGCGATGGCTCACCTGGAAGGACACGGTCGACCTGACGGGCAGGCGATACATCGAGGTCAAAGCAGAAGATCTCGCAGCCGACTGGCCCGGGCAGCGCAAGGCCCTGTTCGAACGACTCGACGTCGACGACTTCGCCACCACCTCCACGTTCCAGTCGCACAAGCTGACGAACCGCAACAACCAGTTCGACGACGAGACCCGCGAGCTCATCGAAGAGGCACTCGGCAAGGTCATCCCGGCCATGGGATATGAGTGACGGGTCCGGCTCTCGTTCCTGACTTCCCGCCCGACGAGGGAGCCGGGCTGTTGCAACCCGGCTCCCGTGCTGATCAGTTCGGGTTGAGCGCGGTGAAGAACTGCCTGAGTTCGCCGGCGAGCAGGTCTGGTTCCTCGAGCGGCATGAAGTGTCCGCCCCTACCTGGTTCGCTCCAGTGCCGGATGTCGGTGCAGGCGCGTTCGGTGATCTCGCGTGGGAAGTTGGCCATCGACGGTTCGGTGCTCACCGTGAACGCGGCCGGCACCGTGATGTCGGGTCGTGGACTGTTGCGTTCGAAGTCGAAGTACTGCCGGAAGCTCGAGCCGATCGCGCCGCTGGTCCAGTACAGGGTGATGATCGTGAGCAGGGTGTCCCGGTCGAAACGGCTCTCCAGGTCCCCGTGGTTGTCACTCCAGTCCCGGTACTTGTCGATGAGCCAGGCGGCCAGTCCGGCCGGGGAGTCACTGAGCGCCGCGGCGATGGTGTCCGGCCGGGTGCCCATGATCGCGCTGTAGCCGCCGTCGGTCTGGTCGTACACCGCCTCGGCATCGAGAAACGCCTGCTCGGCAGGTGACAACGGGTGAGAGTCGAAGCTGGCCGGGAACGGTGGATGGATCATGTGAATGCCGACCACCTGCTCGGGATACAGGGCGCCCAGCCAACCGGTGACCACGCCGCCGACATCCCCACCGAAGGCGCCGTAGCGCCGGTAGCCGAGGACGTCGGTCATCAACAGGTGCAGCGTCCGCGCCATCGCAGCGCGGGTGAGCGGACCCTCCGGTAGCTCCGAGTACAGGAAGCCTGGCAGCGAGGGAACCACTACGTCGAACGCGCCGGCGGGGTCGCCCCCGTACTTCGCGGGGTTGGTCAGCCGATCGACCAGCGGCAGCATCTCCACGAAGCTGCTCGGCCAGCCGTGGCTCAGGATCAGCGGCAACGGCGCGGGCGCGTCGGCCGGACGGGCCCCGGGTACGCGGAGGAAGTGCGTACGCCGGCCACCGATCTGGGCCTGGTACTGCGGCAATGCGTTGAGTTCGGCTTCCCGGGCGCGCCAGTCGAACCCGTCGGCCCAGTAGGACACCAGGTGTCGCAGGTAGTCGGGGTCGGCGCCGGCCTGCCACGGCTGATCACCGCTACGGTCCGTGAAGCGGGTTCGGGCCAGTCGGGCCCGCAGGTCGTCGAGTACCTCGTCGGATACGTCGATACGGAACGGGGAGAAGGTCATTGTTCCTCCGGCTAGGAGGGCGCTCCCCGACGCGAGATCAGCGGACAGGGATGGCCGGGTGGAGCGCCCAGACGTGACATCGGGTGTTCACCGGGCTCACCTCCCCTCATCGCTGACGGGGGTCACTCTACACATGATCCGTTCGGCTGGCCGACGTGAAGATCACGCTCGAGGTCCACGCGCACGCCGACCTCACGCGACGCGTCAGGCGCTCATCCGGCCGTCTCGCGGCGGCTGCCGCCGCGAGATGCCTGATGGAATATGGAGCCCCCGGCCGGGATCGAACCGGCGACATCTCGCTTACAAGGCGAGTGCTCTGGCCAGCTGAGCTACAGGGGCGTGTGGTCCGGGCTCAGCATAGCGACCGATGGCCGAAAATCCCGTTCGGCAGGGCTCCCGAGCACGGAAAACGTCGATTTGCTGACCTCCGTGCCAACGGATCGATGCCCGGACGCCGCCACGGCCGTGGAGATTGATACCTCGCCGTGCCCGACTGACCGTTATGCCGTATGCGGTCCGTCCCACCGGGTGCCTCCCGTCTTGGCAGGCTCGCCAAACCCGTTTACGGTGCAGTGACACGGACGACACTCCGGTTGGCCTCGGCTGCCCGGTCGACCGCCCGTCTGGCCGGCACCTCGGGTGCCGGTCGCTCCTTCCACTCGGATCGTCCGGCACGTTCCTGCCGGTGAAAGGAAGCGCTCCACCATGGCTACGGTCACCTACGCGAAGGCGTCCCGGATCTACCCGGGCACCGGACGCCCCGCGGTCAACCAGCTCGACCTCCAGATCGGCGACGGGGAGTTCCTCGTCCTGGTCGGCCCGTCGGGTTGCGGCAAGTCCACCAGCCTCCGGATGCTCGCCGGCCTGGAGGACGTCGACGACGGCGCGATCTACATCGACGACCGGGACGTCACCCACCTCCCGCCGAAGGCCCGCGACATCGCGATGGTCTTCCAGAACTACGCCCTCTACCCGCACATGACGGTGTACGAGAACATGGCGTTCGCCCTCAAGCTGCGCAAGACCTCGAAGTCGGAGATCGACCGGCGGGTCAAGGAGGCGGCCGGGCTGCTCCAGCTGGAGGAGTACCTCAGCCGCAAGCCGAAGGCGCTCTCCGGCGGTCAGCGCCAGCGCGTCGCCATGGGCCGCGCGATCGTCCGCGAGCCGCAGGTCTTCCTCATGGACGAGCCGCTGTCGAACCTCGACGCCAAGCTCCGGGTGCAGACCCGCACGCAGATCGCGTCGCTCCAGGCCAAGCTGGGCGTCACCACGGTCTACGTCACCCACGACCAGGTCGAGGCCATGACCATGGGTCACCGGGTCGCGGTCATGCTCGACGGCGTCCTCCAGCAGGTGGACACCCCCCGGGCGCTCTACGACACCCCGGCCAACGTCTTCGTCGCGGGCTTCATGGGCTCCCCGGCCATGAACATCAAGACCGTGCCGCTGACCGAGCACGGCGCCGCGTTCGCCGAGCTGAACGTGCCGCTGACCCGCGAGCAGGTCGAGGCGGCCCGCGCCGAGGGCGGCGACGGCAAGGTGACCGTCGGCTTCCGTCCGGAGGACTGCGACCTGGTCAGCCCGACCGAGGGCGGCATGCCGGTCGTGGTCGAGCTGGTCGAGGACCTGGGCTCCGACGCCAACGTCTACGGCCACGCCGCGCTGGAGGGCCACAACGAGCGGTTCGTGGTCCGCACCGACCGGCGCTCGATGCCGAACATGGGCGACACCGTGTTCGTCAAGCCGCGCACCGGCCGCAGCCACGTCTTCCACTCCGCCACCGGCAACCGGATCTGACGTACGCGAAGAAAGGGGCGGCCCGCCACGGCGGACCGCCCCTTTTCCGTGCCGTCGTTACGCCTCGACGGAGCGGCGGCGGGCGACCTCGGCGAGGGTGACCGCCGCGGCGACGCTGGCGTTGAGCGACTCGACGTCGGAGACCATCGGGATGCTGACGGTCAGGTCGCAGGTCTCGCCGACCAGGCGGGACAGCCCGCGCCCCTCCGAGCCGACGACCACGACCAGCGGGCCGACCGCGGCCTCCAGGTCGTAGAGGTCGGTCTGCCCGTCGGCGTCCAGGCCGACCACGATGAAGCCGGCGTCCTTGCACGCCTTCAGCGAGCGGGTCAGGTTGGTGACCTGGGCCACCGGCACCCGCGCGGCCGCGCCGGCGCTGGTCCGCCAGGCGGTTGCCGTGATCCCGGCGGCCCGCCGCTCGGGTACGAAGACGCCCTGCGCGCCGAACGCGGCGGCCGACCGGATGACCGCGCCGAGGTTGCGCGGGTCGGTGACCCCGTCGAGCGCGACCAGCAGCGGGGCGGCCTGCTCCAGCGACGCCGCCATGAGGTCCTCGAACGGCTCGTAGGCGAACGGCGGCACCTGGAGACCGACGCCCTGGTGCAGCACGCCGCCGGTCATCCGGTCCAGCTCGGCCCGGCTGATCTCGAGGATCGCGATGCCCCGGTCGGCGGCGGTGCGGATGATCTCGTTGACCCGGTCGTCGATGTCGATGCCCTGGGCCGTGTAGAGGGCGGTCGCCGGCACCTGGGCGCGCAGCGACTCCAGCACCGGGTTGCGGCCGACCAGCAGCTCCGGGCTGTCCTTGGCCGGGTTCGCCTTGCGGCCGGGTGCGACCCGCGGGCCGGACCGGCCGGCGGGCTTGCCGCCGCGGCCCTTCGCGACGGCGGGGACGCCCCGGCCTCCGCCCTTGCCCCAGGTGGTGTCCTTGCTGCCCGGCTGACCGATCTTGGGGGCGCGCCCCTCCTCGGCCGCCGCGCGGCGCTCCTTGTCCTGCTTCCAGGCGGTGCGCTGGGGCAGCTTCTCGGTGCCCGAGTAGGCCTTGTGCCAGGGCCGCTCGTCGGCGGGGAGGGTGCGGCCCCGGCCGGCGAGGGAGTCCTTGTTCTTGCCGCCGGAGCCCTTCTGGGCACCCGCCTTCGGCGTCAGTCGCCGGCCACGGCGCTGCGAGTTGCCGGCCATCAGTCCTGCTCTCCAATAGTCCAACGCGGGCCCTGGGGGGTGTCCTCGACGACCACGCCGGCCTGCTTGAGCTGGTCGCGTACGGCGTCGGCGGCGGCCCAGTCCTTGCGGCTGCGGGCCTGAGCGCGCTGCTCCAGGGCGAGCGCGATCAGGGAATCCACCACGCCGCGCAGGTCGTCTGCGCGGCCGCCGCCGGTCCAGGCCGGGTCCAGGGGGTCGACGCCGAGGATATCCAGCATCGCCCGGGTGGCGGCCAGGGTCGTGCGGACGGTCACATCGTCGCCGGCGGTCAGGGCGGTGTTGCCGTCCCGGACCACCTCGTGCAGCACGGCCAGGGCGGCCGAGGTGTTGAGGTCGTCGTCCATCGCCGCGACGAAGCCCGCCGGCAGTTCGCCGGGCTGCCCGGCGCCGACCCGCTCGGCGGCCCGCTGCACGAAGCCCTCGATCCGCCGGTAGGCGACCGCGGCCTCGCGCAGCGCGTCCTCCGAGTAGTCGATGCGGGACCGGTAGTGGGCGGCGGCGTAGTAGTAGCGCAGCTCCACCGGGCGCACCCCGAGGGACGCCACGTAGTCGAGGTCGAGGGTGTTGCCCAGCGACTTGCCCATCTTGGTGCCACCGATGCCGAGCAGGCCGTGGTGCACCCAGTAGCGGGCGAACGGCAGGTCGGCGGCCTGCGACTGGGCGATCTCGTTCTCGTGGTGCGGGAAGGTCAGGTCGAGCCCGCCGCCGTGGATGTCGAACTCGGCGCCCAGGTAGCGCCAGCACATCGCCGAGCACTCGATGTGCCAGCCGGGCCGGCCCCGGCCCCACGGCGACGGCCAGTAGGCGTCGACCGGCTCGCCCGGCTTGGCGCCCTTCCAGAGCGCGAAGTCGCGCGGGTCGCGCTTGCCCCGCTCCGGGGCGTCCCCGGCGGACTGCATGTCCTCCGGCGACTGGCCGGACAACGACCCGTACGCCGGCCAGGAGGCCACGTCGAAGTAGACGTCGCCGGAGCCGTCGGTGGCCGGGTAGGCGTGCCCGGTCTCGATGAGCCGGGCGATCAGCTCGTGCATCTCCGGGATGTGCCCGGTGGCCCGCGGCTCGTAGGTCGGCGGCAGCACGTTCAGCGCGCGGTAGGAGTCGGCCAGGATCTGCTCGTTGGCGTACGCGATCGACCAGAACGGCCGCTCCTTCTCCACCGCCTTGACCAGGATCTTGTCGTCGATGTCGGTCACGTTGCGGATGAAGGTGACCTCGAAACCGGAGGCGCTGAGCCAGCGGCGCAGCACGTCGTAGTTGACACCGGAACGAAGGTGGCCGATGTGCGGCGGGGCCTGGAGGGTGAGACCACACAGGTAGACCCCCACCTTGCCGGCTTCCCGCGGGACGAAGTCCCGCACCGAACGGGTGGCGGTGTCATACAGGCGTAGCGTCACCGTACAAGGGTAGCCGTCCGCGCATTTCGAGGTACCCCGGAGCCGGGTCGTACGCTGCGTCCTGTGGACACGGCGGCACGTGCGGGAGAGACGGCGCAGACCCTGGACCGGGGGCTGCGCCTGCTGCACCTGGTCGCCGACGCGCCGGGCGGGTTGACCGTCACCGAGGCGGCGAACCGGCTGGGCATCGGCCGGGCGGCGGTCTACCGGCTGGTCGGGGCGCTGACCGACCACGGCATGCTGCGCCGCGACGGCGAGGGGCGTCTCCGGCTCGGCGCGGGCGTGCTGCACCTGGCCCGGCGGGCCCAGCCGCTGCTGGCCGAGGGGGCGCTGCCCGCCCTGCGCCGGCTCGCCGAGCAGGCCGGGGCGACCGCCCACCTGACCGTGGTCGAGGGCGGCGAGGGGGTCGCCCTCGCGGTGGTCGAGCCGAGCTGGACCTCGTTCCATGTGGCGTACCGGACCGGCTCGCGGCATCCGCTGGAGCGGGGTGCGGCCGGGCGGGCCATCCTGGCCGGCCGGTCGGGCGCCGCCGGCCCGGTGAGCACCAGCGGCGAGCTGCAGTCCGGGGCGTACGGGGTGGCCGCGCCGGTGCTCGGGGTGCCGGGGCTGGAGGCGAGCGTCGGGGTGGTCTCGCTGACCCCGCTCGACGTCACCGAGGTCGGCGCCCAGGTGAGCGCCGCCGCCGAGTCGATCGCCGCGGCCCTGTCCTGACCGGGTCCTGACGTCCGCCGCCGGGCGGTGGGCTGGCCCGGTGCCGGCCGGGCGGGAGCCGCTAGCACACCGCCGGGGCGCCGTGGTGGTTGTCCACAGGGCCCCTCGGCGGGGCCGGCCGCGGCTGTCCACAGGGGTGCCGGGCGGCGGCCCGTCGCCGCCAGGCTGGTCCGCATGCCACCTCATCCCCACCGACCGCCCGAGTTGGCCTGGCAGGTCTTCCGTGGCTCGGACGCGGTCCGGCGCGGGCTGCTGACCCGGCACCAGCTCCGGGGCGCCTCCTGGGTCCGGCTCCGGCAGGACGTCTACGCGGACGCCCGCCTCGACCGCGACCACACGCTCGCCTGCCGCGCCGCGCTGCTCCGCCTCCCGCCGGGCACGCTGCTCGCCGGCCCCTCGGCGGCCCACCTGCACGGGGTCGCGCACGCCGCCGGCTTCCGGGACGACGTGCACGTCCTGCTCCCGGCGTCGGCCCGGGCGGACGCCCAGCCCGGCGTCCGGGTGCACCAGGCCCCGTCGTCGCCCGAACGGATCGGCCTCCTGATCCCCGCCGCCGCCGCGGCCGGCTCGGCGAGCACCGGCCGGAACGGCCCGGCCGTCGGCCTCCCGAGCACCACGTCAGGCCGGGACGGCAGTGCCGCCGGGCGCGGGACGGCGGTCGCCGGCACGGCCATCGCGGAGCCCGGGCCGGTGGGCGGCGAACCGGGCCTGCCGGGCGGGCCGGGCCGGCTGCTCCGCACCGAGCCGGCCGTCTGCGCCTGGGAGACAGCGGTCTGGTCCGATCCGGTCCGCGCGGTCGGGATCGTCGACGCCCTGCTGCGGATGGGCACGGTCAGCCGGACCGATCTGGCCGAGGTGGCCGACCGCAACGCGGGACGGCCCGGTGGCCGGCGGGCGCGATGGGTGTTCGGCCTGGCGGATCCCGGGTCGCGGTCCGCGCACGAGTCGCACCTGCGGGTCCGGCTGGTGCTGGCCGGCCTGCCCCGCCCGGTCGCGCGGCACCCGGTGCGCGGGCCGTCGGGCCTGGTCCTGCACCCCGCCCTGGCGTGGCCCGAGTTCCGCGTCGCCGTCGAGCACGACGGCCGGTGGCATGCCGACCCGGATCGGCTGGACCGGGACCGTCAGCGGCGCCACCAGCTCGGGGCGGCCGGTTGGCTGGTGCCGCGGGTGACGGGTCGCCGCCTGGACCGGGAGTTGCCCGCGCTGGTCCGCGAGATCCGCGCCGCGCTGGTCGCCCGGGGCTGGCGGCCGTGAGAGACCCGGAGGCACCCGGTCTCGCGGGTCTCCGCCGCCCCGCACACCGGCCGCCCAGGGAAACGGTCGGCCGGGCCGGCGTGACCCTCCGCACGATTGTCATTGCATCTAGCAACTTCTATGGTTACAGCAGCTTGGCGTTCTCCTCGGAAGACGGGGGCCGGAGGACTGATGGGCTTCTGTTCGCGTGCCGTCTGCCGCCACCCGGCGCGGCTGTCATGAGATTCCGACTGCTGGGCCCGCTCGCTGTCGAGGGGCCCGGCCAGCACCGCCTCGACGGCCGGCGATCGCGGGCGGTGCTGGCGTTCCTGCTCCTCGAGGCCAACTCCCTGGTCCGGGTCGAGCAGATCATCGACGCGGTCTGGGGCGAGGCGCCGCCTCGCACGGTCCGCACCCAGCTGCACGGCCAGATCTCCGCGGTGCGCCGCTGGCTGCGCGATGTCCCGGACGCCCAGATCGTCACCCACGACAGCGGTTACGTGCTCCGGACGGATCCGTCCCGGATCGACGTGGAGGTGTTCCGCCGGCTGGCCCGGAAAGGGCGCGGGCTGACCGCCACCGGGCAGCCGGCGGCAGCGGCCGAGGCGTACCGGGTCGGCCTCCGGCTCCACGTCGGTCCCCCGCTCGGCGACATCGACGCCCCCTTCGCCCGGGCCGCGGCGGCCCGACTCACCGAGGAACGGCTGGCCGTCCTCGCCGACCTGGTCGACCTGGACCTCGCCGCGGGCCGGCACCACGAGCTGATCCCGCGCCTCTCCGCGCTGGTGGAGCGGCATCCGTGGCACGAGCCGCTCTGGTGTCACCTGCTCGTGGCACTGGACCGCGCCGGCCGCCGGGGTGAGGCCATCGCCCGCTACCACCGGATCCGCCTGCTGCTCCGCCACGAGCTGGGCGTCGAGCCGGGCCCCGAGCTGTCCCGGACCTACCGGTCGCTGCTGGGGGCCCCGCCGGCTGCGGCCGTCGGGGCGGACCTCACCCTCACCCTCCACCGCCTGGCCGAGGCCGAGCGGATGCTGGGCGAGATCCGGCAGCAGTTGTCGCGCCTGGGTGTCGACGCGGCGACGGCGCGGCCGGTGGTCCCGACCGCGCCGTCACCGCCGCACGTGTCAGACGGTGGTGCAGGTCACGCGGAGATTGCGGCTTGACCCGTCCCGCAGCAGAACGGAGAGCGTCTGCCCGCCCGGGCCGCACGACTTGCCGGTGTAGACCCGGACCTCGTACCGGCCGTTGGTGAAGGCGACGGGGCCACTGCTCGCCACCGGCTGACCGTTCCAGGAGACCCCGACGACCGCGTTCAGGTCGGTGACCGGCGTCCCGTTGGCGGTGAGCTTGAAGGTGACGAGGAAGTTCCCCCCGGAGACGGCGTCCGGATAGCTGCCGCCCAGGTACGCGGAGCCCTCGTAGAAGCCGTCGAAGGTGTACGCCGCCACGCTCGGCCGCAGGAAGTTGCCGGTCACGTGGTTGGCCAGCGAGGTGCCCGCGGACATCCCGGAGTCGGCGTCGAACTGGTAGTGCACGCCCAGGTAGACCCGGCTCCGGGCGTTCTCCGTGGCCGCGGCCCCGAACCCGGTGAAGCTACGGCTCACGCCGACGGCGTGCGGGTCCTCCGTCCCGCCGGCGAAGCGGAATCCGTCGGTGCCGAAGAACCCCTTCATCGCACCCGCCCAGGCGGCGGCGAAGGTGGCGTGCCCGGAGACGTACGCGGGGAACGGCGGGGAGAAGTTGACCCCGCTGGTGTTCGCGGAGAGCGGCTTCCAGTTGGGGTCGGGCCTCGTGGCGGTGTTGTTGTCGTCCTGCGGCTCGTGGATCGCCGTCTCGGGCCGCCACAGGTCGATGGCGGTCTGGTACTTGGCGTCCCAGGCGACGATCGCCGCGTCACCCATGGCGATGCCGACCAGCGCGAAGAGGCGGGCGTTGCCGGCCTGGGTGAGTTTCGCCGACTTGGCGACCACCTGCGTGTGCGCGAAGAGCTGGCCCGGCGGCTTGTAGGTGCCGTCGAGGTCGTTGGCCCAGAACCAGGCGGTCTGCGTCTGGTCGGCGGTGCGGGTGGTGCTGTTGGACGCGCCGAGGCCCTTCACCTCGTTGACCTGGTTCGCGTACGTCTGGCTGGCCAGCAGCTGCGCGTAGCTGGTGTAGCCGCCCGGCAGGCCGGGGCGGAACTGGGTGGTCGAGGTCATCGCGAACGGCTTCAGCAGCCCCCAACCGGGGGTCGCCGGCTCCCCGGAGCCGGTGCGGCGCCACTGGCCGGCGACCGTGCCGTCGGCGTAGGTCGAGGTGTCCGGCGAACCGTCGTTGGTCCGGAAACTGATCATGGCCTGCGCGCTGGCCGAACCCATCCGCTGGCCGTCCGTCCGCGCCGCGGAGCTGGGGATGTCCTGCTGCGCGGTGGTGAGGTCGGCGGCGAAGCTGATCGACGGCCAGATGCTGCGCAGCGTGTCGTACGCCGCGTAGTCGATGGCGGTGGCCAGGTCGGGGCTGACCCCGGCCGTGGGGGTCACCTTGACCCGGTACGGCTGCCCGATGCACCGATCAGCTCCGTCGGCGCAGAGGGCGGAATTGGCGGCGTCGTAGATGGCGCCGTGGACCATCGCACCGGCGCGGGCGAGCGGGCCGGGCGCGCCGCCGACCTGCCGGAAGGTGCGGAGCAGGACGTCGTTCCAGTACAGGACGTGGTCGGTGGGCCCGGCGGCGAGCGCCGGGGCGGTCGGTGCGACGGCGGCGACGGTGCCGACCGTGATGGCCGTGAGCGCCATGGCGCTCCAGCGGCGACGGGACATGTGCAACCAGCCCATGGGACTCCTCAGTGAGAGACCTCGATCTACCGCGGTTGATGGCCGCGGCTCCCACCAGGCTGGGCGGGCCGGCTACGCGCCGGCTACGGCGTCGCTATCGGGGCGACCCCGTCGAGGGCGGCGAGCGCCGCGGGGAGGTCGGCCAGGGTCGCCACCTCCGCGTCCGGACGCAGGCCGGGCGGGCAGGGCAGGCCCTGCCGGTTCAGCCAGATCCCCCGCAGGCCGGCGCGCTGCGGGCCGGCCACGTCGTGGGCGAGGGAGTCGCCGACGTACGCGATCTGCTCGGCCGGCACGCCCGCCGCCTCCACCACCGCGGCATAGAAGTCGGGGGCGGGCTTCTTGGGCAGGCCGCCGTCGTGCGCGTACCGCTCGAAGGCGAACTCGCCCGCGAGCCCGCAGCGTTCCGCGCGGCTGTTGCCGTTGGTGGCGTAGCCCAGGTGGTAGCGCCCGCGGAGCGCGGCGAGGGCGGGCAGCGCGTCGGCGAACGGACGGGTGAGCGCGAACCGGCGGGCGAAGAAGAGCGCCGCCACCTCGTCCAGGTGGTCGTCGAGTGCGGCCCGGGCCAGCGACCGGGCCAGCGCCGCGCGCCGGATCTCCTGCACCGGCGCCGCGCTCCGCTCGCCGAAGACCGCGTGCCAGTCGGCCTCCAGGTCGGCGAGCGACAGCGCGGCCGCCGCCGGCGCCAGCCGCCGCATCTCCTCGAGTACGGCGACCAGCCCGCCGGTCACCGCCGGGCGCAGGTCGAGCAGGGTCTCGTCGGCGTCGAACACCACCACGCGCAGCACGAGGGGCAGCCTCTCACGCCAGCGCCGGCGCGTCCGCCCGCTCGTCCACCGGCTCGGGGCGACCGCCGCGCAGCTCGTCGACCCGGACCACTGCGACACCGGCCACGATGAGCGCACCGCCGAGGAGTTGGACGGCGCTCGGCAGTTCACCCAGCACCAGCCAGGCGATCAGCACCGCGAACATCACCTCGGTCAGCCCGACGAAGGAGGAGAGCCGCGCGCCGAGCAGCCGGGCCCCGGCCACCCCGGTCAGGTAGGCGACGACCGCGGCGATCAGCGACAGGCCCGCGATCGGCACCAGCCAGCTCATCTCGTGGCCGGCGAAGCTGACGTCGGCGGTGCCGGCGCGCAGCGGGAGCGCCCCGACCAGCCCGAGCAGGAGCAGCACGAGGGCGCCGACGGCCATGCCGCCGCTGGCCATCACGACGGAGGGCAGCGCGGGGTCGACCCGGCCGGCGATGACGAAGTAGCCGGCGAGCCCGACCCCGGCGCCGAGTCCCCAGAGGACGCCGACCGGGTCGAGGCGGCCGGCGCCGGTCAGGTCCAGCACGAACACCAGCCCGCACAGGGCGGTAAGCGAACCGGCCACGGTGAGCAGCCGGGGCCGCTGGCCGTGGACCAGCCACATCCAGCCCACCACGAGCACGATGCCGAGGTATTCCAGCAGGAGCGCGACGCCGACCGGCAGGTAGCGGACCGCGTTGAAGAAGCACGCCTGGGCCAGCGCCACCCCGAGCAGCCCGAACACCACGAGCGTGCCGGCGTTGCGGCGCAGCACCGGCCACCGGCCGCGCAGCGCCAGCAGGGCGGGCACGGCCAGCACCAGGGCCGCGATGCCGACCCGGGCGAGCACCACGGCCTCGGCGGACCAGTCACCGGTGATCAGCGGTCGGGCGAAGGTGCCCGAGGTGGCGAAGGTGAGCGCGGAGAGCAGCGCCAGGCCGAGGCCGACACCGGGCCGTTCACGCATCGACAGCTCCTTGGATCGACCGGACATGAGTCAAACGGGGTTATGCTGATGACGCTAGGCCGGCACCCCGACAGGAGTCAAGTTGCTGTTTGCTCATGACACCGAGTGCGGCCTGGCCGCGACCGCGGCGCTTGTCAACACGGCCGGCCCGGACCGGGAGGGGCTGCCCGACGTGGCCGCCCTCGACGAGTTCTTCACCGCGTACGGATGGACCGGCCGGCACGAGCACACCGAGGCGGAGCTGCGCGAGGTCCGCACGCTGCGGCCCCGGCTCCGCCGGATCTGGTACGCCGACACCGACGAGGTGGTGGCGGTGGTCAACGGGCTGCTCCGCGAGTCGCACGCCCTCCCGCAACTCGTCCGGCACGACGACGAGCCGTACCACCTGCACGCCGTGCCGCGGGACGCGCCGCTGGCCACCCGGATGGCGGTCGAGGCCGCCATGGCGCTGGCCGACCTGGTCCGGATGGACGAGCTGAGCCGGCTGCGCCGCTGCGACCACCCCGACTGCGAGAACGTGCTTGTCGACCTCTCCAAGAACCGGTCCCGCCGGTTCTGCGACGCCGGCTGCGGCAACCGGGCCGCGGTCAGCGCCTACCGCGCCCGCAAGGCGGCGTCCCACTCCTGACGCACCCCGGGCCAGTCCTCCCGGCGCAGCTCGTACTCCACCTCGCCGTGCTCGGTGCCCGGGATCGGGTCGTCGAAGGTCAGGTGGAAGGTGCGGACGTGGCGCAGCCCGGCCCGGGTCATGACGGCACGGGACCGGTCGTTGACCGCCATCGTCTCGGCCCACACGCGCCGGACGCCCACCACGTCGAAGGCGTGCCGCACCAGCGCCCGCGACCCCTCCGTGGCCAGACCCCGCCCCCAGGCGGCACGCCGCAGCCGGTAGCCCAGCTCCCCCTCGCTCCCGTCGTCGGACGGGTCGAGCGCGAGCCAGCCGAGGAACTCGCCGGTGCGCCGGTCCAGCGCGGCCCACCGGCCGAGGCCGGGGTGACGGTCGTACCGGGCCAGCAGGCGGGGAAGCTGCTCGCCCCGGACGGTGTCCGCCGGGGTCGGCCGGCCGTTGGTCAGGAAGCGCATGACCTCCGGATCGCTGTCCAGCTCGACCAGGTCGTCCACATCGTCCATGGTGAGGCGGCGCAGCCGCAGCCGCGCCGTCTCCAGCAGCACCCCGTCGTCGCCCATGGCCGGATGATGCCCGCCCACCCCGGCCCCCGGCGAGCGGTTATCAGGGCGGCGCCGAGACTCAGGGGTGGGTCATCCGGAGCAGGTCCAGGGCCTCGTCGAGCTGGGTCTCGCTGAGCTTGCCCGAGTCGACGTGGCCACGGGAGATCACCACCTCGCGGATCGAGACCTGCCGGGCCAGCGCCTCCTTGGCGATCGAGGCGGCCTCGTCGTACCCGAGGTGGCGGTTGAGCGGGGTGACGATCGACGGCGAGCCCTCGGCGTACGCCAGGCAGACCTCGGCGTCCGCGACCAGGCCGGCCACCAGGCGGTCGGCGAAGAGCCGGCTCGCCGCGGAGATGAGCCGGATCGACTCCAGCAGGTTGCGACCCATCACGGGAAGCATCACGTTCAGCTCGAAGTCGCCCTGCGAGCCGGCGAACGCCACCGCGGCGTCGTTGCCGACGACCTGCGCGCACACCTGCCGCATCGCCTCGGCGACCACCGGGTTCACCTTGCCGGGCATGATCGACGAGCCGGGCTGGAGGTCGGGGATGCGCAGCTCGCGCAGCCCGGCGCGGGGGCCGGAGCCCATCCAGCGGATGTCGTTGGCCATCTTGTAGAGGCCGACGGCGACGGTGCGGAGCTGGCCGGAGGTCTCCACCAGCGCGTCCCGGGCGCCCTGCGCCTCGAAGTGGTTGCGCGCCTCGGTCAGCGGCAGCCCGGTCGAGGCGCGCAGCTTCTCGATCACCTTCGCGGCGAAGCCGAGCGGGGTGTTGATGCCGGTGCCCACGGCGGTGCCGCCGAGCGGCAGCTCCGCGAGCCGGGGCAGCGCCCCCTCCAGCCGCTCGACGCCGTAGCGGACCTGGGCCGCGTAACCGCCGAACTCCTGGCCCAGGGTGACCGGGGTGGCGTCCATGAGGTGGGTGCGCCCGGCCTTCACCACCGTCTCGAACTCGGCCGCCTTCTCCTCCAGCGCGCCGGCCAGGTGCTTCAGCGCGGGCAGCAGGTCCTCCACCACGGCCTGCGTGGCGGCCAGGTGGATCGACGAGGGGAAGACGTCGTTGCTGGACTGGGAGGCGTTGACGTCGTCGTTCGGGTGCACGCCGCGGCCCAGCTCCCGGCCGGCAAGCGTGGCGATCACCTCGTTGGTGTTCATGTTGGACGAGGTGCCGGAGCCGGTCTGGAAGACGTCGACCGGGAACTGGTCGTCGTAGCCGCCGTCGGCCACGTGCGCGGCGGCGGTGGCGATCGCCTCGGCGACATCCGCGCCGATCACCCCCAGTTCGCCGTTGACCTGGGCCGCCGCGCCCTTGATCTGCGCCAGGGCCTTGATCTGGGCCGGTTCGATGCCCCGCCCGGAGATCGGGAAGTTCTGCACCGCGCGCTGGGTCTGCGCCCGCCACAGTGCCTCGGCGGGGACCTCCACCTCACCCATCGAGTCGCGTTCGATCCGGTAGCCGGTCGCCTCTGGAGTCGTCACGCGTTCCATCCTGCCCCGCCGCGCGGCGACGCGCAGATGATCGCTCAGCCCAGCTCGGCGAGCAGCGCCGCCACCTCGTTCCGTTCCGGGGCGTCGAGCTGCCGGAGGAGGTCGAGGGCCCGGGTCGCGTGCGAGCGGGCGGCCGCCGGGTCGGTGGGACGCTGGCAGCGGGCGATGCCGGCCAACGCCTCGGCCTCCTCGTGCCGGGCCCGCAGCCGGACCGCGTCCTGAAGCACCCGGCGGTAGAGGTCGAGCGCGCTCCGCACGTCGCCCTGTTCGAGCAGGGCCCGGGCCAGCAGGTTGCGGGAGAGGCAGCCGAGCACCCGGTCCCCCGAGGCGGCAACCGCGATCAACGCCTCGCGGTGCAGGGCCGCCGCCGCTTCCGGCCGTCCCAGCTTCCGTTCGATCACACCCAGCTCGTTGAGCACCTCGCCCTCGCCGAAGCGGTTGCCCTCCCGGCGCTTGAGCCGCAGCGCGAGCCGCAGGAACCGCAGCGCGCCGGGAAGGTCGCCGAGCCGGGCCCGAGCGGCGCCCAGGTGACCGATCGCGTTGCGCACGCTGTTCAGGTCACCCACCTCCCGGCCCAGGGCGAGGTGCCGGCGGGAGACGGCCTGCGCCTCGGCGTACCGGCCCCAGGCCAGCAGCACGACGGTCTGGTTGTTCAGCAGCGCCGCCACGGCGGCCGGCTGCCCGGTGGAACGGGCCAGGTCCAGCGCCGCGTCCAGGTGCGCCAGGGCCGGCGCCAACTGCCAGTTCGCCCCGTACGCGATGGCCAGGTTGCGCCGGACGGTGGCCTCGCCCTCGCGGTCGCCCAGCCGCCGGCGGGTCTGGAGGGCACCCTCCATCAGCTCGATCGCCTCCGGGAAGCGGCCGAGCCGGAACAGCCCGGAGGCCAGGTAGTTGCGGGTGGTGGCCACCGCGGCCTCGTCGTCGCACCGCTCGGCGGCGCGCAGGCCGACGGTGTGGGTGTCGATCAGCTCGTCCAGGTGGCCCCGGCTGAAGAGGTGGTACCAGCTCACCCGGGCGAGCTGCCAGCAGTGCGCGAGCAGGCCCTCGTCGGCCGCCAGCCGGACCAGCGCCGGCAGGGTGGACCGGTTGCGGTCGAACCACGCCGGGCCCTCGGTCACGCAGACGGCCACCAGGTCGGGTCGGGGTGGCTCGGGCAGCACCAGGGCGGCACGGCTGGCCGCCGGCTCCATCTGACGGGAGATCGCGTACGCCGCGTGCAGGTGGTGGTCGAGCAGCCGCCGCACCGCCTCGGCCCGCTCCCCGGGCCGCCCCGCGCCGTCGAGCAGTTGCCGGGCGAAGTCCCGCACCAGGTCGTGGAAGCGGAACCGGCCGAGATCGGGCTCCTCCAGCAGGTGGGCGTCCACCAGGCCGTCCAGCAGGTCCTGCGCGTCGGCCGGTGGCAGGTCGGTGACGGCGGCCGCCACCTGGTGGTCGAAGAACGCCCCGGGATGCACGCCGAGCAGCCGGAACAGCCGCTGCGCGGCCGGGTCGAGCTGCGCGTACGACAGGTCGAAGGCCTGCCCCACCGAGCGCTCCCCGACGGACAGCTCGATCAGCGCGTTCCGGCCCGCGGCCAGCCGGTCCGCCAGGTCCCGGACCCGCCACCGTGGCCGGTGCGCCAGCCGTGCCCCGGCCAGCCGGATGGCGAGCGGCAGGTGACCGCAGCGGCGAACCACCTCGGCGGCCGCCTCCGGCTCGGCGGCGACCCGGTCCACGCCGACCACCCGGGCGAGCAACTCGACCGCCTCGTCCGGGTCGAGCACCGCCAGCGAGGACGGCCGGCCGCCGTCGAGGCCGGTGAGCCGGCGCCGGCTGGTGATGAGCGTGAGGCAGTCCGGGCCGTTGGGCAGCAACGGCGCCACCTGGACCGCGCTGGCCGCGTTGTCGAGCACCACGATCGCCCGCCGGCCGGACAGTTCGCTGCGCCACAGGGCCGCCCGCTCGTCGGCGTCGGCGGGGATGCCCGCGGCGGGCACCCCGAGCTGGCGCAGGAGCGCGGCCAGTGCCGCTGCCGAAGTGACCGGCTCGCGTTCGCTGTGCCCGTGCAGGTCGATGAAGACCTGGGCGTCCGGGTAGCGGCCGGCGAGTGCGGCCGCCAGGTGCACGGCGAGGGTGGTCTTCCCCGTGCCGGCCATCCCGTCGATCAGGTGGATCCGGGCGTCGTGCTCCTCGATCTCCTTGACCAGCCTGGCCAGTGTGTCCTGCCGGCCGGTGAAGTCGCTGATCGCCCGCGGCAGCGCCCGGACCGGGCTGGGAGCCGGTCGCTGCGGCCCCGTCACGGCCAGGTCCCCGGCGAGCACGCGCTGGTGCAGCTCCTGCAACGCGGTGCCCGGTTCGATGCCGAGTTCCTCGGCGAAGATCCGGCGCCCCTCCCGGTAGACGGTGAGCGCGTCCGCCTGGCGGCCGACCGCGGAGAGGGCCAGCATCAGCTGGCCGCGCAACCGCTCCCGCAGCGGATTCCGTTCCACGCTCTCGCTGAGCTCGTCGATCAGGTCGGCCGCCCGGCGCAGCCGAAGCTCGACCTCGACGCACTCCTCCAGCACGGTCAGCCGCTGCTCGTCGAGCGCCTGCGCCCGACGGCGTACGCTCCGGCTCGCGATCCCGCTCAGCGCCGACCCCCGCCAGAGCGCCAGCGCGGACCGGTAGTGGCGGCTGGCCTCGGCCGGCTGCCCCGCGTCGACAGCCGACCGGCCGGCCTCCACGGTCTGGGCGAAGACCTCGGCGTCCAGGTCGGCCGGCGCGACCCGGATGCCGTACCCGACGGGATCGGTGACGATCGTCTCCGACGGCAGGCCGAGCGCGACGAAGCGCTGCCGCAGCCGCGACACGCAGATCTGGAGCTGGGTCCGGGCGGTTGCCGGCGGGCGCTCCTCCCAGATCGCGTCGACGAGTTCCTCGACGGGAACCATCCGGCCGGCCCGCAGCAGCAGCATGGCCAGCAGTGTCCGATCACGACCCGCCGTGATGGTGGACTCGCCGTCGCCGACCCGCAGCGGCCCCAGGATCCCGAACCGCATCTGTGCCCCCGCACGCCTCTTTGTGGAACTTCCAGCAGCGTAACCCGCCGGTCACCGCGCGCGCCGGGCGGGTGATAGCGGCGTGATAGCGGATCGACAGCACCACGCCGGAGACTCGTGCTGGGTTGCCGGGCACGGCATCCGACGGGGGCGGTGCGCCCGCCCGGGCCCGAACCCGGGCGGGCGCACCGATGTCGATCACCAGATGGCACGACGAAGGGGCGCCAGGTGGGATCCCACCCGACGCCCCCTTTAGGCGTACGTCGAAGGTCAGCGCCGACCGACGGTGAGCACCGGCTTGGTGACCTCGGCGAAGAAGTCGTTGCCCTTGTCGTCGACCACGATGAAGGCCGGGAAGTCCTCCACCTCGATCTTCCAGACCGCCTCCATGCCCAGCTCGGGGTATTCGAGCACCTCGACGTGCTTGATGCAGTCCTGTGCGAGCCGGGCGGCCGGGCCGCCGATCGAGCCGAGGTAGAAGCCCCCGTACGCCTGGCAGGAGCGGGTGACCTGGCCGGAGCGGTTGCCCTTGGCCAGCATCACCATCGAGCCGCCGGCCGCCTGGAACTTCTCCACGTAGGCGTCCATCCGCCCGGCCGTGGTGGGGCCGAACGAGCCGGAGGCGTAGCCCTCGGGGGTCTTGGCCGGCCCGGCGTAGTAGACGGCGTGGTCCCGCAGGTACTGCGGCATCGGCTCACCGGCGTCCAGCCGCTCGGCGATCTTGGCGTGCGCGATGTCCCGGGCCACCACCAGCGGGCCGGTCAGCGACAGCCGGGTCTTCACCGGGTACTTCGACAGCTCGGCGCGGATCTCGTCCATCGGCCGGTTGAGGTCGACCCGGACCACCTCGGAGGTGTCCAGATGGGCGTCGGTGACGTCGGGCAGGTAGCGCGCCGGGTCGGTCTCCAGGCGCTCCAGCCAGACGCCCGACGGGGTGATCTTGGCGACCGCCTGCCGGTCGGCCGAGCAGGAGACCGCGATGGCCACCGGGCAGGACGCGCCGTGCCGGGGCAGCCGGACCACGCGGACGTCGTGGCAGAAGTAGCGCCCGCCGAACTGCGCGCCGATGCCGAAGTTGCGGGTCAGCTCCAGCACCTCGGCCTCCAGTTCGAGGTCGCGGAAGCCGTGCGCGCTCATCGAGCCCTGCGTCGGCAGGGCGTCGAGGTACTTCGCCGAGGCGTACTTGGCGGTCTTCAGCGCGTATTCCGCGGAGGTGCCGCCGATGACGATGGCCAGGTGGTAGGGCGGGCAGGCCGCGGTGCCGATGAGGCGCAGCTTCTCCTCCAGGAACTGCATCATCCGCGTCGGGTTCAGCAGCGCCTTGGTCTCCTGGTAGAGGTAGGACTTGTTGGCCGAGCCACCGCCCTTGGCCATGAAGAGGAACTTGTAGGCGTCGGGGTGGCCGTCCGGGTCCTCGGCGTAGAGCTCGACCTGGGCGGGCAGGTTGCTGCCGGTGTTCCGCTCCTCCCACATGGTCAGCGGGGCGAGCTGGGAGTAGCGCAGGTTGAGCCGGGTGTACGCCTGGTAGACACCGCGCGAGATGGCCTCGGCGTCGGTGCCGTCGGTGAGCACGTGCCGGCCGCGCTTGCCCATCACGATCGCGGTGCCGGTGTCCTGGCACATCGGCAGCACGCCACCGGCGGCGATGTTGGCGTTGCGCAGCAGGTCCAGCGCGACGAACCGGTCGTTCGGCGAGGCCGCCGGGTCGTCGATGATCGACCGGAGCTGGGTCAGGTGGGCCGGGCGCAGGAAGTGGGCGATGTCGTGCATCGCCTCCGCGGTCAGCGCGGTCAGCGCGGCGGGCTCGACGGTGAGGAACCGGCGGCCACCCGGGCCGTCGACGACGTCGACGCCCTCGTCGGTGACCAGGCGGTACTCCGTCTGGTCGGGTCCGGTCGGCAGCAGGGGGGCGTACGAGAAGGCGGCGGCACTGCTCATGACGGAAAAGCCTAGGGCAGAGCCGTCGATCGGTGGCACCCGCCGGGTGCGTCCTGGGACGTCGCTCTCACCCGGCGTCACTTGCCGTCGGCGCAGAGTTCGTTCTTCGGGCCGCAGCTGCCCTGGTCGGTCGGGGGTCGCCAGGTGTCGCCCGGGTCCGGCGCGGGCACCGCGCCCTCGTCGGGCGGGGGCACCTCGGCGGCGCCGGCGCCCCACCGGACGTACCCGATCTCCCGGCCCTCGCCGATGATCATGCCGTGCGGACCGACCGCCAGGACGTTCGCCGACGTGCGCAGCAGGACCAGCTCCGCACCGCTGCGCGGCTCGAGCGCGATGAGCCGGGACGGCTTCTCCTCGGCGATCAACGCCGCGTACGGGGTGAGCGCGGCGCCGCTCTTCCCGCCGGCCGGCCGGGTCCACCGGTTGCCGTCGGCCGTCAGCTCCCGCCCGAACAGCGAGCGCTTGTCGGCGCTGCGCACCACCGCGTACCGGTCGTCGACGGCGAGCACCTTCTCGCCCTCCGCGCCGACGAGGAGCAGCCGGCCGTCGTACCCGTCGAGGACCGCCTCGCGCCCGTCCGGGGCGACCCCGAGCAGCACGTTGCGGGCGCCCTGCGGGTCCTCCCGCTGCACGCAGCCGGCGTAGTCGGCGGTCCGCAGGTTCACCCCGTTGCGCCGCCACACCTGCTGCCCGGTCGCGGGGTCGACGGCGGTGAGGACGAAGTAGCAGCTGCCGTCCCGGGAGGTGGCGGAGATCCGGAGCAACCGTCCGCCGACCACCGCGAGCCGCTCCTCGCGGCCCGGCTCGACGTTCTGGAGCACCCGGCCGGTGGCGGTGTCCACCACGTGCACCCGGCCGTCGACCGGGAAGCCGAGCAGCGGCGGGACCGACTCCGGCCCGGCCACCCCCTCGTCGATCCGCGGCGTGCCGAGGCGGCGGGTGCCCAGCAGCTCCGGGTTGTCGGCGAGCACCCCGCTGTGCACGCCGGGCAGGAAGGCGCTCCAGCGCGGCGCCGTGCCGCGCGGCTCCCAGGCGCGCAGGGTGCAGTCGGTGGGCTGCACGCAGTAGGCGTCGAGCAGCAGGTTGCGGTACGTCCAGACGGCGATCGCCCGCTCGTCGCGACGGCGCACCACGCCGGTGGTGGGGTCGAGCACCTCGTACCCCTTGTCCAGGAGCTTGCCCACGGCGACGACCGGGTCCCGGTCGCTGCCGGCCACCGCGGCCCAGTCGGCCTTGCGCTCCCAGAGCTGCGCGCCGTTGGCCAGGCTGCGCGCCTCGACGCGGGTGCGCTGCTCGACGATCACCGTGTCGCCGGCGATGGTGACGCTCTTCGGGGTGCCGCCGACCCGCTGCTGCCAGACCACGTCCGGTTCGGAGATCGGCTTGCTCCGGTCGACCCAGTCCCACACGGCGGGGAACGGGTTCCACACCCCGGTGGCGGCGAGCACGACCACGGTGATGAGCCCCAGCAGCAACCAGCCGCGTACGCCAAGGCCCTTCACACCGCACACGGTAGCGACGATCACCGCTGCGCCGGCCCCCCGAACGGCCGTGTCGCGCAGCTTTCTCGGTCGGCCGCCGTGCTACGCGCCGCGGGCGGCGGAGCGGACCAGGGGCAGGGTGCGGTAGGGGATCTGCTCGGCCAGGGCGATGATCGTGGAGGCGCGGCGGATGCCCTCCGAGGCGACGATCTGGTCGATGACCCGCTGGAGGTCGGTGTTCGACCGGGCCACGATGCGGCAGAGCAGGTCGCTGGAGCCGGTGATGGTGTGCGCCTCCAGCACCTCGGGGATGGCGGCCAGGTGCGCGGTCACCGGGTCGTGGCCGTGCCGCTGGCTGATCTCCAGGGTCACGAAGCTGGTCACCCCGAACCCGATGGCGGCCGGCGAGATGTCCGGCCCGAACCCGGCGATCACCCCCCGCTCGACCAGCTTGTCGAGCCGGGCCTGGACGGTGCCCCGGGCCACGCCGAGCCGCCGCGAGCACTCCAGCACCCCGATCCGGGGCTCCTCGGCGAGCAGATCGATCAAGCGGGCATCCAGCGCGTCGAGCTGTACATCCTGACCAGTGTTCATGGGGTTTCACATTACCGAATGCGCAACCTGACCAGGGATTTTGACGACTGTTGCCCAACCGGCCGCCGCGCAGCGATCCTCGCCACAACAGCAGATCAACGGCGGCCCACGAGGCCGGCCGGTGCGCAAGGGAGGCCACCATGACCCAGGCGATCGACCGACCCCAGTCGACCGAGGAGGTCGACGTCGACGCCCTCGTCGGCGCCGTCGACCACGACATCACCCGCGACCCGTTCCCGGTCAAGGGCCTCGACCACGTGCACTTCCTGGTGGGCAACGCCAAGCAGGCCGCCCACTACTACTCCACCGCGTTCGGCATGACCTGCGTGGCGTACCGGGGGCCGGAGCAGGGCTACCGGGACCACGCCCAGTACGTGCTGACCAGCGGCTCCGCCCGGTTCGTGCTGACCGGCGCGGTCCGCCCCGACGCCGACGGCGCCGAGCACGTGGCGAAGCACAGCGACGGTGTCTCCGACATTGCGCTGGAGGTGCCGGACGTGGACGCGGCGTACGCGCACGCCACCGCCCAGGGCGCCACCGGCCTGGTCGAGCCGCACGACGTCAGCGACGAGCACGGCACCGTCCGGCTGGCGGCCATCGCCGCCTACGGCGACACCCGGCACACGCTTGTCGACCGGTCCCGCTACACCGGCCCGTTCCTGCCCGGCTTCGTGGCCCGCGGCCCGATCGTGGACCGGCAGCCGATGATCGACGCGGGCATCCAGCCGAAGCGCTTCTTCCAGGCCGTCGACCACGTGGTCGGCAACGTGGAGCTGGGCCGGATGGACGAGTGGGTCGAGTTCTACAAGCGGGTCATGGGCTTCAGCAACATGGCCGAGTTCATCGGCGACGACATCGCCACCGACTACTCGGCGCTCATGAGCAAGGTGGTGGCGAACGGCACCCGCAAGGTGAAGTTCCCGCTCAACGAGCCGGCCGTCGCCCGCAAGAAGTCGCAGATCGACGAGTACCTCGAGTTCTACCAGGGCCCGGGCGCCCAGCACATCGCCGTGGCCACCAACGACATCCTGGCCAGCGTCGACGCCATGCGGGCCGCCGGTGTCGAGTTCCTGAACACCCCGGACTCCTACTACGAGGACCCGGAGCTGCGCGCCCGGATCGGCCAGGTGCGGGTGCCGATCGAGGAGCTGAAGTCCCGCAAGATCCTGGTCGACCGCGACGAGGACGGCTACCTGCTCCAGATCTTCACCAAGCCGGTGCAGGACCGCCCGACCGTCTTCTTCGAGCTGATCGAGCGGCACGGCTCGCTGGGCTTCGGCAAGGGCAACTTCAAGGCCCTGTTCGAGGCCATCGAGCGGGAGCAGGAGAAGCGGGGCAACCTGTAACACTGTCCGCGTGACCGAGCCTTCCCCCGCGTCTCCGCCGCCCGCCGGGCCCCCGCCCGCGGGCGGCGGCTTCGCGCCGCCGTCCGGGCCGTACCTGCCGCCGTCGCAGCACACCCCGCCCACGTACGCCGGGCTGCCGAGCTACCCGCCGCCACCCCCGGGGTACGCCCCGCACGCCGCCTTCGTGCCGCCCAGCCTGGCCCCCAACGGGCAGCCGCTGGCCGGCTTCGGCGAGCGGCTGCTGGCCTGGCTGATCGACGGCCTCGTGGCCACCGCGGTGGCGATGGTGCTCTTCGCGCCGGTCTTCCTCTGGATGGTCGTCAAGATGGTCGACGACCTGCCGCCGCCCGGGCCGGACGGCACGGTGGCCGGGCCCGACTTCGGCACCGCCATGACCGACTTCTTCCTGCCCGTGCTCCTCGCCGAACTCGGCGTCTTCGCGCTCCTGCTCGTCTTCTACTGGCTCTACCACGTGGAGTACGCCCGCCGGACCGGGCAGACGCTCGGCAAGAAGGTGATGAAGCTGCGCATCGTCCCGCTCGACCCGAACGCCCCGCTCACCCGGGGCATGCTCGGCAAGCGGTACCTGGTGGAGTTCGTCGCCGCGGCGCTGGTTCCCTTCGCCAACTACCTCGACGGTTTCTGGCAGCTCTGGGACAAGCCCTGGCAGCAGTGCCTGCACGACAAGTTCGCCGGCACGGTCGTCGTTAAGGTTGCACCGTGAGCGAGTGCAGCGAGGCACGGCCGTGAGCGTGCAGCCCGGCTGGTACGTCGACCCCGCCGATCCCGAGACCCGCCGGTACTGGGACGGCGAGGGGTGGATCGGCGCGCCCATCCCGGTCGACGCCACCCCGCCCGACGGACCACCGCCGCCCGAGCCGGCCCCCGCCGCCGCACCGGCCCCCGCCGCCGCCCCGCACCCGGGCCAGCCGGCCCTGGCGCCGGGCGCGCGCCCCGGCGGTCCACCCTCCGGGCTGTACCCGGGCCCGCCGGCCGGTGGCCCGGGCCAGCCCCGGCCGGCACAGCACGTGCAGCCCGGGCCGCCCGGGCCGTGGGCGGGCCGGCCGGGCCCGCCGCCGGGCTGGCCGTACCCGGGGTGGCCCGGGCGGCCGCCGGCGCCGCGCCCGCACGGGCTGCCGCTCGCCTCGTACGGCGCCCGGCTGGTCGCCCGTCTCATCGATTTCGGCATGGTCTTCCTGCTCAACGCCGCGGTCAACGGCTGGTTCGTCTGGCGTTTCATCGGTGAGTGGGCCGCCCCGTGGCAGGAGTTCCTGCGGCGGGTCGACGCGGGTGACACCACCAACGAGCCGCTGCCGCCCCCCGGCGAGCAGTTCACCGGCCTCCTGGTCGCCATCCTGCTGATCGCCACCGCGCTCTGGTTCGCCTACGAGGTGCCCTCGATGGCGGCCCGCGGGCAGACCTTCGGCAAGCGGCTCATGGGCGTTCGCGCGGTGCCGGTCGAGACGGACCAGCCGCTCGGCTTCGGCCGGGCGACCCGGCGCTGGAGCACCCTCGGCATGCCCACCCTGCTCTGGTACTGCTTCGGCTTCGGCCTGCTGCTCCAGTTCGTCGACGCGGTCTCCCCGCTCTTCGACCAGCCGCTGCGCCAGGCCCTGCACGACAAGCGGGCGCAGACCGTGGTGGTCCAGCTTCCCCGCACCCGGCCCGACACCCGTACCGCCCCGCGCGACCGCGCCAACCCCCCGGGAGACACCCCATGACCGACACCGGACGTCACCAGCCTCCGCTGCGGCTCACCCGCGCCGACCTGGACGCGCTGCCCAACTACGTGCCCGGGCGCAGCCCGGCCGACCTGGCCCGCGAGCTGGGCCTGCCCGAGGCGATCAAGCTGGCCAGCAACGAGGTCCCCTACGGCCCGCTGCCCGGCGTGGTGGAGGCGGTGGCCGAGGCGGTGGCCGGTTCGCACCGCTACCCGGACATGGGCGTCGTGGCGCTGCGCCAGGCCCTCGCCGAGCGGTACGGCGTGGACGCCGACCGGATCGCCACCGGCTGCGGCTCGGTGGCGCTGGCCGAGCACCTGGTCCGGGCGACCTGCCTCCCCGGCGACGAGCTGCTGTACTCGTGGCGGTCCTTCGAGGCGTACCCGATCATCGCGGCGACCAGCGGCGCGACCAGCGTGCGGGTGCCGAACGACGCCGGCCACGGCCACGATCTGGCCTCGATGGCGGCGGCGGTGACCGACCGGACCCGGATGATCCTGGTCTGCAACCCGAACAACCCGACCGGGACGGCGGTCCGCAAGGCGGAACTGGACCGCTTCCTCGACGCGGTGCCGGACGACGTGCTCGTGGTGATCGACGAGGCGTACCGGGAGTTCGTCACGGACCCCGAGGTGCCGGACGGCCTCAGCTACCTGGACCGGCCGAACGTCGCGGTGCTGCGCACCCTGTCCAAGGCGTGGGGCCTGGCCGGCCTGCGGATCGGCTGGCTGGTCGCCGAGCCGACCGTGGCGGCCGCGGTGCGCAAGGTGGTCACCCCCTTCTCGACGAGCATGGCCGCCCAGGCGGGCGCGCTGGCCGCGCTGGCCCAGGCCGACGAGGTCGAGCGGCGGTGCGCGCTGGTCGTCGCCGAGCGCGACCGGGTCACCGAGGCGCTGCGCAAGTTCGTGCCGGACGTGCCGGACAGCCAGGCCAACTTCGTCTGGCTGCCGCTGGGCGACCGGGCCGTGGAGTTCGGCAAGGCCTGCGAGGCGCGGGGTGTGATCGTCCGGCCGTTCCCCGGCGACGGGGTGCGGGTCACCATCGGCACGCCGGCCGAGAACGACGCCTTCCTGGCCGCCGCCGAGGCCGCGCTGGCCTGACGGCCCAGGTCCGGGGCCGGTCCGTCAACCCCCTACGGACCGGCCCCGGACGCCTCGGGTCGTCCGGCGGATCAGCGTCGCGCCGGAACCCCCGCGAAGAACAGTACCATTTGTCCGTTTCTTCCGGATCAGGTCGCGGCCAGCAGCACCGGCTCGGCCATCAGGAAGTAGCCCTGGTCGTCGTCGTCCGGACGGGCCCGCTCGCGGAGCCGCTCCACCGCCACGTAGCCGTCCGCCGCGTGCGCCCGGCCGGGCTGCCAGCCGGTCCCGTCCCGGCCGATGTCCATGGCGAACCGCGACCGCTCGGCGCCCGTCACCGGGTCGAGCGTGATTAGGTCCCGCCCCTCGGTCAGCAGGTGCACCCGGCCCGGCTCGACCGCCAGAATCCGCACCGGCCCGAGGTCGGCCCGACGCCACAGCTCCTCTCCCGTGCGGGCGGACCGCCCGGTGACCACGCCGTCCGCGGTCCCCACCGCGCGCTCGCCGTCCAGCTCGGCGTCCGGGCCGTCCAGGGCGGGGGCGGCCACCGGCTCACCCGCGCCGACGACCAGCCAGCCCCGGCCGGTCTCGTCGCCCCGCCCCGAGGTACGCAGCCCCCGACAGGCCGAGCGCCCGTCCCGGCAGCCGACCGGGGTCACCACGAGCTGACCCGGGGCGTCCGGAGGCCGCCAGCGGATCCGCACCGCGCCGGTCGCGGCGTCCCGGAACTCGACCGCGGCCGGCCCGGCACAGGAGTCCACCCCGAGCAGCTCGCCGGCGGCCGTGGTGCCCACGTCGGCGCGGCAGGCCCGTCCCACCTCGGCACGCCACAGCCGGCGGCCGTCCGTCAGGGCGTACCCGCCGACCGCGCCCGGACCCGCGGCGACCAGCACGGCGCGGCCGTCGGCGGCCCGGGTGACGTGCAGGCCCGCCGGGTCCCAGACCGTGGCGGCGTAGGTGCGGCGCGGCTTCGGCACCGCGCCCGGCGCGGGGCCGTCGGCCCGCCAGGCCACCCGCCCCGTACGAGCGTCCAGCGCCACCAGCTTCCCGTCGGACCAGCGGCTCACCACCGTGGTGCCCTCGGCGAGCACACCGACCAGCTTTGCCGGCCAGCGGCGGTACGACCAGAACGGGGTGACCCGGTGCTTCCCGGAGGCCGGCTGGTCGGCGTACACCTGGCGGGCGCCCGCGTAGACGCGGAGCCGGCCGTCGACGACGAGCGGCGCCACCGGCAGCCGGCCGATCACGCCGACCGGCGGGCTGGGCGTGGCCGGGTACGCGCCCCGGGCGACCGTCTCCACCTCGGCGGGCGCGAGGACCCGCAGGACCACGGCAGCCGCCGCCGCGACGGCCAGCACCGCCACGACCGCCACCACGATCCGCCGCCCCGAGGGCTTCCCCATGCCGTACCTCCGCCCGGCACCCTACCCAGCGGCGGCTCCCGCGCCCCGCACCGGCCGACCCCGGTCGGGTCGTCCCGCGGGGTCGGCTCAGGCGGCCTCGGCGGACCGGGTGGGCCCGACGGCCAGCGCCAGGTCGGCCAGGTCGCGGCGGAGGGCGCCCTCCACCGCGCGGGCGGCCAGGCCGCCGAGGATCAGGGCCAGCACCCGGCCGTACGGGCGGGTCGGCACCGCCTCGTGCTCGACGGTGACCTCGGTGCAGCCGCGCCGCCGGCGCTCGACGGCGCGCAGCGTCCAGGTGATCCGGTAGTCGGCGCCCGCGCCCCGCGAGCTGAGCACCAGCCGTGCCGGGGCCGCGGCCTCGACCACCAGGAACTCCTCCGCCTCGGCGACGCCGTCCGGCCGGACCCGGGTCTCCCGCCAGGCGGTGCCGGGCCCGATGTCGCCGGGGCTGAGAACCTCGACGTCGCCGACCGCGGACAGCCAGTCGGCCCGCGCCGGGAGGTCGGTGAGGAGCCGCCAGACGTCGACGTCCTGCGCTTCGATGAATGCGGAAACCGTCACCGTCGACATGGCACCTCCCGTGTCGTCCACGGTACGGGCCGTGACCGGGTAACGGGAGCCTTGCGGTGACATTTCCACCACCGGTGCCCCGAGCGGGGCACCGGGCGCACGGCGAACGGTCAGCGGCGGAAGGCGTCACCCCGGATCGCGGCGACGAACGCCGTCCAGCCCGGTGGGCTGACCGCGAGCGCCGGACCCTGGGGATCCTTCGAGTCGCGTACGCCCACCACGCCGTGCGCGGCCACCACGTTGGTGGCCACCTCGACGCAGAGGCCCTGATCGTTGGAGCGGCTGCTGGTGCGCCATACGGCGCCGGTCAGCTCGGTCATCTCTCGGTCCTTCCTGTTCCACTCGGGTGCGCCCCGGCCCGCACCGCCGGGGCGTACGCAGTCCGCGACGATCAACGGCGAAGGAAACGTCCCCGGTCGCACAGCGGGTGCGACCGGGGACGGAGAGTGAGCAGGAGCCGGTTCAGCGGGCCGGGAGGATGCTCCCGGTGACCTCGCCGAGGGCGATGGTGGTGCCGTCCGGGCCGGGCGCGGTGGCGGTGATCGTCACCGTGTCGCCGTCCTCCAGGAAGGTGCGGGCGGTGCCGTCGGCGAACTTGACCGGCTCGGTCCCGCCCCAGGTCAGCTCCAGGAACGAGCCGACCTGGCCGCGCTCCGGCCCGGAGACGGTGCCGGAGGCGTAGAGGTCGCCGGTCCGCAGCGACGCGCCGTTCACGGTGAGGTGGGCGAGCTGCTGGGCCGGCGTCCAGTACATGGTGGCGAAGGGCGGCTCGGCGACCCGCTCGCCGTTCCACTCGACCGACAGGGTCAGGTCCAGCCCGAGGTGCGGGGTGTCGCGCAGGTATTCCTGCACCGGCGGGTCCTGGTCGGGGGCGGGCACGAAGGCGTCGGCCAGCGCGTCCAGCGGGGTGACCCAGGCCGCGACCGAGGTGGCGAAGGACTTGCCCAGGAACGGCCCGAGCGGCTGGTACTCCCAGGCCTGGATGTCCCGGGCGGACCAGTCGTTGACCAGCACCACACCGAAGACGTGGTCGGCGAAGTCCGCGACGGCCACCCGGTCGCCGAGCCGGCTCGGCACCCCGACCACGAAGCCGACCTCGGCCTCGATGTCCAGCCGCACGGAGGCGCCGGTGGTCGGGCCCTGCGCGGTGGCCCGCTGCCCGGTGGGGCGCACGACCGGGGTGCCGGAGACGACCACCGTGCCGGCCCGGCCGTGGTAGCCGATCGGCACGTGCTTCCAGTTCGGCAGCAGCGGCGGCTGCCCGGGCCGGAAGATCTGCCCGACGTTCGACGCGTGGTGCTCGGACGAGTAGAAGTCGACGTAGTCGGCCACCTCGAACGGGAGCAGCAGCTCCACCTCGCGCAGCGGCACCAGCAACGGCTCCACGGCCGGCCGGTGCGCCGGTTCGGTGAGCAGCTCGGTCACCCGCTGCCGGACGGCGGTCCACTGCGGACGATTGAGCGCCATGAAGTCGTTGAGGGTGGGCCGGCCCAGCGCCCCGGCGGCCAGCACCAGCCCGGCGGCCTCCGCCCCGGCCAGGTCCAGGACGAAATCGCCGATGCGTACGCCGATCCGCGGCTCCCGGTCGCCCTGCCGGAACACCCCGTACGGCAGGTTCGCCACCCCGTACGCGGAACCCGCCGCACCCGTCACCCAGGTCATTCCTCAAAGCCCCCGTTCACCAGCCCCAGCCGGATCAGATCGGTAAGTGGTTCGGAGATGCTGCACGAGCCGTAGCCCACCCACAGCGGGCGCTCGGCCTCCCGGTGCGACCGGGCCAGCTCGACCACCCGGAGCGGGTCGGTGGCGGCCAGCAGCTCGGCCACCCCGTCCACCTCGGCGCCCCCGGTGGCCGCCAGGGTGGCGGCCAGCACGTTGACGAAGCCGTGGTGGGTGAAGCCGGTCTCCGGGTCCCGGTACCGGATCGCGTGGTGCAGCCCGGCGGTCAGCTTGAACGGCAGTTCCCGGTCCCGGCAGGCGCAGATCACCGCGGCCAGTTCGACCGGGGTCGGGAACAGCTCGGCGGCCAGCCCGCCGGTGCGGAACTTGGCGGCCACCGGCAGCCCGCCGGCCCGCGCCTCGGCGAGGGCGTCCAGCGCGGCCATCAGCCCGAAGGTCAGCGGGATCTCCGCGTAGACGGTGGCGCCGCCGAGGCGCTCGGCGAGCTTGACCAGGTCGGCCAGGCCCGGCTGCGGGTCCTCGCCGCGCTTGGCGACCGGCGCCTCGACCTGGCGGACGGCGAGCCGGGGGTCCGCCTCGGCGAGGGCCGCCTCCAGCCGGCCGACCGGCACGTCACCGATCACGCCGACCGCCAGGGTGGCCGCCGGGGCGAGCAGTTCGGGCAGGTCCGGCAGGGTCGAGGCGGGCAGCAGCAGCGGGCCGACCAGGTCGGCGTACCAGCCGGCCCGGTGCCGGTGATGCGCGGTCACGGCGTCCGGCAGCGGGGCGCTGCCGGGCGGGAAGACCGCCGCGTCGTCGACCAGGCCGGCGAGAAGGCGGGGCACCTGCGTTGACACGAGACAAGAATCTACGGGACGCTACAAGGAACGGACAACCGCGTCCGATTATCGGACGTCACCGGCCGGAGAACGGGACATATCGGGAGGCGAGATGCCGTACTACCGCAGCGTCGGCGAGGTGCCCCGCAAGCGCCACACCCAGTTCCGCCAGCCCGACGGCACCCTGTACGCCGAGGAGCTGGTCGGTCAGGAGGGCTTCTCCTCCGACTCGTCGCTGCTCTACCACCGGCACGCGCCCACCGCGATCGTGGCCGCCGAGGAGTTCACCCCGCCCGCCTTCACCCGGGTGCCCAACCTGCCGCTCAAGCCGCGGCACCTGCGCACCCACAAGCTCGACGGCGCCGGCGCCGACCCGGTGCTCGGCCGGCAGTACCTGCTCGCCAACGACGACGTGCGCATCGCGTACGTGCTGGCCGACCGGCCGTCGCCGCTGTTCCGCGACGCGACCGGCGACCACTGCCTCTACCTGGAGTCCGGGTCGCTGCGGGTGGAGTCGCCGTTCGGCGTGCTGGAGGCGGTGGCCGGCGACTACGTCGTCATCCCCACCTCGACCATCCACCGCCTCGTCCCCACCGGCGACGAACCGACCCGGCTGCTCGCCGTCGAGGCCGCCGGCCACATCGGCCCGCCCAAGCGCTACCTCTCGGTGCGCGGGCAGTTCCTGGAGCACTCGCCCTACTGCGAGCGGGACGTCCGCGGGCCGGACACGCCGCTGCTTGTCGACGAGACCGACGTCGAGGTGCTCGTCCGCCATCGTCGCGGTTGGACCAGGTACGTCTACGCGAACCACCCGTTCGACGTGGTCGGCTGGGACGGGCACATGTACCCGTGGGCGTTCTCCATCCACGACTTCGAGCCGATCACCGGCCGGATCCACCAGCCGCCGCCCGTGCACCAGACCTTCCAGGGCCCGAACTTCGTGATCTGCTCGTTCGTGCCGCGCAAGGTCGACTACCACCCGGACGCCATCCCGGTGCCGTACAACCACCACAACGTCGACTCCGACGAGATGCTCTTCTACACCGGCGGCAACTACGAGGCCCGGCGCGGCTCCGGCATCGAGCAGGGCTCGATCTCGCTGCACCCGTCCGGCTTCACCCACGGCCCCCAGCCGGGCGCCGCGGAGCGGTCGATCGGGGCGGAGTTCTTCGACGAGCTGGCCGTCATGGTGGACACCTTCCGCCCGCTGGACCTCTGCGACGCGGGAACCGCCTGCGAGGACGACGCGTACGCCTGGACCTGGGCGCGCCGGGCCTAGCGCACCGGGCGGCGGCCGGCGCGGGCGAGCACGGCGAACCCGGCCACCACCGTCACGGTGATCCCGACGACCAGCGGCCACGGGCCGCCGACCAGCGCGTAGAGCACCAGCAGCGCCGGGGCGGCGGCCACCGCGTACACGCTCAGGGCCAGGCCGGGCTCGGCGCGGAGCAGCCCGGGCAGGACGGTGTCCCGCAGGCCGGGCAGCCGGGCCGCGCGCCGCCAGACCAGCAGCGCCCCGCCGAGCGCGGCCAGCACCGCGAGGAGGCGGGACGGGCCCGGCGCGACCGGGGCCAGGAAGGCGACCAGCACGGTGGCGACCAGCGACCAGCCGGCGCCGTGGAGCACCAGGCGGTACAGCCCGTCGGCGGTGGTCCGCCGGTTGTCGCCGCGCTCCGGGTCCATGGTCGCCGCCTCGGCCAGGTGCTCCAGCGCCTCGGCGTAGCGGCGCTGCTCCAGCCGGATCACGCCCGTGTCGTGCCGCGCCGCGGCCACCTCCGGGTCCAGCCGCAGGGCCTCCCGGTAGGCCCGCTCGGCCAGGTCGTACAGCTCCAGCCGGGCGGCGACCAGGCCGAGCACCAGGTGCGCCTGCGCGGTCTCCGGGGCCAGCTCCACACCCCGCCAGGCCGCGTTGAGCGCCGGCTGGCCGTTGCGGGCGCCGGCCAGGATCGCGGCGGCGCTGCGCTGGGCGTACGCGTCGTCCGGGCCGAGCGCCAGGATCTGGTCCCCGGTGCTCGCGGCGGCCTTCCACCGGCCCAGGTCGACCAGGGCGAAACCGCGCGCCACCAGCGGCGACACGGCACCCGGGGCAGCGGCCACGGCCGCCTCGGCGACCGGCAGCGCCGCCGCGGACCGGTCCGCGGCCAGGTGCACCCGGGCCAGCATGGTCAACGCCTCGGCGTGGCCCGGGTGGCCGGCGAGCGCGGCATCGAGTTCCTCGGCGGCCTCGTCGTACCGGCCGAGCTCGGCGAGGAGTTGCGCGCGCTGGAGGTAGCCGTCGGCGGCGGACTGGTCGGGGGCGGCGTCGTTCGGCATCCCGGCGAGCGTAGCCCCCGGTCCGGCCGTCCGCCCGCCGTCGGCTGCGGGCGGACACCGGTCACGCGCTGTGGCAGCGGGACCGGTCCGGCGAGCGACCGCAGGTGCCCAGGCTGCACCAGCGCCGCAGCCCGCTCTCGTCCAGGAAGAGCCAGCCGCACCGCTCGTCCGGGCAGGTCCGGAGGGTGAGCCGGTGCGGGTCGGCGAGCAGCTGGGCGGCGCTCCAGGCGACCGCGTGCAGGGGCATCCGGAGCCCGGCCGCCAGCTCCGGCCACCAGCGCCCGCGGCCGTCGGTCTCGGGCCGGAACACCAGCCCCTTCGCGGCGGCCTCGGCGTACCGGGCGACCGCGTCGAACGCGCGCCGGTCGTCCGGCCGGGTCAGGCACCCGTACAGCGCCTGCCGCAGGCCCCGCGCCTCGTCGAGCACCGCCTCGCCCCGGTCGGGGTCCCGGCGGGCCAGCTGCAGCAGCCGGCTCACCGAGACGTCGTCGAGGAGACCGACGTGCCCGGCCCACACGGCCAGGGTGCGGTAGCCGCGCAGCCACTCGGCGCCGGGCAGCGGCGGTTCGTGCCCCCACCCGGCGAAGGTGTTGCAGAAGTCCAGCGCCGGGTGGCCGCCGACGCTCCAGGGCAGGCTCTCGTCGCGGACCCGCACCTCGTACACCGGCCGCCCGGGCCGGTCCAGCCGGTCGTCGCCGCGCAGGATCCGGCGGTGCACCTCCCGCAGGCGCGGCCCCGGCTCGACGCCCAGCTCGTCCACGAGGACCTGCCGGGTGGTCCGGTACAGCCGCAGCGCCTCGGCCTGCCGCGCGCCCCGGTACAGCGCGGTCATCAGGACGGCGACGAGCTGTTCCCGGGTCGGGTGCCGGGCGGCCAGGGGCAGCAGCTCGGCGATGGCCCGGGCGTGCTGGCCCAGCGCGAGCTGCGCCTCGGCGCGCAGCTCGACGGCGACCAGCCGCAGCTCCTCGACGGTGCCGTGGAGCCGGTCCCGCAGTTCGCCGTCCGCCGCGTCGGCGAGCAGCGGCCCCCGCCAGAGGGCCAACCCCCGGTCGAGCAGCCGCACCCGCTCGCCGGGGTCGGCGGCCGCGCCGGCCGCCCGGACCAGCTCACCGAACTCGTCGACGTCGACACGGTGCCCGTCGGCCTCGACGAGGTAGCCCTCGCCCCGCGTGCTGATCCGCACGCCGTACGGCGTCAACGACCCCCGCAGCCGACCGACGTACGTCTGCACGGCGCCCCGGGCCGAGGCCGGCGGTCGGCCGTTCCAGAGCAGGTCGATGAGGCGCTCGGTGGGCACCACCCGTCCCGTGTCGAGCAGCAGCACACCGAGCAGGCAGCGCTCCTGGCGTCGGCTGCCGACCTCGACCGGTCGACCCCGATGGCGGGCCTCGAAGGGTCCGAGCAGTCGGAAGTCCATACCGAACAGGACCGGCTGGCCCGGTCCGCCGGTTGTCATCCGGCGGTGAGCGGATGGTGGGTGCCCCGGTGGCCCGCCCGACGCCCGGGGTTGTCCGACCCGGCTGCGGCCCGACGCGCGGTGAGCCCGTGGTGAGCGGGGCCGGTGACCCTGGTCCGGCCCTGACCAGAAGCACGGATGGAGTGACCATGCGTTTGAAGATGAGTGTGGCGGTGGCGTCGGTCGTGGCCGCGATCGTCGCGACCCTGCCCGGCACGGCGTCCGCCGCGAGCGGCGACACCGCCCCCGGCGCCTGGGAGCCGGCCCCGCAGGCGGCGTTCGAGATGCCGGCCGGGGCCCGCTGCGACTTCGCGGTACGGGTCGAACCGATCGTCGACGAGGTCCGGAAGCTGACCCTGGCCACGTACCCGGACGGCTCGCCGAAGCGGGAGCTGTTCACCGGCGCCCTCATCGACCGGGTGACCAACCTGGAGACCGGGGCCACGTCCACGGCGGACGCCAGCGGCACCTCGCTCGTCGTCTACGGCACGGACGGGTCGATGACCTGGTACGTGACCGGGCCCGTGCTGCTCGGCTTCCGGGAGAACGCGGGTTCGCTGCCGAAGGGGCTGTGGATCGTCGACGGCCAGTTCACCGTGGAGTTCACCCCCACCTTCGAGAAGACCATCACGATGCTCCACGGCACGACGCACAACGTCTGCACGGACGTCGACTGATCCGGCGCGGCGACCGGGCGCCGCCCGGTCGCCGCGTCACGCCGCCGGCGCCTCGTAGACGAGGGCCACCGCGATCCCGGTGAGCCCTTCGCCGCGCCCCGTGAAGCCCAGGCCGTCGGTGGTGGCGGCGGAGACGGTGACCGGCGCGCCGACCGCCGCGGAGAGCACCCGCTGCGCCTCGTCCCGGCGCGGGCCGATCTTGGGTCGGTTGCCGACCACCTGGACCGACACGTTGCCGATCTCGAAGCCGGCCGCCCGGACCCGCCGGGCGCTCTCGGTCAGCAGGGCCACCCCGGACGCGCCCGCCCACTCCGGCTGGTCCACCCCGAAGTTCGCGCCCAGGTCGCCGAGGCCGGCCGCGGAGAGCAGGGCGTTGCAGGCGGCGTGCGCCGCCACGTCGGCGTCCGAGTGGCCGGCCAGGCCGTCCTGGTCCGGCCAGTGCAGGCCCGCAACCCAGCAGGGTCGCCCGGCCGCGAAGGCGTGCACGTCGGTGCCGATGGCCACCCGAGGAACGATCATGAACCGAGGGTACGCGTCAGGCGCCGCCGGCCAGCAGGTGCTCGGCCAGGGCCAGGTCGAACGGGCGGGTGATCTTCAGGGCCAGCTCCGACCCGGGTATGCAGTCCACCGGGACGCCCAGCTTCTCGACCAGGCCGGCGTCGTCGGTGAGCGGGTCGCCGGCCGCCTCGTGTGCGGCGGTGAGCACGGACCGGCGGAAGCCCTGCGGGGTCTGCACCGCGCGCAGGGCGGCCCGGTCGACCGTGCCGAGGACCCGTTCGCCGGCGTCGACCTCCTTGACCGTGTCGACCACCGGCAGCACCGGGATCACCGCGTCGTGGCCGGCGCGGACCGCCGCGGCCACCGACTCGACCAGCTCGGGCGGGGTGAGCGCCCGCGCCGCGTCGTGCACGAGGACGATCTCCGGTCCGGCGGGGACGGCGGCCAGCGCGGCGGCCACCGACGCCTGGCGCTCGGCGCCGCCGGGGACCACGGTGACCCGGGCCACCGGCGCGAGCATCGCCCGGACCGCCTCGACGTCGGCGCCCGGCGCGGCCACCACGACGGTGTGCACCGAGGGCGCGGCGGCGATCCGGCGGACCGCGTGCACCAGCAGCGGCTCGCCGGCCAGCAGCCGGAGCGCCTTGGGCGCGCCCGGGCCGAGGCGTAGCCCGGCACCGGCCGCAGGAACGAGGACCGCGACGTCACCGCGCGGATTGAGCTGCGCGGTCACGTCGCGGTCCTCGGATTCGTTCGCTTCGGCGTGGGTACGACGATGAGGTGTGGATCAGGCCTCGGTCAGCACCTTGTCGAGCAGCGTCTCCGCCTCGTCCTTGGTGCTCTTCTCGGCCAGCGCGACCTCGCCGACGAGAATGTCGCGGGCCTTGGCCAGCATGCGCTTCTCACCCGCGGAGAGACCCCGCTCCCGCTCCCGGCGCCACAGGTCGCGGACGACCTCGGCGACCTTCAGCGGGTTACCGGAGGCCAGCTTCTCCAGATTCGCCTTGTAACGCCGCGACCAGTTGGTCGGCTCCTCGGTGTGCGGTGCACGGAGCACGTCGAAGACCTTGCCCAGGCCCTCTTCGCCGACCACCTCTCGCACACCCACGATCTCGGCGTTCTCGGCGGGCACCCGGACCGTCAGGTCACCCTGCGCGACCCTCAGGACGAGGTACTGCTTAGGCTCGCCCTTGATGACCCGAGTCTCGATTGCCTCGATGAGTGCGGCCCCGTGGTGGGGGTAAACAACGGTCTCGCCGACACTGAAAACCATAGGTTCGAAACCCCTTTCGCTGTGTCTAGGGTAACACGCTCAGGCACCGATGTCTCACCGCTGTCCTGACCGTTGGCGCAGCTCAGGGGCCCTGTGAGAGGTATTTCTTCAGCTTGACAGGCGGTCAAGCCGATGGTTTCGACACGCTCCGTGACCAACGGATGACAACCCGGTAAGGGTGACGGAAGCGTTCATATCTAGGGCGATGCGCTCCTTCCATGGTAGCTCCGGAATTCCACGTGCGCCCAGGTGTGGCGGTACGACGGCCGGTGCGGGACGCTGGGAACGGACGGACGTCCGCTCACCGAGACGGTTCCTGGGGGTCCGATGGGCATGCCTGACGCTGAAGGCCACGGGCCACCGGACGGGCTGCCCGACCTGCCTCCGGAGTGGGGTCGGGTGGTCGTCCCTGACGACGCCTCGGCGCTGGCCGAGGAGGCCCGCCAGGTCCGCCGCGAGCTGCGCTCGGCCCGCCGGCAGGCCACCTCGCGGCGGCGCCTCGGCCCGGCCGGTCCGGCGGCGCCCGGGCTGCCGGTGCTGGTCCTGCTGGTCGCCGTGCTGATCACCCTCACCGGGCTGGCCGCCGTCACCTGGCCCCGGTCGAGCCGCTCCGGCGGCGCTCCCACCGTGCTCCCGTACCCGACGGCGCCGATCGGGCCGCTGCCCGCGCTCGACCTGGTCGGTCCGGACGACGCGCCGGTGCCGCTGCGCAGCCTGTTGCCCGCCATGATCATCCTCGTGGACGCGTGCGTCTGCACGGAGCAGGTCGGCATCGCGGCGGCGACCGCGCCGCCCGGGGTGACCGTGGTCACCGTCACCGAGAGCCGCAGCGCCGCGTCCGCCACCGCCCCGGGCGTCCGCCCGCTCGCCGACCCGGCCGGCGGCCTCCGCTCCTACCTGCATCTCTCCGCCCACCCGGGCACGGCCGCCGCCTTGCTGGTGGACCGGCAGGGCACCCTGGTCCGGGTGGTGCCCGAGCTGGGCCCGGTGACGGACTACCGCGACGACCTGGCCCGGCTGGCCGGCTGACCGCCGTTCAGCCCAGCGCCTGCAGCCGGGCGTCGAGGTCGACCCGGTTCCGCAGCGCGGCGAACCGGACCAGCAGCGGCCCGCCCATCGAGTTCACCGTCACCATCGAGGCGGTCGGCCCGTCGCAGCTCAGTATCTGCTCCGTCCCGTCGTCGGACGAACCGGTGAACCGGACGGCCACCGCGCCCGCGCCGGAGCAGCTGACCGTCAGCAGGAAGCGGTTGCCGTCCGACGCGTTCGCCCGGCGGGTCACGGGGGCCGCGTCCGGCGTCAGGCGGGACCGCTCCCGCCACACCTCGAAGAGGACCTCGCTCCGCTGCGTCACCCCGCCGGGCTCCTCGTGGATCACCAGGGGCGCATCCGGGTCCGCCTCCGCCTGCTCCAGCACCCGCCCGGTCTGCGCGTCCACCACCACGCTCAACCTGGTCGGCGAGCCGGTCGGGGCGACCCGGACGCCGGGGTGGAGGAAGGCGTCGGTCGACGGGGTGGGCCGGGGCCCGGCCTGCCCGAGCGCCGGCGCCGCCATCCGCCACCAGCCGGCGCCGGCCGCCAGCGCCGTCACGGTCAGCCCGGCCAGCAGCGCGCGCCGGATCCGCTCGTCGGGAGCCATGCGGAGAGCGTATCGGCGCGGCACGGCAGCCGCCGTCCCGTCAGGTGGTGCGCTCCAGCAGGGCCGCGTAGAGCGTGAGGCCCGGGCCGAAGGCCAGCATCACGACCCGCTCCGGCGGCGTCTCCGCCCGGCCCAGCCGGTCCAGGATCAGCAGCACCGTCGGGGACGAGCAGTTGCCGTGCTCGTCCAGGGTGGCCCGGGACGCCGCCAGCGCCGCCGGCGGCAGGGCCAGCTCCCGCTCCACCACGTTGAGGATGCGGGGGCCGCCCGGGTGCACCGCCCAGCCGTCCACCTCGGAACGCTGCCACCCGTGCCGGGCCAGCAGGTCGTCGACCAGCCCCCGGACGTGGCGCGAGAGCACCTGCGGCACCTTCGGGGACAGCCCCATCCGGAAGCCGGTGTCCGTGACGTCCCAGGTCATGTGGTCGGCCGTGGAGGTGTCGGTGACCGAGGTGACCTCGCGCAGCGCGTACCCCCGGCCGCCGGGGACGACCACGGCGGCGACCGCGGCGTCGGAGAAGAGCGCGTGCGAGACGATCTGCTGGGTGTCCACCCGCGCGCCCGGCGGCTGGATGTGCAGGCTGGTCAGCTCCGCGCAGAGCAGCAGCGCGGGGCGGCCCCGGGCGGTGACGAAGTCGCTCGCCGCGCCGAGCCCCGGCAGGGCCGCGTAGCAGCCCATGTGCCCGACGAACATGCGCTGCGTGTCCGGGGCCATGCCCAGGTCCCGGGCGAGCAGGATGTCCAGCCCCGGGGTGGCGTACCCGGTGCAGGAGCAGACCACGAAGAGGCCGATGTCACCGGCGTCCAGGCCGGCGGCGGTCAGCGCCCGGCCGACCGCCTCCTTGCCCAGCGGCAGCGCCTCGACCTGGTAGCGCCGCATCCGGCGCTCGGTGGGCCACTCCGAGACGTCCTCCAGCAGCGGGTTCACCGCCGCCTGGCGCCGGGACACCCCGGAGTTGGCGAAGATCCGCTCGGCCAGCGCCCGGGTGGTCCCGGAGAAGTGCTTCGCGAAGAAGCCCGCCCACAGCTCGTCCTGCGCGGCGGACGGCGGTTGCGCCGTACCCAGACCCGCGATCACCGGCACGCCCATGTCCCCCACACCTCTCGTCCCCATCCCACGCTTCACCAACGAGCCCCGCCCGCCCACGACTGCGGGGTTTCGCAAGACCGACTCACCAACGAGGCGTCGAGCCGTCGCGGTCCGGGTCGCCGCCGAGCGCGGCGATGCCGAGCCAGTCGGCGCAGACGTCGGACGTGGCCGGGTGGAGCGAGCCGCACCGGGCGTCCCGGTAGAGCCGCTCCAACGGATGCCCCCGCCGGGTGGCCGACGTGCCGGCGGCCTCCAGCATGGACGCCGCCACCTCGGCGGCCGTGGTGCCGGCCAGCAGCTTGGCCCGCCACACCCAGCGGTTGGTCTCCGCGTCGCCGGGCGCCTCGTCGACCCGGCGGGCCGCCTCGGCGACCACCAGTTCGGCCGCCGCCACGGCCGCGTCCGCCCGGCCCAGCCGGGCCCGGACCGCCGGCAGGCCGGCCAGGTTGCGTGCGTTCAGGTGCTCGGCGGCGGCCTCGATCGCGGCCCGGGCCACCCCGACGTAGACCGCCGCGTAGCTGGCCACCAGCCAGTGCGGCATGAGCTGGGCGACCACCAGGGCCAGGCCCTCCACCCCGCCGAGCAGCCGGTCGGCGGGCACGGTCACGTCCAGGTGCAGGTCGTGCGACGAGGTGGCGCGCATGCCCAGCGAGTCCCAGGTGGGCTCGACCGTGAGCCCCTCCCCCGCGGGGACCAGGAACTGGGAGACCACCGACTGGTCGGTGGCGCTGCGTGCGGCCACCAGGTAGCCGTCCGGGTGGCCGGCGCCGGAGCAGAAGGTCTTGCTGCCCTTGAGGTGCCAGCCGCCCTCGACCGCCTCGTAGACCGTGCTGAGCTGGGACAGCCGGGCGCCGGCGCCGCGCTCGCTCATGGCCACCGCGTACCAGGCGCCGTCGGCCGCCGCGCGGAGCAGGCGGTCCCGGGCGGCCAGCGCCTCGTCCGGTACGCCGAGCGCCTCGGCCAGCTCCTCGGTGACCGCGCCCAGCGCGCCGGTGACCGAGGCGTGCATGTTGAACACCAGCGCCGTCGCGCCGTTGCCCCGGGCCAGTTCGGTGGCGACCGCCGCGTATTCGGCGAAGGTGGCGCCCATGCCGCCCAGCTCGCGCGGCACCATGAGCCCGAACAGGCCGGCCTCCCGGAGGTCGGCGAAGTCGTCGACCGGGAACGAGCCGTCCCGGTCGTGGTCGGCCGCGCGGGCGGCCAGTCGCGGCGCCAACCTGCGGGCCGCCTCCAGCGCGTGCACAGTCATGTAGCCCCCTTCTCGGCGTCCCCTTTACCCCGGGCGGCCCCCGCTACCCGTTCCGGCGCCCGTGGCCCTGGTAGAGCACAGCGGTCGACCGGGTCGGCACGATGCGCGGCTCCCTCCGGACCGGACGGTCGGCAGCGCGCCAGCGGCGCACCAGCCAGGCCAGTGTCCCGCCCAGCTCGGGTCGGACGCCGCGCACGCGTAGCGCCACGCCGTGCCGGGCGCATTCCGCCACCAGCGCGCGGGCGTCCACGAACAACCGTGGATCGTGGATGCCGCGCGGCACGGTGGGGAGCCGCTCGCCGAGCTCCACCGCGACCAGCCGCGCCAGCAGGGTGTCGTTGAGGGTGTCCAGCACCAGCAGCCCGCCCGGCCGCAGCAGCCGGCACGCCTCGGCCACCGCGCGCCGCCAGTCCGGCACGTGTTCCAGCAGCTCACCCGCGGAGACCACGGCGGCGCAGCCGTCCGCGAGCGGGACCGCGGTGGCATCGCCCTGGACCACGGTCACGCCGTGCGCGGCGGCCTGGTCGAGGGCGGAGCGGGTCAGGTCCACCCCGACGTGCCGGTAGCCCTTGCCGGCCAGGTGCGGGGCGAGCAGCCCGGCGCCGCAGCCGAGGTCGACCAGCAGCTCGTCCTTTTCGGACGCCGGCGGCACCAGGGCCGCGCGGGCCCGGGCCAGCCAGTGCAGCATCGCGAACGCGCCGTCCGGTCGCCACCACTCGCCGGCCAGGTCGTCGTACTGGCGGGGATCGTTGGGCGGCAGCACCCGGGGCGGGGTGGACACCGGGGCCGCGTTCCGCATGGACCGAGCGTGGCACGACTCCCCGGTAACGACCAGACTTCCCTTATGTCGATGTCGGTGTTAGGGCTGGTCAGGGCGAGCCACCCGGAACCGGCCGCCGCGGTGACCGTGGTGGCCGCGCTGCTCGCCCGGGGCGTCGGGCACGACCCGGCCGGGATCACCGTCGTCGCGCTCACGGTGCTGGCCAGCCAGCTCGCCGTGGGCTGGAGCAACGACCTGATCGACGCCGACCGGGACGCCACGGTGGGGCGTACCGACAAACCGGTGACCACCGGCGCGATCTCCCGGCGGGCCCTGGCCCGCGCCACCGTGCCGGCGGCCGTCGCCACCCCGCTGCTGGCGCTGGCCACCGGCCCGGCGGCGGCGCTCTGCGCCACCCTCGGCCTGGTCTCGGCACTGCTCTACAACTGGCCGCTGAAGTCGACCCCGGTGTCGGTGCTGCCCTACGCGGTCTCGTTCGGCACGCTGCCCGCCTTCGTGGTGCTGGCCCTGCCGGGCGCGCCCGCTCCCCCGGTCTGGCTGGTCGCGGCCGCCGCGCTGCTGGGCGCCGGGGCACACTTCGCCAACGTGCTGCCCGACCTGGCCGACGACGCGCGGACCGGGGTGCGCGGGCTGCCCCACCGGCTGGGACCGGCGGGCAGCCGGGCGGCCGCCGCCGGGCTGCTCCTCGCGGCCACCGTCGCGCTGGTCCTGGGGCCGCCCGGGCCGCCGTCGTGGGCCGGGCTGTCGGCGGTCGCCGCCGCCGTCGGCGTGCCGGCCCTCGGTTGGTACGCCGGACGCACCGCGGCCGGGGCCGGCGGACGGCAGGTCGCCGCCTTCCGGGCGGTGCTGGTGGTGGCGCTCATCGATGTGGTGCTGCTGGTGGCGAGCGGCCGGGTCGTCTGACGGTTCCCCACGAAGGTGGCATTACCGGGTCGGCGTGCGGGCCTCGATCAGCTCCAACTACCCTGGAGCGCGGTCTGCGCGGGTATGGCCACCCCGTGTCCGGCGTCCCGCCGGGTGGGGATCGTGACGAGGAGGACCGACGTGACGCGCTCGATCAGGGGTTCCGGGCGGGCGGCCCTGTTGCTGGCCGGCACGGCGGCGGCGACGAGCCTGCTGCTGTCCGGGTGTGGCGCCGGCCAGGTGGCCGAGACCGCCAACAAGATCCCGTCGGTGCAGGGCGTCAACGTCCAGACCCCCGACAACCTCTACAAGGTGCGCGGCCTCTACGTGGAGTTCCCCGGCCCGGAGGGTTACAAGTCCGGCGCCAACGCGCGGCTGAACGTGGTCATCTACAACGACAGCCAGCAGCCGGTGACCGTGACCGTCACCACCGACGGCGCCCGGGAGATCGTGCTCAGCGGCGCCGGGGCGGGCAGCGAGGCGGCCACCCCGACCGGCTCGCCGACCGAGCCGGCCTCCGCGTCGCCCACCGCGACCGACCCGAGCGCGTCGCCCAGCCAGTCGCTCGGCACCAGCGAGTCCCCGTCGGCGAGCGGCTCCGCCTCGGCCAGCGGGTCCGCCTCGGCGAACCCGTCGCCGTCGGCGAGCGAGTCGGCGCCGGCCGGCCAGCCGGCCCGGATCGAGATCCCGGCCCTCAGCTACGTCCAGCTGACCGGCAGCAGCCCGCGGTTCCTCCAGCTCGTCGGCCTGAATCAGAGCCTGCGCGTCGGTCAGCCGGTCAACCTGACCTTCGACTTCGGCGGCGGCAAGGTCATCAAGACCGGCGCGGCGGTCGGCGTCCCGCTGACCCCGGCCGCACCGCCCTCGCCGGTGGTGCAGCCCCGCGAGGAGGAGGGCGGCGCCGGCCACCCGGGCGGCCTCATCGAGGGCGGCACCGAGGGCGGCAACCACAGCTGACGCCCGACCCAGCTCCGACGACACCGCCGGTGTGGCCAGCGCCACGCCCGGCGGTGTCGCCGTTTCCGGGTGGGCTTTCGTCGTACCGTCCGGTTAGCGTCCTGGGGTGAGCACGCCCCGATCGACCTCCCCCCGCGCCACCGCCGGCCGCGCCCGCACCACCGCCAAGGAGCCGCGCCCGGCCTACGAGTGCGACGCCTGCGGCCACCAGCCCCCCAAGTGGGTGGGGCGCTGCCCGGAGTGCGGCGAGTGGGGCTCCGTGGTCGAGTGCACGGTGACCGGCCCGCTGGTGTCCGGCCGGGTGGTCAGCTCCCGGATGCCCGCCGAGCCGGCCCGCCCGATCGCCACCATCAGCGCCGCGCCCGCCCGGGCCCGCGCCACCGGGGTCAGCGAGCTCGACCGGGTGCTCGGCGGCGGCCTGGTCCCCGGCGCGGTGGTGCTGCTCGCCGGCGAGCCCGGGGTCGGCAAGTCCACCCTGCTGCTCGACGTCGCGCAGCAGTGGGCGGCCAACGCGGGCAGCCCGTCGCTGGTGGTCAGCGGCGAGGAGTCGGTCAGCCAGGTGCGGCTGCGCGCCGAGCGGATGGGCACCCTGCACGAGCAGCTCTACCTGGCCGCCGAGAGCGACCTGTCGGCGGTCCTCGGGCACCTCGACGCGGTCAAGCCGGGGCTGCTGGTGCTCGACTCGGTGCAGACCATCTCCACGACCGGCACCGAGGGTGTGCCGGGCGGGGTGACCCAGGTCCGGGCGGTCACCGCGGCCCTGGTCGCGGTCGCCAAGGAACGCGGCATCGCCACCGTGCTGGTCGGGCACGTCACCAAGGACGGCCAGGTCGCCGGTCCCCGGGTGCTGGAGCACCTGGTCGACGTGGTGCTGCACTTCGAGGGCGACAAGCACTCCTCGCTGCGCATGGTCCGCGGGGTGAAGAACCGGTTCGGCGCGGCCGACGAGGTGGGCTGCTTCGAGATGCACGAGGGCGGCATCAGCAGCCTGGCCGACCCGTCCGGCCTCTTCCTGACCCGCTACTCCGAGCCGGTGCCGGGCACCTGCGTGACGGTGGCCATGGAGGGGCGGCGTGCCCTGGTCACCGAGGTGCAGGCGCTGATCGGCGCCACGGTCGCCGGCTCCCCCCGGCGCACCGTCTCCGGGCTGGACGGCGCCCGGCTGGCCATGGTGCTCGCGGTGCTCCAGCGCCGCACCGAGCGCCTCACCCTGCACGACCGTGAGGTCTTCGCCGCCACGGTGGGCGGCATCCGGGTGGTCGAGCCGGCAGCCGACCTGGCCGTGGCGCTGGCGGTCGCCTCGGGCGGGCTCAACCTGGCCCTCAACCCGCACCTGGTGGCCATCGGCGAGGTGGGGCTCACCGGCGAGGTACGCCGGGTCGGTGCGGTGCCCCGCCGGCTCGCCGAGGCGGCCCGGCTCGGCTTCCGGCAGGCGCTGGTGCCGCCCGGCTGCGGCCCCGGCAGCAGTGGGGTGGCCCCGGAGAACATGCGGGTGACGGAGGTCACCGACGTCCGGGCGGCCCTCCAGGCTGCCGCGCGCGCGTCGGCCGAGTGACGGTCGGTAGGCGTGCGGTGGGACCGGCCGGGCGATTTCGGACAGCCGGCGCAGCGCGTCGGCGACCGGGGGAGCCGGACATCGTGACACATCACAGTAACCACGAGAGCACCCACCGCACGGCAGTCCGTAGACTGTGCCCGTGCCGATCGACCGCGATGCCACCAAGCCCGCCGCGGCGACGCCGCACGCCCGCACCGGCGCCGTGGGCTCCCCCGCCCGTGCCATCAGCGTGAGCGTCACCGGAAGCGTCGGCGGGGCCGGCGGCGACCCGCTGCGGGCCAACCTCGCCCTCATGGCGCCGGGCACCGCGCTCCGCGACGGCCTGGAGCGGATCCTCCGCGGCCGCACCGGCGCGCTGATCGTGCTCGGCTACGACAAGGTCGTCGAGCAGATCTGCACCGGCGGGTTCCCGCTCGACGTCGAGTTCTCCGCGACCCGGGTCCGCGAGCTGTGCAAGATGGACGGGGCCGTGGTGCTCTCCAGCGACGGCACCCGGATCGTCCGGGCCGCCGTGCACCTCATGCCCGACCCGTCGATCCCCACCGAGGAGTCCGGCACCCGCCACCGCACCGCCGAGCGGGTGGCCCGGCAGACCGGATACCCGGTGATCTCGGTCAGCCAGTCCATGCGGATCATCAGCCTCTACGTCAACGGCCAGCGGCACGTGCTGGACGACTCGGCGGCGATCCTCTCCCGGGCCAACCAGGCGCTGGCCACCCTCGAGCGCTACAAGCTCCGGCTGGACGAGGTCTCCGGCACGCTCTCCGCCCTGGAGATCGAGGACCTGGTCACCGTCCGCGACGCGGTGGCCGTGGTGCAGCGGCTGGAGATGGTCCGCCGCATCGCCGACGAGATCGCCGGCTACGTGGTCGAGCTGGGCACCGACGGCCGGCTCCTCGCCCTCCAGCTCGACGAGCTGATGGCCGGCGTGGACGCCGACCGCACCCTGGTCATCCGGGACTACCTGCCGATCGGCCGCAAGTCCCGCACCCTCGACGAGGCTCTCGTCGAACTCGACCTGCTCAGCGCCACGGAGCTGATCGACCTGGTCGCGGTGGCCAAGGCGATCGGCTACCCGTCGGCCTCCGACGCGCTCGACGCCGCGGTGAGCCCGCGCGGCTTCCGCCTGCTGGCCAAGGTGCCCCGGCTCCCCGCGGCCGTGGTCGACCGGCTGGTGGTGCACTTCGGCAGCCTCCAGCGGCTGCTCGGCGCGACCGTGGAGGACCTCCAGGCGGTCGAGGGGGTGGGCGACGCCCGCGCCCGGGGCGTCCGCGAGGGGCTGTCCCGCCTCGCCGAGGCGTCCATCCTGGAGCGCTACGTCTGACCGGCGTCAGCCGGTGATGGTCAGCTTCACCGGCTCGCTGAGCTTGGTGCCCACCCGGGCGAAGACCTGGTAGGTGCCGATCGGGGCGTACGGGCCATTGGCCAGGCCGTTGGCGCAGCGGCTCACGTCGCGCCCGTTCCAGCCCAGCTCGTAGGAGCGCTCGAAGTTCGGCGTGAACGACTGCACGTCCGAGCCCTTGCCGGTGCCGCAGGTGTCCGAGGACCAGATCTTCTCGGCGCCGGCCTTGACGTAGAGCTCCTGGAGGTCGGCGCCCACGTCCCGGCTGCAGGTGCGGTCGGAGATGTTCTTGATTTTGAGGCGCAGGGTGACGGTCGTGCCCCGCTGGGCGGTGGCCGGCACCGCCACCGGGGTCACCCGGATCTCCGAGTCGGTGCAGGTGCCGTCGTCGGCCACCGGGGCGGCCGGCGCGCCACCGTCGTTCGTGCCGGAGCCGCCGTTGTTCGTCCCCGTGCCGCCGCCGTTGTTCGTCCCGCTGCCGTCGCCCGTGCCGCTGCCGCCACCCGAGTCGCCCGCGGTGGGCGAGGGGCTGGTGGACTGCGGGGTCAGCAGCGAGCCGGTCGGCCCCGGAGCCGCCGTGTTGCTCGGTGACACACCGCCCGCGGACCCACCGGTGTTCCGGTCGGGGCCGGTGCAGGAATAGAGCAGGACAATCACAAAGAGCAGCGTGGCGCCGAGTACGACGGCTCGACGCCGCCAGTACACGGTGGGAGGCAGAGGGCCGACCGTCAGACGCATGATGCGTTCACCGTAGCGGCGCGACGCCCGGCCCGCTGGCGCGACGCGCCGGTGACCCTTCGCCCGGCCCCACCGACGCTCCACAGTGGATGCCCATCGCGACGGCTCAGAGGTAGACCTTGCGCTGGTAGACGGCGTGCGCCCCGGCCACCCGGTCGAGGAAGAGCAGGCCGGCGCAGTGGTCGATCTCGTGCTGGAGCGCCCGCGCCTCGAACCCGTCGGTGACCAGCCGCACCGGCTCGCCGCTGCCCGGCAGCACGCCCTCGACCACCAGGCGGCTGGCCCGCTTCACGTCGCCGGTCAGGTCGGGCACCGACATGCAGCCCTCCCGCCCGGCCTTCCAGCGGCTCGCCTCCACCACGGTGGCGTTGCAGAGCACGAAGGTGCCGTGCACGGTGACCGCCTTCGAGTGGCCGGTCACGTCCACGGCGAACACCTGGGCGCTCACCCCGACCTGCGGCGCCGCCAGGCCCACGCAGCCGGGCGACACCCGCATGGTGGCGACCAGGTCGGCCGCGAGCTGCACCACCTCGGCCGAGGTCGGGTCGACCGCCGGCCCGGGCCGGCTGAGCACCGGGTCGGGCGCGGCCACCACCGTGCGTACCTCGCCGGCGAGGCCGAGCTTCTCCGGGGTCCAGCCGCCCAGGCCGACGTACTCCTCCGCCGTCACAGCAGGTCCGTGTCCGCCGGGCGGAGGCTGACCCCCACGCCCAGCTCCGCGGCGGTGCGGGCGAGCCGGCCGGCCACCTCGTCGGCGCTGTCCGGCGGCAACTCGACCTCGGCGACCACCACGTAGAGGGAACCGGTCAGCCGGGTGCTCAGGTCGGTGACGTTGCCGCCCGCGTCGGTCAGCACCCGGGTCATGGCCGCCACGATGCCCATCCGGTCCGCGCCGTGCACGGCCATCACGTACGGCTCGCCGGCCGGCGCGGCCTGCCCGTCGGGGGTGACCGCCCGTACGGTGGCCAGCAGCTGACCCTCGGCGGCGAGCGGGGCCAGCGCGGCCTCGACGTCGGCGGCGGCCGGGCCCACGCAGATCAGGGTCATGGCGAAGTGTCCCCGCAACCGGGTCATCGTCGAGTCGGTGAGGTTCGCGCCGAGCCGCGCGAGGACCTCGGCGACGTCGGCCACGATGCCCGGCCGGTCCCGGCCGATGACGGTGATCGCGAGCTCGTTCATCCGGACATTCTGCCCGGTGACCGCCGGTGCGCCGCGACGGCCCGCCCGCCCCGCCCAACCTGCGGGAAAGCCGCCCGTGACATCATCGGCCGCGCCATGACTGTGCCCACCTTCGCCACCCTGGTCAGCCGCTGGTACGAGCGCAACGCCCGCGACCTGCCCTGGCGTGAGCCCGGTGTCGGCGCCTGGGCGATCCTGGTCAGCGAGGTCATGCTCCAGCAGACGCCGGTGGTCCGGGTGCTGCCCGCCTGGGAGGCGTGGCTGACCCGCTGGCCGACCCCGGCCGCGCTGGCCGGGGACAGCCCGGCCGAGGCGATCCGGATGTGGGGCCGCCTCGGCTATCCCCGCCGTGCCGTACGCCTGCGCGACTGCGCGGTGGCCATCGTGGAACGGCACGGCGGCGAGGTGCCGGACCGGCTCGACCACCTGCTGGCGCTGCCCGGGGTCGGCACGTACACGGCCCGGGCGGTCGCGGCCTTCGCGTACGGGCAGCGGCACCCGGTGGTGGACACCAACGTGCGGCGGGTGGTGTGCCGGGCGATCGCCGGTGAGCCCGACGCCGGTCCGGCCACCCGCCCCGCCGACCTGGTCGCCACCGAGGAACTGCTGCCGATAGAGCCGGCCGCGGCGGCGCTGGCCAGCGCGGCGTTCATGGAGCTCGGGGCGGTGGTCTGCACCGCCCGCGCCCCGCGCTGCGCGGTGTGCCCGCTCGAGTCGGTCTGCGCCTGGCGGGCCTCCGGCCAGCCGGCACCGGCCGGGCCGACCCGCCGCCCCCAGCGCTACGCCGGCACCGACCGCCAGGTGCGCGGCCTGCTCCTCGCCGTGCTGCGCGATGCTCCCGGTCCGGTGCCGCACCAGCGCCTCGACCGGGTGTGGCACGACGACGTGCAGCGGGCCCGGGCGCTCGCCGGGCTGGTCACCGACGGCCTGGTCGAGCCGGTCGGCGAGGAGTCCTTCCGGCTGATCGGGGACGGTCCGCCGGTCCCGCTCCCCCGCCCCTGACGCACCCGACCTCCGAGCAGGGAAAAGGCGACGGCCCCGGCGGCTTTCGCCTGCCGGGGCCGTCGCCCTCGATCAGTTGCCCGAACTCAGGCGGCGTCGTCCGCGCCCGTGGCGGCGGTGCCGCCGAGGTCCGCCGGGACCGCGTCCGGCACGGCCACCGGCCGGTCGGCGCCCCGGAAGACGAGCTTGGACTTGTCGATGTTGTCCGGGTCGCCCTCGCAGTCCACCACCACGATCTGACCCGGGGTCAGCTCGTTGAAGAGGATCCGCTCGGACAGGTTGTCCTCGATGTCGCGCTGGATCGTGCGACGCAGCGGCCGCGCGCCCAGCACCGGGTCGAAGCCCTTCTTCGCCAGGTACTTCTTGGCGTTGTCGGTCAGCTCCAGGCCCATGTCCTTGTTCCTCAGCTGCGTCTCGATCCGGGCGATCATGATGTCCACGATCTGGAGGATCTCGTTCTCGCGCAGCTGGTGGAAGACGATGGTGTCGTCGATCCGGTTCAGGAACTCGGGCCGGAAGTGCTGCTTGAGCTCGTCGTTGACCTTCTGCTTCATCCGGTCGTAGTTCGACTCGGAGTCCTCAGAGGCCTGGAAGCCCAGCGACACCGCCTTGGCGACGTCCCGCGTGCCGAGGTTGGTGGTCAGGATGATGACCGTGTTCTTGAAGTCCACGATCCGACCCTGGCCGTCGGTGAGCCGCCCGTCCTCCAGGATCTGGAGGAGCGTGTTGAACACGTCCGGGTGGGCCTTCTCGATCTCGTCGAAGAGGACCACCGAGAACGGCCGACGACGCACCTTCTCGGTCAGCTGCCCGCCCTCGTCGTAGCCGACGTAGCCGGGAGGGGCACCCACGAGCCGGGACACCGTGTACCGGTCGTGGAACTCGGACATGTCCAGCTGGATGAGGGCGTCCTCGCTGCCGAACAGGAACTCGGCGAGCGCCTTGGAGAGCTCGGTCTTACCGACGCCGGACGGGCCGGCGAAGATGAACGAGCCGGACGGGCGCTTCGGGTCCTTCAGGCCGGCCCGGGTTCGCCGGATCGCCTTCGAGACCGCCTTGACCGCGTCCTCCTGGCCGATGACGCGCTTGTGCAGCTCGTCCTCCATGCGCAGCAGGCGCGAGGTCTCCTCCTCGGTCAGCTTGTAGACCGGGATGCCGGTCCAGTTGCCGAGCACCTCGGCGATCTGCTCGTCGTCGACCTCGCTGACGACGTCCAGGTCACCGGCCTTCCACTCCTTCTCCCGCTGGGCCTTCTGCCCGAGGAGCTGCTTCTCCTTGTCACGGAGCTGCGCGGCCCGCTCGAAGTCCTGCGCGTCGATCGCGGACTCCTTGTCGCGGCGGACCTGGGCGATCCGCTCGTCGAAGTCGCGCAGGTCTGGCGGCGCGGTCATCCGGCGGATGCGCATCCGGGCGCCGGCCTCGTCGATCAGGTCGATCGCCTTGTCCGGCAGGAAGCGGTCCGAGATGTACCTGTCGGCCAGAGTCGCGGCAGCAACGAGAGCCGCGTCGGTGATGCTCACCCGGTGGTGCGCCTCGTAGCGGTCCCGCAGGCCCTTGAGGATCTCGATGGTGTGGGCCAGCGACGGCTCACCCACCTGGATCGGCTGGAAGCGGCGCTCGAGAGCGGCGTCCTTCTCCAGGTGCTTGCGGTACTCGTCCAGGGTGGTGGCGCCGATGGTCTGCAGCTCGCCACGGGCCAGCATCGGCTTGAGGATGCTGGCGGCGTCGATCGCGCCCTCGGCGGCACCCGCACCCACCAGGGTGTGGATCTCGTCGATGAACAGGATGATGTCGCCGCGGGTGCGGATCTCCTTGAGCACCTTCTTGAGGCGCTCCTCGAAGTCACCGCGGTAGCGGGAGCCGGCGACCAGGGCACCGAGGTCGAGGGTGTAGAGCTGCTTGTCCTTCAGCGTCTCGGGCACCTCGCCCTTGATGATCTTCTGGGACAGCCCCTCCACCACGGCGGTCTTGCCGACGCCGGGCTCACCGATCAGGACCGGGTTGTTCTTGGTGCGGCGGGACAGCACCTGCATGACCCGCTCGATCTCCTTCTCGCGCCCGATGACCGGGTCGAGCTTGCCCTCGCGGGCGGCCTGGGTCAGGTTCCGGCCGAACTGGTCCAGCACGAGGCTGGTCGACGGCGCGGCCTCGCCCGGCGCGGCGCCCGCCGCGGCCGGCTCCTTGCCCTGGTAGCCGGAGAGCAGCTGGATCACCTGCTGGCGGACCCGGTTGAGGTCGGCGCCGAGCTTGACCAGCACCTGGGCGGCGACGCCCTCGCCCTCACGGATCAGGCCGAGCAGGATGTGCTCCGTGCCGATGTAGTTGTGGCCGAGCTGCAGCGCCTCGCGCAGCGACAGCTCCAGCACCTTCTTGGCCCGCGGCGTGAACGGGATGTGCCCGCTCGGCGCCTGCTGGCCCTGGCCGATGATCTCCTCGACCTGCTGACGGACGCCCTCGAGGGAGATGCCGAGGCTCTCCAGGGCCTTTGCCGCGACACCCTCACCTTCGTGGATCAGGCCCAGCAGGATGTGCTCCGTACCGATGTAGTTGTGGTTGAGCATCCGGGCCTCTTCTTGGGCCAGGACGACAACCCGTCGCGCTCGGTCGGTGAACCGCTCGAACATGCCCTCGTGCTCCTCACGTGCCGTGCGCCTTGATGGTCAGATCTCGGCGGGGCCGGTGCGCGGACGTCCGGGACGGGCGTCCGTGCCTCCTTACTCTATCGCCGCGGACCGACTCCGCTGAGGTCGTGTGTCCCCGCGAATGGTCGTGCACGCGTCGTTTCTGACAACCGTCCGCGCTCAGGAGGTGTTCCGGTACCCCAGCCTGTACGCGCAGAGCGAAATTCGACCGCCGGTGGAAAAGCCCGGTCGAGGGGCTCATGCGGGGGCGTCGGCGCCCGGCCGCGGTCTTCCACAACCTGTGGACAGCATCTCCACCGCCTGTGGACAACTCCCCCGGGGACCGGTTTCTTCCCGGCTCCGGAGCGCCCCCGGCGCGGCCGGCGCGGACCGGACAGACGGCGCAGGTGGGCGGAAACGGCGACGCCGGCCCGGAGTGGCACTCCGGTCCGGCGTCGTGTCGCCCGCTGCGGGGGTCGTCGGGTCAGTGCCCCGCCTTCGCGTGGTACTCGTCCACGATCTCCTGCGGGATGCGCCCCCGGTCGGAGATGTCCTTGCCGGCCTTCTTGGCCCAGGCCCGGATGGCCTTGTTCTGCTCGCGGTCCGCGGTCGCGCCGCCACGACCCCGCGCGGCCCGGCCACCCACGACCACCCCGCCGCGACCGACCTTCGTCCCGTGCGCGATGTACTGCGCGAATACGTCCCGCAATTTTTCAGCGTTGGAAGCCGAGAGGTCGATCTCGTACTGCACACCGTCGAGCGCGAACTTGACGGTCTCGTCAGCGTCCCCGCCGTCCAGGTCATCGACCAGCTTGTGAATGATCTGCTTGGCCACGTCCCACATTCCTTTCGAGCAGGGTTGCGCCCCTGTAATACAGGAGCACAATAACCCGCCCGCTGCTTGCTCCGTCAATAGGATGCGGTAACGACCCGGAGAAGCTTCTGTGCTACTCGGGCCGGACCAACGGGAACAGGATGGTTTCCCGAATTCCCAGGCCGGTCAGCGCCATCAAGAGCCGGTCGATTCCCATTCCCATACCACCGGCCGGCGGCATTCCGTACTCCATCGCCCGGAGAAAGTCCTCGTCCAGTCGCATGGCCTCGTCGTCGCCCCGGGCCGCGAGCTGCGCCTGGGCCACCAGCCGCTCCCGCTGCACCACCGGGTCGACCAGCTCCGAGTACGCCGTGCCCAGCTCGAAGCCGAGCACGTAGAGGTCCCACTTCTCGGCCAGGCCCGGCTCGCTGCGGTGGGCCCGGGTCAGCGGGCTGGTCTCCTCCGGGTAGTCGCGCACGAAGGTGGGCGCCTGCAGGGACGGGACCACCAACTCCTCGAACAGCTCCTCGGCCAGCTTGCCCGGGCCCCACTTCGGGTCGACGGAGAGGCCGACCTTGTCCGCGTACTCGACGAGGCGGGCCCTTTCGGTGCGGACGGCGACCTCCTCACCGAGCGCTTCGGAAAGAACACCGAACAGCGACACCGAGCGCCACTCGCCGCCCAGATCGAACTCGCGGCCGTCGGCGTGCGTGACCACCGTCGAGCCGGCGACCGCGAGGGCGGCCTGCTGCACGAGATTTCGGGTCAGCTCGGCCATGGTGTTGTAGTCGCCGTACGCCTGGTAGGTCTCGAGCATCGCGAACTCGGGCGAGTGCGAGGAGTCGATGCCCTCATTACGGAAGTTGCGGTTGATCTCGAAGACCCGGTCGACGCCGCCGACGACCGCACGCTTGAGAAACAGTTCCGGCGCGATTCGCAGATACAGATCGGTGTTCAACGCATTGCTGTGGGTCACGAATGGGCGGGCCGCCGCGCCGCCGTGCAGCAACTGGAGCATCGGGGTCTCGACCTCGATGAAGTCCTGCGCGTGCAGGGTGTCCCGGAGGCTGCGCACCGCGGTGGCCCGGGTGCGGACCATCTGCCGGGCCTGCGGGCGGACCACCAGGTCGACGTAGCGCTGCCGGACCCGGGCCTCCTCGCTCAACGGCTTGTGCGCCACCGGCAGCGGGCGCAGCGCCTTGGCCGTGACCGCCCACTCCTCGACCAGCACCGACAGCTCACCGCGCCGGCTGGTGATCACCTCACCGGTCACCCCGACGTGGTCGCCCAGGTCGACCAGGCGCTTCCAGTCGTCCAGCCGCTCGGCGCCGACCCGGTCCAGGGAGAGCATCGCCTGGAGTTCGGTGCCGTCGCCGTCCCGCAGGGTGGCGAAGCACAGCTTGCCGGTGTTGCGCACGAAGATCACCCGGCCGGTCACCGAGACCCGGTCGCCGGTGGCCGTGTCGGTGGGCAGCTCGGCGTACCGCTCGCGGATCTTCGCCAGTGTGGTGGTCCGCGGGAAGCCGACCGGGTACGGCTCGACGCCCTCGGCGAGCATCCGGTCCCGCTTCTCCCGGCGGACCTTCATCTGCTCCGGAAGGTCGTCGGCGGGGTCTACTGGCAGGGCGTTCTGCTCGGTCACGGCACGCTTCCTCAGACGGAGAATTCGGGCGGGGTCAGGCCCCGAGCGTACTCAAGGGCCCGCCGGGTCGTTACGGGATAACCTGCCCGCCATGACCGACCCCACTGAGGCCCTGTCGTTCGGCGCCGCCGCGGCCGACTACGACCGCTACCGGCCCCGCTATCCCGAGGCCGCGCTGCGGTGGGCGCTCGACGACCTCACTCCGCCGGCCCGGACCGTCGACCTGGGCGCCGGCACCGGGATCGTCACCCGCGGCCTGCTCGCCCTCGGGCACGAGGTGACCGCCGTCGAGCCCGACCCCGGGATGCGGGCCCAGTTCGGGGCCGCCACGCCGGGCGTCGCCGCCCGGGCCGGCAGCGCCGAGTCGGTCCCGCTGCCCGACGGGTACGCGGACGCGGTGCTGGTCGGCCAGGCGTACCACTGGTTCGACCGGGATCGGGCGCACCCGGAGATCGCCCGGGTGCTGCGGGCCGGCGGGATCTTCGCGGCCATCTGGAACCTCCGCGACGACCGGGTCGGCTGGGTGACCGAGCTGAACCGGATCGCCGAGATCGGCGACACCGTCGACCACCTGCGCGCGACGGTCACCGGCTTCGGCCCCCGGTTCGCGTCGCCCGAGTGGGGCGAGTTCGGCCACGCGACCACCCTGACCCCGGACGAGCTGCTCGGCATGGTGCGCACCCGCTCGCACTACCTGACCGCCGCGCCGGACCGGCGCCGCGAGGTCGACGCCGAGCTGCGCGACCTGCTCGCCACCCACCCCGACCTGGCCGGCCGGGACACCGTCGACCTTCCCTACCGCACCCTGGTCGCCCGGACGCGGCGACCCTGACCCGGCGCCCGCCGATCGCCGCACCCGGTCGCCCCGGCCGCTGATCGGACCACCGCCACCGGGCGCACCACGGCGACCCCCGCGCGGCCGGCCGCGGCACTAGCCTCGGCCCATGGCCGACGTGAACCAGGCACTCTCCTTCGGCGCCGCCGCCGCCGACTACGACCGGTTCCGCCCCCGCTATCCGGAGGAGGCGCTGCGCTGGGCGCTGGACGGGCTGGCCGCCCCGGCACGGGTCGTCGACCTCGGGGCGGGCACCGGCATCCTCACCCGCGGCGTGCTCGCGCTGGGAGCCGACGGCGCCGGGTCGCGGCGCGGCGCGAGACGTGCCGAGCTGGAGGTGTCGCAGGTCGTACCCGTGGAGCCGGATCCGGGGATGCGGGCGCAACTGGCGGCCGCCACCCCCGGCACGACGGCGCTGGCCGGCAGCGCCGAGGCGGTGCCGCTGCCCGACGGGTCGGCCGACGCCGTGCTGGTCGGGCAGGCCTACCACTGGTTCGACCGGGAGCCCGCGCACGCCGAGATCGCCCGCGTGCTGCGGCCGGGCGGCACGTTCGCGCCGATCTGGAACGTCCGGGACGAGCGGGTGACCTGGGTGGCGGAGCTGACCCGGATCGCCCACCTCGGCTACAACGCCGGCGACGTGACCGAGAAGTACTCCGACTTCGGGCCCGCCTTCACCCCGGTCGAGCTGGGCGAGTTCGCCCACACCACCACGCTGACCCCGGACGAGGTGGTCGGCATGCTGCACACCCGCTCGTACTGGCTGACCGCCACGCCCGCCGAACGGGAGCGGATCGACCGCGAGCTGCGGGAACTCTTCGCCACCCACACCGACCTGGCCGGCCGGGCCACGGTCGAGCTGCCCTACCGCACCCTGGTGCTGCGCTCCCGGCGGCGGTGAGGCTCAGTTGTTGCGCTCGTAGACCATCCGCAGGCCGATCAGGGTGATCATCGGCTCGTGGTGGGTGATGGTGCGGCACTCGCTGAGCACCAGCGAGGCCAGGCCCCCCGTGGCGATCACGGCCTTCACCTCGCCCAGCTCCTCAATCATCCGCTCGACGATCCGGTCCACCTGGCCGGCGAAGCCGAAGTAGAGACCGGCCTGGAGGCACTCGACGGTGTTCTTGCCGATCACCGAGCGGGGCCGGGTGGCCTCCACCTTGCGCAGCTGGGCGGCGCGGGCGGCGAGCGCGTCGAAGGAGATCTCGATGCCCGGCGCGAACGCGCCGCCGAGGAACTCGCCCCGGCCGCTGATCACGTCGAAGTTGGTGGTGGTGCCGAAGTCGACCACGATGCACGGCCCGCCGTAGAGGGTGTACGCGGCCAGGGTGTTCACCACCCGGTCCGCGCCGACCTCCTTGGGATTGTCGATGGCGAGCTGCACGCCCGTGCGTACCCCGGGCTCGACGATCACGCTGGGCAGGTCGGCGTAGTAGCGGGCCAGCATGGTGCGCAGCGAGCGCAGCGCGGCCGGCACGGTCGAGCAGGCGGCCACCCCGGTGATCTCCACGGCGTCACCGGCGAGCAGTCCCCGGAACATCAGACCCAGCTCGTCCGCGGTGGACCGGGCGTCGGTCTTGATCCGCCAGTTGTGCACCAGCTTGTCGCCGTCGAAGGTCGCCAGCACGGTGTTGGTGTTCCCGATGTCGATGCAGAGCAGCACAGCGGCAGCCTAGACGGCGCTCGCGCCGGCGGTGAAGCGCGAGGAGTGAGCCGGGGTTGCGAGCCCCGCAGTCGCGAACGAAGACCAGCTCATGTCATTCCTCGCGCAGATCAAGGGCGATGTCCAGGATCGGCGAGGAGTGGGTCAGCGCGCCGACGGAGAGGAAGTCGACGCCGGTCGCCCCGTACTCGGCGGCCACCGGCAGGGTGAGCCCGCCGGTCGCCTCAAGCTCCGCCCGGTCGCCCACCGCGGCGACCACCTCGCGCAGCTGCGCCGGGGTCATGTTGTCCAGCAGCAGGAAGTCGGCGCCGGCCTCGACCGCCTCCACCGCCTCGGCCAGGGTGTCCACCTCCACCTGCACCGGGACGTCCGGGAACGCCTCCCGGACCCGGCGGAAGGCCGCCCCGATCCCACCCGCGGCGACCTTGTGGTTGTCCTTGATCATGGCCACGTCGTGCAGGCCCATCCGCTTGTTCGTGCCGCCGCCGGCGCGGACCGCGTACTTCTCCAGGGCCCGCAGGCCCGGGGTGGTCTTGCGGGTGTCGAGCACCATCGCCTTGGTGCCGGCCAGCGCGTCGGCCCACGCCCGGGTGTGGGTGGCCACCCCGGACATCCGGGAGAGCAGGTTGAGCGCGGTCCGCTCGGCCGTGAGCAACAGCCGGGTCGGGCCGGTCACCGTGGCCAGCACGTCGCCGCGCGCCACCCGCTGCCCGTCGTGGGCCACCAGCGACACCTCGACGGTACGGTCCGCCCCGGTCACCTCCCCCACCAGCTCGAACACGGCGGCGGCCACCGGCAGCCCGGCCACCACGCCGTCGGCGCGGGCGACCAGGTCGCCGGTGTCGTTCTGCGCGTCCGGGATGGTGGCGACGCTCGTGACGTCGAGGAAGTCCGCGCCCAGGTCCTCGGTGAGCGCGTCGACGACCACCCGCCGGACCCGCTCCGGGTCCAGGCCCCCGGCCCGCAGCGCCCGCTCCGTCGACTCCCTCACCGTGCCTCCTTCGTTCGCGACTGCGGGGCTCGCAAGACCGGCTCACTCCTCGCGCTCACCGCGAGCCTCCTTCGTTCGCGACTGCGGGGCTCGCAAGACCGGCTCACTCCTCGCGCTCACCGCGAGCCTCCCAGCGCTCGTTCAAAAAGCCCTCCGCCCCGACGCCGGCGACGAGGTGGCCCCGCCACCGCTCGTCGGCCGTCGGGAAGTCCTCCCGCCAGTGGCAGCCCCGGGTCTCCCGGCGGGCGTACGCGGCGGCCACCAGGGTCGACGCCACCGTCATCAGGTTCGTCGCCTCCCAGTCGGCGGTGCGCGGCACGCCCCGGGCCTGGCCCAGCTCGGTGAGGGTGGCGGCGGTGTCGGCGAGGGTCGACGCCGACCGGAGCACCCCCGCGCCCCGGGTCATGGCCCGCTGGAGGGTGGGCGTGGCACCCGCCGGCACCAGCCAGCCCTGGCCGCCCACCCAGGCGCCGGTCTCCGCCGGCTTCGCCTGCTCGGGTAGCCCGGCGGCGATGTCCTCGGCGATCCGGCGGGAGAAGACCAGCCCCTCCAGCAGCGAGTTGCTGGCCAGCCGGTTGGCGCCGTGCACGCCGGTGCAGGCGACCTCGCCGCAGGCGTACAGGCCCGGGATGGAGGTGCGGCCGCGCAGGTCGGTCCGGACACCGCCGGAGGCGTAGTGCGCGGCCGGGGCGACCGGGATCAGGTCGGCGGCCGGGTCCACGCCGATGGCCAGGCACGAGGCCACGATGGTGGGGAAGCGCCGGGCCAGGAAGTCGCCGCCCAGGTGGCGGGCGTCCAGAAAGACGTGGTCCGCGCCGGTGGCCAGCAGCACCCGGTGGATGCCCTTGGCCACCACGTCCCGCGGCGCCAGCTCGGCCAGCTCGTGCTGGCCCACCATGAACCGCTTGCCGTCGCCGTCGACCAGGTGGGCGCCCTCGCCGCGCAGCGCCTCCGAGACCAGCGGCTGCTGGGCGAGGCCGGCGCCCGGCTCACCGGCCGGCACGATCAGGGCGGTGGGGTGGAACTGCACGAACTCCACGTCGGTGACCGCCGCGCCGGCGCGCAGCGCGAGCGCCACCCCGTCGCCCGTGGAGACCGCCGGGTTGGTGGTGGCCGCGAAGATCTGCCCCATCCCGCCGGTGGCCAGCACCACGGCCCGGCCCAGGATGGCCCCGACGCCGTCCTCGCTGCCCTCGCCGAGCACGTGCAGGGTGATCCCGCAGGCCGGGCCGAGGCCGTCCGGCCCGTCGCCTGGGGCACGGAGCAGGTCCAGCACCAGGGCGTGCTCGACCAGCCGGATCCACGGGTCGCGGCGGACCGCGTCGTGCAGCGCCCGCTGCACCTCGGCCCCGGTGGCGTCGCCGCCGGCGTGCACGATCCGGTCGGCGCGGTGGCCGCCCTCCCGGGTGAGCATCAGCGAGCCGTCCGGGTTGCGGTCGAACTCCGCCCCGATCCGCATCAGCTCGCGCAGCCGGGTCGGACCCTCCTCCACCAGCACCCGCACGGCCGCCGGGTCGCAGAGGCCCACGCCGGCCACCTCGGTGTCGTACGCGTGCGCGGCCGGCGTGTCCGCCGGGTCGAGCACCGCCGCGATGCCGCCCTGCGCCCAGCGGGTCGAACCCTCGTCGATGTTGACCTTGGTGACCACGGTGACGTGCAGCCCCGCCTCGCGCAGGTGCAGCGCGGCGGTCAGCCCGGCGACCCCGGACCCGACGACGATCACGTCGGTGGTCTCCACCCAGCCGGGTGCGGGCGCGGCGAGCAGCCGGGGCAGCGCCGGCAGGTCGACGGTCGGAAGGTCCATGAGCACAGTCAACCCGAAGGCCTCTCATCCCGGGCGGCGGGGGCGGGACGAGTGGTTTCGGCTACCTCGTCCGGACCGGCAGGCCGGCCGGGCCGGCCCCCTTCAGGGAGGCGGTCACCGTGCGGTCGCTGAGCCAGAGGTAGCAGCGCACGCCCCGGTCACCGACCACCCACCGGCCGGCGCCGGGCGGGCGGACCACCACGCCGCTGCGGAACCGCAGCGTCGGGTCGTCGGGCACGCCGGCGTACTTGGCCAGGACCGTGTTGCAGCCGGTGTAGAGGGGCGCCCAGTCGGCGGCCTTCTTCGGGTACGGGCGGTCCGGCGCCGCCCACACCCCGACGAACTCGGCGTCGTGCGCGGCACGGCAGTCGACCGGGGTGAGGGTCTGCACCCGGCGGGCGTCCCGGCCGGTGCGCTGGCAGCCCAGCCGCAGCGGGGACGGCCCCTTGAGCGCGTCGCGCAGGCTGCCCGTGCGGGTCACCACGGTCGCCGCCGCCTCGACCGTGGTCAGTTCGGTCAGGTCGCAGCGGTACCAGCGGGAACCGGCCGCCCAGCCGGGGCCGGTGGGCAGCGCCACGGCCAGCCGCAGCCGGCCCGCCCGCCAGTTGTCACCGACGTAGCCGCCGGCCCGGGTGTCGCACTCCGCGAAGGCGGTGCGCAGCTCGGCCGAGCCGAGCGCCGGCGGGGTCGCCCGCTCGCCGGTGAACGCCCCCACGTGCACCGTCTCCACCCGGTGCGGCAGGTCACAGCCGACCGGGTCATAGCCGGACAGGCCCACGGCGGGGGTGAAGTCGGCGACCTGGCACACCCCGGCCGCCGGGGTGAACGGGCCGGCCGGCGGCAGGGCGCCCCAGTCGTCGGTGAGATCCCCGTCCGGCCCGCCCGACGAGGCGCAACCGGCCAGCGCCACGACCGCGACCAACGCGGCGGCGAGGCCCCGCATCGCACCGCCCATCGCGCCTCCCCCAGCCCGACGACCGTCGATTCCGACGGTCCGACCAGGGTAGCGGGAAATGACCTTCCGGTGACAGACCGTACGTGCGGCCCGAGATCAGTTGAGGGCGGCGGCCAGCGGGTTGGGGACGGGGTCGCCGGCGGTGCCGGGGGCGGCCGTCGTCGGGTCGGCGGTCAGGTCGACGACCTTGTTGTCGGCGTCGACGTGCACCACCCGCGGCTGGTACGCGCGCGCCTCGGCGTCGTCCATCTGCCCGTACGAGATGAGGATGACCAGATCGCCGGGGTGTACGAGGTGCGCCGCGGCGCCGTTGATGCCGATCACGCCGCTGCCCCGCCGCCCCGGGATCACGTACGTCTCCAGCCGGGCGCCGTTGGTGATGTCCACGATTGCGACCTGCTCGCCGGGGATGAGGTCGGCGGCGTCGAGCAGATCCTCGTCCACGGTCACCGAGCCGACGTAGTGCAGGTCGGCCTGGGTCACCGTGGCGCGGTGGATCTTCGACTTGAGCATGGTCCGGAGCATCGGGGTGCCTTTCCGAAGGGATGTGATGGGGTCAGGAACGCGGGGCGAGGTGGATCGCCGCGTTGTCGATGAGCCGGGTGGCCCCGACCCAGGCGGCGATCAGCAGCCGCGCCGCGCCGGAGACCGGGCCGGGCTCCAGGTCGGCGTCGGTGAGCACCAGGTAGTCGAGGCGGGCGCCGGGCGTACCCGAGTCGAAGCCCCGGTGGGCGGCGGCCAGCACCGCGCCGGCGTCCGCGCCCTGCTCGGCGGCTTCGGCGCCGGCCCGCAGCGCGGCGGACAGGCTCAGCGCGGCCGCCCGCTCGTCGGCCGACAGGTAGCGGTTACGGCTGGACAGGGCCAGTCCGTCCGGTTCGCGTACGGTCGGCACCCCGACGATCTCCGTCGGCACGTCCAGGTCGCGGACCATCCGCCGGACCAGGGTGAGCTGCTGGTAGTCCTTCTCGCCGAAGAAGGCGAGGTCGGGACGGGTGAGCTGGAGCAGCTTCATGACCACGGTGAGCACGCCGTGGAAGAAGCCGGGGCGGCTCAGCCCCTCCAGGTCCTCACCGAGCGGGCCCGGGTTCAGCCGCACCGTCGGCTGGCCCTCCGGGTACATGTCCGTCACCGCCGGGGCGAACACCACGTCCGCGCCGGCCCGCCGGCAGATCTCCAGGTCGGCGTCGAGGGTGCGCGGGTAGCGGTCGAAATCCTCGTTCGGGCCGAACTGGAGCGGGTTCACGAAGATCGTCACGAGGACGTGGTCCGCCCGCTCCCGGGCCGCCCGCAGCAGGGTCTCGTGCCCCGAGTGCAGCGCGCCCATGGTCATCACCACGCCGACCGTGCCGGTCAGCGCGTCCCGCGCCGCCGCGAGCTCCTTGCGGGTGTGCACCAGCTCGGTCACAGTGCCTCCTCGGTTCGGGACTGCAGGGCTCGCAAAACCGGCTCACTCCGCGCCCTCACGCCCAGACCTCCATCCCGTCCAGCACGTCCAGCAGCGGCGCCGCGTCCGCCGGCCGCAGCCGGCCCGCCGCGATCGCACGGTCCGCCGTCCGTCGTGCCAACGCCAGGTAGGGGGGCACGGATTCCGGCGCGGTCGCCGCCAGGCGTTCCAGGTGCCGGCGTACGGTGCCCGCGTCGCCCCGCGAGACCGGGCCGGTGAGCGCGTCGTCACCGAGCCGCAGCGCGTTCTCCAGGGCGGCCCGCAGCAGCGGGGCGAGCACCTTCTCCGGCCGGTCCACCCCGGCGTCGCGCAGCCGGTCGGCGGCCTCGTTGACCAGGGTCACCAGGTGGTTCGCGCCGTGCGCCAGCGCCGCGTGGTAGAGCGGCCGGTCGCCCTCCGCCACCCACTCCGGCACGCCGCCCAGGTCGGTCACCAGCCGGGCGGCGAACGCGCGCAGCTCGGCCGGGGCGGTCACCCCGTAGGAGATGCCGGTGAGGCGGGTCAGGTCGTCCGGCGTGCCGGTGAAGGTCATGGCCGGGTGCAGCGCGAGCGGCCGCGCGCCGGCGGCGGCGGCCGGGGCGAGGACGGACAGCCCGTGTGCGCCGGACGTGTGCGCGATCACCTGGCCGGGGCGCAGCGCGCCGGCCTCGGCCAGGCCGGCGACCACCCCGGCGAGGGCGTCGTCGGGGACCGCCACGATCAGCAGGTCGGTGGCGGCACGGGCCACGGCGGCCGCGGAGCGGGTCGGCGTCTGCGGCAGCAGCAGCGCCATCCGGGCCCTGGCCGCACCGGAGGTGCCGGCGGCGGCGACCACCCGGTGGCCGGCAGCCGCGAGGGCCGCGCCGAGCACGGTGCCGACCCGGCCGGCGCCGATCACGCCGACCGTGAGCATGCGGGGGAAGACGAGCGGGGCGTCGGCGGCCCGGTGCGGGGCGGCGGGACGCGAACGCAGGGGTGCGCTCATGGCAATCGATCCAGTCCTCGGAGGGGGTACCGGTCGATCGCAAGTATGCGCCGGGGCCACGGAGCCGAAACAAGGATGTGTGAAAACCTTCACCGACGGCGCGAAGGGGCCGCTCCGGCGGCGCGGAACGGCCCCTTCTGGTACGCCGGCCCACCTCGCGGAGGCGCCCGCCGTAGGGTCGGCACGGTGACGCCCCCTGAACGTCCGCTCCGCTGGCGCGAGGCGATGGCGACGGCCCTCTACGGGCCGGACGGCTTCTTCGTCTCCGGCCCGGGGCCGGCCGCCCACTTCCGCACGAGCGTCCACGCCTCCCCGGTCTTCACCTCGTGCCTGCTCCGGCTGCTGTCTGCTCTCGATGCCGCCCTCGACCATCCCGCCCGGCTCGACGTGGTGGACGTCGGTGCCGGTCGGGGTGAGCTGTTGCGGTCGTTGTCGCTCGCGGTGGGGGAGCCGGCCTCCGTCGGGTCGTCGCCCGTCACGCCGGTGCCGCTGGCCCAGCGGGTACGTCTCGTCGCGGTCGAGAAGGCGCCCCGGCCGGAGGACCTGCCGCCAGAGATCGAGTGGATGAACGAGATTCCGGAAGGCGTCACGGGCCTGCTGGTGGCCACCGAGTGGCTGGACAACGTCCCGCTGGACCTCGCGGCCCACACCCCCGAGGGCTGGCGGTACCTGCTGGTGGACCCGGCGACGGGCGAGGAGTCGACGGGCGACCCGGTCAGCGCGGAGGACACCGCCTGGCTGAACCAGTGGTGGCCCTCCCCCTCCCGCTCCCCCGCCCCCACCGCCGCGTTGATCAAGAAGTTTGCGTCGGAAATGGGCCCGGAATCTGACGCGAACCTCTTGATCAACGAGGCGGGAGGTCGGGGCGAGATCGGGAGGAGCCGGGATGAGGCGTGGGCCGAGGCGATCAATAAGGTCGACCGGGGGCTCGCGTTGGCCGTTGACTACGGGCACCTGCGGGACGGTCGGCCGCTCGGCGGGACGTTGACCGGGTATCGGGGTGGGCGGCAGGTGGCGCCGGTGCCGGACGGGTCGTGTGACGTGACGGCGCACGTGGCCATGGACTCGGTCGCCTCCGCCGGTGAGCGGGTCGCGCGGTGTGCGTACACCCTGGTGTCGCAGCGGGAGGGGCTGCGGGCGCTCGGGGCCGACGGCGGGCGACCGCCGCTGAGCCTTGCCTCCCGGGACCCGGCCGGCTACCTGCGGGCCCTGGCCGCCGCGTCGGCGGTGGCCGAGCTGACCGACCCGGCCGGCCTCGGCGGGCACTGGTGGCTGCTGCAACCGGTCGGCGTCGCCCTCGATGCGCTCATGGCACGATGACGGACATGACCACCGACGCCGGCGACCTCCGCGAACTGACCGTCGGCACCGGGGCCGGCGGGGAGCAGCTCGGCACCGACATGGTGCTCAACATCGGCCCGCAGCACCCGTCGACGCACGGCGTGCTCCGGCTCAAGCTGGTGCTCGACGGCGAGCGGGTGATCTCCGCCGAGCCGATCGTCGGCTACATGCACCGGGGCGCGGAGAAGCTGTTCGAGGTCCGCGACTACCGGCAGATCATCGTGCTGGCCAACCGGCACGACTGGCTCTCCGCCTTCTCCAACGAGCTGGGCGTGGTCCTCGCCGTGGAACGGCTAATGGGCATGGAGGTGCCGGAGCGCGCCACCTGGCTGCGGATGGCGCTCGCCGAGCTGAACCGGGTGCTCAACCACCTCATGTTCCTCGGCTCCTACCCGCTGGAGATCGGCGCGATCACGCCGATGTTCTACGCGTTCCGCGAGCGCGAGACCATCCAGGCCGTCATGGAGGAGGTGTCCGGCGGCCGGATCCACTACATGTTCAACCGGGTGGGCGGGCTCAAGGAGGAGGTGCCGGCCGGCTGGACCACGCGGGCCCGGGCGGCCATCGGCGAGGTCCGGCGCCGGATGCCCGACCTGGACAACCTCATCCGGCGCAACGACATCTTCCTGGCCCGCACCGTCGGGGTCGGCGTGCTGTCGGCTGCCGACGCCGCCGCGTTCGGCGCCTCCGGGCCGGTCGCCCGGGCGTCCGGGCTCGACCTGGACCTGCGCCGGGACGAGCCCTACCTGGCGTACGACCAGCTCGACGTGCCCGTGGTCACCAAGACCGCCGGGGACTGCCACGCCCGCTTCGAGGTGCTGCTCGACCAGGTGTACGCCTCGCTGGACCTCGCCGAGCAGTGCCTGGACCGGGTGGACCGGCTCAGCGGGCCGGTGAACACCCGGCTGCCCAAGGTGGTCAAGGCGCCCGAGGGGCACACCTACGCCTGGACCGAGAACCCGCTCGGCATCAACGGCTACTACCTGGTGTCCCGGGGCGAGAAGACCCCGTGGCGGCTCAAACTGCGCACCGCCTCGTACGCGAACGTGCAGGCGCTGGCGACCCTGCTCCCCGGCTGCCTCGTGCCGGACCTGATCGCCATCCTCGGCTCGATGTTCTTCGTGGTCGGCGACATCGACAAGTAGCGGCGCCGGCAGGCGACCGGGTCAGCGCCAGGCCGCCGGCAGGCGGACCGTCAGCGCCAGCGGTCGGTGCCGCCTGCGCGGGGTGCGTCGTCGCGCGGCGGGTAGCCGTAGCGGGCCGGCTCGGGCTCGACCTGGCGCCACTCCGGCTGGCCGCTGCGCTGCGTCGGGGGCCGCCACTCGTCCGGCACCGGCACGCCCCCGGCCGGGAGCGCCGGTCGGCTCTCCTCGCCCCAGCCGCCGGCCGCCTCTCCGGCACCGGCGCTGCCCCGGACCGACGCCCAGCGGTCCTCGACCCGGTACTCGGTGCCGCCGCCGTCGGCGTGCACCGCGGCCCGCCGCTCCCCGACCCGGATCTCCCGGCCGTGCTCGTCGTCGCGGACCGCGGCCCACCGGTTGCCGGTGCGCAACTCCGACCAGTAGTCGCCGTCCGGGTCGTCGGCCCGGCCGGACTGCTCGGCCGGCGTCCAGGCGCGAGCGCCCGTTCCCGCCCAGCCCTCGGCCGCCCGCTCGCCGTACCCGCCCCGGTCGCCCTGGCCCGACCAGCCGCCCTGGGCGGTCCGGTCAGCCTGGCCGGCCCAGGCGCCCTGGCCGGTGCGGGCGGGCTCGTCGCGTCCGGCGGTCCAGTCCGCCTCCTCGCGGCCGCCGGGCCCCGCCGGCCAGGACCGGTCGTCGGCCGGCCCGTCCTGGCCCGACCGCCAGGCCCGGTCGTCCGCCGGCTCCCCGGCCCAGCCGCGGTCGTCGTCCGCCCGCGCCGGCCAGGCCCGGTCCTCGCCGGACGCCCGGCCGACACCCGCCCACGGGTGCTCGCCGCCGGGCGCGCCCGACCAGGACGCGTCGTCGCGGGGACCGGCGGACCCGGACCAGGAGCGCTCGCCGCCCTGGCCTGACACCGAACCGCCGGGCCGGGAGCCCTCGGCCGGACCGGACCAGCCGCCGCCGACCTGGGCGGACCAGGAGCGCTCGTCCCGACCGGGCCGGGCGCGGTCGTCGTCGGAGTCCCGGTAGCCGGCGCGGCGGTCGTCGTCGGAGTCCCGGTAACCGGCGCGGCGGTCGTCGTCGGAGTCCCGGTAGCCGGCGCGGGGGCGGTCGTCGTCCGAGTCCCGGTAGCCGGCGCGGGGGCGGTCCTCCGGCTCCGCGCCGCTCCACGAGCGTTCCTCGGGCGCCGGGGACCAGCGGCCGGCGTACCCGCCGTACCGGGTGCCCGCCGGGTCGGCGCCACCGTCGACGATGGTGTGCCGGGTGGTGACGTGCACGGTCTCGGTGTGGTGCACCACCCCGACCTGGCGGGGCTCCGGCCGGACCTCCGGCTCCGGCACGCGCGGCGCGCCGTAGACGCCGGTCTGTGCCCGGTCACCGCCGTAGACCCCGGCCTGGGGACGGTCGGCGCCGTAGACGCCGGCCTGCGGACGGTCGGCGCCGTAGACGCCGGCCTGGGCGCGGTCGCCGCCGTAGACGCCGGCCTGCGGGCGGTCGTCGGCGTGGCCCGGGTGCTCGGCGGCGTGGTCGGTGCCGTACCGGGTGCCCGCCCGGCGGGCCGGCTCGTCCTCGTCCCGCACTGGGGGCCGGGCCGGCTCGGGGCGGGCGCGCCCCTCGTCGTACGGCTCGGTGGCGGGCACCCGGGCGCGGCCACCGGCCGGCTCCTCGGCGGCGGACGTGGCGATGCCCGCGGCGGCGGCGATACCGGCGGCCGCCGCGTCCAGCCGACGACGCATCGCGGTGACCGACTCCTGGGTCCGCTGGACCTGGTCGAGCGCCTGGTTGCCGCGCTGGGCGGCGGCCACGATCTCGCCGCGCAGCTCCCGGCGGAGCTGCTCGAGTTCGGCGCGGAGCTCGTCGGCGCCGGCCGCGCCGCCGCCGCTCTCCGCGCGCAGGGCGATGGAGAGGCCGATCAGCACCACGGCCAGGATCGCCAGCACGGCGCCGAACCTGAGCGGGCCGTTGCCGTCGGCGACCAGCAGGATGAGCGCCGCCAGTGGCGCGAGCGCCACGCCGATCCAGAACAGGACGGTCAGCAGCGCGGGACTGCGGTTTTCGGCGGGGGCGACCGAGGCGGGCATGGCTGAGCAGAGTACCGAGAGTTGCCCCGGTAGGGAACGGGCCGAAAGCATCGATGTAAAAGCCGGTGACCAGGACTTCCCATCCGGCCACGGCGGCCTGCCCCGCCGGCGCCGGCGGGCCGGGGCGGCCCGCCGGCGCGGCGGCGTCGGTCAACTGGCGGCGAGCGCGGCGTCCGAGGAGAACACCAGGCCGACGCTGGCCGCGCCGGTCTTCAGGGCGTTCTTGGTCTGCGGGCCGCCCGCGTCGAGCGAGCTGAACGAGCCGGCCTTGAAGTCGTAGACCTCGACGAGGCCGGCCTGGCACTTCGGCCGCTGCGGGCACTCGGGCGGGCCGGCCAGCACGGTGGCCGTGCCGGAGCACTTGGCGGCCAGGTCGGAGAGGGTGGCGACCTGGTACTTGTCGGCGAACGCCTTGGTGACCGCGAAGGCGTTCTGGTCCTGCGCCTGGGCGGGCTGCCCGAAGCTGATGCCGACCTTGTCGCCGGCCGCCTTCAGCGCGCTGACCGTCTTGTCCAGCTCGGGCGAGGAGACCGGCTGGGCGTCCTTGCCGTTGGCCTTGGTGTTGAGGAACTCGGCCATGGTCGCCGCGTACTCGGGAACGACCTGGACCTGGCCCTTCTCCAGGGCCGGCTCGTAGAGCTCGCGGTTGCCGATCGTCTGCACCTTGACCTGGTAGCCGGCCGCGGTGAGCGCGATCTTGTAGAGCTCGGCGATGGTCTGGCTCTCGCTGAAGTTGCCGGCGCCGACCGTCACCTGGCCGCCCGGGCCCTTCTCGACGCCGTCGGTCACGCCGTTGGCGTCGGCGAACTCCTTCGCGGCGACCTGCGGGGTCTTCCGGTCGACGTCGACCGCCCGGTTCAGCTCGATGAGCTTCGGGGTGTCGAGCTTCGCGGAGACCTTGTCGAGCGCGGCCACGAGCTGCGGGGTGGCCGCCTTCGCGTTGACCGCGGGGATGACGTTGTCGGTGTTCTGGAGCTTCTTGTCGTCGGTGAGGACGACGAGCTTGTCGCCCGCCACCGGGGCGCAGCCGGCCCCGGAGGCGCCCTTCTCGGGCGCATCGGTGCCGGAGGAGCCGGCGTCGCCGCAGCCGGCGAGGAGGCCGGCGGTCAGGACGCCGAGCGCCCCGACGGCCAGGCTGGTACGTGCGCGCATCAGTGCCCGCCTTCCGTGTCCCGGCGCGGCCCGTCCGGGCCGGCCGCGTGTCCGACGGGCGATCCGATCAGCCGCCCGCGAGTTCCAGCCAATATCCTCCGGCTCGGACCGACAAACTCCGAGCGGGTTTCGTCACAGGATCGTCACCCGGTGGATTTCAGCCGCCCGCCGTGGCGTCGGCCGCACGGCGGTTCGCCGCCCGCCGGGCCCGGCGCAGCGGGCGCGGTGTGACCACCCGCTCGACCAGCGCCAGCACCCCCTCGACGAGCAGCGCCAGCCCGGCCACCAGGACGCCGCCGGCGACGATCTGGCCGCCGCCGGCCGCGATGTCCAGCCCGAAGCCGGCCCGGATGATCTGCCCGAGCCCGCCGCCGTTGACGAAGGAGGCCAGCGCCGCGGTGGCCACCACCTGGACGGCGGCGGTGCGGAACCCGGCCGCCAGGTAGGGGACCGCGAGCGGCAGCTCCACCCGGCGCAGCACCTGCGCGCCGGAGAGCCCCATCCCGCGCGCCGCGTCGCGGGCCTCCGGGTCGGCCTGCCGCACCCCGGTGTACGCGTTGGCCAGCAGCGGCGGTACCGCGAAGACCGCGAGCGCGACCACCACGGCCGGCCGGCCGAAGCCGAGGAAGGTCAACGGCAGGATGGTCAGCAGGGCCAGGGTCGGGACGGCGAGGGTGACGTTCGACACCAGCAGCACCAGGCCGCCGCCCCGGCCGGTGTGCCCGAGCCAGAGCCCGACCGGCCAGGCCACCAGGCAGCCGAGCAGCACCGCCAGCGCGGACATGCTCAGGTGCTCGCCCAGCCGGTCCAGGACGCCGCCCGGGTTCGTCCAGTTGAGCGGGTCGTTCAGCCAGACGACCGCCTGCTGCACCGGGTTCATGAGTTCCGCCCCCGCAGCCAGGGGGTGAGCAGCCGGCCCACTGCGGCCAGGATCAGGTCGAGCACCAGCGCCAGCAGCACGCAGAGCACGGTGCCGGTCATGATCTGGGCCTTGTAGAAGTTGTTCTGGAAGCCGGCGAAGATGAGCTGGCCGAGGCCGCCCCGGCCGACCACCACGCCGACCGTGACGAGCGCCACCGTGGAGACCGTGGCCAGCCGTACGCCGGTGAGGATGCCGGGGAGCGCCAGCGGCAGTTCGATCCGGAACAGGCGGCCCCAGCGGCCGTAGCCCATGCCTTCGGCGGCCTCCCGCACCTCGGGCGGCACCTGGTTGAGCCCGGCCAGCGCGTTGCGCACGATGACCAGCAGCGCGTACAGAGCCACCACGGTGAGCACGGTGATCGCGCCGATGCCCAGGTACGGAGCGAGGAAGGCGAACAGCGCCAGCGACGGGATGGTGTAGAGCACCCCGGTCAGCGCCACGATCGGCGCGGCCAGCGACCGGAACCAGTAGGCCGCCACCGCGAGCGGCAGCGCCACCAGCGCCGCGATGAGCACGGCACGGGCGGTCAGCCAGGTGTGCTCCCGCAGCGCGGCGAGGATCGTGTCAGAGTTGTCCCGCACGTACTGCCAGGAGAACCACGGGTTACCGGGCGCGGCCCGGTAGCTCAGGTGGAGGGACACACGTGGACGTTACCCCGGACGCCGGACACCGCGCGGCCTCGATCACCCTGGAGCGCATCCGCAAGCGCTATCCCGACGGCACGGAGGCGGTGCGGGAGCTGAGCCTGGAGGTGAAGGCCGGCGAGCTGGTGGTGCTGATCGGCCCCTCCGGCTGCGGCAAGTCCACCGTCCTGCGCATGATCAACCGGCTCATCGAGCCCACCGACGGACGGATCCTGCTCGGCGACGACGACGTCACCCGGGTCGACCCGGTCACGCTGCGCCGCCGCATCGGGTACGTCATCCAGAACGTCGGCCTCTTCCCGCACCAGACCGTCGCCGCGAACGTGGCCACCGTGCCGGGGCTGCTCGGCTGGCCCCGGGAGCGGACCCGGGCCCGGGTGGACGAGCTGCTGGAGCTGGTCGGCCTCGACCCGGGGCAGTTCGGCCGCCGCTACCCGCACGAGCTCTCCGGTGGGCAGCGGCAGCGGATCGGGGTGGCCCGCGCGCTTGCCGCCGACCCGGTGGTGCTGCTGATGGACGAGCCGTTCTCGGCCGTCGACCCGATCGTCCGGACCCGGCTCCAGGAGGAGTTCCTCCGGTTGCAGGCCGAGGTCCGCAAGACCATCGTGCTAGTCACCCATGACCTCGACGAGGCGGTCCGGCTGGGCGACCGGATCGCGGTGCTGTCCGAGGGCGGCCGGCTGGAGCAGTACGACACCCCGGCCGCGCTGCTCGGCTCGCCCGCCTCGCCGTTCGTCCGCGAGTTCGTCGGCGCCGACCGGGGCATCCGCCGGCTGGCGGTCACCCCGGTGACCCGCGAGGTGCTCGACCCGCTCCCGGCCGACGGCGGCGCCGACCTGCCGACCGTGCCGCTGGGCGGTTCGGCGTACGACGCGCTGGGCGGGCTGCTCACCTCCGGCGCCGAGCACGCGGTGGTCACCGAGGACGGCCGGCCGGTGGGACTGCTCAGCCGGGCCCGCGTGCTGGGCCTCGGCGTGCTGGACTGAGCCCTGAGCCCTGAGCCCTGAGCCCGGCCGCGCCGGACGGACCGGACTGGCCAGGCCGCCGATCCTGAGCCCTAGGCTCGGCCGCCGAGGCTGGCCAGGCCGACGATCCAGCCGGCGAAGAAGCCGTAGGTGACGCCGGTGCTTGCGCCCTGGAAGGCGGCGAAGAGCGAGCCGTGCGGCCCGAGGAGGGTGGCCAGCAGGGCGGTGCAGCCGGCGGCCAGGGCGTACGCGCCCCAGCCGGAGAAGAACTGGCTGCCCGAGCTCTCCACCCGGGCCACCTGCGGGCCGGGCAGCACGTAGAGCAGCGCGGCGGCCAGCACGATCAGCAGGATCGCCCGCAGGTTGGTGGCGAGCACGCCCTGCGACGGGTCGTCGGCGTGCAGCCGCCACGCCGGCCAGGCGAGCAGCCGGAGGAACCAGCCGCCGGCCCCGGTCGGGTCGGTGTGGTCCTGCACCCAGCCCACGTACATCGGGCTGCCGCAGACGGCGACGAGCAGGAGCGCGGCGAGCGTGCCGGTGCCGGCGGCCGTGCCGTACGCGCCGACGGTGCGGGGGCGGTTGGTGAGGGCCATGGAGCGGTCAGTTCCCGGCCCGCCGCGCCGGGCAAACCTGCGTACCCGCGAAACCGCCGAGGGTCGGCGGGTGGTCATCGATCAGTGCTTCAACAGGTAGTCGATGAAGGCGGCCCGCAGCAGCGGCGTGGACTCCTCCTCCTCGTAGCCGTGCCCGGCCATCTCCCGCCAGAGGGCGTTGGCCTCGTCGATGATCGGCCCGATCGAGTTGGGGGCGCCGTCCAGGACCGCGGCCTCGTCCGCGTTGGGCATGTGCCGCAGCACCGACCAGAAGAACTCGACGTCGCGGCGCTCCCGGGCCAGGTGGAACGCCTGCTCGCGCAGTTCCTCGGTGGAGAGCTTGTCCAGCTCGTCGAAGGTACGGCCGCCGGGGGCAGGAGTCTCCGTCATGCCGCGAGCCTAACCGGCGAGATCAGCTCGGGCCCGCCGGACGCCACGCCGGCGGCGGCCGGGCCGGGTCAGCGGTCCCCCGCGTCCCAGCGGCGCGGCTCGCTCTCCCAGCGCGGCGACTCCCACGAGTCGACGGTGTCGGTGTCCCGGACGGGCAGCACGGAGGGCCAGGCGTCGGCCGGCTCGGCCGAGGGGGTCAGGGCCCAGCCGGTGCTGATCGTGCCGTCGCCGCTCGGCCCGGTGGAGCGGGCCGGCACCCCGCCCGGCGGCGTCGGCCGCGGCCGGCCGAACGTCTCGACCAGCCGGGTGACCAGCAGGCCGGCCCCGAGGGCGGCCCCGCCCACCGCCCACCGGTTGATCGTCCAGTCCTGTGTCACGGCCCAGGCCAGGAAGACCTCCACGGCGCACACCGCCAGCAGCGTGCCGAAGATCCCACCCCGCCGGCCGTACGCGCTGGTGCCGCCGAGCATCACCGCGCCGATCGCCAGGACGGACCAGTCGAGCCCGCTCGCGGGCGCCACCGGGCCGTCCCCGTTCGCGGCGATCAGCACCCCGCCGAGCACGGCCAGCACGGTCGAGGCGATCAGCGCCAGCGCGGTCACCGTGGCGGCCACGGCGCCCCGCCGCAGGGCCGGGTCGGCGACCGGCCGGAACCGCCCGACCAGCCGGCGGACCGGTTTGATGGCGCCGAAGAGCCCGCCGAGGACGGCGACCGCGGCGAAGCCCACGAAGAGGTAGAGGGCGGTGCGCCGGGGGTCGTAGCCGCCCTGGACCACGACCGGGGTGGTCCGCCGCTCGATGTACACGATCACGGCCGCGGCCCCGGCCAGGCTGGCCGCCCAGCCGGGCACGTGCAGCACCACGACGGCCAGGGCGAGCGCCAGCCCGCCGAGCGCCGCCACCACCAGCGCCGGGAGCAGCGCTTCGCGCACACCGCGGTCGCCCTGCTCGGCGAAGTGCAGGGCGGCGGCCAGCGCGACCGGCCCGATCGCCAGGTTCACCGCGGCGGCCCGCAGGCTGAGCCCGGCGGCCAGGGTGAGCAGCCCGAGCCCGGCCACGTCGACCAGCAGCGTCTTCAACGCCCCGCCGCGCAGCGCGTCCGCGTCCTCCCGCCAGAGCAGCCAGGTCACCGCGGCCAGCCCGACCAGCAGCAGGAACTCCCAGACCACGTGCACGGCGATCCGGTCCCGGCCGGGCTCGCCGTGGGAGGGGTCGTCGAAAACGTTCTCCAGCACCGCCGCGGGCACGCCGGACGACGTCTCCACCGGCGCGATCCGGCCCGTCTCGTCGTACGCCATGGCCCGCGCCTCCCACATGGCCGGCCGTGCGGTCCGACGCGCGGGCGGACCGGCGGCGGCCGTTGCTCTCCGGTCGCCAGGCACGGTACCTGCGGGGGGAGGTGCTGGGAACCCCCTGATCAGAGCCGGCCGCGCGGGGTCTCCCGGTCGCCGGGCTCCCGGTCCTCGTCGTCCTCCTGCTCGGGCACCCGGCAGGACCGCTCCAGCCAGAGCGCCGCCGCGACCAGGGCGAGCGAGGCGAGCAGCCCGCCCCCGCCGGCCGGTCGGTCGCCCACCGCGGCGTTGGTCCGCTCGACGAAGAGCCAGGCGGTCAGCCCGGCGTAGAAGCCGGCGAAGATGGCCCCGGCCAGGGCGGACGCCTTGGCCAGCACCACGAACCGGGCGACCAGCAGCGGGTTCACCGGATCCCGCCCGGGGCGGCGCTCGATCCGGCCGCGGGTGTTGACCGCCGCGTACGCCTCCAGCACGGCCAGGCCGGCCAGCGTGACCACCGGCAGCCAGGGCAGGTCGGGGGCCACTTCGTAGTAGAAGGTGCTGATCAGCAGCCAGGCGAGCGCGGCGGCGGCCAGGGCGGCCACCACCAGCGTGGAGATCCGGGTGGGACCCATCCGGAAGCGCTGGGGGTCGCGCGGGGACTGCGCCTGGCTCATGCCGTCCGGCTCCACAGGGTCATGTGTCCGACTCTAACGCCAGATCGGGGCGCGGACCGAGTTCCAGCGCGTCGGAGGCGAGTGGCTCGGCGTTGAGCAGGTCGGTGAGCCAGCCGTGGCCGGGCAGCCGGCCGTGCGGCTCGATGTCGATCCACGGCCGCAGCACGAAGGCGCGCAGGTGGGCCCGGGGATGCGGCAGGGTCAGCTCGGGATCGTCGCTGAGCACCGGCTCCCCGGCCGCGTCCCAGACCGCGATCACGTCCACGTCGAGGGTGCGCGGCCCGTACCGTCGCTCCGGGTCACGGGTGCGGCCGGCCGCCGCCTCGGCGGCCCGGGCCCGCGCCAGCCAGTCGCGCGGGGTCGCCGCCGGGTCCCCGACCAGCACCGCCGCGTTGAGGTACGCGGGCTGGTCGGCATCCCCCCACGGTGGAGTCTCGTAGACGCCGGAGACCACCAGCACGGCGTCCCCGAACGAGGCCACCGCGGCGCGCAGGTGGGCGAGGCGGTCGCCCAGGTTGCTGCCGATCGACAACACGGCCCGGCTCATCGGGTACGCCGCATCGTCACGGCCACGTCCCGGAAGGTGTGCGGGATCGGGGCCTCCGGCTTGTGCACGGTGACCGTCGCGGCGGCCACCAGCGGCTCGGCCAGGCAGACCGCGAGGAGCCGGTCGGCGAGCGTCTCGATGAGGTTGACCGGCTCGCCGGTGACCACGGCGACCAGCTTCTCGGCCAGTTCGCCGTAGTGCACGGTGTCGGTCACCTCGTCCGAGCGGGCGGCCGGGGCGAGGTCGAGTTCGAGCACCGCGTCGACCACGAACTCCTGCCCCTGGGCGCGTTCGAAGTCGTAGACGCCGTGCCGGCCGTGCGCGCGCAGGCCGGTCAGCTCGATCCGGTCGGTCATCGGTCCCCCTCGTCGTTGCCGGGCCGCCCGGTCGGTCCCTGGTTCCCGTCGGTGGTGGGCCGGGCCAGGCGCGGGCGGCCGGTCGCCCGCCAGACGGCGAGCGCGTCGGCGGTGGCCCGGACGTCGTGGACGCGTACCCCCCAGGCGCCGGCCGCCACGGCGAGCACGCTGGTGGCCACCGTGGCCGCCTCGCGCTCGGCGGTGGGGCGGGGGTTGCCGTCCGGGTCGGCGAGCAGCCGGCCCAGGTAGGACTTGCGGCTCGACCCGAACAGCAGCGGGAAGCCGAGGTCGACCAGTTCGGGCAGGCGGGCGCTCAACTCCCAGTTGTGCGCGGCGGTCTTCGCGAAGCCCAGCCCCGGGTCGACGATGATCCGGTCGGCGGCCACGCCGGCGGCCAGCGCCTCGTCGACGCGCCGGCTCAGCTCGGCCCGCACGTCGGCCACCACGTCGGTGTAGCGGGCCAGGTCCCGCATCTCGCGGGAGTGCCCCCGCCAGTGCATGAGCACCCAGGGGCAGCCGGCGTCGCGGACCACCCGGGCCATGTCCGGGTCGGCGAGGCCGCCGGAGACGTCGTTGACCACGTCCGCGCCGGCGGCGAGGACCGCCTCGGCCACCCGGGCCCGGCTGGTGTCGATGCTGACCGGGATGCCGGCGGCGCTCAGCTCGCGGATCACCGGCAGCACCCGGGCGATCTCGGTCTCCGCGTCGACCCGGTCGGCGCCCGGCCGGGTGGACTCGCCGCCCACGTCGACCAGGCCCGCGCCGGCCGCCCGCAGTCGCACTCCGTGTGCGACGGCGGCGTCGAGGTCGGCGTATCGGCCGCCGTCGGAGAAGGAGTCGGGCGTGACGTTGAGGACGCCCATCACCACCGGGGCCTCCGCCCGTACCAGATCGGTCACGGACCCGACAGTACCGGTCGCCAGCAGGGCTTCCGGCGGCCCGGGCGACCCCGGCGGACGACACCCCTGACGTGCGGATTGGAACAGGTGTACGATCGGTCGTCGGGGCCGTTCCGGGTCGACTCTTCGCGGGTTGTCGCAAAGGTGGCCGGGCCGTACGCTTTGGAATTGCCCAGCATCGAGATGGCGAAGCCTGGAGGGAGGGCCGAAGCGGGACGAATCCCCCCAATGCTCACCACCCTCCGTGGTGGGTGACAAGCGCAGCGTCGTCGACGCTGTGTGGAACGAGCACCATCCCGCCAGGCTTTGCCCACGTGCACCACCGCGGCGCCGCCGGCCGCGACCTTGGGGAGGTTTTCCAGTGATCGCCATCGAGCTCATGGGGACGGCGTCCGCCGCCGTCGACCACGCGCTCCACACCCTGGCGTCGACTCCACTCGCCGAGCCGGCCCCCAAGGGCATCGACACCAGCGGTGTCGTCTCCTTCTTCGCCAGCAAGATCGCGCCGATCCTGCTCGCGGTGCTCGGCGTGATCTTCATCGGCCGGGCCAGCCGCGGCGAGATCTCCAAGGTGCTGACCAGCTCCGCCATCGCGATCATCGGGCTGGCCTTCATCGCCGGCGCCGCCACACTCTTCTTCGTCGGCGACTACCTGATCAAGCTGATCTTCGAATAGGCGTTGGGCGACGATGCGGCTGCGCACCGACGACGACATCTACCGGGCTCGCCTCGTCTACCTGGGGCCGCCCGGCTACACCCTTCCCGTCCATCTGCCGTACGCCCAGTACGGCCTGTTCATGCTGCTCGTACCCCTCTACATGTTCATCCACTGGTTGTTCACGCTCCAGGTCGAGCTGTTCCCCGCCTGGGAGATCTCGCTCGCCATCGTGACGACCTCGTTCATCTTCCGGTACGTCGACCCGGACCGGCCGGCGCGCATGGTCATCCGGACCGCGCTGACGGACTGGCGACGCACCCGGGAGCCGGCCGCGGAACTGCGCGACCCGCGCCTCGTCGCGAGCCGGATCAGGATCCGGGAGGAACTGGCATGACCGGGCGTACGCCGACGGCGCAGACGAACGACGCGGGTGAGGCGGTCGCATGAGTCGCTCTTCCACGCCGGGTTCCCCGGCCGGACGTCCGGCCGGGCCCTACGGTAACCGTGCGCGATCGTTCGACTACCCACCGGACGAGGAGCTGGACGAGGTCACCCTCGACCCGGCGCTGGTGACCAGCCCCCAGCACGGTCGCGTCGGGGTCTTCCAGCCGCCCCGGCCGCTCGCCCCGCGCGGCGAGCAGCGGGAGCCCGTGGTCGCCGACAGCGGCGACATCGACTCCCCCTTCCTCGACCTCTTCGGCGGCGCGCAGCCCCGCGCCCGACGGCCGGCCGGCCCGCCCGCCGGCCCGCCGGCCCCGGTGGAGCCCGTGGTGGCGCCGCCCCGGCGCGGCGTCGGCCGCGAGGGGCTGCCGATCCCGCACCAGCACGCCGCTCCGGTCGAGCCGGCCCTGCCGCCCCGGGCTGTCCCGTCCCAGCACTCCGCCCCGGTCGAGCCGGTCGAGCCGCCCCTGCCGATCCCGCACCAGCACGCCGCTCCGGTGGAGCCGGTCGAGCGGCCCCTGCCGCCACCGGCCCTGCCCGCCTGGCCGGAGGACGAGCCGCCGGCCGCCCGATTCCGGGAGAGCGCGCCCGGCGTCCGCCCCGTGGGCCGGCCCCGCGAGGCGGTCGAGGCCGCCCACCCGGCGGTGCCCGCGGCCGCCGAAGCGCCGGAGCGGCCCGCCCTCGAAGCGGCGCCGGCCACCCGTACCCGAGTGCCGCACCAGGTCGGCGACCGGCTCCCGGCGCTCCGGTCCACCGCCGAGCCGGAGCCGGCCGAGCCGGAGACCCCGGTCGAGCGCCCCGCCCGCCGGCGCGACCGGCGGACGGCGGAGCCCCGGCCCGAGGCGCGCGAGCTGGCCACCCCGTCCGGCCGGGAGGTGGCCGCGCCCCGGCAGCGGTCCCCGGAGCGCGGCGGCAAGCTCGCGAAGCCGGTCCGGGTCAAGGCCCCGAAGATCAAGTTCGGTGACCGGGACCCCTCGGTCGAACTGGCCATCACCGAGATCGCCGGCCACCTCACCTTCACCCCGAACACGGTGACGGCCTGGTACTGGCTGCCCGAGGTGCGCTGGGCGTTCCGCCCCGACGCCGAGCGCGAGGCGCTGCTCTCCGCGATCTCCGAGCAGTACGCCGGCCTGGCCGGCTTCCGGCTGCACCTCCGCCGCACCACCCGGCCGTTCCCGGCCGACGAGTGGGCCCGCACCATCGACGCGCACACCGCCGCCCCGCTGCCCGACGTGCCCGGCACCACCGGCTGGGCCGACCACCTGGTCGCCGCGCAGCGGCACCTCATGGCGGTCAACCACGCCGAGGGGCAGACCTACCTGGGCGTCACCTTCGCCCGCCGGTCGCTCGGCGACTCGCTCACCGAACGGCTGCTGCGCACCTTCGGCCGGGGCACCGCCGACGGCGAGCGCCGCCGGCTCGGTCGCACCGTCGAGCAGTTCGACGAGGTGCTCGGCGCGTTCGGCATGCGGGGCCGCCGGGTCACCGCGCAGGAACTGGAGTGGCTGCTCTACCGCTCGGTGGCGCTCTGCATGGCGCCGCCCGGCGTGCTCTCCCCCATCACCAACGGCCGGTGGGAACGCGGTGACCTTCTCGCCCTCACCGAGCAGGTCGAGCGCTACCGCACCCCCTACGGTTCCACCGTCAAGCTGGTCAACCGGATGACCGGCGAGGAGCGGCACGTGGCCGTGCTGGCGGTCGGCCGGATGGAACCGCTGGAGATCCCCGAACGGCACGAGCCCTGGCTGCACTTCCACGAGCGGCTGCCGTGGCCCATGGAGCTCTCCACCCGGGTCGACATCCTCGGCCCCGGCGACTCCTTCCGTAACCTCGAACACCGGCTCCGCATGATCCGCTCGCAGCAGCTCGACTACGCCGAGCACGGCATCGACGCGCCGCCCGAGCTGGAGCGGCTGGCCAAGCGGGCACTGGTGATCGGCGACGAGATGACCACCGGCCTACCGGTGGACTCGGCCCGCGCGCACGGCTGGCACCGGATCGCGGTCGGCGGCCGCACCCGCGAGGAGTGCCTGGAACGCGCCCGCCGGCTCATCCAGCTCTACTCGCGCGAGCTGCGGATCTCGCTCCAGCACCCGAAGAACCAGGACTGGCTGGCCCGCGAGTTCATCCCCGGCGAGCCGATCGCCAACACCGGCTACGTCCGGCGGATGCCGGTCAACCTGCTCGCCGCGGCCCTGCCCCAGGCCGCCTCCACGGTCGGCGACCGGCGCGGCGACCTGATCGGCCGGACCGCCGGCACCTGCCGCCGCCCGGTCTTCCTCGACCTGCACTTCCCCATGGAGGTACGCGAGCGCTCCGGCCTCGCCGTCTTCGTCGCCGAGCCGGGCGGTGGCAAGTCCACCCTGCTCGGCGCGCTCGGCTACCTGGCCGCCCGCCGGGGTGTGCAGGTGACCCTGCTCGACCCGTCCGGCCCGCTGGCCCGGCTCTGCGCCATGCCCGAGCTGGCACCGTACTCGCGGGTGCTCAACCTGACCGGCTCGGAGCAGGGCACCCTGGCCCCGTACGCGCTGATCCCCACGCCGCTGCGCACCGAGTTCGCCGCCGGGGCGGCCGGCGACCGGGAGTTCGAGATCGCGGTCTCCAACGCTCGCGCCGAGCGCCGGATGCTGGTGCAGGACATCTGCATGATGCTGGTGCCGCCGCAGGTGGCCCGGGAGGCGTCCACGGCCACCCTGTTCCGGCACGCCGTACGCCAGGTGCCGGCCGAGGAGACCTCGACGCTTGACGACGTGGTCGCCTGCCTCCAGGGGCTGGACGACGACGCCGGCCGGGAGCTGGCCAACCTGCTCCTCGACACCGCCGAGATGCCGCTGGCCATGCTCTTCTTCGGCCGCCCGCCCGAGGGGCTGCTCGGCGCCGACGCGGCGCTCACCGTGATCACCATGGCCGGGCTCCGGCTGCCCGACCTCAAGATCGAGCGCGAGTACTGGTCGGCCGAGGAGGCGCTGGCCCTGCCGATGCTGCACACCGCGCACCGGCTGGCCGTCCGCCGCTGCTACGGCGGCTCGATGTCCTCCCGCAAGCTGGTGGGCCTGGACGAGGCGCACTTCATGGAGGGCTGGCGCTCCGGCCGCTCGTTCCTGGTCCGCCTCGCCCGCGACTCCCGCAAGTGGAACCTGGCCGCGCTTGTCGCCTCGCAGAACCCGAAGGACATCCTCGGTCTCGACGTGCAGAACCTCGTCTCCACCGTCTTCGTCGGCCGGATCGCCGAGGACACCGAGATCGCCTCCGAGGCGCTGCGGCTGCTCCGGGTGCCGGTCAACGACGGCTACGAGGCCACCCTCGCCTCGCTGTCCCAGGCCGACAGCGGCTCGGCCGCCCGGCTCGGCTTCCGCGAGTTCGTCATGCGCGACGTCGACGGGCGCGTGCAGAAGGTCCGGGTCGACGTGTCGTACGTCGACGGGCTGCTGGAGCACCTGGACACCACACCCGCCACGGTCGCCCAGGCCGCCGGGCAACTGCCGACCGTCCTGGCTGATCTGGAGGCGTGACATGGCGAGGGCACGGATCGCGGCGCTCCTCCTCGCTCTCGGCGTACTGGCCGGGGCCACCATCGCCTGGCCGCTGGTCGGGGCGACACCCGCGTACGCCGCCGTACCGGCCGCCCAGGCCCGGGCCGAGCTGTGCAGCACCAAGGAGTGGCAGGCCGACTTCCGCGCCTGCGTGGCCAAGCTCAAGGCGGTCAGCGAGGACCAGGTCGAGTGCCGCAACGCGCCGGTGCCCGGGGCCCCGGACTCGGGTCTGGCCGGCTGGTTCGCCTCCCGCCCCGACTCCGCCAAGCAGCCCGGGCCCAAGGGCCTCTACAGCGACTACGGCTATGCCGGATACAGCTACACGACGTACGACGTCGACGGCGGCTGCGCCTCCTCGGTGCTGCATCCGGACTACCGGTTCACCACGATGGTGGCGAACGGCGAGTTCATGTTCGCCAACGCGATCATCGGGGCGTCCAACGCGCTGCGCGAACGGGCCTGGGACCCGCGCACGATGTGGCGCTGGGCGGACCCGCTGGTGGAGCAGGCCACCAAGGCCGTCTACCAGAAGGTGTTCAGCGTCTTCGGCATCATCACGATCTGCGTGGTCGGTCTCTACCTGCTCTGGCGGTCACGCCAGTCGGACATGAGCAACGCCATGACCACGGCCGGCTGGGCCATCCTGGTCATGGTCGCGGTGACCGCCCTGGCCGCCTGGCCGGTCAAGTCGGCAAACATCGCCGACAACGCCCTGATCACGAGCCTCGGCGTGGTGCACGACGCCGTCGGTCCGACGTCCAAGGACATTCCCCCGGACAAGTGCGTCCTGCCGAACCCGGATGCGTGTGTCGACAAACGCCCGCCTGCGGTCCGCGCCAGCGACACCGCGACCGAGACGATGCTCTACCGCAACTGGCTGCGCGGCGTGCTCGGCTCGGCCGACAGCGAGACCGCCAAGAAGTACGGTCCGGCGCTCTACGACGCCAAATCCTTGACCTGGGGAGAAGCGGAGTCCATCCGCGCCAAGCCCGCAACTCGCGATGTAATCATCAAGGCCAAGCAGCAGCAGTGGGCCCGGGTGGCCGAGCAGATCAAGTCGGAGGATCCGGAGGCGTACGAGTACCTCCAGGGCGTCCGGGACATGGACCGGATCGGCGCGGGCTTCATCGCGGTGCTGGCGTCGCTGCTCTTCGCGATGTTCGACCTGACCGCCTCGCTGCTGGTGCTGCTCGGCTTCCTCATCTTCCGGTGGGCCGTGATCGCCGCGCCGATCCTGGGCACGGTCGGGCTGATGCGCCCAGCCAGCGCCGGCCTCCGCCGGCTGGCCAACGCCGTGGTCGCCGCGGTGTTCAACATCGCCATCTTCGGCACGGGCGCGGCCATCTACCTGTTCGCGGTGGATCTGATCATGAACACGCCCACCCTGCCCGGCTGGCTCCAGGTGGTCCTGGTCTGGCTCTGCGGCGTGGTGGGCTGGCTGCTGCTCCGCCCGTACCGGCGGATCACCCAGCTCGGCGGCAAGGACAGCAGCGAGGCGGTCAGCTCGGCCGGCTCCTGGCACCGGCGGTTCTTCCGCGACATGCGGGTCGCGGCCCGCCTCGACGTGGCCGAGCCGGGCGGCACGGCCGAGCCCGCGATGGGGCGGCGGCGCGGCGTCCCGGCCGACCAGCGCAGCCTCCGGCCGGAGGCCCGGCACGAGGACCCGGCGCACACCGTCACGGCGGTCGAACGGGAACGGCCGGACGGGCGGGAGCGTCCCGAGCAGGCACCGGCGACCGAGCCCGGGTCCGAGCGCCGCGGCGGCGCGGCCCGACCCCGCCGGCAGCCGGGCGGCTGGACCGGGCCCGACGTGCCCGAGGAGGCGCCCTCCTTCGCCGTCTACCGGCCGGACTCGGCCGACCGCGCCCCGGCGCCCAAGCCGGCGCCGCGGGTCCGCTCCGAGGCACGGTGACACCGGTGCGGCGGGCGCTGGAATTCCTGTTCACCCGGGTACTGCGGTCCCGGCTCGGCATCGCCCTGGTGATCGCCGTCCTGGTCTTCGGCGTGATCGGCGCGGCCCGGCTGGTCTCCGGTCCGGTCGACTCGACCACCGGCCTCAGCACCCGGCCGAGCCAGCCGATCAGCACGGTGGACCCGCACGCCGGTGACGACGGGGTGCTGTCGAGCCCGCCGGCGGCGGTCTCCCCGAAGACCCGGGCGGGCGAGGCCACCCCCGAGCAGACCGCGAGCCGGTTCACCACGGCCTGGCTCACCGGCCCCGGCAGCAGCGGCGACGCCTGGCAGGCCCGGCTGCGGCCGCTCTCCACCCCCGCGCTCGTCGAGAAGATGACCGGCGCCGACCCGGAGAGCGTGCCCGCCCGCCGGACGGCCGGCGCGGTGACCCTCCGGCCGCGGACCGAGTCCTTCGTGGAGGCGCTGGTCCCGCTCGACAACGGCCGGCTCCGGCTTGAACTGGTGGCCCCGGACGGCCGGTGGCTGGTGGATGCGGTCGACTGGGAGCGGCAGTGAGCGCGGCGCCCGACGTCACGGCGCCGGTCCGCCGCAAGCTCCGGGTCGGCGTGCTGGTCACCGCCGTCACCACGGTGCTCACCCTGCTCTGCTGTGTCGGCGGGGCGGGCGCGTTCCTCCTCACCGAACTCGGCGGCGACCAGAAGGACGGCGTGCTCGCCGGCCTGAACTGCGACCCGGCCTACCAGGTCAACCTCACCGGGGACATGCCGCGCTTCACCGAGTACGGCGACGGCCAACTCCGCAACGCCGCCGTCATCATCAAGGTCGGCCAGGACATGAAGGTGCCGGCCCGCGGCTGGGTGATCGCGCTGGCCACCGCCATGCAGGAGTCCGCCCTGCGCAACCTCGCCAACAGCACGGTGCCGGCGTCCCTGGCCCTGCCGCACGAGGGCGTCGGGGCCGACCACGACTCGCTGGGCCTGTTCCAGCAGCGACCCGGGTGGGGCAGCGTGGAGCAGCGGATGACGCCCTCCTACACGGCCCGGAAGTTCTACGAGAAGATGGTCCGGGTGCGGGACTGGCAGCACCGGCCGCTCACCGTGGTGGCGCAGCGGGTGCAGGTCAGCGCCTTCCCGGACGCCTACGCGAAGCACGAGGACCTGGCCGGCCGGATCGTGGACGCGCTCGCCGGCGGGGCCGCCCGGACCGTCGAGATCGCCGGCAAGGCGGTCTGCGACGCCGCCGCCGGGGCGCGGATCGCCGCCTCCGGCTGGACCGCCCCGCTGCCCGGCGGCGTCGTCTCCGGCTTCCGCACCACGGAGCGGCCCAGCCACAACGGGGTCGATCTCGCCGCCGACAAGCGCACCGAGATCCATGCCGCCTCGGCGGGCCGCGTGCTGGTGGCCCGCTGCGACCCCGACCACTCCGGGAAACGCGACTGCGACCGGGACGGCTGGCCGGGCAAGGGCGGCTGCGGCTGGTTCGTCGACATCCTGCACGCCGGCGGCTACATCACCCGCTACTGCCACATGATCGAGCGCCCCCAAGTGGTCCCGGGCCAGTCCGTGGAGGCGGGCGAGGTGATCGGCCTCTCCGGCACGAGCGGCAACTCCTCCGGCCCGCACCTGCACTTCGAGGTGCACATCGACAGCGACCGGTCCAGCCGCGGCGCGGTCAACCCGGTGCCGTTCATGCGCGAGCGGGGCGTCCCGGTGGACGGGACCGCGTGAGGCGCACCGGCACATGAGCAACCCGCTGCCCGACCCCTTCGCGGACCGGCCCGACTGGGCGCCGCTGCCGCCCCGACCCGTCGACATCGTCCCCGCCACCGGGCGGATCGAACTGCGCGGCCGCCGCGTGCTGGTCGGCCTGCCCGGCCTCGGGTGGCGTGGTGACCTGCGCGCCGACGAGCGGGTCGTGCAGGGCAGCCGGACCTACGTGCCGGTCATCCCGGAGCACGAGTGGTACCGCGCCGAGTCCGAGCAGGTCGAGGTCTTCGCGCCGCTCGTGCCGGTGGAGCGGGTCTGGGTGGAGACCGTGGGCGAGCGGCGGCCGAGCGCCGGTCCGCCCGAGCCGGGCATCCGGCTGGTCTCACTCGACGCGCCCACCCGGCGCCCGCCCACGCCGGTCTTCGAGGCCGACTCCGTCACCGGCCGGCGGGTGGTGCACGTGACCGGGGCGACCGAGCAGCGTGACCTCCGCGCGGTCACCGAGGCCTACTCCGGAGCGGACGGGGACATCTGCGTCCGGGTGGCCCCGGAACTGGAGTGGTACCGCTGGGCCTGGCGCGGCCAGGCACCGACCACCATGGAGGTACCGGTCCACCTGCTCTGGCTGGAGTGAGAGAGACCGATCAGGAGCGCTTGGCCGTACACACGCGCCAGCCGTCTCGGCGCTGCGTTTCGAACCGCCAGCCCTGCCGATCGCTTTGCGAGATCCCATCGACGAACGCCGAGATGACCAAGTCAACCTGAACTATGGCGCGGTCCCCCTGCTGCTGCACACTGAGCGCTTCCCAGCCCACAGAAATCTCTGTCCCGAAGCGACCTTCCCGAGTCACGAGGTCCTCACGAAGGAGCTTCAAATCGCCGAGGTCGGTACCGCCATCGCAGGTGAACTCGTCCGCCTTCGTGTCGTTGCGGTCTTCGAAGAAGGCTTGGATGTAGTTGGCCACCGCGACCTCAGGGCTGCTGCGGTCGGGAGCGGTTGCCCGGTCGTACAGCACGAAGCCGACGACCGCGCCACCGGCGCAGAGCAGCGCCAACACCCCGGCGACCACCACGAGAACGGTGCGCAGCCGCCGCTTCGGGCGTACCGGCGCCGGAGCGGGCGCGGGCGGCGCCAACTGCTCGGGCGGGGTCCGCTGGGCCGGTACCCGGGAGACCTGGGAACCGGCGGGGGGCTGCACTGATTCCACCTCCTGAGGCTATCGGCTGCGCGCCGCGTACCCAATGCCTCAGAACTGGCGGATCGTGGCGAACCGCCGGACGGGTCCGGCGGGTGAGGCTGCTCACCGCTGAGCCGGGCACCGCGCCGACCGACATCCCGGAGGACGGCCCCCGGCTGGGATACCGTCACCATCGGGGAGGAGATGTCGGCCTCGGGAAGAGAGGTGGACGGGTGGCGAGTCCGAAGGCGCGCGCCGGCCGGGCCGCCGCGCTGCACCGCAGGGCCGAGGCCACCGCGACCGCGGCGGCCGCGATCCTCGACGAGATCCGGCCCGCGCCCGCCGATCACCACCGGCAGTACGAGCTGGCCGAGCGGCTCCGTGCCGCGGCTTCGCTCGCCGCGCCGGGCTGGGCCGGCGACCCGCTGGAGACGCTGGCCCCGACGATCCCGCCCGGGGACGGCCCGCCCACCTTCGTCCGGGTCGGCACCGCCGCGCCGCTGGACGACGCCCGGTTCCCAGCACTGGTGCCGCTGCTGGGCAGCGGGCATCTGAGCGTCGACGCCGACGCCGGCGACCCGCGGGTGGCCGGGCTGCTCCGGGCCCTGCTGCTGCGGCTGTTCGCGGCCAGCCCGGCCGGCGCCCTGCTGGCCCGCGCGGTCGACGGTGGCCCGGGCGCCACACTGGCCGGTTACGCGCCGCTGGCCGACGCGGGCCTGCTGCCGCCGCCCGCCACCGACCTGACCGGGTTCCGGGCGGTGCTGGCCGAGGCCGAACAGTGGGTGGCCGCCGGCACGGCGCGTCAGCGCGGGCACGACCGTACGCTGCTGCTGATGGTGGCCGCCCTGCCCGACGGCGCCGCCCCGTCCGATCTCGACCGGCTCGCCGAGCTGGCGGCGCAGGGTCCCCGGGCCGGGCTGCACCTGGTGGTGGCCGGCTGGCCCGACACGGTGCCGCTGCCGCAGGCGACCCCGCTCGCGGTGCGCACCGCGTACGCGCTGGTCGGCGATCCGCCCGCCGCCGGCTTCAGCAGTCCCGGGGCGGAGTCGCCGGGCGGGTTGAACTGCCCGGTCTTCCTCGACGAGGACCCGCCCGAGGAACTGGTGGCCGGGGTGTGCCGGCGGCTGGTCCGGCAGATCGAGGACGGCTCCCGCCTCGCCCTCACCGACCTGCTGCCCGACGGCGAACTCTGGGCGGAGGGTTCGGTCGACGGGCTCGTCACGACGGTCGGTGACGCCGCCGGGCGGCCGGTCAGCCTGGGCTTCACCGAGCTGACCCCGCACTGGCTGGTCAGCGGGCGCTCGCAGGCCGGCCGGTCGGCGTTCCTCACCGACGCGCTCTTCGGCCTGGCCGCCCGCTACGGCCCCGACGAGCTGGTCCTCTACCTGGCCGACCTCGACGACGGCGAGTCCTTCGTGGAGTTCCTCCAGACCGAGCGGGACCGCTCCTGGGTGCCGCAGGTCCGCGCCGCCGGGATGGCCGCCGACCGCGAGTACGTGGCGGACCTGCTCGGCGAGCTGGAGGCGGAGCTGCGCCGCCGGGAGGAGGCGGCCCGGCGGGCCGGCGGGCAGCGCTACGCCGAGCTGCGCCAGCACCAGTCGCTGCCCCGGATCGTCTGCGTGATCGACAACTTCCCGCTGCTGCTGCGTGAGCGGGACCGGCTCGCCACCGACCTGCTCGCCCGGCTGGACGGGCTGGCCCGCGCCGCCCGGTCGTACGGGATCCACCTGGTCCTGGCCGGCGAGGGAGACCTCGCCATCGGCGGCCCGCGCGACCCGCTGCTCGGCCAGTTCCCGGTCCGGGTGGCGCTGCCCGGGGGTTCGGCCGTGCTGGAGCCGACCAACGACTCGGCGGCCGGCCTGCCGGTGGGCAGCGCGGTGGTGAACACCGCCGGCGGGCTGGGCGGCCCGCGCGGCGCGACCCGGGGCCACGAGCGGATGATCCGGTTCCCCGACCCGCACGAGGACCCGGAGGTCCTCGCCGACCTGCGGCACCGGCTCTGGTCGGCCCGGCCCGAGGGCGCCGCCCCGCCGGTGGTCTTCGCCGGGTTCGCCCGCCCGCTGCTCGCCAACGACCCGCACCACCGGGCCGCGCTGGCCGGCCGGGCGCACGCGCCGGCCGCGCTGCTCGGCCGGGCGGTGGACGTCCGACGCTCCACGGTGGCCGTGCCGCTCGGCCCGGCCGCCGGCCGGAACCTGGCCGTGCTGGGCCGGGACGACGAGGCCGAGCGGCTGCTGGTCACCGCGGTCCGCAGCGCGGCGGCGGCGCACCCGGGCGCGGCGCGGTTCGTGCTGGCGCCGCTGGCCAACGGCTCGGCCGAGCCGGCCGGCGTGCTCGCCGCCGAGCTGGCCGGGCGGCACCGGGTGGAGACCGTCGACGTGACCGGGTTGCGGGCGGCGATGGCGGCGGACGAGCCGGGCTACCTCGTGGTGTTCGGGCTGGACGTACCGGACGCGACCGAGCTGCCGCCCGAGCTGCTGCGCGCGCTGCTGCTGGAGGGGCCGCCGGCCGGCCGGCACCTGCTCGGCTGGTGGCGCACGGTGGCGCCGCTGGCCGGGCTGCTCGGTCCGGAGGGCGAGGTGGACAAGCTCACCGCCGTGGTGGTGACCGACGTGCCCGGCGGCCGGCTGGAGCAGCTCTTCGACCGGCCGGTGCTCTGGCAACCCCGGCCGGGCCGTGCCGTGCTCTGGGACGGTCCCGGCGAGCAGGGCACGGTGCTGGTCCCCTTCGGCGAGGGGGCACCGTGAGCGCGAGGAGTGAGCCGCGGTTGCGAGCCCCGCAGTCGCGAACCGAGGTGACACCGTGAGCGCGAGGAGTGAGCCGCGGTTGCGAGCCCCGCAGTCGCGAACCGAGGTGACACCGTGAGCGCGAGGAG